>NZ_AYYO01000051.1 GCF_001436225.1 Lacticaseibacillus sharpeae JCM 1186 = DSM 20505 | reverse complement strand
ACCTGTTGCCGCTTAATAAAACGGTGATCTTGCTCAATCAGATTATTGCGATATTTGGAGCACTGATGCACACCTTTGTGCAGATAGCCTTCCCTAGTAAGTTTTTTAATTGCCTTCAGGGTCGCTCCGTACTGATCAGTCACTAATCGATGTGGAAGACCATAGGTCTTTAAAAGGCGTTTGATAAAATGATAGGCCGAGTTAAAGTCACGCTTCTTGCGCAGTTGAAAATCAAGCGTAAGACCTTGATCATCAATAGCACGGTAGAGGTAATTCCATTGATCTTTGATCTTGATATAGGTCTCATCCATACGCCAACTTTTGGAAGTGCGCCGATGGCGCTTACTCCATAGAGCCCGCATAATCGGTGAGTAATGTTGTACCCAACGCATGAGGGTTGTGTGATGCACGAAAATACCACGGT
>NZ_AYYO01000050.1:423-63515 GCF_001436225.1 Lacticaseibacillus sharpeae JCM 1186 = DSM 20505 | reverse complement strand
TTCAGAATGCTCGGTCGTTTAATTTTTGTGAACGGGAATTATGTCCCGGCCACTTATTTCTGAAGAATTTTTAGATTAGTTAATTCTGGCTTGGCAAAATTTTGTGGCGAAATTTTGCCTTATGCTTCTGCACTGTCTGCATCCGTGGCCTGCAGTGCCAAGGTGAAGACTGACCCAGTTGGCGGGTTATCCGCCACGGTCAGCTTGCCCTGACTCAGTTCTGCGAGTTGGGCCGCAATCGGCAGTCCCAGACCGGTGCCCGGAATGCTGCCGCGAACATCGGCGCTGCGGTAAAAGCGCTCAAAAATCTGCTCCTTTTCTGCATCCGGAATGCCGCGTCCATGATCAGCCACGGTTAACTGCACCGTCTGCGCACTCTGCTCTAGGCTAATGGTGACTGGCGTGTCCGCGGGCGAATACTTCACCGCATTCGTGATGAGGTTCGTCAGGATTTCCTGCACCGCGGTCACGTTGGTCAGCGCCCAAACATCTGCCGCGACGTCCAGCCTGATGGGCCGGTCGAAATTATTTTGCACCTTGCCCACAAATTCAGGCACTAACTGACTTAAGTTCACGGCCGCCAAATCAAGCCGCATCCGGTCCGCCCGTGACAGCTGCATTAATTCTTCAATGAGCTGCTGCATCTGCCGCGATTCTTCGGTGATATAATGCACCGACTTGGGCACAATCTCGGGATGTTCGGCCGCCCGACGCTCAATCAGCTGGGCGTGGGACTTGATGGTCGCAATCGGCGTGCGCAATTCGTGTGCCGCGTTCATCACGAAGAGCTTCTGTTGCTCCTCACGCGCATTCAGCATCGCGAGCAAGTTGTTGAAGTTCGTGGCCAAATCCGCGACTTCGGTGGGTTTAGCCGGCACGGGCAGTTGCATCGTGCTAGGGTTGGCCGCCGTGGCAATCTGCTCGGTGGTTGCTGAGAGTGTGGCAAGCGAGCCGGTCAGCCGCCGCGTCAGCCAGCGCACGAAGAACGGACTGATGATGAGCACCAGCACGAGCAACACTAATGTCACCTTCAGCACCTGCATGAGCAACTTGATTGAACTGTTCATACTGAGCCACAACGTGTAGTAAATCCCCCGTGCGTGCCCTGTCCGCCGGTAGATGAAGCCAAAGTGCGGCCGGTAATACAGATGATCGTTAAACGGCATCGCGACCGGCGTGATTTCGAGTAAGTCATCCGCATCCGGTGAGTTATAATACTTAATCTTGGCGTCCTTACGTGCATTGCGCACGTGAACGTAACTCGAATCGGTATCGAGCGTGCTGTTGTGCCGCCACGTCTCCCAGTCATCATCGTCGTCAATCGTAACTTCCTTAAGGCTTTCAATAATCCGCGTCGAGTTGGTTTGTGCTTCACTCAGCAGCTGCTCACTAACTGCCACAAGGATAATGACGGTCATCCCCACCATCAGGCCGATGATTAACGTCATCAAGCTGCGCCAGGTGATGGCCGCACTAGATTGATTCTTCTTCCGTTTCCGCATCCGCATCACCTACCCGCCACATTGGCCGACAACATGTACCCGACGCCGCGCACGGTGTGGATTAGCTTCTGCTGGTCCGCCCCATCGAGCTTAGCGCGCAGGCTCCGGACATACACGTCCAAAATGTTGGGCTGGCCCTCAAAGTCACTGCCCCACACTGCATCGAGTAAGTCGGTTCGCGAGCACGCCTCGTCCTGATTCCGCACCAATTCCACCAGCAGCTCGTATTCCCGCTGCGTGAGCGCAATAATCTGGCCGGCGCGCTCCACCCGCTTGGCATCCGTATCAACGGTCAGGTCGGCAACCTGGTACACCGCCTGCGTCGCCGCACTGGGCTGACCATGCCGCAGCGCGACGTCGACCCGCGCAATCAGTTCTTCCATTTCGAACGGCTTGGTAATGTAATCGTCGGCGCCCCCGGTGAGTCCCGCCACCTTGTCTCCGATGTAATCTCGCGCCGTCAGCATAATCACTGGCACCTGACTCGTCCGCCGAATCCGGCGCAAAACGCTAAAGCCATCCAACTTGGGCAACATCCAGTCCAATAGAATCAGGTCAATCTGCGCCTCATGCGTCCGGAATGCGGTCAGCGCCGCCTCACCATCGCCCGCAACAAGCACGCGCATGTCTTCCAGTTCAAATTCGGTTTTGAGGGAATCGGCCAATCCGGCTTCGTCTTCCACCAGTAACATCGTCTTCTTCATTGCGTCCTCCAGTTCACGTAATATCCGTAATCAGCATACACTTATTTCGGCCCAAAATAGTTTAAATTTTACTACGCACAATGTTTTGGTCAGTTATTTCCCGGACTGAGGTATGAAAAAAGAGACGGGTTTGCCCCGTCTCTTGGTTAAATCAGTTGAGTTTAGAACCGCCGCAACAGCACCTTGTCAATGCTGTGGTTGCTGGTCTTGTGCAAAATCACGCTTGCCCGGTCGCGCGTGGGCAAGATGTACTCGTTCAAGTTCGCGAGGTTCACGGTCCGCCACAAGTCACTAGCCATGGCAAGTGCTTCGTCGCGGTCACCATGCGCATACGGGTAGTAAAAATCGTCCGGGTCATCCACGGCTAAGTCCAAAAACTGGTTGAACCGTTCCATGAACCAGCCCTCGATGTCCTTGGCGGCGGCATCCACGTACAGCGTCAGGTCGTACAGGTCGCTGTAATAAATCGGACTATCCTTACCTGTCTGCAGCACGTTAATCCCCTCAACGATGAGAATGTCCGGCTGCTTAACCTCCGTGAACGCCCCCGGCACCACGTCATAGCTCGCGTGCGAGTACTCTGGTGCTAGGGCCGTCCGGTTCATCTTCACGTCAACCAGGAACTTGGTCAAAGCGTGCATGTCGTAGCTTTCCGGGAAACCTTTGCGATCCGTAAGTCCGCGCCGCTCCAGTTCGGCATTCGGCAACAAGAACCCGTCCGTGGTCAGCATCTGCACCGACATCCCAGGCATCTGCCGACTGAGGAGCTTTTGCAACAGCCGCGCGGTAGTGCTCTTCCCCACGGCCACGGAGCCGCTGATACCGATGATGAACGGGGTGTGCTCCGTGTTCGTGCGCAGGAAAGTCGAGTCGTTGGCCAGTTTGTTCAGAAACGAGCGCAGGCGCACCCGAATCAGTTCCGTCAATGGCAGATAGATTTCACGCACGTCATCCAGACTCACGCGGTCTGCACGGGAACGCAAGGCTTCCAGCTCAGCAGCACTGACCGACTTGGCTTCCATCCCGCGGAGCTTGCCCCACTCTGCACGCCCATATTCCCGATATTGCTCTTGCGTTTGCATTATTTCACCTCAACAGCGCCGCTTACTTGGCGTCGAGCGTAAACAACTTCGCGTCCATGCCGGCCAGCAGTGGTGACAGCGCTGGCGTACTCAGGACGGTCAGGCGGTGCATCGCGCGGGAGCAAATCGTGTACAGCAACTCGCGCTCCCCGTCGCCAGGGAAGTTCGTCGCGTTCGCCTGCCACACGATGATGGCGTCGAATTCCAGCCCCTTGGCGAGGAATGACGGCACGATGATGGTCCCCGGCACGAGACGCTGGTTCTCGGACTTGATCAAGGTCACGTCCACCCCGTCGCGCTTCAGCTCCGTCCAGAGCTGCTGGGCCTCACCCAGGGTCTTCGCGATAATGGCCGTGGTTTGGCCCGCAGCGTCGTTCACCTCGAGCTGTTCACGCAGCCGCGTACGCAGCTGTGCTTCCGAATCGCGCATGCTGATGGTTGGCAGCGGGCCTTGGCGGTTGAACGCCACGATTTTCTGTCCGCTTCGCAAAATCGCCTTGGTGAATTCGGTCACCTGCGCCGTTGACCGGTATGACTGGGTCAGCTGGACCACGCGCGTCTTCTCGGAGTCGAACATCTTGCTGGTGTCCGCGACCAGGTTGCGTGCCTTGGCGCCGGAGAAGATGGCCTGGTTGAGGTCCCCCAGCAGCGTGAACTTGGCCTTGGGGAAGGTGGTCCGCAGGTAAGCCAGCTGGTAAGGCGTGTAGTCCTGGATTTCGTCGACGAAGACAAAGCGCATCTTGCGGTCGCCGTGCCGACCCGTCAGCAGGTCGTACAGGTACAGGTATGGCGTCGCATCAGCCATGGACAGCTGCCGGTTGCGGAAGGCCGCAACAAACTGATCCGTGTCCGCCTGCCAGTCAGCCGCGGTGAGCCCGAACTTGCTCAGATCCAGCAGCTCCGGGATTGCCCGCAAGAAAGAAACGTACTGGCCGCGCACGTTCAAGAACCGGTTACGCTGAATGGCGGTTTCGATTTGCTTGAATTCCTTTTGCACAATCTTGCGCGCCAAGAAGCGGTTTTCGTCGTCGCCACTAGTGAATTCACCCGGGGCGTCAGCCTGCATCATCCGCAGATTCTCCTCGGACATGTCTTCGATGACTTCCTGAACCCAATCGGCCTTGAGCTCTGGTTCCACCCGCCGGTTCAGCATGTTCGCCAGCCGTTCCTTGGTCGCCGTGATGCGGTTCCCCATGTGGTAGTTCTCATTGTAGCTGTAGAAGATATCGGCGATGCGTTGCTTGCTAAAGAACGCCCGCCCATGGAACTTGATGTCGCGGAACCGCACACCCTTTTGTTCCAAGCTCCGCGCGTATTCCTGCGTGGCGCGGAAGAACTCACGGCTCTCCTTGACCTGCTGGACCTTCTTGGCCACTGGGGTCTGCACCTGTTCGAACTGTTCGAACAGATTCTGCACCTCGATGTTTGGCACCCGCCGTGTCACGTACTGGTAGTAGGTGAACTGGACCATGTTCTGTTCGCCGAGTTCCGGCAGCACGTTGCCGATATAGTCGGAAAATAGCTGGTTGGGGCTGAACATGATGACCTGGCTGCTGGTCAAGTTACCGCGGTACCGGTACAGCAGGTAGGCCACCCGCTGCAGCACAGCGGAGGTTTTCCCAGACCCCGCGGCGCCCTGCACGAACAAGAGGTCCGCAGAGGTATCCCGGATAATCTGGTTCTGCTCACGCTGGATGGTCGTCACGATGCTCTTCATCTGCGTGTCGGACTTCTCACCGAGCACTTCCAGCAGCATCTGGTCGCCGATGGTTTCGGAGGTGTCGAACATCGTCTCCACCTTGCCATTTTTGAGCACGAACTGCCGCTTCAGGTTCACAACGACCTGCTGCTCCCCATCCGGCGTCTGGTAAGTCACCTTGCCGAGACCACCATCATAGTAGATGGAGCTGATGGGCGCACGCCAGTCATAGATCAGGAATTTACCGTCGCGGTTCGTGAAGCTACCGAGGCCGATGTAGATGGTCTCCGGCTTTTCACCCTTTTCCTGGAAATCAATCCGCGCAAAGTATGGGTTCTTCTTCAGAAGGCGCACTGTATCCAAACGGTGGCTTGCTTCCTGCCACGCGAGCCGGCGTTCATCGAGCATCTGCTGCTGCTGCTCGATGGACGCGGCCGTTTCACTAGCTTCCGCGTCGCCAGAGAAGTTCAGGGAGATATCGCTGAAGAAGTTCTGGTTCATGTTCCGTTCTTCAGACTTTTTCCGGTCAACATCGTGGCTCAGCCGTTCGTCGGCTTCGGCGAGCTGCTTCACGATGTCATCCAGGTGTTTCTGTTCGTAAATATGGCTGTCGTCTGTCAAAAAATACCTCCCGCGGCCCGGTCTGGGCAACACTCATTGGTGTAAACAAAATTCGTTATAAAATTCTACCACTTTTAGCCCCAGAACTCAATTTTCTACTATAATAGTGGGTTATTTCCGCCAATTTAGTGTAAACGGACACATTTACGCCCCACTTCCAGCCCACAATTGAACAAATGCACGGTAGATGTCGGGTTAATTGCGCGGCACATTTTGCTGCCGCCGCACCTGCGTCCGCAAAATGACGGGGGCAATGATTGTCGCCAGAATCACAGCTGCAATCACGGCATTATACTCGGCACCCGATATGAGGCCGGCCCGTTCGCCGGTCAACGCGACAATCAGCGCCATTTCGCCACGGCTGATCATCCCCGCGCCGATGACGCTAGCTTCGGGTAAGCTGCTACCCGTCATGCGTGCGCCCAGGCCCGCCCCGAGCCATTTGCCCGCCACGGCAATCAGCGTGAGTAGCGCCACGAACACCCAGTGTGTGTGGCTGTCCAGGTGCAGGTGCAGCCCGATACTGACGAAGAACACCGGTACGAAAATTCCCGTACCGATGGCGTCCACTGCCTGCCCGATTTCCCGTCGCACACTGGTCTGGCTGACCGCGATGCCGGCAAAGAACGCGCCCAGTGCGCTGCTCAGTCCCACGATCTCGGCGGTGCCGGCCATTAATAAACAAATACCCAGCGCGGTAAGTTCCCGGCCAAATGGCACCAGGAGCTTACCCGCCAGCCGCATCAGCAGCGGTGCCACCAGCTTGATGACAAACCACACAAGTACCATGAACGCCGCCTGCAGCAACAACTGCCCACCCATGCTGAGCCCGCCGCTCTTGGCCCCTGACAGGCTCATGAACAGCCCGAGCATCAACACTGCAATCACGTCGTCCAGCACCGCCGCTCCGAGGATGATACTGCCGGCGCGGCCACTAAGTACGCCCAGTTCGCGCAGTACCGCAACCGAAATCGAAACGGAGGTCGCCGCAAACACGATGCCGGTGAACAAACTGGTGGCCACGGACAACTGCCACGCACGCGCCAAGAGGTACGTCGTCGCTAAGGGCACGACGATCCCGAGGCTCGCCACCAGGATGCTCGGCCGCAGGTACCGGCGAATGCTGGCGGTGTCGGTTTCCAGTCCGGCAAGGAACATCAGGACAATCACGCCCACGTCGGCGAAGATGCTGATGGTGTGCGTGAGTGGCACGAGGTTCAAGACGGTCGGCCCGAGGATGATGCCCGCGAGCATTTGTCCGATGACGGCTGGCTGCCCCAACCGCACGGATAGGTGTCCAGCGAGAGTGGTGCTGATGAGGATGATAGCGAGGATGATGGCAAAATTCATGTAGTAATTCCTTTCTGATTCACCGGCGGAAACTGAGGCAAAAAAATAGCGCCAAGAACCACCCTGCCAACCCAAGCAGGGTACAATTCTTGAACGCTTCGTCCAACCGGTGTGCTGTTAAAATGATACCTTCAATTCTACCAGTTTACAGTTAGGGTTGGCAAATGACGAACTGCACAATCCCCGAAGACGTTTACACACTGAATGTGCTAAAATGGAGACATTCTTAAGAAACTAGGTGAAACCTATGAAGCAAGGCACCACAATCATCACGCTTGATAATGGGTACCACCTGTGGACTAACACGCAAGGCACCGGCGATATCCATTTGCTCTGCCTGCATGGTGGCCCCGGCGGCACACATGAATACTGGGAAAACTTCGGTCAGGAACTGGCAGACCTCGGCGTTCAGGTACATATGTACGACCAGCTCGGCTCCTTCTATTCTGACCAGCCCGACTACAGCTTGCCTGAAAACAAGAAGTACCTGACCACGGACTACTTCTTGGATGAAGTTGAAGAAGTCCGCCAGAAGCTTGGCCTCGACAACTTCTACCTCATCGGCCAGTCTTGGGGCGGGGCACTCGTGCAGCTGTACGCACTGAAGTACGGTCAGCACCTCAAGGGCGCCATCATCTCCTCCATGATTGACAACATCGACGAATACGTTGAACACGTCAACCTGTGCCGGGAAGAAGCTTTGCCACCCAAGGCCGTTAAGTACATGCAGGAACAAGAAGCCGCTGGCAACTGGGCTGACCCGCAGTACCAGAAGTACGTGGACGTGCTGAACGCCGGCTACGTTGACCGCAAGCAGCCACCTGCGATTAGCCACCTGATTAACACGACCGCCACCGATGTCTACGGTGCTTTCCAGGGCGATAACGAGTTCGTTGTTACCGGCAAGCTTAAGGACTTTGACCTCCGTGACCAGATTCACAACATCACGGTGCCAACCCTGCTTACGTTCGGTGAACACGAAACCATGCCGGTTCGTTCCGCCCAGCGTATGGCCGAGGACATCCCCCACGCCCGTCTGGTCACAACCCCAGATGGTGGGCACCACCACATGATTGACAACGCGCCTGTCTACTTCAAGCACTTGAAGGAATTCATCCGCGACGTCGAAAACGACAACTTCAACGACTAAATTACAAAACCCCCGTTCACAGTGAGCGGGGGTTTTATTTGCGCGCGCGCACCAAAAAACTACGATTATGTATTGTCTATGTTCCTTGAACAAAAAAATCGGTTTAAATTTATTTGATTTACATTCGCAAAAAAAGCGTTTGGCCCCATTCAGCCAAACGCTTTTTAATATTTTGAGGGCGCTAAATCTGCAACCAGACTCATTTCCGTAGTACGCGCCACTCGTTGACCATGGTGTACAACAAGAGCATCGGGACAAACCAGTCCCGCCGAGTTGTTACCTTAATCCTAGCATGTTGCCCAGCCCGTTTGCATTAGTCTACTAGCTCTGCAGCCACCAAACGCCCACTTTGCAGTTCACTTGCGCGAATATACTGGTACCGCGGCGCAATCACCACATCGGCAGCCACCTGCACCAGGGCAACGTGCTCCGCGTGCAGCTGGGCATCGGTCTTCGCCGTGTTCACCGCCAGCAAGCTCTTCGCGTACATGCAGTCAAAACTGCGTACTACCCCGAAACTTTCCTCAAGCTCACACGCAGCTAACATCGCGTGCACGCGGCTTAACTGGTCTGGCGCTAGGCCACCGTTGACCGCAACAATTGCCGCCTCACTAACCACAGCGATGGTTTGGTAATAGTAAATCGTGTGCCCGTAATCATCACTATCGCGCATATCCTGATACGCATGGTAACCAATGAGTAGCGCCAGGTTCGGGTCGAGCGCCGGCATGATTGTGAGCGCGAAATCATAGTCGTTGAGGCCATACACATGGTGCAACAGGTAGTGACTGATGCGCGCTTGCACGCCACTGCTCAGCCGCCGCCGCTTGATTTGGGGCTCTGCCTGCAACTGCACCAACTCGGTTAAAGCGTCCGCAACCAGGTGCCAGAACAAGTTGTCCGGAGCCACATGCAGTTGCGCAATGGCCGCTAAATTTTGGTGCAAACCGGTCGTATCCGTCCCCCATGAGTACGCCAACGTATCCAGGTGCACGGGTGCCAAGACCGCGTGGTTGCGCAGGTCACTCGCGTATAATGCCAGTGCTTCCTGGGACCAGCCCAAACGACTGTTGTTGATATCGCTAAGGCCATTTTCAAACCGCGAATACGAGGAAATTCCCACGTCCTGACTCGCCTCACTGAGCGTCAATCCCCGCGCGTTGCGGACATCTTTGTACAGTTTGCCCATGTTCGTGTCGCTCATATAATCACCCCCGTCTTTGCGCCGTGTGCTTTTGCGACCAGCAACTGACAATACTCAGCAAGATGGTCCATGCCGATGATTTGCGGTGCCTTAAGTGCCAACTGCAGGCGTGCGTCGCTGGCCGCACCCGGCGCCAATTTTTGCCGCACTACTGCGAGCACAAGGTTGCTCAGCAGTGGCCCCTGCCGGTCAGTCATTGCATCGCGGAAACGCAGCAGGTCGCCTTCCACAACGGGCAGCATGTCATCGGCCCCACGCATAGTTAGTGCCACCCCGACGTGCCAGAGAACAAAGGCGATGTCGTCAGCGTAACGCGTGCCCGCCTGAAAGTGCTCGTGGTTGCGCATCGACTTATACGCCGCCACAATCAGGTCGGTATCAAGGAAGTCCATTACAAAACTGTATAGGTTAAAGTCGTACATCCCCCACACGTGCCCATCAATCAGCACGTGGGCAATCTGGCGCTGGAGTGTTGCCGGCATCCGCAATTCCTCGTTGGCCGCGAAGCTATCAATCATCCAGTCGAACACGGCGACATTCAGGTCGCGCATAAAGTACGCATGATCCGCCGTATCACGCCGGTAATCCGCAGCCGCCACCCGCGCTTTGGCAACGGGCAAGCCCACGCGGAGTGCCTTAATGCGCCCGAGTGCCTTGATGAACGGCGAATGAAACATCAGTGAATCAATCCGCAAATCGCTGGGTGCCACACCAATGTTGGTCATCACCGCATTGAGTGCCGTGTTGCTCAGGTTTGACTCGCCTCGTTCAAAGCGCGACAACACGGACACCGAGGTGCCAAAACTGGCTGCTTCCAGTGTAATCCCCCGTGTTTCCCGGAACTCCTTCATGGTGCTACCGAGATCCGAGTAGACATTCTGTTTAGTCAAAAGCATTGCCTCCGTTCATAACGGTCTCAAATTTGCTTTTATTGTACGCCATTATTAGTCAAAAAAACCGGCAATTCACGATGAATACGCCGGTTTTGGGGTGCTACATTAATTTATTTGTCGTCCTGCAGAATGAAATGGTGAATTGCTTCCGCGACGCCCGTCTCGTAGTTCGCCTGGGTGACGTACTTGGCCAGCTGCTTCACGTCGTCAATGCCGTTGCTGACGGAAACCGGCATGCCGACCACCTTCAGCATCGGAATGTCATTGGCATTGTCGCCAAACGCCATGATTTCGTCTGGCTTAATACCAAGACGCTCAGCTAGCTGCAACGTCGCACTGCCCTTGTTCACGCCGTGGTGGTTGAACTCACCGTAGCGGGCAGAGGAATACGTTAGGTCTACTTTGTCCCCCAGCGCTGCCTTTACTTCTTCAGCCACCGCGTGCCGAGTCGTGATGTCGGGGTTCATGAAGATGACCTTCATGATGTGCTTATTGGCGAACCGGGTGAAATCGCGGTCTGGCATGTCGATGTACTCCACGCCGCGGCTGGCAACATAGTCCAAGTCGTCCTGGCGTTTGTTGTAGATGTACAGGTGGTTGAGCGTGTAGACGTGGATGTCAACTTCCGGGTGGTCAGCGAGCAGGTCGAAAATCTGCTTGGCATCGGCGTACGGCATCTCGCCGGTGGCCAGCACCTGGTTATCCTTGTTCTCGATCACCGCGCCCCCATTGTAGGAAATCACGTATTGACCGGCCTGCTGGTAGGTCCCAATCGCCTGCAACAACTTCTGCACGGAGGCAAATCCGCGGCCAGTGTTCGGCACAAATTTGATGCCGCGCGCGAGCACCGCCTTAATTGCGGCGGCATTTTCTGGGGAAATACTCCCATCGGCCCGCACGAGTGTTTCGTCCAGGTCACTAACTAATAATTTATACATGGAACAGTCCCCCTAGTATTCATCCCCGCCGCATTGGACGCGGATGTGATGGTAGAATTAATCCCCACCAATGTCCACTGCCTAGATTACCATATTTTGACGAAAGCGTTTTTGCAAATTTGCTTTTTTCGCCGAAACTTGTGCCACCCGCAGCTTACATCCCGTCAATTTTTGCAAAAATCACCGCCGTCCGCAGCAAAATGGTAGGATAAGGGTAGTAAACAAATCTGCGCCAATCGCAACCAAAGGAGCCACAATTATCATGGAACCAATTACCGTCTACCTCGTTCGCCACGGCCAGACCCTGCTCAATCGCTACAACCGCATGCAGGGCTGGTGCGACTCACCACTCACCGATAAGGGAATTGAAGATGCAAAGCGCGTCGGCCAATACCTCGCCCGCACCGAATTCACCCACGCGTACTGCAGCGACACCATGCGCGCCCAGAACACCATCAAGTATATCCTCGCCGCCAACCACTACCAAAAGACGACTGGCTTGACGGTGACGCCGAACTTCCGGGAAGAGTGCTACGGCTATTTTGAAGGTGAAGATTCCGCCCGCACCTGGTACATGGTCGGCATGCCCCACGGTGGTCACCGCACCTTCTCCGCGATTATCGCGGCCCTCGGCGTGGACGCCTCTAAGGACCTGATGCACGAAACCGATCCGTGGCACGATGCCGAAGACGCCCGCACATACTGGACCCGCCTGATGCACGGCTTCGCGGAACTGCGCCGCGATAACGTGAACGGCGGCAAGGTGCTCATGGTCAGCCACGGCACGACCATCCGCAGCATCGTCGACAAGTTCGGCAAGCAGGACGGCTTTGTCGTGACGGAAAGCCCGAAGAACGGCTCCATCACCAAGATTGAACTCAACGACGAAGGCATCAAGGTGCTGTCGTACAACGAATTACCATAACGCAAAAAAGTGCTGACCCCCATTTTCAGGAGCCAGCACTTTTATTATGCCCAAATTTCCCGGGAAATATTAGCCACAGACTACAGTTCAGCCAGGAGCCGAACCAATGTGTCCTCAGCCTCATCAGGAAGCGCGTTATAGCCCGCATTTGCGGTCTTTTGCGTCTTCACGTACTCTAGCCGGTCGTGCATCCGCGCACGCAGACGGGCCGTGTAATCGGCGTCAGTGAAGTCCACGGGGTAACCCGGCACGTCGAGGTAGGACACGTTCTGAATGTCGCCGAACGGAGTGAACGCTGCCTGGTTCTCGACAATTTTTTCAATGGAACCCAGGGTCACACCCGGTGTCACTTTCTTGCCGTTGAAGAAGCCGGTGTTCAGAATGTAGCACGCCGTCTTGCCGTCCGCGAAGATGCTGCGGAAGTCCGCGTAGTCTTCACCCAGTGGGTAGCAGCGGAACGGGTTGGCAAATGGTTCAATCACCAGCGCGTTCATGTCCACCTTCCCCACGAGGTTCTCGGCGGTCGAGCGCTTAGTCGCCAACGTCGCGCCGAACACCGCCGCGAGCGTCGGGTCAGTAATCTTGAGCACCGCCGGCAGCGTGTCGTCCTTCATAATCCAGAACACGGCGTTCAGTGGTTCTGCGAGGTGATCCACCCGGTTTGGCGTCAGGAAGCGGGACTTGATTGCCCGGCCGTTGTTGTTGCGCACTTCTTGGGTCACGAGTACTTTTTGCCCCGCATCATCCAGCGTCACCCCCACGTTCTGCGCGGTCAGGAAATACTGCAGTGCCGGGTCACTTGGCGCGTAGTCCGCGGTTTTATCGAAGTACGCGGGTTCCAGCGCGGTGGTCGTCCCGGTCTGGCGGTTAATCACGAAGGCATCATCGTGCAGCACGTCCACCTTGTACTTACCGTCGTGCTTGGCCAGGGTGATGGTCGATTTGCCGGACCCAGACAAGCCGAACGCCGCCATGGTGAACTTGCGGGTGCCCAAATCGTAGCGTTTCATCCCCCCGTGGCATGCGGTGAACCCATTCCGGTGCGCCGTCGCCCAGGCCAGCGTCAATGTGGACTTCTTCAGTTCACCGAAGTACCGCAGGCCCAGGATCGCCGCAACGTTGTGCGTCGGGTCAAACAGTGCCAGTCCGTTCGGGAAGTCCGGGTGCGCCCAGTCAGGATCAGCGTAGATGTAGATGTCGTTTTCAGGCAACGGATTTGAGTGGGCGTACCGCTCCAGCACCGTCGTGGTTGCGATTTGGAAGTTCAGTAAGTAGGAGTAGAAGTTCGCCGCGTAATCCTTATTCAGCAGCAGGTGCGCACGGACGGAGAATTCCTTGTCCAGACCCACAACCACATCGCCGGTGAAAAACTGCCGCCGGGTACCAGCAAATACGGCTTCCCGCAGAATGTCCGCGTAGTACTTAGCGTCAATCCCGGGTTGGCCGATGATGCGCCGCGCCGCTGCCGTCCGGCCAACCACGCGGCCGTCGTTAGAGACGAGGACTTTGGCGTCCGCCGGCAAGCCTAATTCATCGGTATGGGCAATTGGCATATCCGTCGTCACCACTCCCGGTGCCCGCCGCGCGTTCGCGTACGCCGTTGCCAGGTCGGTTACGCGCTCCACGTTGTTGCCATAGAACGCCGATTCCACCATGACCTTGAAGTTGGAAAACAGCGGGTTGTTCGGGCCAATATTGGTACGTGCAAATTCACGATTAGTAGCCATAACTCATACCTCCGTAATATAAGATTAATTAAGCTCATGCATAGCAACTAACTTAACTATATATTTAGTTTATCCGGTCGATGTATGCGCTGTCAAATCTATTGCAGAGGCATTTTGCGAATTCTGTTGTACCGGGATTTCTACTGGTTGCCGCGGCAAACTGCATAAAAAATGGGGGCCAACCTTGCATTATCTGCAAGGCAGGCTCCCATTAATCGCTAAGCAATCAGCTTTTCGCTGGCCTTAGCCGTGGCAATGTGGCGGATCTCAAATCCAGTTACCGGCATGCCGCTTTCAATCAATCCCTGGTGCAATTCATTATCGTCGAAGTTCTTGGCGTCGGCCACTTCGAGAAGCAAGGTGTTGTGTTCAGGGTTCCAGCACCAATTGCCAAGCTTAGCTAATTTCGCATCAGCTGTGGGGTCGAATTCGCTGTAATCTGCATCACTGTAAAAGATTACCCGAACGAATTCACCATTCTTATCTTCCTTAGCTGCGTCGAAAAACTTCTCGGCCTCATTCTTATCACTCATCACATATGCCTCCGTATTTTAACTAGTTAAAATCAAAGCATCGAAATGGCGTAAGCGGAAAAACCGTAGTGCGTGTCCCGGTGTACACGTTTAGTTTAGTTCTGCATTGCGGCAAGTGCAAGTATTCACGCACTGGCAAACCTGCCATGAACGAAAAAAAAAGAAGCCGCACACGGCGACTTCAATCTGGTTAGAACTTGTTAACGTCAACAGCGACACCAGGGCCGAATGTAGAAGTTACAGACAAGCTCTTAACGTAACCACCCTTGACAGATGCAGGACGCACCTTGTTCAGAGTGTCGTTAAGGGTAGTGAAGTTTTCCATCAACTTAGCGGTGTCGAAACTTACCTTACCGATAGGAGCGTGGATGATACCAGCCTTATCAACACGGTAGGTTACCTGACCAGCCTTGATGTCGTTCACTGCCTTGGTAACGTCCATCGTCACGGTACCAGTCTTAGGGTTTGGCATCAAACCCTTAGGACCGAGCACGCGACCAAGACGACCAACCTTAGCCATCATTGGTGGGGTAGCAACAGCAACGTCGAAGTCGAGCCAGCCGTCAGAAATCTTCTGAACGAGGTCATCGGCACCAACGAGGTCTGCACCGGCTGCTTCAGCCTGCTTTGCCTGTTCGCCCTGAGCGAAGACAATCACACGCTGAGTCTTACCAGTACCGTTAGGAAGGACAACAGCACCACGGAGCTGCTGGTCAGCCTTCTTTGGGTCCAGGTTGAGGCGGTATGCTACTTCAACCGTTTCGTCAAACTTTGCGAAGCTAGCCTTCTTTACGAGTTCCAGAGCTTCCTCTGGAGCGTACGTTGCGGTCTTGTCGACCAGCTTGGCAGCTTCGATGTACTTTTTACCTTTTTTAGCCATTCTGGGTTTTCCTCCTTGCAAATGTGGTCAACGGGAAATTATCCCTTCCACTCTGATTGTGACGGTTTTCACCGTCCATCCGGATAGCTGGGTTTAGCCTTCGACAACGAAGCCCATGGACCGAGCAGTCCCTTCAACCATGCGCATTGCAGCTTCGACGCTGGCAGCGTTAAGGTCTTGCATCTTCGTTTCAGCGATCTGCTGAACCTGAGCCTTGGTTACCGTAGCAACCTTCTTGGTGTTAGGTTCGCCAGAGCCGTGTTCTACGCCAGCGGCCTTCTTAAGAAGAACAGCTGCTGGAGGAGTCTTGGTTACGAATTCGAAAGAACGGTCTTCGAAAACGGTGATTACAACAGGGATGATCATGCCGGCCTGATCTGCAGTCCGTGCGTTGAAGTCCTTGGTGAAGCCCATGATGTTAATCCCGGCCTGCCCAAGAGCAGGACCAACTGGAGGAGCAGGAGTTGCTTTCCCAGCAGGGATCTGAAGCTTAACAATGTTTGCTACTTTTTTAGCCACGAGACATTACCTCCTTAGTCCGTGATGTGGTTAGATGACCATCATTTTTGGTCTCCCACATGTATGCAAAAACATACTTGTATAACTTAGCATAGAAACCGCCACTTTTCAAGGCACGCACCAAACTGTATCCGTCTCCAAGTGCGCACCCCCGGAAATATTTCCCGGGCAATAACTAACGGCCACTCGTAACTTTGATGCCAACAATGCTAATGATGAGCAGGCCCACAAACATCATGGTTGTAAGGCTCAGGTGTTCTCTAAACAACACCACCCCGGCCAGAACGGCCCCGACCGCGCCAATGCCCGTCCAGACGGGATACGCAATCGCCAAATCAATCTGACTGGTCGCCTTGGCCAGCAGCACAAAGCTAATAATCATCCCCACCACTGTCGCGATAGTGTACGGCAAGACGGTGAAGCCACGGCTTAATTTCATGAACGACGACCAGACCACTTCGAAGAGGCCGGCAATAATCAGGTAAATCCACGTGAGCATGTTTGTTTCCTCCATTAGTTGAATTCAGACAAAAAAACAGCACTACCCCCGCTGCGACTAGACCTAACGCAGTGGACGTAATGCTGTTGGTACCCGGTGGCACCATTGGTTAATTAATTATTGGCAAGGCACAAAGAAAAAGATATGGAAGTATCTTCGCTCGTTCCTCGCTACGAGTTAAGTGACAGTACGCCGCAAGCGGCTACTGTCACTAAATTTTATCTGCCTGGTTGAAGTCGAGTTCAGCGGCAGTTTCGCGGCCAAACATGTCGATGTTCACACGCAGCTTGTACTTGTCGTGATCCACTTCGGTTACCTTACCCGTCATGTTAGAGAAGGCACCATCGATAATCTTCACGGTTTCGCCAACTTCGAAGTCGACGTCGGTGTGGCGTGTTTCCATCCCGATTTCGCGCAGAATCTTCTCGATTTCCTCAGGCATCAGTGGTGCAGGCTTGCTGCCGGCACCGTGACTACCAACGAAGCCGGTCACGCCAGGGGTGTTCCGCACAACGAACCAGGATTCGTCGGTCATCACCATTTCGACCAGAACGTAACCAGGGTAGGTCTTTTCCTTTTCGACCTTTTCCTTACCGTTCTTCATCGTGTGCTGTTCTTCTTCAGGTACGATTACACGGTAAATGTAGTCGTCCATCCCCATTGAGCTTGCACGTGATTCCAAGTTCGTGCGGACCTTGTTTTCGTAACCGGAGTACGTGTGCAGTACGTACCACTGCTTCTCTGATGATTCCATGTTGGCCATCCTTTCAATTTTCGGGCAAAATAAAAAACCTCTACACGCGGGTATTGGTTCGTCTGCAAGTATCATATCACACTGGCAGACAATCGCCAACGTAATTCGGCGCAAATAAAAAACGCGGGGCAAATGCGCCCCCGCGTTTTGGGTTTAGAAGACAAACTTGTTTAGAATCGCAATCAAGGCCCAGTCAACTACTGCGAAGTAGATGGCGAACAGGATGGAGGTAAGAATAACCGTACTCGTGTCCCGCCGTGTCTCTTTTGCCGTTGGCCAGGTGACCAACTTCATTTCGTCAATAACGCTCTTCAAGAACTTCATGTCCGACCTCCTTACTTCGTTTCGCGGTGGCTCGTAACCTTGCCACAGTACTTGCAGTATTTATTCAACGTCAAGCGTTCGGTGCGCTTCTTGTTTTCGGGAATGAAGTAATTCCGCTGACCGCACACGCTACATGCTAGCGCCACTTTTTTAACACTCATGGTGGTCCTCCTATAATCGAGTCAATCAATAATTAATTGTCCTCAGCAAGGTGGAATTTCCACCCAATTCTATAGCAGTGTACCATTTTCACGAGGTGCAAACAAGTGCCGGTGGCATAACTACACGCAATCAAGCAGAAAAACTAACCCTCATCCGCCATGAACTTCGCCCACTTGGCCCGCACCCGCTCCCGGGCCCGGGCATTGCTACGCCCATGTTCCTCGGTGCCCGCCACCCAGTCGCGGACAGCACCGAGCTCTTTAGCTGACAACTGCTTCAGGAAAATCGGAATGAGAATCCGTGAATGGACGTACTCGTCAAACGAGTAGCCCATCTCGTTGATTCCCTTGCCCAGGTTCATCTCGTCCTGTGCGTCCCCAAATGGCAGCGTCCGCATTTGCCCTTCGCGCTTCTTGGCCCGCGCATCCCGCATCATGGAGAGGTAATGCTTGTTTAGAATCATGCGGTAGTAGGATCCGAACTGGGAACCGTGCGTCCCATCGAACTTAAAGCAGGTCTGATGCATCACCTGCATGGCCTCCGCCGTCCAGTCCTCGCGCGACATCCCCGCCAGGTAGAACCGGCGAATTATCTTATTCACCAACCCGTGGTATTGCTCAAACAAAATTACCAATGCATCTGAATCGTAACGGGCGCGCACGATTAGCTCGAGCTGTTCTTGCTCCACGTTATCATCCCCTTTTTTTGATTTGGCAACCGCGCCGGTGCACACCAGCAACCATTGCCTACACATAATGTTAAGGGGGTGTCTAGGTATGCGGTAGCGAACGTATATTTGCAAAGGCTTACAAGTGCTTTTGAAATGCCTTTGCACCGGCGTTTTGCCGCCCGCATCCTAGAATCAACTTTTTTTGCGATTTTTTCTAATTATAGAATAAGCAATGTTATGAATCAGAAAGGTGTAGATTTGACCAACATTTTTGCTATTTTTCGGCCGGAATCAAAGCATTGCTCCAGGCCAGATTGCCCCTGATTTAGCCGCGAAACGGCACTAAAAAACGCCGCTCAATTTTGAGCGACGCTTTTACTTCAGTTAAGTTATTCCGCACTTTCACGCGACGTGAATGCTTGGTAGAGCAGAATCCCGGTTGCCACGCTGGCGTTCAGGCTCTGTACGTGCCCAACCATCGGAATCGAAATCGTGGCGTCCATGAGCTTGGCCACACCAGGGGAAATCCCCTTGCCTTCGTTACCGATGACCAGACCCACGGAACCCTGTGCGTTCCACTTACGGTAGTCCTGACCTTCCATCGCGGTGCCGAAAATCCACATGCCGCGCTCCTTCAGCTGGCGAATGGTTGCGGCCAGGTTGGTCACCCGCGCAACAGGCACGTGTTCAATCGCCCCCGTGCTAATCTTAGCCACGGTACTCGTCAGGCCGACCGCCCGGTGCTTGGGAATAATAATCCCGTGCACACCGACCGCATCCGCCGTCCGCAAGATTGACCCCAAGTTGTGGGGATCTTCCAGGTTATCCAGCAGCAGGAAAAATGGCTCCTGGTTGGCCTTGGCCGCATTCGCGAAGAGGTCATCAATGCTAGCGTAAGCGTAAGGCGTCATCGCGAGCATCACCCCTTGGTGGTTCCCGCGGTCGCTCAGCAGGTCGAGCTTAGACTTAGGTACCTGGCTGACGATGATTTTCTTCGTCTGGGCCGTCTTCACGATGTCGTGAATCTGGTCCCCCTTCAGCTCGGATTGGACAAATAATTTGTTAATCGTCGCCGCACTGCCTTCACGCAAAGCTTCCTGGACGGCATGGCGCCCGAAAATGAATTCGGAGTCATCATCGCCTTCAGTTGCCGGCACTTCGCGCTGCTTGCGGTCAACTTTGCCTTTACCCTGGCCATCACGCTGGCCGCGAAAATTGCCCGGTTTGCGGTTGCGCTGCTGACCTTCGTCGCGTGCGCCGTTATTGCGGCCACCAGCATTTTTGCCTTGCCGTTCGCCGCCGCGTTTATTATTCCAATTTGCCATGCCCAGTTTGCCCACTTTCTACGTAATCAATGCACCACTGCGCCAGTTCGGCAACCCGGTCGGTGCGCCCGAGCATCTGCAGGGTGCCGAACAATGCTTCGAACCCAGTGGAGATACGGTATGTGACGACATCAGTGTTCTTGGCGTGCGTGTAGCTCTTCGCATTGCGCCCGTGCTTGAACATCGCCCACTCGTCCTCAGACAGCAACTTTTCTTGCTCCATGCCGTCAATCAGGGCTGCCTGCGCCTTGGCGGAGACGAAATTCTTCGCTTCCCGCTGCAACTGCGCCGGTTTGGTGAGGCCCCGGTCCAACATGCGCTGCCGGATGAAGACCTCGTACACCGCGTCACCCAGGTAGGCCAGCGCGATGCCGTTTAACATTTCTGGATTCACACTCATGCGCGGCGCCACCTCGTTCCCTGCGCGGTATCTTCAAGAATAATGCCCTGCGCGGTCAGTTCGTCGCGAATCCGATCACTTTCCGCCCAGTTTTTCGCTGCCCGTGCTGCATCGCGTGCCTTAATCTGCGCGTCAACGTCTGCATCCAGCAAGCCGGTCGCGAACGTGAGGCCGAAAATCTGCACCCATGCATCAAACTTCGCGAGCATTGCCGCAACGGTATCTGCCTTAACGACATCTTGTGCACTATATTCGTTCATCAGCTTAACTAGGTCAAACAAAGTGGTTAACCCATTTTGAACGTTAATGTCATCATCCATCGCCGTCACGAACGCGTCTTCAAGCTGTTCTAGTTGCGTGGTCATCGCCGCATCAACACCTGATTCCGCACCATTTTGCCGGAATACCAACGCCTCGCGGGCAATCTTCAGACGACTGACACTTGCCTTTGCCTCTTCCAGATTACCTTCCGTGTAGCCAATTGGCTTGCGGTACTGGGTCGTGGCCATGAAGAACCGCAGCACCTGAGGGTCAACCGTCTTGATGATATCGTGCACGGTGACAAAGTTCCCGAGTGACTTGCTCATCTTCTGCTGGTCATCGCCCACGGTCACAAACCCATTATGCATCCAGTAGTTCACAAACTTCTTGCCGGTTTTGGCCTCACTCTGCGCAATTTCGTTCTGATGATGTGGGAATTCGAGGTCCTGACCACCACCATGAATGTCAATCGTGTCCCCCAGCAGCTTGGTGCTCATCACTGAACATTCGATGTGCCAGCCAGGCCGACCAGGACCGAATGGTGCGTCCCAGTAGATTTCGCCGGGCTTAACTTTCTTCCACAATGCGAAATCAATTGGATCTTCCTTGCGCGCGGTTTCAGCATCCGCCACGTGTTGACTTGCACCTTGTTCCAGTTCATCAATGTTTTTGTTTGCCAAGGCGCCGTAATTCTTCGCCTTGCGGGCGCGGAAGTACACGTCACCATCACTGGCATAAGCATATCCTTTGGCAATGAGATCCTGGATAAATTCAATAATATCCGGAATCATCTCACTGGCCCGGGGGTTAACCGTTGCGGGTTCAATGCCCACTGCCTTGGTGTCTTCCATGAACGCATCGATGTACGTCTGGGCCAGATCCAACGGTTCAACGCCTTCCTCGTGGGCTCGATTAATAATTTTATCGTCAACGTCGGTGAAGTTCGAAACATACGTCACCTTGTAACCGCGGTATTCGAAGTACCGCCGGATTGTGTCGAAGGCAATTGCGGAACGTGCGTTACCAATATGAATGTAGTTATAAACGGTTGGGCCACAGACATACATGTGAATTTCGCCAGGAACAATCGGCTTAAACTCTTCTTTCGTCCGGGTCAGGGTATTATAGATTTTTAGCACTATATCTCCTCTGGGGTGTATCCCCGCTGGTTGCTGCCAGCTTGTATTACTTTATTTATCCACAACTTCAAACTTGGTGGGTGGCAATTCCCGCGCGCCAAACTTATAACTAATGGCGTCGAGAATGCGCTCGGCGGCCAAACCGTCGCCATAGGGGTTGGTCGCATTGGCCATCTGCGCGTACGCTGCGGGGTCATCAAGCAGCTGCAGCATATTTGCCCGTACTGCCTCCGGATCCGTCCCCACGAGCCTTAACGTGCCCGCAGTGACCCCTTCTGGCCGCTCCGTTGTGTCGCGGAGCACCAGCACGGGTTTCCCCAGCGATGGCGCCTCTTCTTGCACGCCGCCAGAGTCCGTCATGATGAAGTAGCTCCGCGCAGCCAGGTTGTGAAAATCAACCACGTCGAGCGGATCAATCAGGTGAATCCGCGGGTCATCACCAAGAATAGTGTGCGCCGCTTCCTGCACCACTGGATTCAGGTGCACTGGATAGATGATTTCCACATCACTATGGCTATCAACCACATCCCGCATCGCCTTGAACACGCGCCGCATTGGTTCGCCCTGGTTCTCCCGCCGGTGCATCGTCACCAGAATCATTCGCTGGTGTGGGTCAATCAAATCGAGCACATCGTGGTGGTATTCTTTGGTGACGGTCTGCTTCAAGGCATCAATCGCGGTGTTCCCGGTGATGAATATATTTTTAGCCGCATGGTTTTCCTGCAGCAGGTTCGCTTCACTTTGCGTGGTTGGCGCAAAGTACAGGTCTGCTAGCACGTCAGTCAGCTGCCGGTTCATTTCCTCTGGATAAGGACTGTACTTATTCCACGTCCGCAGCCCGGCCTCCACGTGGCCAATTTTGGCCTGGTGGTAGAAGGCACTAATGCTGGCAGCGAACGTGGTCGTGGTATCCCCGTGCACCAATACGATGTCCGGCTTTTCCGTGTCCATAATGTCGCTCAGCCCAGTTAACACGTTACTGGTAATCTGATCCAGCGTTTGCCGCTGCTTCATGATGTTCAAATCGTAGTCAGGCGTAATGTGGAAAATTTCGAGCACCTGATCCAGCATTTGCCGGTGTTGCGCCGTCACGACGGTCACCGCCTCGAACTCGGAACATCGCTTCTTCAAGGCCTGAACCACCGGCGCCATCTTAATCGCTTCAGGACGCGTACCAAAAACGGTCATCACTTTGATTTTACGCATCACGCACCTCCTAAACATTACCGTAATTATACACTAGGCAGTACGAATCGCACAAAGCGCATGGCATTAGGATGATAACCAAATTTTCCCGTGATACAAAAAGAGGAACGTTGATAAATCAACGTTCCTCCTCACTTCTACCGGTGATCGGGGTTTACGGATTTATATAACCCCCGCCATGACAGACTTCCTATTTAAAAGCGGTCGGTTTTGGTCGGTATAATACTAGGCATTCCATTCTAAATTGGATAAGCCGTTCGTTAGTAAATTCGTGTTACACTATGTATGAAGCCTCCCGTTGCCCCGCTTGCTGGGCCGAGTTGCCTCATGTTTCTCGCTTACTTACGTGACTGGTGTAATGCCAAAACTGCGCATACAGCTGACACCACTCCCGCAACGGTCGCGATGTCTCCGCCACTTATTGTTAGCGAAAAACTGAAAGTTAATACGATCATACTGGGGTAACCCCCTTCGTCGGTACAGTATGGTGTCTGGTCTAACACCACCGAAAGCTACCGGCTTTTACATTCTAACAGATATTCATCGAATGTTTGCACAAGTTCTTACTTACGTGTTAGAATACCCTTGAAAGTTAGTATGACTATTGGGTAGCCCCATGCCGGTTTTGGTCGACCGGCGTCGTAGTCATTTATTGTCTCCTTCCTGCCTGCCGTGGGAAGGTTTTTTTGTGCAAAAAATAGCCCCGTCAACCGTGTAGGCTGACGGGGCTATTCGTTGTTACTTGAAGGTACCCCACTTAGGGGAAACACGCTTCCCGTTTTTCTCAGTACCGGTTGCGAGATAGCCATAGCTGCTACCGCGCTTCTGGCGAATCCAAACGTACCCATTGTAGAATGCGTAGGCGTTGTACTTCACAGAAGAGCCTGCAGGTAACGTTGCAATTAATTTGCCTGAAGCAGATGCCGACTCGCGCAAATTGATTGCTCGATCAGACTTAAAAGTACCGTTCTCGCTTGTCCACTTAATGCCTGCAGACTTGGATGCACCGCTCGCAGCAGAACTTGTTGTCCCACTGTACTTAGGCCGCGCATATCCCCGAATCTGACCAGCACCAACCGAGAGCGTCCGGCGAGCAACCTTGTTGCCCTTGTTGCCTTCAATCGTGGTGATGGTGCGACCACTGACCTTTTCGACGAAGCCAATGTGATCGGCAAAGCCATCGTTCGGCTGGGTGTGGTCATCCCAGTTGTAGACGATGATGTCACCCGCCTTGGGCGTCATGTTACCATCCTCGTGCCAAATACCAAGTGCCTTGAACAGTTTCGTGTGCCGTTCAACGCCGCACTCAGTCTTCGTTAGGGCTGCTGCACCGGCAGTAATCATCACAAAGCTGACAAAGGTGTCGCACCAGTTGTCACTGGCACGCACCTTGTAATTCTGGGCGAGCGGCTTGTGGTTGTTGTACACGGAAAGAATGTGTGCGTGGTTCCCTGAACCATTACCAACCGTGCCCAGATACTGCCGGGCAATTGCTAAAACCTGTGCTGCTGAAGCCATTATTCAGCATCCCCTTTCTTCGTGATGTCATACAGGCCGGACGCAGACAGACCAGACAGCAGTCCGGCCATCAGGTAAGGTCCAATCTGGTCGACATGACCAAACGTGAGCGCCCACAGCCCCGCCAGAATAATTCCGACTAAGATGGCCACCAGGATACAAATCTTGTCACTGATACCGGCGGCCTGTTTGATACCCTGAACCACCGCTGTGGTGATTGGGGCAATGACAACCGCGATGATAATCAGCTGCATTAATTCATTTTGCATTTAGCTTGTTCTTCCTTTCTTTGCGCTGTTTAGCGCTTGGCTGCTTACGGTAGTGATACGTCAGATAGGCCACAGCAATTGGCGCCACAGCTTTGACCAGGTTGGTGAGGTCACCAAGAAGCTGGTGCCAACTAGTCCAGTTCATCCGTATCACTCCTCACCGCGAGGACTACAATCAGCGCCAGAAGCGCAGCGTCCTGTACCCACGGCATAAATCCGCCCGTGTGCGTTACGTGAAGCAGTTGATACACCGTCAATGTGCCGACAAAAAAAGCAGCAAACTCAAGGTTTACTGCGTCCCACTCAACGTGATGTGTCGGCCCAATCGTCCACATCAACATCATCACGCCAACCAGAATGAACGCGACATCAAAGCCGTGGTCGTTGGCAATATCCCGCACGTACGGTGGCCAAATGAATGGCTGCGGTGCGCAGATCATGTTAATGCCGACACCAATCAAGGCTAAGGCGATGATGACGTGGTAGGGATTGTCTTTAACCCCCGCCAATGCCACCCGCGCACTCTGCTTGAATTTTGCTAACAATGTTTCCTCACCTCTTTTCACTGCAAACTAAAAGACGACCTAATTGGCCGTCTCGGATGATGTTTCGTTTGACTTTGCTGCTAGTTCTCGAACTGCAGTCTCGACGTCTGCCTTGATGCTGGTTGGAACGTCCTGTGGCTTACTGATGTCCAGCGTTCCGGCTGCTACACGATTTGCGAAAAGCCCTGCTAATGCTGACATGCTCATTATGCTGCACCTCCTTCAGTGCTTTCTGGTTCGGTCGGCTTCGTTTCGGTGGTGTCAGCAGTATCAGATGGCAAAGTTGCTTGCGCCAGTTCAATGACCGCATCAGTAGTTTGCTGCAGTTCAATACGGAGTTCAGCTGCTGTAGTTTTTGCATCGGCGGCATCCTGCTTTGCCTGAATTAAATCCTCAGTCGCCCTTTTGTCAGCAAGGACTTGTGCATCTTGCGACTTATCCATCCACTGCTGAGTGATTGGGTCAAAGAATGGTAGCTTATCAGTACCCTGCAATTCTTCAGGAATTGGTTTATCAGTGTATGGGTGCTGGGGCTTGTACCCATCATTCTCGGTAATCAAGGATACGAATGTAAGTCCTAACTGCTTAAATTCTTCTTCAGAATAGTAACGAAAAATGGTTTTACTCATTTACAGTTCCTCCTTCTAGTGCGGCAACGCGTTTAACCAACGCATCATAATCTATTTTTGTAATAATTGGTGAGCCACTAACAGTTGGTGCTACCGAAAAATCATTTTGGCCGCTAAACACATTGTCTTTACTCTGCTTAGCATATCCAGATGTATCAATATCTCCTGTCGTCGCATCTGGATACTGCCCACCAACGCTTGTAACCACAGGTAACTGATAGTCATGCGGAATTCGGCCATGTTCAACCATTACGCGACGAACGTATATATCAATATCCCCTAAACCCGAGTTGCCATAAACACAGATGGCACTACCCACATTTACACATGTGCTAATTTGGAAAATTCTTGACCACTCATCTGCTGCAAAATGGTTTTCTCCACCATTTTCGCCTGACATTCTTCCGATTGATCCAACGCCTTTAAAATCGAGACTGACGACATAGTCCTGCCCCAAAAAAATATTTTTAGGGGCACCAAAATAAAATCCGGCTATACTGCCGTTGCTTGTGCCATCGTTTTTCTGAACTATGTGAAGGACACTTTCTCCGTCTAACGTTTCTTTAGTGACCGTTGCACCGTTTGCGTGCCAATAAAAACTAAAGTCATTTGTGTTATGCAGTAAGTTGATACCACCAGCAGTTACAGTGACGCCACCCTCATCGTTGGGTTTAAGACCATTAATCGTCTTTACCGGCATCATTTCCGAAATCAATGTCACCGTATCTTCCCGCGTCATCGTCGCCGCTGGATTAATCTCCAAGCTAACGTTATCGCTATTGGATACAGATGTGATTAGCTTAATAATCAGCCCCGTACTGGTGACTGAATTAAAAGCTGGAATAAAAGCATTCTGCTCCGCGGTCGTAACCGAGTATAGAATTTCACCAGCTGTTGGATCCTGTGCATACAACCCGATGGAGTTCAGATAGTAACCCTGAGTTAACTCCGAGTTCTCAATGGCAACCTCAACTGTCACCGTGCTCGAGTTGGTCACAGTAACATTGGAAACCAATACAGACTGCTTAATCGCAGAAATATCAGTCAATGCTTCAAGCTGCTCATCCTCATAGACAGTATCCGAAGTCACGACCTTTGTGAACTTCGCAGTGCCCTGATTATTTAATAGCTTGGCCATCAGGGCGTGGCCTTTTGCTGTGATAATCGACGTTTTGAATTGCGTCACAATTATCCCTCCTATTCGCTTGCTACTTCGATTACTTCCAAGCCGGTAATAACACCCGCAGTCAGCTGATTACCATGCAACACGGTATCATCGTGCCAGTCGTGCGTCAGTGTCTGTGTGTCAACACCAAGCACACCTGTAGCATTAAGCGCCACTGCTTGCAGTGACTCATTACCCCGCCAGTCGTTGGTCAGCCCAAAAGTGTCAATTGACGCGACGGCTGCAACGTCGCGGGCTTCAGCCGAACTCTGCTGTGTACTGCGCCAGTCATTCGTCAGCATGAACGTATCAACGAAGACCGCCCCGGCACAAAAAAGTGCCACACCCGAAGCTGCAGCACTAATCGTATTCTTCGCGTTAATGGCCATGTTCACCGGCACCACAGTCGTCAGGATGTGGTCCAGCTCATCGGTTTGGTTTGGTTGGTCCAGACTCACATCCACGTCTAGCTGATATTTATCAGCCTCCAGTTTGACCGAGGCGGGACCGCCCAACGTACTAAGCACCGCACGTAGATATGTCATCGTGTACGGTTTACGGTTAAGCAGCCGGGCAAAGATAACTTTGCGTCGTGATTCCACTGTGGATCCAGCAGACTTTGTGATGCCGAGCATATCCTCAAACACCGCCAAACCATCGCTGTCAGCAGTTGCTACATACATATTGAGTTCTGCTTGTTCAACGTGAACATTCAAGTTGTCGAGCTGTGGCTGCTCCGCGGTGGCCAGCGTGTGCATATCCACCACGTCGTCGTAATAGTCTGACAATAGGCTATTCAGCCGCACGAGTTCACCCATTGACGGTCACCGTCCCCACAATTGGCAACTCAGAGGTGGTACTGGATTCAACCAGTTGCACGTCCTCATCCTGGCCGTCTAGCACTAAGTCGGTGGCGTTCGTGATGCCCTGAATTTTCAGCACCGCAAACATAATCTGGGCTCGGAACACGCTCACACTGTAGCCGATTGGTTTGGCACTGCGCTTGGCCCACGCCTTGCGTACCGTGTCGAAATACGCCTCAACGGCCGCAGCAACCTGAGTCTGCAGCGCGGCATCGTCAATTGAACCATCGGTCTGAATCGTCATACCCACATTAATCGCACGTGCGGTTGGTGCTACGACAGTTACCACATGTCCAATCGGAGCTAGACCGTAGCCACCTCCTTGATCTGGCGCTGGAGCAATCGCCTCCTGCACATCAGCAATCAATTCAGTTGCTGCGGGTTGAAAATCATTGTTAACGATGACTAGCTTTACGGTGCCCCCACCTTGCCAAGTTGGATAAACCTGCACCGCGCCAACGGTCTTAAGTGAGGCACACATCTGCTCATAATCGGCAACGTTCCCACCGTATGAGGAAGTGTCGTACTGCGCCATAATCCGTGCGCGGTACTCGTCGTCAACTTCATCGTCGCGGGCCGGTGCGGTGACTTCAGTGATGGCGGCCATAGCCAGTGCATCATTCGGCGTCACTGGCAAAATTTGACCAACATAATGATTTGCCCCGGTCCCAGTGGACTCGCAGGTCAGTTCTGCTGAACCGGCCGCGGTCACGTCGGAAACGGTGTAGAAAAACGGCTCCGCACCAATTGAAGCGAATCGGTCACCCACCTCAACAGCCACCGGCGCACCTTGCGCATCCGTGAACGTCGCTGCAGCAATCGCATTGGTTGCCAGATAACGTTCAACACCACGCTCCTGACCGCGGTAATCCAGAAACTCATTGGTTGCCGTCTGGACATACCCATTCATAATCAGGTCATGCAGCTTCATGACGATTTCGGCATAGCTATACGCAACCGGTGCTAAGGCGTCAAAGATGATTGACCCCTGTCGCGTATCGAAGCCTGCCGGCACATGCTTGAGTGCTTCACCAATGAAATACTGATAATCGTACTGCTCCAAGCTGGCAGCCAAATCTGCTGGACTCATAGGCTCACCTCCGTTTCTACATTCAACTCACCACTAACCGTCGTGACAGTCAGCCACACGGCAAGACTGTTATCATCAATCTGCTCCATGCGATCAATCGTCACCTCATCCACACGGTCATCGGCCTTCAGAGCATCGCTTAGCATCCGCTTGACCTCGTTGCGCGCATACGGCATAGACTTACCAATTAGCTCCAGTAGGTCATTACCGTACTGATCATCGTAAATCGGCCAAACAAACCGTTCGGTGCGCAGAATCTTTTCGACGGCCTGACGCATTGCATCCTGGTCATCAATCAGACCACCCACTCGACCGTTAACAATTCGGTAAGTGAGTGACGGTAGTGTCTGCTCCTCAATTTCCATGAGTTCAGTCATCAGGCGCCACCTCCTAGCTTTTCAAAGATGTACCAAGACTGGCCACCATCAGCGCGGATCATGGCCACACCATCACCAGCCTGTAGTGACTCATCAATTGTGACGGTCTCGGTGCGCTTGACATCACCCTCAGTGGTCCGGTCGGAATACGTGAGCTTGGCCTGATATTTAGACGCATGGCGCCCGACCATCAGCACACTAACCGGCAGAACCATGTTGTTACTCAGCTGCACCTGCAGTGGTCCGGTAGCGATAACCTTTCCGAAAACAATGTCGGCGTAGTCATTGGGTCCACCACCACGCGCTTGCATCTGTTTTAGCATCCAGTCACCCGTGCTCGGCATCACCAACTCACCTCCATGTCTGTGGTCCAGTTATCCGGATCAAAGTTTTGCGTGCATTTACCAATCGTCACCACTCGCGATTTAATCCCAATGTCGGCCAAACTCTGCACCTTGAGCACAAACGTGCCGCCGGTCTCAAAGTCGAGGCTGCCAACGGTGGTGACCTTCATCGTTTCGGCTTCAATGTTGGTCTGCTTCAGCCGGGACTTTGCTTTGGACTGCATCTGCGCCTTGTTCATCTTGTCATTCGTGACCTTCTCAACAATCTGCAGTTTGCCCCACTTGGAAACCGTGTTACCGGTCGCCGTTGCGGTGGCGCCAATCTTCGACGAGTCGTCCTTGCTGTTCTTCTCAATCTTGACCGAATTGGCCGCGTCATCAATGCTACGGTCGTACTCCCAAGACGTGGCCATACTGCTATCACCAATCACCGGTACCTGCTTCGACGTCGGCAATGGGAATGCACACAGCTCAACCGTCCCAAAGTTATCGCGGATGAAGCTGGCCTGACCATACTCAGCCTTGGTTGTATCGACGTCTTCCTGCAGCATCTGAAAGTAGCTCACGCCGTCGCTGACCTTGGTCGGCAACTTGTAGCCACTGTCATATACCACCTTGTGCGCAATTCCGGCTGCAGCACACGCCGTATTGAATCGTTGCGCAACCGTGGAAACCGGCCAGACGATGCTGTCCTGATTCTTCAGGTAGCGCGTTTTGTCGTATGCCGTACAGCTGAACACCTCATCACTGGTGTAGTTGCATTTGAAGATGTACCCAAAGAACACATTCACGCCGTCCCACTGGAACTTAACTTCATCCCCGTTGTGCGGTGTGAAGCCCTCTTGAACTTCAATCAGATCGAATGTGAGCGTACCTGCAGCGAAATCTGGATCCGTGGTGTAAGTTGGCGCCGACTTCAAAATGGTGCGGCAGTCCCAGTAATTGGCACTGCCACGCGTATGAATCTGCATCTGCGTTACTGCCATCTAATCACTTCGCTTTCACTGAGCCGGCGGTTACCCACCCGCGCCACCCACCAGATAGGGTCGTGACGTGGTAAGGACACTTGCGCCCCGGGGCTGTGAAGTTAATCTTGCGCGTGGCATTGTGCTCGGTCTGGCCTGGGCCCGCCCCGTAGCTGTCTCGATGCAGCCGACCATTCACAATCACCGTTGATCCAACGCCTATCTTCTTGGCGGGCTTGGGACGTGGCGCTTTTTTCTTGGCCACCACGGGCTTAATCACTGTCTTCAGTGCCTTAACCTCGTGGTACTCAGCAAACTCCAGCGTGTAGTCCACATCAACCGTGCTGCTCTTACCCGGTCCGTATTCGAAGGCCGTAATGACTGCGGTCATGTTCAGATTGGTCCCAGAAACAACTAAACGCACCGGTTTCTGTTTCTTCCACGCGGTCTGAAAAAAGCTGATGTAATCATCAGAGCTCCCCAGCAATTCTTCCGCTGTACACCACGGCGAGTTAGCCGGATCCAACGGAAAATTGTTGCTGATTGTGGCCGTGCGCAATTTGGTCATGCCCAGCCGGCGAATTTCGCCAAGTCCGAGAATGGTCACCGTATCACCGCCGAGTTCCGAGCGTGTCGTAAACTCGGCGGGTGCTACCGGCAGTTCCACCGTTTTATTGGCGGAGTTTGTAATGTAGACACCCACATGTTCCATAACGTTCACCTCTCTTAAAGTTGTGCTTCCTGGCGTTGCTTAAGATAAGTCTCAAGCTTAGCCACAATTGTTTCAGCATCGTCCGGATTACCACCGTTCACCACAATGGCACCCTTATCGACATGTATCGAATTATCCGTGTGCGTGGCCGTAGACGTCCGCGTGTAGCTGTTACCACCAGATACACCAGAGGCAACCTGCGAAGGCGTGTCGCCGTCACCTGGGCCACCAGTGAGCCCGTAGAAGTCACCACCCGTACCAGAGGTATCGATGTCGCCAACGGTACCAGTTGCCACAGTCTGTGGCGCCATGTTCTGCCCACGCCCAACGATGTCCACGTTGCTCATGGCAGGTAAAGCAGTGAGCGCGTTAGTAATCGAACCAACCGCATCAGCAGCACGCTGGAACCCCGCGGCAAGAATGTCGCCAGGGTTGTGGCCCTTCACGCTCGGAGCGTTCACCTGCAGGCTGGTATCTGTAGCCGCCTGCATTGCCGCCACATCGCCTGCAACCATAGCTGCTGGGTTAGTGCTCGTCACAGTCGGTCCAGTCATGGTCATCCCACTACCGGCATCGACCACTCCGTTCATCGCGGAGGCCATCGCGTCTGTTGAAGACCCGGCACGCTCGTTCACACCAATGGTGTAGCCTTCGAGGGTCCAGCGCCCGAACTTCTTGAACAGCTTTGATGGTGAACCGATGTGCAGCAGTGACTTAGCCTTACCAACGATGCCACTGACGACCCCGCCCACAGCTTTCACTGCGGACTTGGCCATGCCAGTGACACCTTTGATGAGCCCGCTGATAAGATCTTTACCAACGCTGACCAGCGAGGAACCAAACGTTTTGGCCGCTGAAACAGCATTGCTAATCCCAGTACGAACCGCCGAGATAACCCGACTCATCGCACTGGTGATAGCAGTCACCAGCATGGAACCCGCACCCACGAATGCAGTAGCGAGCGCCATTACGGCGACACCCAGTCCAGCTAATGCTACCGAGGCCACAGCGACTGCGGCCGCAACTGCTAGAACTCCAGCAGACACAACCATCAGCCCGGCGCCGAGCACGACCGCACCAGCGGCTGCTACCAGAGCACCCGCACCCAGAACCATGAGTCCCGCACCCAGCGCAGCGACTGCTGCAGCCGCCATCAGCGACGTTGGCGCAAGCGTCAGAAGTGAAAGACTCATCATTCCAAATCCAGCGGTAACGGTTAGAACCGTCGCCGCAATCAGTGGCAACGTAATCGCCAGAAGCGTCATGCCTGTCCCGACAAGTAGCGTCGCCGCACCGAGCAACATCATACCGACAGCCAGAGCAGTAACGCCGACTGTAGCAACCAGTACAGCTGCGCCGAAGACCAGTAACCCAGCCCCCAGTACAATTGCCCCGGCCCCTGCGACCAGCGCACCCGCACCAAAAAGCACAAGTGCTGGCGCCAATGCCACGAAGGCCACAGCAGCCTGCAAACCGTATTGCGCCACGGTTGGCAGAGCGGTGGCCAGAAGAGCCATCCCCGCAGCCGCAATCAGAACTGACGTAGCCACGAGCGCGAGACCGACACCAAAGAGTATCAGTCCCACTGAACCGGCAGTCAGCGCCGGCCCCAGAATCACGGTGACCGCAATCATTGCGGCAATCGCCGCGGCCAGAGCTACGAGGGCACCAACCGCTGGCCAACCACCTGCAGCTAACTGCGTGGCGGCTTGAACCAGAATCCACATGCCAGCAGCAGCCAATACAATGGCGCCACCAATCATGAGAGCCGCACCGGCAAACTTGAGCATACTGCCCGCACTCATCCCGGCGGCTTTACCAACCGCAGTTTCACCTGCAGCAGCAGGCGCCGAAGCCGGTCCAATGAGAGCAAACATCTTCACCAAATTCTGGACTGATGACGAAATCTTCGAAGCCGTCTGCAGACCTTTGAGTGCCACCACGACAATTGCCAGGGCAGCACCCGCAGCCTTAAGTTCTCCCGGACTCCAGGAGCCGACGAACCGAGCCACCCCAGTCGCCAACGCAATCAGCATCCCTGATTTGAGGTTTGCAAAGATGCTACTGATTACTGAGTAGCCCTTCAGTGCAGCGAATAGAGCGAGTGCCCCCTTTGCCGTGTCCTGAATGGTTTGTGGATCCAGCGCGCTAACCCAATTAGCGAACCCCGAAACGGCGTCCGCAGCTTTGGCGATACCGTCACCGGCGGCTTCACCTAGGTCTGCCATCGTCTGCAGTCCGGATTGACCAGGCTTAATCCCAGTCAGTGCGGTGACCACATTCATGATGGCGCGCTTCATATTGCCCATTGCCAAATTGACTTCGGGCATGGCCATCGTCTGCTTAAGTCCTTTACCGAACGCCGCAAACTTCGCAAGCAAGCCATCGAGGTCGAAATCAGCAATCTTATCACTCAAACCGGATAGGAAGTTAATCCCGACCTTGCTCGTGCTGTCAAACGCACTCTGCAGTTTGTTGGTGATTGTTTCCTTCAGACCATCCGCAGCTTGACCAATCGTCTTGAACTTCGTGGCCATAGCCGTGAAGTTGGCGTTGGTACCCGTCTTCGCAATTGCGTCAAAGAAGTCCTGAGTGGCGAGCTTGCCATCCTGAACATTCTTGATCATCTGCGTGGTGGACACGCCCATTGTTTTCGCGACCGCGGCCACACCAGCAGGAGTTTGTTCCAAGATTAGTTTGAAATCTTCCCACTGGACCTTTGGCTTCGCAGCCATCTGCGTTGCCTGCTGACTAAGTGTCGTCATGGCCTGAGTTGGTTCTGCGGAAGCCGCGGCCAACCCACCGAACCCCTTCACCAGTTGCGTGGTGTTCTTCGTACCAACAGCGGCAAGCTGGGAGTACGTCGACGCCATGTCTGATGCCGAGTAAATGGTCTGCTGTGCGAACTTCTGCAGTTCCTTCTTGGTCGAGTTGATTTGAGCCTGTGGCATACCGATGTTGCTCATGTTGCCCTGGAAGGTCTGCCAAGTAGCCGACGCTTCGGACAGGTCACCGTACAGTCCAGAAAGACTATCACGAATCATGCCGATGCCGGCGCTAATGCCATTACCGATGAGCTGAGCCCCCAGCATCGACCTGAACATCCCATTTGTCTTGGTGAGGTGTGAGTCAATGCTAGTGAGGCCATTCTCAACGGTGGTACCTAATGGGAAGCCACCAGATGTTTCAGCAGTCTTTATGAACCTGCCAAATTCATCACGTGCTTGACCAGAAGCCTGTGCTGATTTCCGCAAAGATTCATTCAGACTGTCCGTCCCCATCTTAGGAGACGTCCCCGCTGCCTTGTTGAAGTCATCCATCGAGTCAGTGGCTCGATTTGCTTCCTTATGGGTTTTTGTTAGTGACTCGGATATTGCGTTACCTACTGGCTGGTCTTTGAAACTGATTGATCGCGAAAAACCCTTCATGGATCCAGTCGCCTTTTCGGCGGCCGACGCAGACTTGTTCAGTTCCGCAGACACCGCACCGGCCGAACCGACTTTGATGCCATTTGCCGACGTCTTCAGCTTGTCGAAGTTGCCCTCAGCCTTACTGACAGACGCAGCCATCTTGTTCATCACCGGCGAAACCTTATCCGTCAGTGACATGGAGCTTTTTAAGGTTGCCACTTGTACCTCCTTTCTAGGTCACACAAAAAGCGCGCCGGCTAGTGGTGTTTGGCTTTCGCCTCACGCTCCGCTTGCTTCTGTGCGCGCTCCTCTTCCTTGACCCGAATATCGATACCAGCGATAACCATACCCTTCTCACGCCGAGTTAAGGCCAACCAATCATCAGGCTTCCATCCGAAGTTGTTCATCGTGTAGAAGTAGTAAAGAAACTCGGCCCCCTCGTCGGCCTTGATTAGTTTTTTACATCTTCAGCCACTTCATCAACGTCCTCTTCTTCGTCAAACCCGCTGACCTTCTGCACCTGGTTACCGAGTTCGGCATATTCACCAGCAAGTAGCATCGCGCGCAGAGTATCCAGTGGTTTACCTGGAGTGCCGTAGCTCTTCTGCAGGTCGGCGTTATTCAGGTCAGGCTGGACAACCGCGGCTAGAATCAGGCCGTCAACGTAGCCGTTCTGATTCAGCTGAGCGGTCGTGCCACCAAGCTTGTTCTTTTCCCGCTTCATGTTAGCCTTCCGGATAGTCTCCGCTTCCGCCTGAGATAGTGGCTTCACAATGAATGGCGCCTTGAAACGGTCAAAATTGACCTCTGCGTTCTCAATTGGCGTAACGTTCGGTGCCAGAAATGCTTCGATAGATGTAGTCATGATTATCGCTCCTCGTATTAGTTATTTAATGCCATCAAATGGGGTGACCAGTTCGCAACCTTCAAACGTGAAGTCCGTCTCGTCGGTGATAACGCCGTCGTCGGAACTTAGGCTGAGCAGATTGATGTCGTCCAGGTTCACGCCTGTAATGAGAATCGTCTGCTTACCAGTGCGACTGGTCTTATCTTCAATCGTGGCGTTGATGCTGAAGTACAGGTCAGCACCACCCTTGATGTAATCCATTGCCTTCTGTAGCAAGACGGAATCAATTGTGTACCGATTGAATGAACCAGTACCTTCGATGCTGGTGGTCTTGTGCCGGGTCCAGTGATCACCAATGGCGTTCACCGACTCCTTATTCTTCTCAATCTTCGCCGTCAATTCAGTCGCAGAGATGACAGTGTAATTCGTGTCATCAATCGTCATGAAAATCGTGGCATCCTTGGAATTAATGGTGTCGCGGCCTTCCAAAAACTTAGCCGCTGCTGATTCTGTCGCCATGAATTAATCCCCCTTCCTAGACCGTAACGGTCATGTACAGCTTTTCCATGGCGTCAATTGGCGTGATGGCCAACTGCACCTGAATCTGGTCAAGCTCATCACCCTGAGCAACCGTAATGGCATCCGAATCGAATGCCTGAATGGCACCAGCGTTAACCAAGCCATTGAGATATTCAATGCGATTGCCCTTGAACAGGTCACGGCCCACAGAGTCGTTGTTAACCTTGCCAATGAAGCTAGACTCGAACGTTTCCTTGGAGTTGTTGGCAATATCGTCAATCACCCGCAGTGTCCGGTTCTTGCTGAGCACCTGACTCTTGGTAGCGCCGTATGTGATCAGGGAGTTAATATCCTGTTCGATTACGACCGCACCAGACGTCCGCATCGCAAACACGAGCAGACCAGATGCCAGGGCATTGTCGATACCGCTAGAAGTGAGCCGACCATTGACGTCAGACGCACCAGGGTATTCTGCAAACGTCAGAGACTGGTTGACTGCGGCTGCAGCTTCAGCACCGGCAACATAACCGGCTGCCTGACTGGCACTGAGAACATCCCCGTCTTCAAGAACAACCCCGTTACCAACAACGATGACCCCTTCATAGTCCGTTTCCGCACCGGTACCGTCGGGAATGACTGCCTGAACCTTCTGGCCTTCTTCATCACGCAGACGCTTTGCAGTAGCCACCAGCAACTGGTGAATCTTCGCATCGACTGCGTAGCCGGCTGCAGTCATCGTATTGAATTCCTGCACTTCCATTTCCGCAATCATAGCGTCTGTATCGATATCGGCCCCGGTGTTAGATGTCCCACCGACGAGCGGCTTAGTAACACCCGCGGTAAGTCCATCAAGTAGCGCGGCCCCATCGTCAGCCTTTGCCGCTTCGGTGACCGTAAAGTTCACGTAGTCGTTAGAAGCCAGCTGACTGGCCTTGGTGATGGTCTGCGCGTCAACCTGCAGTGTCCCAAACAACGTCTTGACGACGGTCTGGGTCGTATCCGCGGGGTTTTTGGCCACACTGATACTGATGCTGTTCCCACGGTCACCAGCGTATGCCGCTTCGACCTTCCACGGGAGCGTGTCATCGGTGAACGTTGCCTTGGACCCATCGTTGATGTTGTAGAAGAGCACCGTCTGGGCCGCCTTCAGCGTTTCGCGCAATCCAACCAACGTGGACTGCAACTGCGCATCCGCAGTGACGGTTGCTCCGTCCTTGGTAGCAGTGGCGTCAACTGCTGGCAAGTCAGAGTAGATGTCTAACCCAAGAAGCTTGCGGAAGTTGGATCCAGCATTCAGTGGGATGACACCTGTCTTACCCCAGCCGAGCTGATTGCCACCAACAAAAAAGACGACCCCACGAGTCGTCTCTGCACTTGCCACGCTCTTCTGCGGAGCGATGACATTGATGTAAGCGCCAGGCTGGCGCTTACTCATGGAAGTGAATGTACCACCTGCCATTAGAACAAACCTCCTTTAAGCGCTTGGACTGCAGCCTTAGCTTCGTCCAGCGTGTACATTTTGTGTTTATCCAGCGCAACCATCAGCTGGTCCCGCTGCGCACCCGACAAGCTCGTGGCCGAAAGCAATTCGGTCTTAGTGAACTGTGGTGCCTTTTTCTCTGTCATGAATTAATCCTCCCGTCGTATTGCATGGTCTGCTGCTTCACCGTGTCGTCAGTTGGAAATGCCCGCATGAAGATGTTGAATTCCATGTGCAGTTCGGTGTCCTCTGGGTCGAACTCAATGTCCTTGAACTCCGCATAACCGGGTAATTCGGTGAAGTTAGCAGCAAGCTGTTCAATCATGGTGTCCATGTCGGCATGCGGCTTATCCGGATCCGGAAAATACACAATCTGAAACGGATAGGTGCGTTCCTGAATGCCCGAAAAGGCACGCCTCATGGTCATCGGCCGCCGGTGGATATAAAAAGACGGCTCCGTGAATCCGTCTGCTTGATTTTCGCGATAAACAGCAACGTCTGGGAATAATTGTCCTAAACGCTGCGCCATCATTCTAACCATATCTTCCATTAGCTCACCTCAATCGAAAATTGACTTAACTGCTGCATCGAACCCCTTCTGCAGGTGCTGATTCACCGGGTCTTCCACGTAGGCCATCCCGTCGCGCATCATGAACTGGCCATCAACCCACTTCGCCTTGAGCCGCTTACCGATTGCTGGAACATAACGTCCCGGCTTCTGGCGGTGACCCTTTTCGACGAAACTGGCATACTCCTGATTGTTCACGATGTCGACGATGAGATGGTGACCGGGCCGCTTGGGGCCAACCACACGCCACTTGCGTTTCAGCTCACCTGTATCCACTGGAGTTCGGGCCTTAATCTCCTGAATTGCCATGTCCCCGGCTTCTTTCATCACCGGTGCCATCTTGTTCATGAGTGCATCCGACTGACCTGCAGCGCGCAACTTGTCCGCGAACTCGGTGAAGTCACTGAAGTCCATCTTGAAATCCGAGGACATTCAATCACCTACGCTTTCGTATCCAGCACCATCGCCACTTCTTGGTGGCTAAGGTAACCGTAACCGCGGGTCGCTCGCTTGTAGTGAGTCACCACGCCGTTGATGTTGGTAGCGTCGATGGTACATCCTGCCGGAATCTCTATCCCGGTGTCGATGACGAGTATTGCATCATACTGATCAGGTAGAAACTCGCGCTGTTCTTTGCTACTTAGCCCGCCCTTAATCACACGCGCCGGGTAGTCCGTCACAATCGCCACCGGTTCCCCCTTATCCGCAAAGTCCGGGTCATCCCCAGGACCAAGCGTCTTGATGGTCACCGTTGCGTTATCGAGTTCGTGTTTAATCTTGGCCAGGCGTTTGCCAGCCCGCTGAATTGCACCCCTCATCGTTTGACCACCCGGAAAGTATTGAGCTTTGCCTGGTAGTTCGTGGTGATGGTATTTGCTCCTGAGAGCGCCTGATAAGCCGCCAATGGTGAAACGAAGGAAACGGACGTGTCGCCTTCTGAAAGGCTGGCAACGGCCGCGTTGTCGTCAGAAACGGCATTCAGCAGTCCCAGTTCAGCAATTGCATTCAGTGCGAGGGCCACAATCGTGGTGTCCAAGGCTTCAGGGAGTTCTTCAATCGGAACGTGTGTGTAATTCGCTACATCATCGACCACCTTTTGCATCGTGAACTCCGTTATTGCCTGGTACTCCTCATCCTTTTGACCGTCAGCCTTAACAGATAGCGTGCGCACCTTATCGAGTAACGCTTGCATTCTTGGATGTGCCATCTATGCTGCCTCCTTAAGCTGCGGCCGCCACGGTAACCTTGCAGTCACCAGTGAATGTGCCGCTCGTCGCCGTGATGGTGGCCGTACCTGCAGCAACTGCTGTGATGGTGCCATCGGCCGCCACTGTGGCGATGGTCTCGTCACTGGACTTGTATGTCGTTGCGGCAACCACTGCGGCCGCGTCTGCAGCATCAGCTGGATCAGCGGCAAGTGTTGGCTTCTTTGTGTCGCCAACCTTAAGTGACATCGTTGCCTGCAGCTTAATCCCGGTCGCCGGTTTTGGCTGTGCAGCATCAAACACTGCCTTAGCAGGAGTATAGGCCGCGGTGTAAGCGTCCTGGTATTCCTGTGGCTGGCTGGAGTTGTCTGCTGCAGTCTTGCCGGCGTCACCGTCAGCCTTCCCTGCAGCTGTACCCTTAGCCGCGTAATCAGGCAGCGTGGTGAATGCCGGAACATCCACCTTGTCACCGTACTTGTTACCATCAGTGAGGGCCGCCTGATAATCACCTGCAGCAACTGCAGTTTCTGGACTCAGCCCGGTGATTGCGGCCTTGCCGTCATCGCCTGACGTAACCAGCGGAGTGTCCTCACCCTTCTTGAAAATAGCTAGTTTTGCCATGTGCTATCCTTTCTGCCTACTTGGCATTCACGATAGCGCCGTCCGCAGTAGGCGTTACATTAACACCGGACAGCGCTAGGCTTCCCCCTGGGCTGTGCCAGTGCCGTCAGTGGTTGCGGGCTTGGCCTTATCAGAAACATGGAATGCAATCCCTGCAGACTTGGTTGGCAGCAGGAACACGTCATCGTAACTGATTTCGCGATACAGGTAGTTCCCGCCGTTAGCAGCGTTTGGCTGGTCAAAGCCTACAAAGCTGTACTTCTGCGGTGCAATCTGAACCCCGTTGTAGACCAGCATCATGTCAATCTGCTGCGCGTCATCAACGGTCTTGGAACCCACCGCAAAGTCGAACTTGGTCTGAATCAAATCAGAAGGCACGACAACAATCGTTACTTCGTCCAGCGTGTGAACCGCACGGGAAATGTTGTTTGGATTGCTGATCAGAAGAGTGCGGTTGAGCGCATCTGCCTGTTTCAGAATCGTGTTGGTGTGTGAGTTCACATAGAGCAAACGACCCACTGCAGGAACACGCTTTTCGTCCATTTGTTCCATCAATTCATCGAAGATTGTCAGAATGTTGGAAGCATCGAGGGATTCAGTGTAGATACCGCCGTCATTCTTGGCAGTCTTATCTGCGTAGAGCTTTGAGAACATGTAACGGTCCTGTTCAGGCATCTTCTCGTCGAGGTTGAACTGACGGGTCACGTTCGCAATTGAAACAACCTGATTGGTCTCATCAACGTCGATTGGATCAACAAGCGTACTCCATTCACGTTCGTGAGTGAGCTGCATTGGTGTCCAATCATCAGAGTAGTTCGCCTGAATTGCGGTTGAACTGCGACGTGTGTGGTCTGTACGACCAGCGTTGATTTTCAGTGTTGGCACCTTGATCGTCTTGGCTCCAAGAAAACTAATCCCCGCATTCGCTGGGGACAGCCAGAGAGCACTTGAATAAAGTGAAGTTGGGTAAAAACTTTCTTGAACTGCCGCCATGTAGGCTTCGGCATAATTAATAGTTGTACTTTCGGGCATCACTTAAACCTCCTATTTTTTTGCGTCTTGGGTTGGTAAACCTGTTTTGAAAACATCCGCCATGGCTTGCGTTAAATCAGGTGAACCCGTCTTACCGTCAGATGGCTTGTAATTGCCCTTCACACCCTCATCAAACAGATAGCCATCGCTTTCTTGCAGCGCCTTAATCTGTTCGCTCAAGTCAGGAGCCTTACCTTCGTCATCCAGTTTGAGCAGGTCTGGGTCAAGCAGAGCTTTTGCGGCCTTCACGTTGCGCACCTTGGCCGCAGACAGTTGGCTTTCAATCGCCTTGTCGAGTGTGCCCTGGGTGAGCTTACCGTTAGCTTCGTTGAGCTGCTTGGTCAGGTCATCAACCTGATTGGCTTTCTTGGTTAGCGCCTTGATCTGCTTATTCGCATCCTCAAGCTTTGTGCCTTGTTCCGAGTTGCCTGCTGTGACATCGGATAACTGCTGCTCCAGCTTACTGTTTGCATCACGCAGTTTCTGCGTCGCCTTACCATGGTTGGCCATCACTTGGTCAATCTGCTCATCTGATAATCCTAGGTTCTTCAATTCTTCACGATTCATGGTTAAATCCTTTCCGCCCTTACACGATTTTTTACGTGGTGTGACCACGACAGGGCATAAAAAATAGACCTTTTAACGCCGTGCCTAGGGCGAGATTTGGGTAAAAGAAAACACCCACCAAATGGCGAGTGCTAATTTGCTAATGTTTTTGCATGTTCAATAATTCTGCGAAGCTTTTTTAACCAAGTGCCTCTGTCTGGTGGCGTATATGACTCGGTCAGTTCAGGAATTAGGTCGTTTAGAAAATCCTCCATTTTCGGACTGTCCTCAGCAAGTTGGTCGGTTTCATCGGCAAAATAATCTTGAATGTAAAAGACATACGTTTCTAGTTCACTATCAGTAAACGCGCCCTCAAGCACATTTATTGCTTCAGTCTCACATTCCATCAATTTTATTCCACCCCGGTTTGCTTTGTCGAATCATGGTCGCTACCCATACGCTACGCCACTACTTTCTCCAACTGCAAGACCTGTGCTTTTTTGCATCAGGTGATACAACAGCGCGTCTGAAGAAGGAGCGCCAATATCACTATCTTGCAACTTCATTTCACCGCTCTTACGATCAATAGTGCCACTTGCAACACGACTCGTGAACATGTTCTCGAGTTTAAACGTTTCGATTGTGTCATGCTTTGACATCAAAGTGATTTTAATCATCGTGCTCCTCCTTCCATCGCCTTACTGCTTCCTCGTAATTATATACCAGATTGGCCTTAATGTGTGCATCCCGGTATGCCATACCATCTTCATCCATGTATTTTGCTTCAAGCTGTTCATGCACTAACAGGAGTTTATCATATTCGCGTAATTAACCGTTGTGCATTCGTAAACGAATAAGTGATTCGGACATATCGTACGATGGGTCAAAATGAACCAGCCTGCCATTGTCCCATAGGTCATACTTCGAGTCTAGAATATGCTGAAGGCCTCGTTGAGCAGCCTCTACACTTATTCCAGAACGTTGTGCAGATACTTCAACGAGTGATTCTCGTTTAGCTTTCCGTAGCATTTCATATGTGTCATCCGCATATTTGGAACGTTTTTCCAAAAATGGATCATTATCATCGTTAAGTGCTCCAGAAACAGCTCCAGATTTTGAATTGTGATTAACTTGGTCTACAATTTGCTGATATTTCTTGTAAGCCGTCGGATAAATTTTCTTAATCAGCTCCAGAGACTCCGGATTATTGATGGTAGCAGAGGTCATTTCAGCGAATGCTTCCTTCTCCTGGTTACCAGGTGTCCAATAGTAGTTCTTTTTATGGCCAGTGCCAAACAATCCACCCTCAATACCAGATGATGCACCAGTCATATCGGACACGTCGCCCAAACTAGACTTTGAATATTTAGTGCGTAATTCGTCCCTGACTTCGTTTTGAGTCAGCATGCGGGCACTCGATGGCGTGAGCTTGCCGTTTTTACCAAACTTAACCTCCAACGTGTCGTAATAACTCTTGCGTCCGTATGTGACCAATTTATCTGAATCTTTGGTTACATCATTCCGGAAGCGATTAATGCGGGGATTCATGAAATTGTCATAATCACTATTGAGTGCGTTCTTGAAATCTTCGTTAACTGAAACGTTGCCGGCTTTATTATCGATAAGATGAGCCATCTCGTGGAAGTATGCATCCAACCGGTTTCTACCATTTGCACCCTCGATGTCTTTAGGCCGTAAGGTGACTTTGCCGGTTCTATTATTGTAGTGGGAACCTAATGTCGGATTATCGGCATCATCATCAATTACCATCTGATTAGCAAACTTGGACCATAAATGCTGCATGTTCTTTGGCGCATTTCTGAGTGTCGCATCAATGTCAGCAGCAGTCTTAGCTCCTAATTTTTCAGCCGTATTAGCGTTGACTAGGGACTTAGGCTTCGTGGGCGACTTTCGCAACCCGTTCTGCTTGGCCCATTCGTTGAAGCTAACCGCATCGACCATCTTGCGCTTACCAGTTTCAGGATTCTTGCTCCATCGCTTCCCGATTGGTGGCATGTCCTCATTCCACGCGGCGGTCGTGCACCGGCAGTACGGATGAATAGTCGGATAGTTGACTCCGGACTTTTTATCAGAGAGCTTAAATCGCTGCAAGTCGAGATCACCGCAAATGGGACACGTGTGACTCTCAAGGGTGGCCATGTAGGTGTACTCTTCAACACCAGTATCGGCGTAGCTCTTAAACGTGGCCTCTTCGGTTACGTGTGCGAGCTCTGACTGCACTAGACGATGAATGTTAACCTCGCTGAAGGTATTGTTAGCAGCGGCAATTCGCTTGCTAATCTTCTTGGAGTTTTCACCCAGCACTGTCCCGCGCATGACGGCGTCCGTCAGCATCTTAGGCAGCTGGTTCTGGAAATTGTCCCAGATACGCTTGCTGAACATCTGGCCATCGCCCCAAGGGTTAGATACCGCCATCTTGACGGCCGTTTCATCATAGTTGGCGAAATTCCCTTGCATCCCCGTAATGCCCTCGTTCAAATACGTGGCATGTTCGTAGGTATCAAGGTAGGTCTGCTGCAACTGTTCGGACATCGAATCAGTCAGCTCCGGAACAACCGGCGCAACCTGGTTCATGATTTGGCTCTGCAGCTGCTGCAGTCGCGCGACCTGTTGCTGAATGTACTGCAGGTCCAACTCGTCCTCGTAGCCGTCGAGTTTGGCCTTCCGGATGAAATCATCCAGTGTGGTTTCCCAGTCTTTGCCCCGGGCACGCTTGAGCTCCTGCGCCGCGGTGGCGAAGTCGATACCTGCAGTACGAGCATATCGCTTGTACCAGGCAACAATCATCTGGCTGATTTGCGTGTTGATGGTGTCCATCTGCTGAAGCATCTTGCGTTCGTACTGAACCGCGGTTCGCTCGCTTGATGCCTTCAGCTGCAGGTAACGCTTTTGCCAGTATTCCCGGCTATTCATCGCCTACACCTTCATCGTTGCTGAGGCTCTGCGCAGCGCCTGGGTTAGCAAACGGATCCGGATGCTTAGCCTGAGATTCCATGGCGTCGTCCTTGTCCTTCTGCAGCTGTTCAAGTTCGCCTTGCCAGTCATCCCCGACCAGCGGGTTATTCTTGGCGATGGTTTCCTGACTGCTGTATTCGGCGAGCTTGGCCACCACATCGGCCTGCTCGGTATTGTTGCTAATCAGACTGCGAGTCCATGTCTGGTCAATGTTACGCGTATCTGCGCCGCTAATGTTCTGCTGACGCATGATAATCCGTACTAGGCGCGCAATTCCTTGCCGGAACCAAACCTCGGTCGTTGACGCCTTCAATTCAAGCTGACCATAAAGAAGCTTGATGGCCACCCCAGACATGCTTGTGCCAGTGCTCAGCTGTTTGGGATTGACGCCCTCACCATAAACGAAAATATTGTCGAACGTGAGGTCCAGCAATTTTTGGCGTGCTTCAGTGGGAATATCAATCGTAAGCGTGCTGAGGCCAGATTTATCGTCCGGTCCAACAGCATCGAGCTTAACTGCTTTATCCTGCTGCAGCTGATCCATAAAGTCGTGTAGCTCTTGGCCACCGTAATTGGTGAGCACCAAGATTACCTGCTGCACGTCTTCGAGGTCATTGGCGAAACCACTGTAAACTTCATCGTAAACATCAATGTAGCCCTTGTACTTGAACAAGTCTGGCTTTTCACGCTTCCCATTCCGGAATGGGATAAACGGCACTTCGCCAATTCCATGCTCCAACGTTGCGGTTGGCGTACCGGTATCCTCGCCGGTGGCCACGTCAAACAATGCGTACTTTTTCAGTTCATGTAGATCTTCGTAATTGGTGCGGTCAGTACGGTATGCAGTGACAGTCTTCTCATCCCAGTATTCAATGCAGGTGAACTGTTTTCCGGTGCTCTTGTCAATCTGAGCATACCGGCGACAAACACCGAGCAAGCTGCGGTCAGTATCGCCAGCGTATAGCGGGATGATTTGTTCCGGTGGAATGACGGCGTAACGCATTCGCTTTTCATCTTCGTCAAACCAAACGTGCAACCAGCCGACACCGGCATTCGATGCATCTACGCATAGCTCCTGCAATGTTGCGGCAAAGTCGTCGCCAAGCACCTGGCGCACCTTTTCATTGGCAGCATCATCCCCAACGTCGATTGTTGGCGGAGTGCCAGTCAAATAATCGGCTTTCTGATCAACGAGAATCTGGTGGAAGTTGCTACTAATACGCGTGTCTGCTTTACGCAGCGGGCCCTTGCTCTTGTCAGCGCCGTCAGTGTTCACCTTGGAAACACCACCGTTGCGAATCGTGATGTCGTTCTCGTTGTTGTAATACTTCTCACTTAGCTCAGCCTGCGCAACAAAATGCACCCGTTGTGGCTCACGGTTCTTCAGTAACTGCTTAAGATTTTCAAGTTCCAACTATCTTGCACCTCGTCTCATATCGTTCTGCAGGCTATACCTGATTGAATCTATCGTGTGGTCATTACCGTCGGGGTACCCCGATTTGAATCCACCAGTAGCATCGCGTGCTAACTCATAGCCACCAAACTCTCTGGCCGCGTTGGGGCAGCGAATCGGATCAATAATTATCTGGCGCAAATCCTGCAGCCACTTCATCCCGTGTTCGCGACTCCCCGGTCCTTTGCGCGCCCCAAAAAGATTAAGGCCCGCATCGTGAAACTCGTACACCGTCCGTGGCTCAGCGGAGTCGGCAAAGATGACGTCGTTGTTCGGATTCAATGCCTTGATTGCACTAATTGCATTGGCGTTGCTCATCCCCACTTTGTACAGCTCACCGTAAATGTATAGTCGGCGATATGTAGGGTCATAGTTGGCCATCACGTACGCCAACGGGTCATGCGCAAAACCAAAGTCCAGGCCGCGGCGCGTGTGGTCAAACTGGGCCACCTCGTCGTCACTGAGCTCTCTTAACGTCAGGTTGGTAAATACCTCTGCACCTGTCCCAGTGACCTCACCGAGGTATTCATGGGCGTATGCCGTGGGGTTATCCTTCTTCAATTGCTCCGCATCAGCAATAAAGCCAAGGCCCAGCCACTTTTTTGGCACAGTCAAATAATCTGACCGATGAACCAAGGCGTCTGGTCGAAACTCGGCGGCCTTGACCGATTGGTTTGCCCAGCTGTTTTGACTCGCTGGCGGATTGCAGGATCTGAATTCGACAATGCCATCACCACCACGGCCGAGTGACTGGCTTACATTTCGTAGCTCAGCCTCACCGTTAAATTCATCAAATTCTTCGTAGTGGATGAACTTGCACCAGCCCACACGAAACTTCTGTGATTTGATTTTTTTCGGCTTATCGACTCCTTTAAATCGTATCTGCTGACCAGTTGGCCTGTACGTCAGCTGCAACGGACTCACAGAAACACGCCACAAGTCCGAAGCACCAAGTGCGTCGATTGCCCAAAGATACTGGTCAAACACAGACTCTCGCAATGTGCTGGCCACTTTACGCAAAACCACCGCGTTTGCATCTTGGTCTCTCATCATTCCCAGAACAACAATCACAGAGACGAAACTAGACTTCGTGGAACCACGCCCGCCAACCAAGTAATACTTGCTGAAGCGGTGTTCAAGCACATCCCAGAATACCGGGTAGAATGCTGGCGCAATAATTTCACTAGCTTTCACCTGCATCGTTCTGGCCTCCTTCAGTAGACTTGCTTGCCGGTATATCAATGCTTAGCCCGTATGACGTTTCTCCCTCCGGCGTGTTCACGATGTCTGCCCGTGACTGAGCAACATCCGCATCTGCTTTTGCCTTGCGTTGCTGTGCCGCCATCAAACCATCCCCGACTGCAGGCAGTGCCTTGAGCAATACTTCCTGGGCTCGCTGTTTGTCATAGAGTTCAAGCCTGATGTGACCTTTTTCGATGGCCACCGTCTTGATTAATGACGTATCGACCTCAGCTTGTGGTTTGAGATTCACCCGGTGCATGTAATAATGCTGTGGTTTTCGTGTCTCCGGATCCATTACCACCTTGCCTTTGCTATCAAATACGGTGTGCTCTTCAGTGGCGAAATCGAGAAAGTCCCCGATGTTCGCATTGGCCTGCTTCGCCACCTCGGTTAGTACGTCCATCGCGGTGATGTCCAGTTGCCGAGCATGCTCCTTTTTGAGCTCATTCAAAAGCTCAACAACCTTAGGATTTCTTAGGAGACGAGAACCCTCAACTGCAGCAACATTTTGGCTGCCACCGTATGCTTGCAAATATGCCCAGGTGGCGTTGAAACGTTGTAGATATAGGGTTGCGAAGACTTTACGTTTTTCCGGAATATCAGCTTCAGCTACTTTTTGAGCGGCGTGATTTGAAAAGGAGCGCTCCCTTTCAAAAGGAGCGCTCCTTTTCGCGTTACCATCCCAATTATCCTCGGCCTTCCACTTTCGAATCGTCGATGGTTTCTTACCCAGCTGGTCAGCAATATCTTTCAACGCCAGCTGTTTGTTCGACGCCAACCACAATTCATGCGCCTGTTCACGTGCTGGATCTCGCTTGCGTGGCATTACATATCACCCACCTCCCGTTAATAATTATCCGAATGCCAAAAGCCATAAAAATACCGGCATCCTTTTCCACGAATGCCGGAACTGTTGCAAAGACGATGATAGCCTTGTCTATGACCTAGTGGCCAAGGCGTGGACGCGGAATCGAACCGCGAAACTGAACCCACGAATCAGTTAAAACCATTTCCACGCTCCATTCTGAAAGGAGTCGCAGCTGACCATGCTGCGATGGCGTCCGCAGATTTGACTCTGCAGCTTCAGCAGATGCACTACTAAGCGCTGACGTCACCGGCCGTATTCCAACGACCGTATTTACTTCGCAGGTGTTTTCCGCCACCCACTAAAGAGAAATATTTATGAAGTGCTGGTTACCCAGCAAAGCCAGGACAGTGGTCTGAGCACTGCCTTGGCACGAGATACTTGGAGGCTGCGCCACTTCATCATTTTGGCACGCTACAAGAATATCTGAAGTAAACTCCCATTATCCTCCCAAATAACTCCCAAATTAGTCCCAAATAACTCCCATTAATTTTTCGAATCACGTTGAAGACCAAGATAATAAGATACCGCCAACAGAGCCTGGGCCTTAATCCTGAAATAATGCGATGATGAAATGTCTAGCACGTCCATTGCCGTGAGGTCCGGGTGTTGCGTTTCACTGCCATCAACATATCTGGCCAGCAACAGGCGTTGGTGCAGTTCGCGTGGCAAGTGATCAATACTGGCCTCAACCCATGAGCAGAAGCCTCGAGCACGTTCACGGTCTTCCAGCAGCTGTTGAGCATATGGGCTACGCGGTGCCGTCGAGTTCGCGGTGCCATCTCCCCAAGAGCTGGTGAGCTTTGGCATGGCTGGCATCCGGACAATAGCACGCTTTTCCCGGTACTGCTCCAGTACCTCCTCTGCTGCAGCGCGACTCTTTTTCTCGTCAATCGGTAAAAGCTCCATCGCCCGTCACTCTCCTGTGGTAAAATGTTTGCTGTGGGCATCCATTTTTGGATGAGGGCGCGTGCCTTTTGGGCGATGCGCTTTTTTTATGCAATCAGTGGTTTCTACACTTGATGGCGTCAATCTCCATGCTGATTGAATGAACTGACCATAAGCCTGTGAGAGCGCCTGCACTGACAATCAAGACTAACTGTATTGGGTAGTGATGATAAAGACTGAATAATAACGCTCCAATGGCATAACCTGTTGCTACACATCCAAGTAACAGGAAAAACCAAAGGTAGCATGGAACCCGGCGCGAAGACCCAAACTCACGCTTTAATTCGACTCCCATCAATCTCTGAACCAGTAGTACCAGAAGCGACACCAACCAAGATTTTTTACCGTGCATCCCCGCTGTGGCTTGTTCATACTCCCATAAGGCACGTCGTAAAGCTGAACTCGCATCAAGGTACCTACTGCGTCGCGGATTCTTCATGATCCATTTACGCTCGTTTTCTGCCTGTGGTTTCGTCATTCTGTTCACACTACCTCCGTTTAATTCATTAACCATGCTGTGCTGCGTACCGTTCAGCATTAACGACCAGCTGTAATACATATTCGCTACCCATGTAACCACCCGATAACGACCAATCACCAAGTCGTGATTTGAGGTCCAACAGCATTTCTGCAGGTAACTTTGAACTTACGGCACGAAGCCTGGACGCATACTCACTTACCCGCTCATTTCGCTCCCGTTGTGCTTTAGCCGCCTCTCCGTAGATCAGGTAAGCTGCTACCCTCATCTGGTGCAGGGTGTCCATAAACAGCATTGAGCTCCATTCACGAAACCTGATAGAAACTGGTAACCAGTCTAATCCCGCCATTTCAAAATCGTCCTTCATTTCTTGCTCGTTGTTCTGTGCAAAAATACACCTAAGCATTCCGATAAATGACATCGACGCGTCACTATCTGTTACAGCCTTCATAATCCAGTCGCACCGTTCCCGAACAAAATCAGGCAGATCACCATCTTTAGGCAGCACTGTTGCTGGTTCATCATTTTTTCGGTAAATTGTCGCGTAGTTTTGAATTATTTCATCATCTGGTCCGAATTCCTTGTACATCAATTTTTCTCCCTTCGTTTGACCCTGTGTGCTTTTGTTACCATCTTGGCTAAATTGAGTGCAGCGAGATTAATCTCCGGATCAGCTGAACTCAACCCCCGACGGTTGTATTGCAGCATCTCTGCCTTCGTCATCAGCATCAAGTTATCAAGTGACACATTCAGCTTGTTACCGTCAATGAAGGTGATTGCCATCCCCGCCGGGCGCGGCCCGTGTGCAGACTCCCACTTCAATACATGAGTCTGCCGCCACCGCTTCCACATGGGGCCAGTATCCTTGACCTTAGTCCACAGGTAGCCATCACTTTTTACTTTGGTGGTCCCGATTGGTAATTTATTTACCGGTTCATGACCGCTCTTAAATTCAGTTGCTGGATTACGGTGTTCGCCAGGCTTGATTTGCATCTTGGCATTGAGCACCTGCCGTTTCTTGATTCGCCCATCAAATCCCGTCAGCAGGTGATGATTACGAACGTATGAGTGCACCTGACTAACAGTAAAAGTGATTCCGAACTCCGTGTGCACGAATTCGGATATTTCAAAATAGTGGTGGCCAGGAACGTATGCATCCAGCACAGTCCGTTGCTGTCGTGTGAATCGGCTACTTCCCATCACTGGCATCCCCAAGGAGAATTCGCGGTCGGTCTTTGGTCGCTGCACTAAGGTTGTCACCGAAAGCAATTTTAGCTTTCAGAATGAGCGCAGCGTTTTCAATTATGGTGCCACCAAGACTAGAAATTGCATTAGACCGCTTTATTTCAGTATCGATTCGATCATCGCTAAGGTCCTCATCATCTAACCGTTCCATCTCAGCAAATAGATGATTGTTCAAATCATCCATAGTATTCTTTATTCCCATAAAATCATCTCCAAGTATTTTTGATTCCATCTAAAATCTGATTATTCAGTTCCTTTTCTGCCTCTTCGGGTGTGACATTAGGCGCGATATGTGTGTATGAGTGTGGTCCACTTGTCCAGGTGAACGAAATATGCTGATGCAGTCCACACTGAACATGGTGAAGATCAACATCCCGCAGCGGTTCAACACGATATTCGCAATCCTCAATCTTCGGTGCCTTGTATTCTGTGCGTAACTCAAACGCGAAATAACCAATAACGCGTTCGTGATATAGAACACAATACCAATCAGTGCCACCCATCCCCGTGGTGTGCGCTGGCAGTTTCTTCCCCCACCATTCAATTACCACATCAAAGTTGATGGTTAGACCCATGAACACCAATGGAACCAGTGGAACTTCAATGAATTTACGTGCCATCACACCACCTCTGGAAATTGAGAATCATAGAACGGGGAACCCTGGCGTCGAATTATAACGCTGTCCCGATTGATAGTGTGTCCATTGACTGATAGTGATCCAATTACAAGCCACCCGTTTCGGTTCCAATGAGGTTGTTCAACTGTATGCACTGGTAGTGTGAGATTGAAGCGTTCAACCTGGCCGAACTTGTCGGTATATTCAACATGCCAATTCTGACGATTAGGCTTCACTGTCATCGGCATCCCCCATAAAGAAATTGAGTAGTGCATCCTCTTCAATCAGCTCACAGCGAAAAAGATTGCACACGCCTTTCACGGCTTCAGGTTCGTACTTCATGCGATCAAAACTAAACGAGATTAGAATCGCAATCATAATTTTTTGTAGCTTCGACTGTGACTCCCACTGCGCGGTCAACAATCGAGTAGCCACCTCGGGCTGCAATACAGCTAACACCGCAATATCATTGCCACCCGTGCCCATTGCTTTCAGAATCAGTTTTTCACTCTTTGTGAGTTTAATCATGCTGCATCCTTTCTGCGCCACAATCTAAGTAGCGCGCTCCATTCACCAGTGACTGGATTCTTCTCGTATTCGATTGGCGCGGTAATCTTCCAACCTGAATACTGTTTCTCAAAGAAGATGAACCCAGCCGCAGGATCAAAAGCATTTTCTCTTAACCGTTTCCGGCTGTATTTGTGGTCATTATTGCGTGACACTGGTCGTTTCAAATTACGTGAGCTCGACCAGCGTTTCTTGCCCTTTGGATTCTTGATCATGTACATGGCCAGACCCTCGACACCATTACGAAGCTTGTCGAAATCCGGATCAATACGCTTGGTGCTCACGAGGCCCAGCTTGTGCATCCCCGTCTTGCCGTTCACCAGCATCCGCTCTCGCCACAAGCCTTCGAGAGTATCCCGGTCCATACCGTTCATCAGCAGGTGGTGGTGAATACGAGTGGTCAGGTGGCCGTCTTCATCCTCGTTGTATTCAGTGACAAGGATGTACTTGAGTGGATCCAGACCGAGCTTCTTACGCTTATCCTTTACCCGCCGAAGAAATTTGGTTACATGCTTCTCGGCTTCATCAACCGTCTTGGGTAGGTACTCATCTGTGTAGGTCAGGGTAACAAACAGGTCATTCTCACCGAAGTTTCCATTCGCCAATTGAGTAAGGTATCGGCGTGCATTCTTATCGTTCAGGTTACCCTGGGCTGGTGCCGTTTCCCTGACTCGTTTGCTTCTGGTTCCCTTCTTTTGTGGAGCATCCTGCGCAGTGTCTCGAGCAAAGATATCTACCTCCATGTACCCGTCCACCACGGTCTTCTTCTCTCGCACGTACAGCATGTTCCGGCCTCCTCTGTTTTTCTCCGTCGTAATGTTAATAGCTATAACAAGCCCGACATTGACCTGACACCAGGTCTAAAAAAACAGTCGTTGACCGACTGCACCTACTTGATTAGAATGAAGTTGTCTAGGTTTCATTCTTGTCGTTGGCTTCGGTCAATGACTTTTTTTATGCTCATTTTTTGAGCACCAGTTCTGGGAACGAGGACTTGATGACTTCGATAACACCGTCCCGATCCTCATTCGTGCCCCAGAAACGAACCGCGATAGTGGCGGTCTCATCGTCAGCGAATGGCTCTGATTCGATGTCGACACTAGCCCCACTGGCAACCCGCTTAATAACTGGCTTCAGCTTGGCTGGTAACGACCATGCAAACTGCATGGAGTCCTCAAATTTCAATTCCTGGTGCTTGTTTACTGCATTGGTCATAATGCTTGCTCCCTTTCTTGTCGTCGCAGTCTACCCACGGCATCGTCGTAATCTGCTTGTGCTACTTTAAGCTCAACATTCACGTGCGTCAGGGCATCAGTAAGGCCCTGACGTTGGCCGATAATGTCTAGCCGTTCGTGAACGGTCTTGGCACGCTTTTGTTCCGCTTCGCTGCGGTCAATGTCTGTTAGGATTTCAGCGCGCACGTTTTGCAGGTGAAACACTTGCTGCCCACGTTGGTGCAATTCCTCGGTGAGGCTCCGCATTTGCTTGTTTGCTCGCATCCTCATCACCTCCTTCAGGCGCCAGATCAATAGCAATAAGAAATGCGTGCCAACCGCGCAGCTCGATATACGTCGCGGCACTCGCTGCACACGCGACAATCAGCAGCGCAGCGATAGTTCGCTGATGCCCGAACGTCCACTCAATTATTTGACCGAGCGGCTGCATGAATGAGTTCATCATGTTCTCACCTCCTTACTGAGCGGTTTGTATTCTTTCCCAGTTCTTCTCAATCCAGAAGCACATGGCACGGGCTTGGATTCGATATGGTCCGTTTGACTTGACTGTCGGCTCGTCTTTTGGAAAACGAACGGGGCCACCATTCCGGTGATCAAGTTCGTGCCAGTTAGCACGAAGAATCACCTGGCTTACAAACTTGCTATCACGTTTGACCGTCTTGGCCACGTCCTCGAGACTCCAGGTCACTCCGTATAAGTCGGGGCGAACGTAATCTGGAACCTCGGGAAACGTAATGCGGTCTTGCAGCTTTGTTCTTGGCATGTATGACACCTTCTTTCTATGAGATAATGAGTTCAACACTATACGGGAGACGATACTGATGAACTGGATTGGACTAATCGTGTTACTAGTGGGTATATTTCTTGGCCGAATACTAATTACAAAAGACAATTTGAATAAGGTTTGTAAAATCGACGAGCAGTATAACGACTGGGTTGTAGACACTACCAAAACCAGACCGAGCAACGCTGTATTTGCCGATCTTTACAAGGCATACTCAGGCAACACAACACTTGGTGTTCCCCATTATCGAGGTAATCGCGCGGTCATAATCACTGAACAGGTTGATGTCATTGCCAGCTTTCCTTCAACGGACAGGCAGATTATGTCTCAACAGCTGCCCTTGATTGGAACTATGAGAGACTTCTTCAAAGAACGATATGCCGAAAACTTCTCAGTAATCTTCTGGATTAAGCAGGTAATATACCTACCCCAGTCCGCATTCCGCTATTTGGGCATTAAAGAAAACTCCATTGCTAATAAGCTTGGAAATTTCATCTGGTGGATTATCATCACCATTGGTCTAATATACAAACCGCTACTCGCTAAGCTGATTTCTTCATTTTTATAATTTGGTAAACCAGTTTGAGAAACGTGCCGGCAAACGTTAACGTAAAGGCAACTATTAGCATCGTTCGTACATCTCCGTGGCTAATTAACGTGCCAAGCCCCAGCAAAGTTGCAAACCCCAAACCTGCAGACAACTCTTCCGCCAGTTCATTGGCGGAATTTTTTTTTGCCAATAAAATTCACCACCATTTACAGGACCCGTGAGCTCATATGTTACTGGTCTTCACAATCACAATCAGATTCACGATATTCATGATTAAGTTCAAAATCAGCACAATTGTCAGCAACACTAATCACTCAACTCCTTCAACTTGTCTCGATACAGATAATCGATGGCACAAACCAGGTCGAGCAACGCCTTGTGCCCTTCCTCGGTGAGTGATGCGTACAAATCAGTAGCAAGACTGATGCGCAACTGATGAATTTGCTCCACGGTAAGTCCGACCGTCAGTCCTTTACCATATTCGATAACAGTTCTATCAATGGGATCACTCGGGTCGAAATTGTGCAGCTCCTCCGTGAAAATCATCCCCATCACCTCCTTTCTATGTGGGATAATTGGCTCATCTTCTGATGAAAGGAGGTGACAAAATGTCTCTAAAAGTTGATACCGATGGCTTAGACGAACTCGCACGTAATGCTCATGAGTTATCCAAGCAAAAGGAGGTTTCAATTTACGAACTGATGAATAACCAGTTCGTTAGTCATCACTCCAAGTTCGGCAGCCTTGATGAGCTGTTGGCTGCGGCCGGAATCCACAACCAGCAACAATTCGAAGAGTATCCAGATGAAAAGCTCGATAAATTCATTGCCGAAAACACAGACCTGAGCAACTGGACGTCTATGCAGGAGGACGCCATGACTTCTTGGTTGTCTAAGAGCCTAGGTTTTTAGACTCATCATTCATGTACCGCGCTATTTGCTCTAAAGTTTTGATTAGCTGCTTAGATTGGCTAGATGCTAGTTTGAGCAGCTTTTCTAGTTCACGCACTCTTTGTAGAGCATCGATGGTAACGCTCGCCAACTCCATCACCTCCCTTTGTCGTCAGCAGTGAATAGATACTCTAGCGGCGAATAAGATCATTCAATATCTCACCGTGAGATATTAGTCTTCAAAGAAAAGGGAACCAACCTTTAGCCCCATCTTCTTCGCTAAAATGTACATCTCGTAATCGTTGAATGGATACGCCCCCCGTTCCTTAAGCTCATATTGTCGACGACTAACGCCAATCAAATCTGCCGCGTATTGTGTCGTCCATTTTCGTTGGCTACGCTCGCCAAGAAGCTTAGTCTTTGGCTTCAAAAATTGAACTCGAAGCTCCTCCTTGGTTGTTCCTAATGGCATTTGACCACCTCATTTCGAAATCAGTATCTCACATTGAGATATTTTGTCAACGGATATTTTCGCATTTTGAGATATTTATGTTGTCTTTCTCCAAAACTGTGATATTCTTATCTCATAAAATAAAGGTAGGTTCAAACATGGCTACTAACATTCTAGGTCCTACAATTCGCGCTTTGCGTAAAGAAAAAGGACTAACGCAAAAAGATTTAAGTAATCTGACCGGAATCGCCCAGAACACAATTTCAAATCACGAAAATCAAAACAGATCACTAGATGAAAACGACATTCGTATATATGCTAATGCGCTAAGCGTTCAAGTACAGGACTTATACAACATGGCTGAGGCCATGGCCACCAAGAATCAGCAGATGCGTGAAATAAATGAACGTCAAACGTCCATTGATCACATCTATTCAATTTTGCCACAACTCAATTCAGATCACGTTAAGTCAGTTGAGGAATTTGCTACAAAGCAACTAACCGACCAGCATGAAACATCAAAACTGGTTAAGCCTTTCAGCACATTAAACGAACCCACTGCCGAGTACACCTACGACGAACCCGAACTACTCGCCGCCCACATCGATGACGACGCCACACCTGAAGAACGAGAAGCCATTATGGAATGGGCCAGAAACAGAAAAAGATTACGTAACAAAAAGGATTGATTGCATGGACGTACAAGAACGATACCTTGCCGATAATGACAGTTATGAGTATATTTTCACCAGCGATTTGCCGTCCAAGCTTGGTGGTATGTGTGAGGACAACGTGATTTACATTGACGCTAGACGTGACTACCGTGAACAAACGGCAATCATTGCTGAAGAGGTCGCCCACCAGCTGGTTAGTTCTGGCGACACACTAGACTACAGCGCTCCTGGCACCGCCCAATCAGAAACACAGGCGCGACGGCTTGCCGCCAAGTCGCTCGTCCCACTTGAAAGTCTAGTTAAAGCCTGGCGGGACGCAGCGGTGTGTGTGGCTGAGATAGCTGATTACTGTGAGGTTCCGGAACACTCAGTGCTTGAAGCAATCGAGGCTTACCGTGTTGAATATGGCGAGCATTTTATGTATGACGGTCTCACGTTTGACCTGAGCAACGGGTTACGAATTTTAGAGTGATGTAAAAGGAGGAGCATTATGGGATTTGGGGATATGTTCAAGGCTAAGGAGTTCAAAGCGGAGATAGACCGACTACAGGCCGACAACGCTGAGCTCAAACAGCAAAATAGCAAATTAAACGAATTGAATCAGCGCAAAATTGCTCTAGAGGCAATGCCTGCAGAACAATTAGATGCCGAGATTGTTCAACTCACACAAACGAGAGATAAACTCGCATCTGCTCTATCTTCCGGCACCGAGACTGCTAAACAGTTGCAGAGTAAACTTGTAGCCATGACCGATAAGAAAACAGCGCTCGAAAAGGAAATTCTTGTGATTACAGATGACGTGGCCATGCAGGACTTCGGTTTATACCGTCCGCAGTACGCATTTGCCAACGCGCTCGACTATAAAGATAAGTTGGCAGACATCCGTGCTCAGCAGAAACAAATGATTAAAAACTCCAGTGCCGGAAATATTTTCAGGCCAATGACCTTGGATGGTTCATCATCTAAGGGCCGGTCTATGCAAAACAAGAACATCAAGCAGCTACTACGATCATTTAATGGTGAATGCGAAGCGGCTATTGGCAAGGTGACCTATTCTAACTTTGACCGCGTAGTTGCTCGGATAAATAAATCCTTTGAACAGCTCAACAAGTTGAACGATCCAAATGGTGTTCGCCTTACCGAAGATTACCGTAACCTGAAACAGGATGAATTACATTTAGCTTTTGAGTATGCCAATAAGAAACAGGTCGAGAAAGAGGAGCTTCGTGAACAGCGCGAACGCGAACGCGAAGAGAAGCAAGCACAAAAGGAAATCGCCGATAAGCAGAAGCAGTTGCTGAAGGACCTCAACCATTATCAGAAGGCACTCTCCGAACTGCAAGAAAAAATGGAATCTCAATCCGGTCAGGACCGTGCTGATACAGAGAAAGCAATCGCTGAAATGCAGGCTAAAATCGACGAATCTGAAGCACAGCAAAAAGATTTGGATTACCGCAAGGAACACGCAACTGCTGGCTATGTATACATCATTTCTAACATCGGCTCCTTCGGTGAAGACGTCGTTAAAATTGGTGTTACCCGTCGTCTGGACCCTATGGATCGCATCGATGAACTTGGGTCAGCATCCGTACCCTTCAAGTTCGATGTCCACGCATTGATTTTCTCCTATGATGCTTACGCGCTCGAGGCAGACTTACACAAGCGGTTTGAAAAACAAAGAATCAACAAGGTCAACATGCGTAAGGAATACTTCAAGATTCCAATCGAACAGGTTGAATCAGTTCTTGAGGAATACAAGGACTTGACAGTCGACTTCAACGCACGACCCGAGGCGCCAGAATATCGTCAATCCTTGGCTCTTGAAAACTAACAACATACCTATGACACTCTCAGAGGAGTAGCTCAACAAGCACAAAATAAAATCAACAAGTTAGGAGTAAAGCCATGACCAGCAAACAATTTAGAGTAATTGCAATTTCAGATAAGTACACACTTGCAATTAACGCAGGTATCAAAGATAAAATAAAAGAAGGAGACCAATTTGATATTCTGGATAATGATACAAAGCAATTAATTGATCCAGAAACCCATGAATTATTGGCGACCATTCAACAAAAAAAACAACGAATTTATGTAAAAGAGGTTTTTGAAAAATATAGCGTGTGCCAATCACAATACAAGCAAGAGTCAATTTCGGCGGGCAATTTAGCGACTGCTTTGCTATCGGATGCTTCAAGAGTTAGTGATCCGCGAATTCGCACACGTATAATCGGTAGGCCGATGAATGTTAATTCTAAAGACGCTTCAAATATTTTTGCAAAGTATAACTTTGGAGAAATCCATATTGGAGATTATGTTGTAAAGGTAAACAAATAATTTTGACATTTCGGGGAAAAATAGCTATACTCAAATTACTTTGAGAGGTGCTACGGTTCGATGGCACACGGCAAAACTCCCCGACTGATGTCGAGGAGTTTTTTCGTATGACAAAAAAATCAGTATTTGATAAACCCTTCGTTGACTTTCCTGATTTGATAGACGTTCTTAAGAAACGTGGTTTAACAATTATCAATGATTTTCAAGCTATTGATTTGCTGAAAGATTATGGATATTACAAGTTGATCAACGGTTATAAAAAGAATTACCAGCAGTCCCCTAGTAACGGAGATGAGACGTTCATACCAGGCGCAACCATGGATCAACTATTTGCCCAATTCGTACTAGACTCTCAGTTTCAGGAACTTTTTTTAACAACTGTTTTCCCTGTTGAAAATCATTTTAAAAATTTAATTGGCTACGAAGTTGCAAAAAAGTTCGGAGTTAACAACTTTACGAAGGATGACCCTAAGAATCCTGATCCAAAAGTACAATCATATCTGCATCCTGATAACTACACGGGGAGTACACGAAACGATGTTGTAAGTTACATTCACAATCGAGTACTAGATAGTGACGACAATCCAGTAGCTTATTATAAAACCCACAAGAACCATATTCCGCCTTGGATAATGATGTCAAACATGACTTTGGGGTCGGCAGTACGTTATTTCCAAATACTACCAAAGTCACTCAAAACAAATATTGTTCAAGAGATTGTGGACCCAATAGATGGCGAAGATATAGGTGCAAAAAAGGAACTTGTGACAATTGGTTTTGAAATTCTTCGTCAATTTAGGAATGCCTCAGCCCACTCAAATCCGTTATACCTCTATAAAGCCAAATTAGAATCAAATCCCTCTCCGAGAATAATGTCAACCTACATTGGCTCAGGCATAGTTAGAAAAAAATCATTGGTAGGTCGAAACGATTTATTCTCGGCATTATTGTTTCTACTAATGCTTACTCAAAAACCAGTACGCAGATCACTTTTTATTCAGTCATTACAGGATATAGAAGACAGTTATTTATTTGATGAAAATGATTTCACCACTTCTGTATACAACGACTATCTTATCAATTCTGGACTACCGGTTAATTATATTGAACAGCTTCGAAAAGCCAATGTAGAACTTACTAAACATTCTAAAATTCATAGTCAAATTACTGTAACCTCTACGTCAGGTGATTCGCTAAACGTACCTTTAATTCTGAATCGACACCCAAGCGGCTCGGTTGCGCAGGAACAAACCGTTTGGGTTACCAAACGAGGAAAAAGTTACCACCATAGTAAGGAGTGTGCCGCACTAAAAACTTCATCTCAGGAACCGTACGAAATAACACTAATTGACGCGCAATCAAAGGGTTTAACCAAATGTAAGCGTGAAAAATAAAAATCCCTATCCTCTCACTTTGGCGGGCGAAGGATAGGGATGATGAACAAATCGCGTTAGAATGCGACGCTTTTTGTATACCCAATTTTAACACAAGGAGAGATTCACATGACCATATATAAGCGCAAAAATCGCGCCAGCAAACCCTGGGTCTTCGAATGGACCGAAAAAGATGCTGACGGCAAGCCACACAAACGAACTAAAAGCTTCGACAAGAAGGAAGATGCCAAGCAGGCTGAAGCGCACTACATGGTGGATACGACTGGGGAAATGCCCAATAACCCAGACATGACCTTCGTTGACTACTTTGAGCTATGGCTGGATACGTACAAGAAGCCAGTGGTGTCGGCTGTCACCATGACCAAGTACGCCACTTCTCAAAACATCATTGCCGGTTACTGGAAGCAGACCAAGCTGCGCGACATCACTCGCACCAAATACCAGAAATTCATGAATTGGTACATTGACGATGGCTTTGGGCATAAGCACAGCAAGCAATCTGTCGAGAAACTGCACTCACACGCCCACCAGTGCCTCCTGTCCGCACTCGATGACAACTACCTGCGTAAGGATCCCGCGGTGCGTGCTGTCCTCGGAGGGACTGAGGGCAAGTCGGAAAATGACAAGTTCCTAGAGGCCGATGACTTCGAGAAGCTGCGCGACTACGCAAACCATTTTGCTGACGAGACGCGCATCGGCTTATCCATGGTTCAGTTTGCAATCTACACCGGGGCACGCGTTGCTGAGGTCCAAGGCATCAGCTGGCACGACATCGATGAGAAGGCCGGTACCGTCAGTATCAACAAGACGTTTAACTACCGTACATGGCGCCCAGAGAAGAACGAGCGCGGCGAAGTCATTTGGGATAAACCAGACAGGGTGTTCCTGCCCACCAAGAACCACGAGACGCGCGTTTTGGACATCTCCCCTGTACTTATGCACTCGTTACACAAACTCATGTTGAGGGCTAAGATAAGCGCCAAAACGAACCCATACGGTCTGTTGTTCATCGGTCCTGACGGCACACCGCCAACTGACAACGATGCCAACAAGGAAATGCGCCGTGCCATGCAGCGGATTGGCATCTATGAAGGCAAAGAACTATTTTCCTTTCACGGCCTGCGCCACAGCCATGGCAGCTACCTGTTAAGCCGAGGTGTCGACGTACAATATGTCTCGAAGCGCTTGGGCCATAAGAACCTCGCTATTACCCTGAAGGTATACGCCCACGTCCTAGACCGGCTAAAGCGTACTGAGGCCAAGAAAGCAGTCAGTGTACTATGATAAATACAAAAAAATCAGTTTTGCTCTTACTCTCCCAAGGGTTACAGCCGTTTTTACCGACCAAATTTCTAAAAAATAAGCGTTTGGTCGGTAGTTGGTCGGTGAAGTTGCTCCGTACTCCCCTTTACTTACCGGTACAAAAAAAGAGGAACGTTGATTTAACAACGTTCCTCCTCACTTACCGGCACTCTCCGTTACTGGAAAAATGCCATTTCTACCGGTGATCGGGGTCGAACCGATACTCTATCTCTAGAACTGGATTTTGAATCCAGCGCGTCTGCCTATTCCGCCACACCGGCATAACTATAAAACTTCCAGCGGCGGGGCCGCAAGGAAGGCGGTAACCGGATTTGAACCGGTGATTAAGGTTTTGCAGACCTCTGCCTTACCACTTGGCTATACCGCCATCAAATGCTATCCCAACGGGAATTGGGATAGCTGGATTCGAACCAGCGCATGACGGAGTCAAAGTCCGTTGCCTTACCGCTTGGCTATACCCCAATTAAAAGGGCGGTATGTGGGAATCGAACCCACGTATGCTGGTACCACAAACCAGTGTGTTAACCACTTCACCAATACCGCCATAAATATTTTGTTACCAGGGATAGTAGGAGTTGAACCCACATCGACGGTTTTGGAGACCGTTGTTCTACCATTGAACTATATCCCTATTACATGGGGGATGTAGGACTCGAACCTACGAACCCGAAGGAGCGGATTTACAGTCCGCCGCAATTGCCGCTATGCGAATCCCCCATAAATGGCGCGGGACGGAATCGAACCGCCGACACATGGAGCTTCAATCCATTGCTCTACCAACTGAGCTACCGAGCCATTTAACGGTCGCAGCGGGACTCGAACCCGCGATCTCATCCGTGACAGGGATGCGTCCTAACCAACTAGACCATGCGACCAAAATATTCAGTTCAATTGCGGGAGTAGGGTTTGAACCTACGACCTTCGGGTTATGAGCCCGACGAGCTACCAGACTGCTCCATCCCGCGATAATAAGGAGAATGAGGGATTCGAACCCCCGCGTGGTTTGACCCACCTGACGGTTTTCAAGACCGTTCCCTTCAGCCAGACTTGGGTAATTCTCCATTAAAGCTGAAACTATGACCCGTACGGGATTCGGACCCATGTTACCGCCGTGAAAGGGCGGTGTCTTAACCACTTGACCAACGGGCCATCAACGGAGAAGGAGAGATTCGAACTCTCGCGCCAGTTTCCCGACCTACACCCTTAGCAGGGGCGCCTCTTCAGCCACTTGAGTACTTCTCCATGATGGTGATATTAAATTATAATGGGCCTAAATGGACTTGAACCATCGACCTCACGCTTATCAGGCGTGCGCTCTAACCAGCTGAGCTATAGGCCCATAAAGCGGGTGACGAGAATCGAACTCGCGACAACAGCTTGGAAGGCTGTGGTTTTACCACTAAACTACACCCGCAAACCTGAATGGCGCGGGACGGAATCGAACCGCCGACACATGGAGCTTCAATCCATTGCTCTACCAACTGAGCTACCGATCCGATTCACCGGTCGCAGCGGGACTCGAACCCGCGATCTCATCCGTGACAGGGATGCGTCCTAACCAACTAGACCATGCGACCAAAATATTCAGTTCAATTGCGGGAGTAGGGTTTGAACCTACGACCTTCGGGTTATGAGCCCGACGAGCTACCAGACTGCTCCATCCCGCGATAACCATATTATATTACCAAACTCCGCCCACCTTGTAAAGATGGACCTTGTAGGACTCGAACCTACGACCGGACGGTTATGAGCCGTCTGCTCTAACCAACTGAGCTAAAGGTCCAAGACCAATCGCGGCGGGGGGGATCGAACCCTCGACCTCCCGGGTATGAACCGGACGCTCTAGCCAGCTGAGCTACACCGCGAAGTGCTTAAACGGACTTTCGTCCTA
>NZ_AYYO01000050.1:0-333 GCF_001436225.1 Lacticaseibacillus sharpeae JCM 1186 = DSM 20505 | reverse complement strand
ACCTTCTGATTCGTAGTCAGACACTCTATCCAGTTGCGCTATGGGTGCATAATATTAAATTTACTTTCGTAATGCCGAGAACCGGGTTCGAACCGGTACGGTTATCACTAACCGGCGGATTTTAAGTCCGCTGCGTCTACCAATTCCGCCATCCCGGCGGGCGTTACGAAAGCGGAAGACGGGATTCGAACCCGCGACCCCCACCATGGCAAGGTGATGTTCTACCACTGAACTACTTCCGCATGTATCTATTAGGCTTTGTAAGATCCAAGGCAACTGAGCCGTGACAGGCTCGAACTGTCGACCCACGGATTAAAAGTCCGTTGCTCTACC
>NZ_AYYO01000049.1 GCF_001436225.1 Lacticaseibacillus sharpeae JCM 1186 = DSM 20505 | reverse complement strand
TGACATAGTTCCACAAAAAGAAGTCCGTCCCGAAGGACGAACTCCAAATGATAAATATATTCTTCAACACCGTTTGACATAGTTCCCAAAAAATTCTATCAACTCTACTTGACGAAGAGCCAAAAATACGGTGTAGATTGTTCAAAATATACTTCTACACCGTCACATATCTGCATTCATGCTCCATCTGTAAAGTTCAAACACAAATTACGACATACTATGAAGCTTTTGTTCTCGATATAACCCAAAATAGTAGTACCCCAATCATAATAACAATTGGTAGTGCAATACCTGAGAACCCCCAAATGTAATCGTTTAATAATGAAATAATATAATACAGGACAAAGAGAACTACAACTGAACAAATGCCCTGGCTTTTACTTAAATATTTTGAAAAAATATTTTTTTGTATCATGAAGTGAAGGGTAGCAGTTAGTAAAGCCGTATCGATTAATAGTAGCCATACTAAATGCGAAGTGGAAAATGTACCCTCTTCGAGCCATAAAATGCTAATAACACTTGGACATGAAATCGAAAAATATTCAAAGGCTCCATCCAAAAAATTCACGAAATTTTGTTTACTTAATAGTTTCATTATAGTCTTTTCCCTTATATATTGATTAATAAATAATTACAAACAACATATACTCCATAACCTAATCAAAATAACAATGTGTAAAGTAGGCCTACCCAACATGCTAAAGCACTGCCGCTTGCCACATAATTTTTTGCAGAAATTTTATCGTTATTAGCATGAATATCACGTTTTGTAGTCACTAAACTCTTCTTATATGTTCTGAATCACTAGCACCGCCGCTGGAACAAATCTAACCCCTGACACTCGCTGGCTCAATCTAGCAGAGTAGGTTTCACGGATCAAATCAGAAACAGGTATCATCAAAAGTGCGATGAAAGTTATCAGCTGTGGCATTAGTTAAAGACTTATTCGAAACCCACAGTCCTGAGGCAGTTCATCGATATATATGGTCCAAATCAAGTAGCCGCAGTGCACCTACTTCTGAACCACGTGCCTAGTCAAGACGGTGGTGGAAGCTATGTACAAGCAGTTCAACATCAAAACGTCGCGGGTCTATAAGCGTGAAGCCTCGACAGAATGGAGCAAATTATTCCCGCCACCATTTGGCCCAAGGATTGCCTCATCTTTAGGCGGTTTAAAGCGGCTCTCGCTCTTGACAATTTCGATAAAAGTCAAAAATCTAAAGAGATGAATAAACTGTACTTCGATACATACGGCAACTCTCGAGACGTGATTCTAGTCGATTCACTCTACCACCAATTATATGCACTATAAAATGCTCAGGATTAAGACAGTGCACTAATACCCGGTAAGTAACCCAAGAATTCAGTCAGACAAAAGAGCAAACCGATTTTGGCATGAAAAACCGTATATTCGTAATTAAGAGTACAATCTCCTTCATCAAATTTCATAAAGGAATACGCTTTGTGCGTTCCAGGACAGTCGACTCAATCACAGCCACGATTAATACGGCGATTACCGCGATGAAACTAGACCTGCTTGTCAAGCATCTTGTACGCTAATCTTGACCACTTTCAAAACCCAAATTTTGCAATAAAACAAGTCCCTCGTCGTTGTACTGTACAGCCAATCATTAACTGCCGTCATTCACTACTCCCACGAAAACTCTCTTCGAAATTTTATACACATCAGCATTCTCGTGAGGGTGAGCGAGAACTCTGCCAAAATTCGAACAAGGCTGATATTAATTAATGACATATTTCCTGTTCCATATAAAATTAAAAGTCCAACAATCTGAACAACACCGGAAAAAATTGTCGTTGAAGTAGTTTCTTTCTCTTTACCAATTGATCCTAGAGCGGGCCACCCAAATATCATACTTGTGAATCCGAAAAACAAAACAGGAATCAATATACGTAAAGTTGACGTAGCACCAATATATTGATGGCCTCCAATGATTCCTAACCAAAATCCGCTGGTGATAAACAATACCAAGCATCCTAAGGTAATCAATGGCATGAATATTAACAATACATTTTTTATAACACGAAAGTTTTTTGTCTGAATCATGTGGGGATAAACGCCATCGACAACTGGTGTGTAAAGAGCCTGTATGCCTCCGCAGATTTGCGTACACAGACCCCAGTAGGCAACGTCCTTTGTTGACAATACTGCACCAATTACAACAGTGTCTAGCGCAGTAAAAGCTGCGGTTGCCATATTTGAAACAAAGAAAACAGCTGAATCTTTAAGACTTTGAATTGCCTTTTTTATCGGAACTGCGATAATTTTAATTTGTAGTTTCTTTAACTGTAATATAACAAAAAAAATTGCTACTAATGAGCCTAAAATATCAATGATTGGAATTAATAGAATGTCAGCATCACTTTTAATAAAAATAAAGGTAAGCAATGTTGAGATTACCTTCATTAAAACAAAGCGGGACGTCAGTACGTGCATTTTCTCAAATCCGCGAAATATATAATCAAACAATAAAATCGTTAATGCAATATTTACGAATGATAACACTACAAAAAGTGCATTTGTTCTGAGCATTTCTGACGTTTCAACAATGATTGCCAACGCAACGGCTGCAATTGTAACTAAAATCAAATTAGCAAAAAATACCCTTGAAACAACATAGTTTATATTGGCCCGGTTCTTTTTGGCAATGACGATATCTCTTGTACCAGACAAAATAAATCCGAAGTCAATAAATAACTGAAAATACTGCATTATAGCTTTAACATATACCACAAGACCATAGCCATCCAGCGAAAGAACCCGAGTTAAATATGGTAATGTGGCTAACGGGAAAAGTATCTTGGCAAAATTCATGCCATATAACGCAATTGTGTTTATTACAACCTTATTCTTCATACTTTCTCCTCATGCTAATAAGAAATCAAGAACCACGTTTTAATTTTTTGATTCGGTATTTGAATTATCAAAAAGCGCTGCACTCTGGCTATGTTCAAATAACTATCAGCCATAAAGTCAATCTTTAACTGATTAGAGATTAATAAGGCCTGAAAAAAATCAAACGGACCATTACAACTGACCTAAACCAGCTTCTAAACTACACTGAGCACTATACGTTTATCAATGATTAATCATTGTCTTCAAATGACAACACTGTATTCCGAATACCATTCTGCAGATTTACCATTTTCTTCCACCCAATATTTTCCAATTTTGTGGTATCTAACGGAGTTCTCTTAAACTTCGCATAAGCCTCGCTTTTTGAGGCTGGAATGTCAAAAACTACTTTCAAATTTCGCTCAGGAAAAATGTCAACGAATTCTTGGGCCAATTTTGCAATACTAATCGGATTATCTTCATTTGCAACATTGTAAACATTCTTGTTGTCACCATTTAGCATAACCATAAATATTGCTGCTACTGCATCGGCAACGTAACAAAAGGCACGTTCCGCATCACCTTTACTTTTCAAAACAATGTCTCTTGCGTTTACTGCATCATAAATCAGATCACTCATAATACGTCCATCTGAGTTGATTGCCATTCCTGGGCCATACGAGTGCGCGATTCTTGAAATTGTAAACGGCATTCCATACTGATTGGAAAAACTTTCAATTAACGTTTCAGCAAGTCGTTTACTTTCTGGGTAACAAGACCTTGCTTCAAGAGTATTCAATGCTCCGTACTGATTCTCAGCAATCGTGTTCACCCCTGGAAATGATTGTCCGTACACCTCACGTGTAGACAAAAAGTGAAATCCCTTACTATGCTTTTCTAGAGCCAGTTTTAATAACTGTTTTGTGCCAACCGTGTTCGCCTCTATTATTCCCACAGGATCACTGAGAATGTACTTCGGGCTTGCATTGCTAGCTGCATGGATAATCCAATCAACTGGGCCATCGACGTTCATATAGTCAACAACGTCATTCTGAACAAATTGAAACTTATCATAGTCCAACATGCCCGCAAATTTATTCTCCAGCTTCTTCTTATTTCTGTACGTTAAAATGGCTTTAATATTTAAGTCATATTTATGATTCAGATATCGAAGTGTAAATGCCATGTACGTTGCCAACATTCCGGTAACACCAGAAATCAGAACAGTACTGCCCCTTAACTTTTCCCAATCAACACTTTGCTGAACGATTAACTCTAAATCTCGCTGAATAATTTCACTCTGATAATTCATCGCTGTCTCACCCTCTTTATCTTAAAGCCCGTAAATTTGTTCATTCTCTCGAGCATCAAATAGTGCCTTGAACATATAAAAATCATCAGGCGTTGTAATTTTAATGTTCTCAAACGGTCCATCAACAACAGACACGTCCATCCCATAACTTGAGACAAGAGTGCATGAATCGATTGCGTTGGTTTCTCCGTCTTTAAGCGCACGCTCATGATAGCTCAAAATATCTTTCAAATAAAAGCTTTGAGGTGCCTTGGCAATATATGAGTGAGAACGCTGTGGAATTTTCACAATATTCTTGTCATCATCCACGATTACAAATGTTTCCTTAGTAGGAGTTGAGGTAATTGCTGACCCATGAGCTTTAACACTCTCGACGTTATCGGCCAGGAGTTGTGTATTGATTAGTGGCCGAACACCATCATGAATAAGAACAATGTCGTCGTCTGATGTGCTAATTTCCTTGGCTGCTTTAAGACCATGGTAAATTGACAATTGACCAGTTTCACCTCCTGGCACAATTTTCTTCACCTTTGTCAGTCGATACTGATCGACTAATTCTTGTAAATATTCGATTCCAGATTTAACACTCGCCACAACAATAGCGTCAATGTCCTCTGACTTTTGAAAAGTTTCAAGTGTGTGCACAATAATTGGCTTTGAATGAACCTTCAAAAATTGCTTTGGAACAGCCTTACTGTGCATTCTGGAACCAATACCACCTGCAAAGATTACACCAATATTCATGGCAAATTCTCCTTAAGACGCATACATGCATCTATTTTTATTTATAAACTATGTGCATACTGTGTGCTACACGCTGATTTTCATCTGGTAATATCATATACTCCCCGTACATCTGTCTTAAATATGAATCATAGCTCACAGGAATACGATAACTTCTATTTTCAAAATCAGCCAGCACTGTCTGATCAAACCCAGATTTCAAAACAATCTCTTTTCCAAAATGGATGCCAAACGTACTACCTACGTATGTTGATGTATCATATGAAAACTTGCTTAACGGAAACAAACAAGCCTTAAGTACCCTCTGTTTTCCTATACAAGTTGAAATTGCTTTTACAATTAGATAGATGAATTTTTTTAAAACTGAAAATTCATTTAGGTTAGCAAAGGAGTGTGCCACTAGTCTTGAAGTGAAACCAACACCTCGTTGTAGCCTAATAGCAGTTGAGAGCTTATCTCCATATCCGTCATATGGAAAAATATCGATAAACAAACCAGTTTCAATTTCCTTACTGGCTCTACTTTTAGATACGATTTTAGTCTTAGTATCAACAATTTTTGCATATGGCAAATGATAGTCGACATTCGCTGCACTCAAAACCTTATATTTTGAGTTAGTCCATGAATTTATGAACTCCTCATAGTCCTGTCTTGGCATACCAATATCAACATCGTCATCCCATGGAATAAACCCCTTATGTCTTACGGCACCGAGTAGTGTACCACCGACTAACCAATACTTTAAATTGTGACTAGAGCAGAAGGCAACGATACTGTCCAGCATCATCAATTCCTCATTATGAATTTCTTGTATGCTTAAATTATCACTCACAGTAGTTTTCCTCCATATAGTTCATAGATTCACATGGTAACTAAGTCCTTAATTCTTCTTGCCGGAACTCCAACATATAAGCCATTAGGCTCAGTCGATTTTGTGACCACAGCACCAGCCCCCACGACGCAACCCTTTGCAATTTTGACGTTTGGTAAAACTGTAACATTGGCACCAAGCCAACTACCTTCGCCTATTACAATATCACCAAACATATCTTCTCCGGCACGTAAATTACTTCCGCCAATTTTATGAGATTGGCATATTAGACTCGAGTTCGGACCTATATACGCGTTTTCCATAATCACAATGCTCGATAAGGGAGAAGTAGAGTAGAGAAAACAGTTTCTATTTATAAACGCATTTTTTTTGATGGTAACTCCGCTCACAGAAATTATTACCTTTTCCCTAATAAGCGCAGATGAATCTATTGCAATATCAGGACACTTATTAAGTAACCATATCCTAACAGGTACTGGACACATACTAGCAGGAGCCATCACCAATCTAATCAATCTTGAATACAGGCTCATCTTTTCCTCCCATGATTAACCAACAAACGACACCTCGCAAAGACTCTAGGCATTAAACGGCTGACCGTTCTTTTCAAAGGAAGCGTTTGTTGCGTCAAAATCATAAATATAATCACTTAAATGTTTTTCAATATATTCAACATCTCTTTCGAATTCAGGGTAATTCTCCTTGAGATTAGTATTATTTATGCTCATACGCGGATTGAAATGCTTGAATTTAGAAATGTGTGAATTGTTTTCTAAAGAACAGAACTTAATTATTTTTTTAAGTTGACCCTCGTAATCGTAAATCAAATCTTCAAATTGTACAAAAAGAGTATCATTAGTGCTTAACGGTTGTGAGTTTCGAATTGCAACAAATTGGTCTACGAACGCCTCTACATTTCCTTTAGGCAACCATCTACCTTCTGCAGAAAGCATTAACTGATGCTGTATATAGATGTCACGCGGATCACGATCAACGACTATTGCACGCGCATTTGGATAGAAAATCATGCTGTTATTCGGACTATTTGCCTCAAATGCCTGGTTCAACAATACTTTACCAGATAAATCAAATCCAGCAGATTTAAGAAGCTTTTCAATATATGCCTTTGTTACATCAATAAAGTCAATATCAACGTTAGGAATATTAATCTCTCTGATTGGCCACAAATCATAGTTTTTACCCGTTATCTTCTGGAAAACCGGAATTATTTTTTTCTTAAAAGCAAGCTCTGTCATCATTCTCAGCTTCGAACCAGACTCTGTATCGAAGCTTTCCATTCCAGAAAAGGAAGATTTGGTAATCTGACTAAGATACCATCTTGATATTTCATCGAAGTCTTTTTGGGAAACAAATCTTTTAATAAACGGAACTTTCGAATAATATTTAACAACATTCTTAAACCGAAGTATCGCAGCATCAGCCGACGCATTTTTTGCATGTGCCTTGCGTAAATGAAAATATAAGTCTTCAAGCCCGTCTACCTGGTAAGCAATCTTAAACTCTACTTCGCTCTTTGCTTGTATTCCTTCGAATTCTCTTAACAGTCCGTAAACAGCACCAGATCCGGTTGCTCCAAAACCAACAGTCGAAATAATCATATCCTACAACCTCATCAATTCTTATTGTCATCTTATACAGCCATTCGGTTTAATGACTATATTTTTTGGAACGGTCATTCAATCGTCGGGTGTTTGTAATAGTTTTGAGCTATTGCAAAAGCTATATAATAGTTCATTACACACGGTAGATAATAAAACGACATGTCAAGAATAAATGCTACGAGAACGGCGAACATTCCATAACCAACAATTCGTTTTTTTCTATCACCAATGAGTACTAGTATTGGCACAACCAGACAAATGAGGAACAGAAGTTGTGCGATAACCCCTCTGTTAAGCATAAAGCCCATCATACCTTCAGAACTAATACTGGTATTTGGCGCTCCTATTAATAGAAATCTAACAAAGCCTTTGTTATCAAGGTTGAATATATAATTTAGGGCATTGGACCAAATCATACTTCGATTACTAGTTGGATTAGCAATCGTCTGAGTTACATATCTATTGTACAATTGGCCTATGACCTGTGTTCTGGCAAAGCTAAAGTATAATACTACAACTATGGTGAAAAGAAAAAGAAATCTTAATGTTCTAGCTCGCTCAGTCTTACTCAGATTCCGCAGATAATTAAACATAACTACACAACCAATTACGCTCATCGGAAACAATATGCTTCGTGATCCACACAATAATAATCCAATAACAGAAAAAATTACACTAACCGTTTTTGTCTTTCGCCATTTTTTTGATGCTGGTTTCCAAATCAGCATCAGTACCAAAGCAGTCGCCAAAAATAACCCTACACTATTTCCATTTTGGTATGTAGAAGGCATTTTGTTAGCTTCACCAACAAGCGAATTAGTGTCTCCACCATTATAACCGATGTTTTTTGCGGCTAAGTCCTGCCCCCATGTATATGTTAGTCCCTTAATGGAAATATTGATTATGCCAAAAATCTTTTGGCATACCATATAAAGTCCATTCATTATTGAGGCTACAGACACAATCTTTAAAGCCCTATCAGCGGAGTCTTTATAAAACAAAGTTCCCGCCAGTGGGCTTAGCAAAACAACCACGGTTTTAGCAACAGTCATTGTTGAAATTGTTCTGTCGCTTAAATTAATAAATACACTAAAAAGACAAATCATTAACAACAGGTAGTACGCTATAAAGAAATACATATTAGAAAATAAGAACTTAACAACGTATTGTAGATTAAGTAAAATCGCAATACCAAATAACAGCATATTTAAGGTTAAAGGCAGAGCTCCAACCTGAATTCCTGCCTTCGGTATCACCATAGTTACAAACTCAAAAAGCTCATTCATTAAGCTGCTCCATTACTATTTTACTAAAGTTTAGATAGTATTGTGCGATTGTTAACTTCTTACTTAGTCGCAGACTTTCATTGGACATTTCAGACCGCATAGCGTCGTCTCCTGCTAAATGGTTCATAGCCTTTGAAATGTTCACCAAAAAATTGCCGTCTCTCTTGATGATAATCGCATTTTTCCCATTTACATATTCCGGAATGCCCCCAGAATCACTCGTTATTATAGGTTTACCCGATGTAATAGCTTCGATAATTGTTAGTGGAGCTGGATCATCCCAAACAGACGGTAAGACACATACATCTGCAATGTTGTATAAAACACCAATCTCATCATGCGGGACAAAGCCAGTAAAAATTATCTGACCCTCGGAGTTCTTTACCTCTGATTGAACTTGCTGTTCAAAAGAATCCGTCACATCTGTATTGAAAAAAGAACTGCCGACAATTAAAAGCTTAAAGTTTGGTTTTTTGATTATATTAAAAGCTTTAACTGTTTCCAGCACACCTTTTTCCTTGGAAATTCTTCCCGTGAATAAGAAAACAATATCACGGCTCTTAATTCCAAATTTTTCTCGAAATTCGGAAAACTTTGAGCTGCCTTCCATTTGTAAGAACATAGTCGAGTCTACGGAATTTCTCAAAACTTTGAATCTACTATCACCAATGGCAGGATACTTCAACTTTAAAGTTGAATTTATATACTGACTAACTCCAATAACCCGATTAACGTTCATGATGTACTTATCATTACCAAAGGAGTTTTTTATTACATTGTGTAGATGAAGCCCGTATTTTCCGCTATATTTTTTGAAATTATCTCTATATCTTAATGCAGAAAACAAAGTAGCATTATTTTCAAATAATAAGTAATCAAGATCCATGCCGTTAAGCTGTCTTCCAACTTCTCGAATGAAATGTATCCGTTTGATAATATATCTAAACGAACTAGATTGCTTGTTTTTAAACAATTTCTTTGCCAGTAAAAAGATTGTTTTGTCGAGACGGTCTATAAAGGATGAGTTCTTTACAAAAACAAATCTAGACTTGGGGTATTTTGCTGATTCTGCTTTGGCACGGTTGTCAAAAGCACTAAAAATAACGAATTCAAAATTACCTTCATTTTCGTTTTGTTTTAAAAGATATTCATCAAGAGTCTCAACGGCTCCGCCTTTACTTGCAGGCACTGGTAAGTATCCTGAAGTGATAATCCCAATTTTTTTCATTGAATATTTCCGCCTGTAAAATCTATTTGCAATTATTTTGCTTATTAATAATTATCAGCTACAGTTTCGCCGTCAACTTTACATCCGGATACTTATCCTGGAACCACCGCATCGCGAACGCGTTCTCGAACAGGAACAGTGGCTGATCATGAATATCCTTCACCAGCAAGTTCCGGCTCGACGACATCTTTTCATCCAGCTGTTCTGGATCAATCCAGCGCGCAGTCCGGCTACCAATCGTCGTCATCTCAACTTCGGAGTTGTATTCGTTCAACATCCGGAACTTGAAGACTTCGAACTGCAGCTGACCAACGGCACCCAAGATGTACTCGTTGGTCGTGTAGGTCCGGTATAGTTGTACCGCGCCTTCCTGCACCAACTGCTGCATCCCCTTGTGGAAGCTCTTCTGCTTCATCACGTTCTTCGCGGTGACACGCATGAACAGTTCCGGCGTGAACTGTGGTAGTGGCTCGAACTCAACGGCACCCTTACCGGCGTAAATCGTATCACCGATTTGGAAGTTCCCGGTATCGTAGAGTCCGACGATATCCCCCGCAACCGCGGTATTCACCGTTTCGCGGGAATCGGCCATGAACTCAGTTGAGTTGGACAGGCGAATCGTCTTGCCCGTCCGGTTCAACGTCACGTCCATCCCGCGTTCAAACGCACCAGAGACGATGCGCACGAATGCGATGCGGTCACGGTGTGCTGGGTTCATGTTCGCCTGAATCTTGAACACGAAGCCAGAGAAACGGTCGGTCGTTGGGGCGACTTCATCGCCGCCAACGGTCTTCTTGGCGCTTGGTTCTGGGGCCATGTCTACGAAGCTGTCGAGGAAGGTTTCTACCCCGAAGTTCGTCAACGCGGAACCGAAGAATACTGGCGTCTGGTCCCCGCGGAGAATCTTCTCTTCGCTGAACTGGTTACCCGCGTCATCCAGAAGCTCAATGTCGTCCAAGGCCGCACGGTAGGTGCTTTCCTTAGCGATAGGGTCGTCTGCTGGCAACTTGCCGTCTGCGTCCAGCGCCGCGAAACGCTGGTCTTCCGTTGCTGGACGGTAACGTTCGATGCGGTGGTTCTTCCGGTCGTAGAGACCTTCCAGCACCTTCCCGGAACCGATTGGCCAGTTCATTGCGTATCCTTCGATACCAAGCAGCTCTTCCAGCTCGGCAATCAAGTCGAGTGGTTCACGGCCATCACGATCCAGCTTGTTCATGAAGGTGAAGATCGGAATACCGCGCTTCTTAACGACCTTGAACAGCTTCTTGGTCTGGGCTTCAATCCCCTTAGCGGAGTCGATAACCATGACGGCCGCGTCAACGGCCATCAGGGTCCGGTACGTGTCTTCAGAGAAGTCCTCGTGCCCTGGAGTGTCCAGGATGTTGATGCGCTTGCCGTGGTAGTCAAACTGGAGCACGGAACTCGTAACGGAAATCCCACGCTGCTTTTCGATTTCCATCCAGTCAGACTTGGCGAAGTGCCCAGACTTCTTCCCCTTAACGGTCCCGGCTTCCCGAATCACACCCCCGAAGAGCAAGAGTTGTTCAGTGATGGTCGTCTTCCCCGCATCGGGGTGACTGATGATGGCGAAGGTGCGGCGCTGCGCAACTTCTTTTGCTAATTCATTCTTATCCATGATGTTTCCTTTCGTAGCCCGCACGGTTGCGTCAATAAGCCAAGGTGCGTGTGCGTGAATGTCTTTATACAAAATTTCCTAAAAGATATAGGGGTCAGTGTTCCGCAGAACTGAGGTACTCATGGAACACGTTTTGTTCCATTTTAACCGAACTATATCTCTGTACCACCCTTTTCTGGCCCGCAATTCCCATGGCATGCAGAGATTCGCGGTTTACCGAACTCAGCACATCAACTATTGCTTTAACGCTCTCAGGTTGAAAAAGCTTGCCAATATTATCCGAATCAATAATGTTGGCCAGGCCTCCAACATTGGCAGCTAGAACCGCACATTGATTCCGCATTGCTTCCAACGCCACCAACCCGAAGCCCTCCCAGCGTGACGGGATAATTACAGCATCCGAGGTTAACATTTCTTTTGCGACTTCCTCAGACGTTAGCCACCCGAGAAGCTCGATATTATTGGGCAATTCATCATCTGCAATGCTGAGACCGTCAACAACTGTACGACCAGCAAGTTTGAAGGCCATCTGTGGCAATTTTTTTGCGGCCTCAACTAGTAAGTCCACACCTTTTTGTCGATCAAAGCGGCCAACAAACAAAATCTTTAACTTTCCTTCGAGTGCCCGCTTGTCGGGTAATGTTGCGGGAACCACAATTGAGTTGTTAATTGAAATCATCTTATTTACAGGTAACCCAAAAGATTCAGCCGCATTCTGCTCACTTTTCGAAATATTGATGATGGAATCACATCCATGAGCTAAAAATCGCTCCACAGCTGCATATACCTGATTCTTGAGCATTCCTGAATCTCGGGTGAAAGACCAACCATGAGCACAGTAAATTACATTAAAGCGCGCATGTTGAACTAGGTTTCTAAAACGCAACAGCCCAGCAAAGGAACTATGCAAGTGCACGACATCAGGCTGTATTTGCTTAATTGTTTTCCAAAGAGACAATAGACGGACAATTCCGGAGAATCCGCGCCTATAAGGATATGTAATGATTTCAACCTTGTTCGAATCGAATTCCAATTTTTCAGAGTTAGTAGAGCTCATAAAGAGGACAATTTTGGAAATCTCTGGATTCTTCATCTGCTCGCTAATAAGTACGCGGAGGTATGTTGCTACTCCTCCAGACACATACTCGCCGACATGCACTACCCGCATTCCATTGTCACCCCTTTTTCCTTAGACCTTATTTATTATATGTAAACTCGTCAAATTTTTGCCTAATGCTCTGCTAGTATGGACTTTTGATAATGTTCGTACTTTACGTAATCACACACGAAGTTTTTAGATTTCTCGTGACTAGGTCGTAGTCTGACCCACTTTATCAATATCTTTAATTTTACACGAAAGAATGCCGGTTTGCAGGCATTTTCAACCGATAAAACGGATACATTTCAGTAATCCATATTTAATTTTTGTTACACGATTTTGGACGGGTTATTTTACCATGAACCTCAGTCCGCGCCCGGCGCGCGGGCATTGGCGTTAGCAGACCAACGGGAGACTGCTACTGTCATTTTACACGTATGCAACGAATTGGGGAACCAAGATTTGTTAATTGAACTATGGGCTTTTGACATACGGCGCCCAGCTCGGATGACGAACATTCGCTGAGTTCGCAGCCACTAAATGCATAGCCTGATTGAGCGTGGCGCCAGATCAATCAACCGCATCACCAAACGAAAATGCGATTTCGGAAAATTTACACTGGACATATATTTAAATACGCGCAAGAAGTGTTGCTGAACCTTGTCATTCCGCGGTTTTAGCACTTCGACTTGGTCAAACAAAGTCAAACATCTACTCTGATTTTCGGCTCAATCCAGCCTCAATGCTAATCTTTCATGAAACCCTGGCGCATATTTTTAAATATGTCCTCTCTTATTTTTCTGAAACCAGCCAAGCCGCGAAACGTGTCGACGTTCTCGCAGACATGGCGCGCTCCAGCCAAAACAAAAAGCACCCAGACCATTGCTGATCTGGGTGCCATGTTGATTGCTATCTGTGGATGTTACTTATCGGAGCCGTAGCCATAACCGTAGCCATAGCCGTATCCGTAGCCATAACCATAGCCCTTATCGCCGCGCCCGTTCTTCACGCGCTCAACAACGCCGAGAATCTTGGCGTCGGCCATCTTCAGGACTTCAACCGTGCGCTGGATGTTTCCGCGCAGTGTCTTCTCCATCCGAACGACGAGTACCGTGCCGTCGACTTCTGGCAGGCTGACCTGCACGTCGGAAACCGCGAGTACTGGTGTGGCATCGAGGATGACGATGTCGTAGTTAGCCCGGGCCCATTCAACGAACTGGTGCATGTGCTTGGAACCCAGCAGTTCAGATGGGTTTGGTGGCACTGGACCCGCAGTGAGTACAGCCAGGTTATCCACGAAGCTGTCCGTGATGACTTCTTCCGGGAGCTTGTTCCCGGCCAGGATGGTGGACAGTCCCTGCGTGTTGGCACTGTTGAAGGTCAGGTGCACAGTTGGACGCCGCATGTCGGCGTCAACCAGCAGGACCTTCTTCCCCGCCTGTGCCCAGGTCACGGCAACATTGGCCGCGACGGTGGACTTACCATCAGACATTTCTGGTGACGTGAACATCACAACCTTGAGTTCATCTAGGGCAGCCCCAGCGAACTCGATGTTGGTGCGCACAGTCCGCAGCTGTTCGGAGATGGTGTGTTTGGGCTGGTAGGCGGTAATCAGGCGGACACCATTCGTGATGCTTTCGTCGGATTCCTGTTTATGCTTATTCTTGAATATTTTAAACATCAGTCTGCCCTCCTATACGCGCCGCGTCGATCGCCGCGTGCGGCCTTCACGTGAACCAGTTGCTGGCGCATTCTTCGTGTGGTCGTGGTGCCCGGACTTGTCGACCTTACCGATGTACTGCACCATGCCGAGATTAATCAGCCCAAGGTCATCAGTCAAGAACTCAACTGACTTTACAGCTCGGTCAGTCAGTTCGCGAATAGTCCCCCAAATAAAGGCGATCATCACCCCGAGCACCAGCCCAGCAAGTACAATAATTTTCTTATTGGGAGATACCGCTGAATTATTCGTCGTCGCCTTCGATACAACAGACAAATTCTTGACACTCATCATCTTAGCGATATTGTCTTTGAAAACAGTCGCAATGGCATTTGCAATGTTTTTCGCACGGGAAGCATTAGTGTCGGTCACGGTGACAGTGAATACCTGGGAGTTAGTCTCGTTGGTGACAGTAATTTCACCAGCAAGCATTCCTGCACTTATACTCCCTGCATCATACTTTGCCCTTTCAAGCTTGTACTGCGCCGGCTGCGCTTTCTTAACGGTCACTGTCTCGTACTGCAGCTTACTAGTGCTCCATTCCCGCTTGGTTTTCGCCGGAACAGCCTTCTTCACCAGCACCTTGTGCGGTTTTGTAAGCTTGTTTGCTACCTTGTTCAAGATAACTGGCTTTGTGATGATGTCTTTGTAGGTGTTAATCATCGCCACATCTGCCTGCTGATCAGCATATTGTACGGCAGTCGCATTATCACTACTTTTCCGGTTAACCAGCATCGCCACCGCGGACGAGTACTTCGGCGTCAGTGCGAACTTCGCCACAGCAAAGGCCGCACCGCCACCAATGATCCCCAAAACTACCATCCAGACGAAGCTACGTTTAATGATGTTCCATAAACGCGTTAGTTCAATAACGTTATCCATGACTACTCCCATTTAACTAGTATGTACGTTTGCTCAGCCCCGCAAAATTTTGCGCATGGGCACAACAATTTCAATAATTCTTATTAAAGCACACATTTGGGGTTGGGCAAATAGGCGGCGCTCGGTTGGTGACGCTTTCGTGGGGGATTTAAAGGAATTGACATATAGTCAAAATCACTAAGTACAGGCACCGGTACTAACCGTTACTTCAAGACTTCAGCATCTTTGAACGTTGGTCACTACCAACAGACTTCTCACTTTGGTCAGTGCCGGTTTACCGTTATCAATGCTTGTCTTGCTAAGAAGCAAACCACTATTAGGATGGGACCCTAACGGAAAATGATCAGAACCTCCATTCTCAGACGGAGATAGCACACTGAAGTTTCCAGAAAAATTTCCACTATTTCTTATCATTTCGACGAGTGTGTTACACGTGCCCATTGAAAAGGCCATCCCCTTAAATGTGCCGACTGCTAACAAAACATCAAACGTTCTATTAAGTTTATTCGCCAAAAAATCGCGAACAACCTTTTCGTTTAAGCTAATTGCTTTTTTATATTGTGTATCCTCTAATACATCTTTAACAGCGCCAGTGTTTTTGATTCCAAAATACCTGCAGAGTGCCCCCTGTTTCATAGCTCTAATATCAGAGGTCACAAAAGGCAGAGAATTTATTACAATCAACCTAGTGTATTCATATTTTCTTAAGCGTTGTACTAAGTTTATAATTGTATTTGGAACCTGATACTGACCACTTTTATCGATAATATTTGCGGGATTGCGCATTAAGACCAAGAGGGGGTTGTGTTGAATATTGTCCGACCCTGTATCTACCTCACTTCGTCCGGGTAAATCAAATATAGTTACGAAACGCAGATTTTTTTCAACTCCCTTTTCAGACTGACTAGCGTCCAACTGGTTAGAAAGCGTATAACACGTAATCCCATATCCATGCCAGTATCTTTTATGTTCTTCTACTGGAACTTCAGTTATATCTTCATTCATACTCATTCACTCTCCAGGCATACTTTAATTCGATCGTGTTTCAAGCCTACCACCCGTATTTCTCAATAACAAGCTGGTCTCATACGTGAACTGAGTATAAAATTATGCACGGCTGTTAAACCTTTCTGTTCTGATTTTCAACGTAAACGACCGAGACGTTTTGGGTCTACACTTTCTGGTGTTGGAGATTTTTCTCCAACTCAGAGGTGTAGGC
>NZ_AYYO01000048.1 GCF_001436225.1 Lacticaseibacillus sharpeae JCM 1186 = DSM 20505 | reverse complement strand
GAAGGACGAACTCCAAATGATAAATTTACTATTCAACACCGTTTGACATAGTTCCATAAGAAACAGGGAGAGACGAGCCTTTTTACTTCGGGGGGAATAAAAAAGGCCCGTCGACACTGCGGGTGGAGTTCCCCAGTGGACGGGTCGTCCTCGTCGCCATTCTTTTAAGTGGCATTGACGAGGTGAGCAATAAATATCAATATTTAGGTCGCGAACGCGTTGCGCTCTTAACGATTATTAATATACAACATGCACCGCAGATATGCAATCATTTTTCTGATGTTTTTCATTAATAACACAAAGAAAAGTTTCGTGTGCTTCACAAGCTTGTGAAACCTAGTGTTCGTTCATTTAAATAACGCAAATAAATTTGCTTTCGGCACCAATTTCCCTTGAAAAGGCCAACTTTGATAAATTTATTGTGTACACTAAGCCCCTACCGGCCGGCGTTTGTGGGTTATGTAAGGACTTATTGCACAAGTGCAACTTTTGCAAAACTAAACAACAATGACACATCCCCGCAGCTTCAAATTACAATCCATTCGTCCATACTTATTCATGTGCGTATGTATTCATTATCGATTACCAAACAAAAAATGATCCGCCACCCCCAATCAGGTGACGGATCATTCATTAATTAATGGTTACCAGCCCTGGGCCGTCATTGCATCAGCGACCTTGGTGAAACCGGCAATGTTGGAACCAGCCAGGTAATCGCCCGCAACGCCGTATTCCTTGGCGGCAGCGACACTGTTGGCGAACAGATTCTCCATGATTTCCTTGAGCTCGCCGTCAACGGTGGTGAAGCTGTCGGACAGACGCCGGGAGTTCTGGCTCATCTCGAGCGCGGACACGGCGACCCCACCGGCATTGGCTGCCTTAGCGGGACCGTACAGAATGCCGTTTTCCTTGTAGCTGGCGATGGCGTCAGGGGTGCTTGGCATGTTGGCCCCTTCCGCGATGGCAATCACACCGGCTGCCTTGAACTTGGCTGCCTGGTCCGCGTTGATTTCGTTCTGGGTCGCACATGGCAGTGCCAGGTCGTACTTGATGTCAGCGTCCCAGACAGAACCTTCGTGGTACTCCGCAGTTGGCACAGCCTTGGCGTATTCGGTCAGGCGGGCACGGCGGACTTCCTTGACGTCCTTGAGCACGGCAACGTCAATCCCGTTCTCATCATATACATAGCCGTTGGAATCGGACGCGGTCAGCACCTTCACGCCGAGTTCTTCGGCCTTCTGGATGGCGTAGGTTGCAACGTTACCAGCACCCGAAACCACGGCGCGCTTGCCGGCAATCTCCTGGCCGTTCTCCTTGAGCATTGCGTTCGTGTAGTAGAGCAGGCCATACCCGGTTGCTTCGGTGCGGGCCAAGGAACCGCCGTAGCTGAGTCCCTTCCCGGTCAGGATGCCGCGTTCACTACCGCGTAGGCGCTTGTACATCCCGTAAAGGTAGCCAATCTCGCGGCCGCCCACCCCGATGTCACCGGCCGGCACGTCAAGGTCCAGGCCGATGTGCTTCTGCAGCTCAATCATGAAGCTCTGGCAGAAACGCATGATTTCAGCGTCCGACTTACCCTTGGATGTGAAGTCGGAGCCCCCTTTGCCCCCACCGATTGGCAGACCGGTCAGGCTGTTCTTGAAGATCTGCTCGAACCCGAGGAACTTAATGATGGACAGGTTCACGGATGGGTGGAAACGCAGGCCACCCTTGTACGGGCCGATGGCGGAGTTGAACTGCACGCGGAACCCGCGGTTGATCTGCAGTTTGCCCGCGTCATCTTGCCATGGCACCTGGAACTGAATGACGCGTTCCGGCTCGGTAATCCGGGCGAGGACGTTCGCCTTGATGTATTCGGGGTGCTTCTCGAATACCGGCGTAATGGTCCCCAAGAAGTTATGTACGGCTTCCTGGAATTCTGGTTGGTTGGGGTCGCGGCGTTCGAGGTCCGCAGCAACCTTTGCAATGTACTCTGTTGCTTCAGTCATGGGCATCACCATTCCTTTATGGGCATTAGCGACAAACGTTGAGAACATTTTAGCATTAAAGCCGCCGCGAGTTTTTGCTTTTTGGTGCTTTTTACGGGAAAAATTTTCACGGGTGCATTTTGCGCGTGCACCATCCCTAGCTTTTGTGCATTCTGGTGATTCCGTTAAACTTGGGTTAAGTCCGGCCCATTCGGTTTGCCCCGCCACCCAAATCATGGTGCAATAGAGTCATTAATCTTTTTATAGTTACTTTGGGTTGGCCAAGCAGCATGGCTGTTTGACCTTAGGGGGTTATTTTGAAATTACGGGTTGGGTTAATTCTCACCCTTCTTTTGCTTGCGGGTTGCGGGCAACAGAAGGCAACTAAAACGGCAACACACACGGCGCCAAAAGTGACGGCGACCGCACACAAAACGCGGGTCAAGGTCAATCACGGCCAGAAGCGGATTCCATTGCGCAAGTGGCACAAGACGGCGGGGGCCGCACGCATCCCCATCTTGATGTATCACGATATTAATGTCGGCAACACCCTGCAGATGCCGCGCACCCAGATGCAAAATCAGATGCACTGGCTGAAGGACGCCGGCTACTACTTCCTCTCGCCGCAGGAAGCCTATATCGCGCTGACGCAAAACAAGCTGCCGCAGAAGAAAGTCGTCTGGGTAACCTTCGACGACGGCTACCGCAGCATGTACACCCAGGGCCTGCCGATTTTCAAGCAGGTCGGTGCGTACGTGACCATCAACGAAATCACCGACTCGCTGAAATTGCGCAACCACGTCGATATGCAGCAGCTACTCGCACTGAATAAGGCCACCGGCGCGACTGTGAACATCGAAAGCCACACCGTTTCGCACCTGGACATGAACAAGCTGCCGATGCAAAAACAAATGACGGAAATGGTTTACTCGCGTGGCCGCCTGCAACAGTGGCTCCACACCGAGATTACGACCGTGGCCTACCCCGCGGGTCACTATAACCAAGATTCCGTCATCGCCGCCAAAAAGGCCGGCTACAAAATGGCGCTGACCACGCATCCGGGCCTCGCCACGGCGAGCCAAGGCCTCTTGCAGCTGCACCGGGTGCGCGTCAACCCGGGACTGAGCAAGCAGCGATATCTGGAACTGGTTGCCACCGGGATATAGAATTAGTAAGTGGCCGGGACATAATTCCCGTTCACAAAAATTAAACGACCGAGCATTCTGAA
>NZ_AYYO01000004.1 GCF_001436225.1 Lacticaseibacillus sharpeae JCM 1186 = DSM 20505 | reverse complement strand
TTACACAATTACACAATTACACAATTACACAATTACACAATTACACAATTACACAAAAAAGCCGCTGTTAAGCGGCTTTTGGTTACTTCTTGGTAGTCTTGCGACTCTTTTTGCGTTGATCGGTCTGTCGAATACGTGTCACGATGGACTGGTATGAGCGAAGCATCTCGGGATCATCCTTCGCTATTTCCCTAACGCGGGCGTCCGTAAGTTCGGCAATAAGTTCGTAAATGTACTTGTTTGATGATAGTTCCAACAACGCCTGAAGTTCGTAGAATTGTTCTTCTGGAATACGCATGGTTTTCCGGGCGTCCGTGTTTGCCTTCGCTGTTACACTTGCTGCGTGGGCAATTTCTGCTTTGGCTACTGAACTTGCTGGCGTGGTTGATTGGTAAGTTTGCTCAATCTGAACATCAGGTTTGTATGACATATCGGCAGAATGAGTCCGCTTGGTCTTCCCAAACATACCAATATCGGTTCGACGCGTTGCTGGTTTGCTCTCGGTCTGTTTCTCGTTATTCGCCATCTTCAATTTCTCCTACAATTTTTAATCTTTCTAGAAAATCATCTGCTAGTGGGTCAATGACGTCATTAAATAGTCGGGAGTTCCAGTAGCCTTCACGAGTCAGGCCAATGCGAGGGGCAGACTGGATCCGCTTAGCAAACGGAATAATGTGTTGGAACAGATTTTGTTCACCGAAAATCTCAATGGCATCCTCAATTACGATTTGATCGATTGCGCCTGAATTTGAAACCTGATTTGGTAGGATACCCAAAACGTCTGTGTCAGCGCCGAAGTCCTCAATAAGCTCACGCAGATCATTGTCCCTAAACAGCTTTGCGCCATCAAGGCTGTCACTTTGTGTTTGGAATGCGATAATGACCCAGTCACTAGCAACGGTAGCATTCCTAATCCATTGAGAAGCGGGTGTTGGCGGGGTGTCAATAAAGATGAAGTCATAGTTTCCCTTGATTGGTGCCAACAGATTCTTTAAGACAACTATCTTTTTGCTTTCAACTTCGTAGTAGTCGGGGTCGCCTTTTTCGGCAAGCCCAAAGCGTTTAGCAAGGTACGTTGGAAAACTGCCCCAGTCAACGTTAGATGGAATTTCGTCAAGATTTGGAACAACATTGACGATTGCTGACCCAAGGTCCTGTTCGACGACTGCAGCCATCATAGATTTTTCCATTACAAATACCTTGTCTGGTTCGTAGCGCTGCTTGGTGATTCCCATGGTCTTTGTAAGGTTTCCCTGCGGGTCAGCATCGACAACAAGCACCTTGTACCCGCGTTCAGCAAGCACGAATGGAAGGTACCGAGTGATGGTGGTCTTGCCTACACCGCCCTTGGCGTTGGCCACGGTAATGGTCAGGGGGCGCTTTAGCTTCAACTTTGAGTCAGTCATAAAATTTCCTCCAAACTTTATGTGTAATTGTGTAAATGTGTAAATGTGTAAATGTGTAATTATCCTACGAACCAAGTGTAATACACCAGGAAAGGTAAATCAAGATATATTTACACATTTACACATTTACACAAATATAAACGCCTTTAGCGCTATGTTTTTCGGCAATTTACACATTTACACATTTACACAATCCGGAGAAGGTCGAGATGGAGGCGTGAACCGGATTAGACCATTTACACATTTACACACTTACACATTTACACAAGTGTAAATTATTGCCAAAAAATCAAAAATTCGAGATTGCGCTTTTAGTGCAATAAGTGATATTCTTTCGGCGTAGATAAAACAAAGAGCCGCCCGAAGGCGGCTCGTGTCTAATGCCAAAATGAATATCTAAGTTTCAGCAGCGAGTTCAGGTTTGCGACGCCTAAGATCTCGCGTTGACTATCTCGTTTGGTAGACGAGCGCCAACTGCTGATTTAGATATTGGTGACTACAGCGTACCAACCGGCATTTTCGTAGAATGCCAAGCCGATAGAGGCTGCCAACATAGGTAGGTATCACAACGGTTAATCCAAACATCAACTAGTCATAGCCAAAGAACTAGAAATGTAAAACCGAGGGAGTAGACTACCTTCAAAGGGAATTCTACTATATACGCGCTCGATTTTCAACAATTCTGTAAGTCTATACATACGCGGTTAAACCGCCTATTAGGACTGAGATTGGCTTAGTGACAAGCCTGATCTCAGTCCTTTTTATTTTGTTAAGTCGGAGGTGAAAAAATGTCATTTAACGAGCAAGCAGCTGTCGATGCTGTCACGACCATCATGCACGACGTCCTAGAAAAGCAACGCTATTGCAAAGGTGACGCATTAGCTAACCGCAAAATCGGGGCGATGTTTGTCGTCAACGGTAAGCAGAACCTCGGTAAAGCCCGCGGCAAGATAATGACGTCTCAGGAGTCAGTGCTCAGTGCAGTAGGGGCAACCCACTGGACTCCAAATGTTTTCCGGTACGGCAAGTACCGCAAGCTCAATCAGCATGCCAAAGTGTTGACAGGCCACGAAGAGGGCAACTTAAAGGCAATCACGTGCTTTGTCGTGGACGTCGATTATCCTGCAGGTGAAAAACCGGAGTACGGTTGGGAAATTGACTGCTTTGACGTGCAGCTACTGCAGCGTGTAATGAGTCCGAACCTTGTTTTGGGCACACCACACGGTTACCAGGCTTACTACATCCTGGACGAACCGCTTTGGATCAAACGAAATGACCAAGGCAAGTTACCTGCTCTGATTTCCGCAAAGATGGTATCCAGTGCCATCCGGAACGCCGTAGCAGCTAAAAATGATCACACCGACGTGGGTGCCAACCACTTCGGTTTCTTCCGTATGCCCTCTGCAGACAACATTCTTGAGATGGATGAGGATACGTATGCGAGTTTCGCTGAACTGCAGGAGTGGTCAATGTCTCTTCAGAAAACTGCAAAGAACTCAGATGGTGATGAACCGGCAGGACCACGCGATCAAATTCACACTGCCTGGTTCAAAGCTCTTGCTGCAGCCGACGTCGATGCGATGAAGCAAGGGGGATTGGCGCGCAATAACACGCTTTTCACACTCTTGCTGGCCATGTATTCGTCGAAGCAGCCATTATCCACCGCCTCCAAGTTTGCTGAAGAGTGGAATGCCCGCCAGACTGATCCGCTACCGAAGCGTGAACTGCGTTCTACGCTCGCTAGTGCGTACTCTGGTGAATACCAGGGCGCTGAGCTGTCGTTTGTAAAAGAATTGTGCACTCAGTACGCACCGGGAGTAACGATTCACGGGACCGGCCACGCGTGGAAGCACATTAAGCGTAGTCGTGAGGAACGCCAACACAGCCATCTCGACGAGTGGGGTGTTGACCTGGTACATCTTGCAGAAGCAAGCACTGACCGAGTTAACGGGCACGCACGCTTTGGCGTTGAGCAGTTGGAACGGGACCTGAAGATCGGTCGCCGATCACTAATGCGGTTGCTTGACAAGATGCAAGCCAGCGGCGTATTTAGCGTGCAGCGTAAACGCGGCCGCAATGGCTGTATTCTCGTGGCCACCAGTCGTATGATGGAAGAATATGTGCGTACTGATAAACGCCTCAACGCCCAAGAGCGTCGCGAGATGCTGAAGGTGAAGAATCAGCAAGAAGCCGAAGAAACACCATTCATGGTCGAGCAACTGAACCTCTTCTACACGCTGAAGCCAGTGGAAGTCCCGCCAAATCAGCGTTATTGACCGTTAAAATAATTGTGCCAATCGCCTTATACAATATCTATTAGGTCTGCCTCTCCTGTTTCTTTTCCCGGCGCTACTGTACCTGCTACGTCGATGCCTGGGCCGGGAGGTGCCGGGTCTCCCCACGTCGATGCTCAGCCGGGAGGTGCCGGGTCTC
>NZ_AYYO01000047.1 GCF_001436225.1 Lacticaseibacillus sharpeae JCM 1186 = DSM 20505 | reverse complement strand
AGGACGAACTCCAAATGATAAATTTACTATTCAACACCGTTTGACATAGTTCCGAAAAAAGCAGCGGTCCCAAATGACCACTGCTGAACACATTAATTATTTGATTTCGATGTTATCATTGGCGTCGTCTGCCGGAGTTGCCGGGTCGTCGTCGTCCCCCGTCGCCTCAGCTTGCACCGCCGCGTCATCGCGCATCCAGTTGAAGAACGGAATGCGGGGTTCGGCCACCAGGCACGCCAACACGGTCTTGGCCACCGCGTAAACGGGAATCCCGAGAATCACCCCGAGCAGGCCGAACATGTTGCCGGCCGTCAGCAGGAGTACCAGCACGGTCAACGGGTGGATCTCCATTGATTTACCAATCACGTTCGGGTAGACGAAGTTGTTGTCAATCTGCTGCACAGCCACCGCCACGATGACGGCAAACAGCACCTGTTTCCAGGAGACCGTCGCGGACACGGCCACGGCGGGAATCGCGCCAAGCCACGGACCGATGTACGGCACCATGTTCATGATGCCGGCCGTGATCCCAATGAGCAATGCGTACGGCGTGCCGGTGATGGCATACCCGATGCAGCTCAGAATCCCGACAATCAGCATGTCCGTGAACTGGCCGGTGAAGTAGGAATCCATCGTCGCGTTCATCCGGTGCAGCAGGTTGGCGGTAAATGGCCGCCACTGCTGCGGCAGGAACTTCTGGATGTTCGGCGACAACTTGTTGCCGTCTTTCATGAAGTAGAACAATACCAGCGGTGCCATGAAGATGTTCACGAGCGCGTTGCCGATGTGGCCCACCACCGCGCCAACACTGGTCGCACCAGTGCTGACGTGGGCGGTCACAAATTTAAGAATGGCGTTGCGGTTGATTTCGACCGAGCTCAAAATGCTGCTCAGGTGCATTTCTTCCGCCAGCCGGCTGGACGCAAAGTCGCGGACGAACTTCTCGGTGTCAGTCAGGAAGCTCGGCAAGTTCTGCACCATCGCCGCAATTTGGGTCACAATCTGCGGAATCAGGTACGCAAGCCCGCCACCCAGGATGAGCACGAGCAAAACGAACGCCATAATCGACGCCGCCCGCCCCCGCACGTGCAGCTTGTTCAGCAGCTTCACCAGCGGCTGCAGCAAGTAATACAGGAAGCCCGCGATGAGGAACGGCCCCATGATGGTCGACAGGAACGTGCTGATTGGCGTGAACAGGAAGCCGATTTTGGTACTGACGAACACAAGCGACACGACCACCAGCAGCAGCACCGCCACTAGCAGAGTCTTCATCAGGTTCGATTGGGTTTTGAGTTTCAAGTGGATCACCTCGTTAGTCGGGTTGAATGTCTTATAGGCTATTATACACGAGTGGACTGGCCGGGGGATGGGACTTGGGGCGGAAGTTGGGGGAAAAAGCAACCACTTAGAAAAGCGTCGAAATGTTATAACTGAAATTTGTAACGCTGGCACCATTCATCATTAAGTGACCAAAACATCATTTTCGGTTAAATATACAGGATAATTTTTACTCGCATTTTACCAAAACACGCATTATGGTAAAATGTAAATGTCGCAGCGACCCCAATTTAACCAAATTACGCAAAAAGGTAAATTAAAATGGCAAATTACAAACTATTGAGCAAATTCAAATACGGTGCTGACGGTCGTACTCGGTTGTCTAATGACGCTGTTGAGAATGAGTACCAAAAAAGGCTTAACGGTTACTCAACCGTAATCACAAATCTATACCCTCGACTTGTTGATAAAGAAAAGCTTGAACTTGGCCTGGCTAGTGGACACAGTACATCCATCAACCCCTATCCAATTTTCTGGGTTGTAACTCCTCAACATTTACAAAAGATTGACGAAGTTCATCGACTTTCGACATCAATTTCGGCAATCACAAGCCGAAACAACATGCCCCAAGTTGCTGTTGAAAGCTACCTCCGATCGCTGTTAACTAATGAAATATTTTTCACAAATGAAATAGAGGGTGTTCATACCAATCCCGAAGAAATTAGTACGATTGTCTGGGATGTCGACTCAGAAAAAAAATCAAGTAATCGGCGTCTTGAATCTACCATTCGGCAATATACATCAGCACTGGGCGCTAAACAACAACAGATTAAAACTCTGGCGGACTTTAGAAACATCTACAACCAGCTGCTAAAGGACGAGATATCAGATAAAGATTTACCCGATGGCACACTTTTTCGCGATAGTTTTGTATTCATAGGTAAAGGAAGCGGAATTGATAAAACGGCTGTTCACTTACCGCCAGAAAAAGAATCAGAAATTAACGTAGCACTTACTCAACTAATTTCATTTATGAATGATGATCGACTGACACCAATTGACAAATCATTGGCTACACATTTCATGTTTGAAAATACACATCCATTTAAAGACGGAAATGGACGAACCGGCCGGTACCTCCTTTCGTCCTACTTATCTAAAAAATTAGACTCATTTACAGGACTTACCATATCAACGAGCATTCACAACCACGTTCAAAAATACTATCAACTCTTTCGTGACGCCGGGAATATTGAAAACCGTGGTGATTTAACCAACTTTATTGACGGAATGTTGGACATCATAATTGATGGCCAACAAAGTGTAATAACTCAAATGCAGTCTAGAAAATCAAAACTGGATGAAAATATGAAACACATCCAAAAACTATACCCAACATTGAATGATGATTACAACTCAATTTTGTACATTTTTCTACAGTCTAAACTGTTCACTGACGGAAAAAAGAACGGTATACAGGATCGGCAATTGGCCGAAATTGCTAAAAATTCCCGGAACATATCGCGACGTGCGTTTAAGACTATTATTGACGACCTAACAGACAAAAAGATTATCACTCTAGTATCTAGCAACCCGCTCCAGCACGTACTTTCTGACAATTGTATCAATTAAAAAAGAGGCAGCCGCCTCTTTTTTAATTAGTGGCTGGTGAATAATTTGTCCAAGTTATCTGTAACAGCTCCTTAACCCG
>NZ_AYYO01000046.1 GCF_001436225.1 Lacticaseibacillus sharpeae JCM 1186 = DSM 20505 | reverse complement strand
GTGGCCGGGACATAATTCCCGTTCACAAAAATTAAACGACCGAGCATTCTGAAAATCTTCAGAATGTTCGGCCTTTTTTTGCCTAATTTGTCAAAAGTAGAGAAATAATGCCATATTTCGGGTTTGAATGTACGACAAATAAACTCCCATTTCAGCATTTTTTCGAGCAAATCAGGGTAAACGTTGATTAAGATGGCCAGTTTCTTGAGATTACCAGCCATCAATACTATTCCGGTTTCGTTTGTGACGGCTTGAAGACCGCGGACGGAATATCGATTAAACTTCAAATTACGTTTTAAGTTGCCAAACACTGGCTCTACTTCAAACTTACGCATGCCGTAAATTAAGCGTCCGTCTGGAGTTGCAAGCTCGCGGCGAACCAGACTCTTTTGTGATTCCCAGTCGATATTCACCGAAATGGTTCGCTGGGATCCGCGTTCAGTTTGAGTAAGTCTATCTTGTTCTGGATTACAGCCGGGTAAGGCTTCGTATTTGAGGAAATGCTTGACGAAACCGGTGCTTTTATCAACTTTGTCGTATTCACGAACTCGGCCAAATTGAACACCAATATTGTCGATGTATCTATCAAGTAAACCGTTGTACTGCCAGTTCTGTCGCTTTGTTAGGTCTTTCTGATATTTTCGGGACAATTCTTTTAGATACATGGTGTAAGGAATCAGCGGCACTGCGTGGCGTTGATGCAATACATACTCATAGTTTGCCTGACTGCCATATCCGGCATCAGCAACGATATATCTGAATGGAATATCAATCTTTTCAAGAAACGGTATCAGTGTTCGTTGGTCAGTCGGTCGTTGGGTAACGTCATAATACAAGACAAACTGGTTCTGAGTGGCGATTTGAATATTGTAGCCTGGTTTAGTTTGGCCATTGTTCATTGGATCTTCCTTCATCATCATGAAGGTTGCATCATAATCAGTTTTAGAGAAGCTATTACGCTGGCCAAATACCTTATTGGCTTCAACATACTTGGTCTTACGCGGAATGAGGTCATTATGAAGAAGGTGCGATAAATGCTTAAGGCTTCGACGCTGGCGCTTGTTCTTTGAGCCACCAGGTATAGTGCGCTCATTGGCGACAACTTCATCTAAGTACTCGACACGCGAATCAATTTCATCAACAACTTCATTTAGCCGAGCCAAAAGGTCGGCCGCTTCCGAATGTAGGTCAATTGAAGGGTCTATTTGCATCAACTCATTAAATAAGTCATTGGCCTTTTCATCAAGAATAGGCTCGAAACGTTCAACACTACGACGCCAAACAAAGGAATACTTGTTGGCATCGGCCGTAATTTTCGTTCCATCAATAAAGATTTCTTCATCATCCAAAAGCTTTAGTGATTGTAGCAATAGACGAAATTGAAGATACAGAACCTTTATTAGTTCACCAGTTTGTTCTGCGGAGCGGAACCGATTAATAGTTCTGGCGTTAGGGACAATGTCGGGGTTCCCAATTAACCACTTCATGGGAATATTCTCTTCAGCTAACCGTTGAATTTGGGCACCGGAGCGTTGATTACGCAGGTATGCGAAAAGAAGCATTTTTAGCATCATCCGTGGGTCATATGCCGAGGCACCACGATTGTCAGGATTAATTTGGGCAAATAGTGCTGGAGAAATTGCATCAATGAACCAGCTAATCACGCGAACAATGTGGTCATCAGGGACTTCAATCAATAAAGGAAATGACAAAAATGACTGGTTATTGTTATACTGTTTGTATGGCACAGACGTACCTCGCTTTCGTTCTTTTTCGTCGAAGTTAAGGTTAGCAGAGATTACACTCTGTGCCTACATAAAAAATCCCCAGTAAATCCAATTGTTCGGATTTACTGGGGATTTTTATTTCAGTGCCGAATTATGTCTCGGCCAC
>NZ_AYYO01000045.1 GCF_001436225.1 Lacticaseibacillus sharpeae JCM 1186 = DSM 20505 | reverse complement strand
TATAGAAAAAGGAGCTGACAGACAAGATGTCTATCAACTCCAAATATCGTAGCGCCTTTTTTGTTGCCTGCCAGCAGCAACGTTGGTGCGCTCAGCAAGTGGTAACGTGGGCAAAATAATACGTTGTACGCTTTCCCCCTACCACCGCTGGCAAAGTCGCGGTATACTCGATAGTATATGAAATGGTAAAGGCTGGGAAGTACCATGTTAAATACAATTCTGGATTTTGTACTACATAATCTTTTATTCCGCGAACTGTTTGTTGTCTTCCTCATTGTGCTGGCGATGCTGCGCTACATCCACCGGTACGTTAAGGCGTCAAACAACCCGAACGTGCGGATTCGGCGCCGGCGGATGGCGACCACACTGGCTGGGACACGGCACTTGCTCATCGTGCTGGTGCTGGTGTTGGTGGCGGTCGTTGCGTATGACCGGGTTTGGCCCCACTTCAGCGGCCAGCCAGTGACGACGCACAAGGTGGCCAAGAAGAGCTCAATCAAGATTCACACCGCCACCAGTAAGTCGTCTGCCAAGAAGAAGGCCAAGGCTGAATCAATTAAGGGGGCAGTTGCCTCTGCCAGCAGCGTCACCGTGCCAGACGGGGCGATGTCGAAGGAGAAGGCGGCGGACATTGTGGCCAACTACTTCGGCCAGAATCCGAGTGAAGCGGATAAAGCCTCAGACGCCTACAAGACAACGAAGGTCGGAAACGGGGATGCCAGCATCGCCGTTTACACCGTTACGGGCTATGCGAAAAACAGTAACGGGAAACTCAAGGCGGCGCACGAATACTGGGTCTACGCCAATGGGAAGTTTACAACCAAATTCTAAAGTGCACACATACGAAAACGCCATGTTTCCTGCTGAGCAGGAAGCATGGCGTTTTTGGTTACCGGAACAAAATGGTGTTCGTGCCGGTTACGTACATCACGTACAGCAAGGCGATTAGGGCGTTGCCAACTAGCGACAGCAAGATGATGCCGAAGCGGAACGTGAATGGGTGGTAGGTGCTAGTCCAGTACCGGGCGCGCCGGTGGCCGTTGAACATGATGGTCAAAATGAGCAGCAAGATGGTGATGACAATCTGCACGCCCGCACCGACCGTAATCAGCGCGTTCGACTGTCCCTGCGCGAGAAATAAGTAGCAAACGGCGGCAAACGCGTCGAGAATGATTACGATTAATGTCATAGGTAATCCCTCCACAAACATTATGCCACAAATGTGCATTTACGCACAAAAAAAGGGCTCGGCAATACGCCTAGCCCGAATGTACTTTACAGATTCTTATCCATGTTGAAGGTGAGTTGTGACAGGTTAATGCCTTCCATAATCATCTTATTGATCTGATCTTTCGTTGCGGCCTTGGTGGTCGCAACAAGCTGGTGGTTGGCGTCAGTCAGGAATGCAGTTAATTCCTTGCCGGTCAGGTCGCTGGCGGCCTTATCCGTTGCCACGATGTGTGCGTGGTACTGCCGGTAGAGTTCAACCAGGTAGTCGCGGTTTTGCTGAATGAACTTGCTGTAGTGGCTTTCAGTCAGCATACTGAGCGTCCGGAACATCCAGTAGGCGGAATCAGTATCCACGTCGAGTTCCAGTGGGGTGGTTTCGTAGGATGGGTCCGTGTCGTTTGCGTTCGTGTAGAACGGTACGTAAGGACTGAAGGTTGGGTAACCCAGGTTCAGCCACATAATGCCGGCCAGGCCGTCATCGGCGGTGTCACGGACCTGCAAGACGTGTGAGTTCTGGGTCCGGTTCAAGCCGATTGGGCGGTAACGCAGGCGGTCCTTGTCGTCGCTGTGGCCCAATGGGTCGAAGCGGGTTTCGTTGTAGTGACTGCCGAGAATCTGGGCGATGTCTTCAACGGAAATCTTGTGGTCGGTGCGCATAATGAATGGCAGTTCTGCGGATTCTGGTTCTTCAGGCACTTCAGGGTTCAGAATGTGGTGGGCGTACCAAACCCGTGGCGTGTTGTAGTGGCGGTCCTTCTCGTTCATCGTCCCGAAGATGTGGCGGAAGTTCCAACCGGTCTTGTCGGGGTTCAGATTGTTGTCCGCAACGAATTCCTGGATGCCGGCGCTCCACGCGAAGTTGTCGGTGTCAGCAAAATCAACTTGCTGAATGGCAACTTGGTTGGCGGCAACCGCGTAGGCGTCGTCGGGGATGCGCTGGGCAACCCAGTGGTGCCCCGTAACGATTTCCATGTACCACACGTTGTCCTTGTCGGAGAACAAGACGGAGTTACCAGCCGGGGAACCGTAAGTCTTAATCAGCTGACCCAGGTATTCAACCCCGTGGCGAGCGGATTCAATGAAGGGGAGGGTCATGTTCACGATGAGGTCTTCATCGAGGCCATCCTTAACGAGCGGATCGATGGCCAGGCTGCGTTCGTTGCCGTATGTGCTTTCGGTTGCGGACATCGCCACGTTCTTCTCGTTAATCCCGCTTTCTTCGTAATCACCGAGGTGGGCATTGTCCACGTTCGGCACGGCGTTGTAGCGGTAACCATTCTCAGGCAGGTCCGCTTCAAAGCCGTTTAGTGGGGAGGCCACGTGGAGTCCCTTAACGCCCTTCCATGCAGCGTGCATGTAGAAGCGCTGGGGGGTCAGTGGGAGGAAGGTGTCGTCATTACGTGCAATCAGTGTGGTGCCGTCCAGGCTGGCGTTCTTACCAACGAGGATTGAGGTGCAAGCAGATTCGTTCATAGTTTCTCCTTTTGCTCTAGTAAGCACACGGGCGTGCACTTACAGGGAATGCGCCAACTGCGGCAAATTAATCAACCCAGATTTGCCGCAGCCACTCTTTCAACTTCAATATCGATGTTACGCCCTTAAAGGAAAAATGCAATTACAGGTAAGTTAAATACTGCACTTTGCCAAAATTGGGGCATACTTACGGGTGTTTTGTAGTCCAGACGCAGGATTGGCTGTGGCCTGGCCCCGGCACTGCTGGCCACAATTCCGGAATTTGTGACTGTTTGCGCTACTTTTTGTCCCAAAAGTATTGACGCAATTCTGAAAAGCCGGTATAGTAATACTCGTTCCTGTTACGGAGCAAGCTTATTGGGTATTAGCGAAGTGGTAACGCAGTGGACTCTGAATCCATAATCCTAGGTTCGATCCCTAGATACCCAAGCATAACCAGATGCGGCGCGCATCTGGTTTTTTTGTGGCCAATTGCAACTAAAAAGGGGTCTACACTTTCTGGTGTTGGAGATTTTTCTCCAACTCAGAGGTGTAG
>NZ_AYYO01000044.1:37062-155541 GCF_001436225.1 Lacticaseibacillus sharpeae JCM 1186 = DSM 20505 | reverse complement strand
AATTAAGGTCCAAGTGCTTTCAAAAAGTTCTATCAACTCTACTTGACGAAGAGCCACAAAAAAAGCTCCAAACGCCGCAACAGCAGCATTTGAAGCTTTAACTCGGTGCAATTATCACCCGTACGGGAGTCGAACCCGTGATTCCTGGATGAGAACCAGACGTCTTAACCACTTGACCAACGGGCAATGTTATCAAGTACTCTTAATATACTACGGTAATTTCAGCAAATGTCAACAGGTAATCACCCATTTACGCCACATTTTGCCGCTCATTTTGCGGTATAATGGTACCAATTTATTTGTTGTAATTAAGGAGAGCTACATATGCTGACAATCAAAACCACTACCGAAATGGACTCACCCGTGCACCAGGACAGTGTTGCCATTCGCACTGCCGTCTTCGTCCAGGAGCAAAATGTCCCGGCTGCACTCGAAGTTGATGCCGACGAGCGTAAATGCACCTACCTGGTCGGCTACGATGACGCGAACCAGCCCGTGGCCACCCTGCGCCTGAACCCTGAAGATTACGGCTTCCACGTGCAGCGCGTGGCCGTTGCCAAATCTGCCCGGGGGACTGGTTGTGGCCGGGAAATCATGCAGGCCGCCATCGATTACGCAAAGGCGCACGGAATCCACAAGCTGATGCTCGGCGCCCAGGTACACGCAACCGGCTTCTACGCCACCCTCGGCTTTAGTTTCACCGCCAAACCCGAATTCGTCGAAGCGGGGATTAAGCACCGCGAAATGGCGATCAATCTGTAAGTTGCGCGCAGAACACGGTATAATGAAGGCAACAAGTATTCATTCGCCGCAAAAATCGAGGAGGACTAGCATGTCACAGAAAAAAGCCTCATTCATCTTCACGCTCATGTTCATCATCCCCTACATCTGCGCGGTCAGTATCATCGGGGTCGCCTACAACGTGCTGGTGGCCCACGCATCCAGTCCGTGGCGGATCCTCGTCGGCACAGTTGTCGGCACCACGATGCTGTACTTCCTGAAGATTCCGCTGGAACGTCCACTGCGAATCCTCGGCAAGTACACGTTCCGCTTCAACCGCCGCGTCATTCGCCTCTTCATGCTCGACGAGGCCAAGAGTTGGAAGAAGTACGCCAACATCCTCATCGACGCCGCGTTCAGCCTGTTTGGCATCCTGGCAGTGGGCTACCTGTCCCGCGGGCAGTCTGGTTATGATTTCATCTCCAGCACGCTGATTGGCTGGATTGTGGTCGTGCTGTTCGCGTCACTGTGCATCTCCAGTTATTTCGAGTTCGACGCACTGGCAATTAAATAATTTTGGGCAAGCAAAAAGCGCGGGTTCCGCAGAACCCGCGCTTTTAATATGGTCCAAATTATTCCACGTCGTCAAACCCGTAATCACGGTCATCGCCAACGTACACGGTGTACTCAACTTCCTTCACGCTGTCGCCGTCAAGGTTGTAGCGTTCCACATAGTATGGCGTTGCGGTCTGCCCGATGTATTCTGGCAGCGGGAACCCAGCTGCGTCCAAGGCCGTGGCGCCCTGCTGAATGGCGATGTTCACGGGGTAGGCATTCATCATCATCGTCATCGGCTTAGCCAAACGCGCAACGGTGTGGGCAGGCAGATCGTAGTGCTGGAGTCCAGCAGGAACCTCGGTACCCGCCGGCACGATACTACCAATCCAGTACAACAGGTTGCCGTATGGGGAGAAGACAATTAGGCTGGTCCGATTGGGGGTCTGCGCTAATTGGTCCAACTGCGCAAATGCGCCGGTTGCGTCAAACTCGTCCCAGGCTTCTTGGTACGAACCGTTCTCAGACGCACTAGCTTCAGAATAAGCCTTGCCGATAAACCGTAATTGATCGCTGTTGAGCAATTCTTTTTGTTCCATGGTTGATTCTCCCATCTGTTCTTATGTAGTCAATGCTACCACTGTTAAAGGGCCAAGCACAATCACCCGGTTAAATCTGCCGGTCCCCACCAGAAATTTGCGCAAACCTATTGACGAATATCCGAATTCTCGGTATAGTAGTAAACGTTGTTGAGAGCGACAAACATTATTGGGTATTAGCGAAGTGGTAACGCAGTGGACTCTGAATCCATAATCCTAGGTTCGATCCCTAGATACCCAATCGGTACACGGTGCAGGCTTGCACCGTGTTTTTTTATGTCCCGCAACTAAAAATAGCGCCCGCCAGCCAGTGGCTGCGGGCGCTATTTGCACTATTCATGGTGGGAAAGTTGCAGGTAACGGTTATACCACAGATCAATGTAGGCCTGGGAAAATGGCCCTTTACCGTGATTAATCCAATCTACCAGCACCCGCACGTTGGCCTTCAAGATGTGGTCCGTCGTCTGTGGGTAGTGCCACTGACGGCTGTGGGCCTCATACTCGTCAACGTCGAGCAGGCGCTTCTCTCCATCTGGGAACACCTTCACGTCCAGATCGTAGTCAATGTACTTCAACGCCTCGGCGTCGATTGTGAACGGCGTCCCGAGGTTGCAGTAGTAGCTGACCCCGCCGTCGCGAATCATCGCGATGACGTTGAACCAGTAGTGTCGGTGAAAATATACAATCGCAGGCTCCCGGGTAATCCACCGCCGCCCGTCACTTTCGGTGACAAGCGTGTGGTCGTTGCACCCGATGAGTGCGTCCTCGCTGGTCTTGAGGACCATTGTGTCCCGCCATGTCCGGTGCAATTTCCCATTATGCTTGTAACTCTGCATGACGATATAATCGCCTTCACGAGGAAGTGGCATAGACATCCAGCTTTCTTTAATGTTTCCTGTCGATTATACCATGCCCAAGTGCAAACGGCGCGCTTTCACCATGACGCACTGTGATATTAATTGATAAATGCTCACTGTTCCGTGATGTCATCCAGGACCCGGTCAATTGCGTCGAGGTCAAAACCTTTGCGGTACAACGTCTGCTTGACCTTCATCCGCCGCTGGAAGCCATCAAAATTGCGTTTTTGGGCCCACAACTTCTCCGCTGCCGCCCGGAGCAAGTCATCTTCGCGCTCTTCGTCCTGTTCGGGCGCCTCCGCCGCAATGGCCGCAGTGGCGACGTCCCGACTGAAGCCCTTGGTCATCATGGTCTGCTGCGCGTGCTGAATCAAAGCGCTGTAAGAGCGGCTGCCCGGGCTGCGCAACACCTTGGTGGCCACCCGGCGGGCAACCTCTAGCTCTTGCGCATCAGTCTGCGTGGCCAGTTCGTCATCAATGAGGTAACTGTCAACACCGCGCTGCGTCAAAAAGCGGCGAATGGCCCCAGGGCCGCGGTCACCGCCGCGCTGGTTCGCAAGGACAAATTCATGTACGTACTCCGCATCGTTCAGGTAATGCAAATCAGTTAGCCGCGTCACCGCCACGGCAATGGCGTCTTCATCGAACTCTTTGCCGTGCAGGTACTCTTGCACTTGGTGAACCGTCCGCGGCGTACTGGCAAGATACGACAGTGCACGGCTAAACGCCCGGGCACCCTCGTCCTCGTGTTGCAACTGAGCGACTTGCTCGTCCGTCAGTTCCATGTCTTTGGTGAGCATGTACTTAATCAGTGTTGATTCGGCAACGGGAAAGGCATACGCGCCATCCAAATCGATGTTGTACCGCCCCGCCCGTTTCTGTGCGGTGATTCGTGTAATTGTCGGCATGGTTTTCCTCCATCCTGTTACGTACAAACGTTTGCTATTCCCATGTTACGGCACGCTGGCGGTCAGGGTCAACACTCAATTTGCCCCACTGCGCAGTGCAGGTGCCGGGCCAATCAATTCTTTAGTGCTCTATTACACACTTGAAGTGAAAATGTTATATATCCCCACCGCGACAACTCTGGAGCTGTGTTATAATAAGGAATAATTTTTGCTTGGAGGCTATTGCTATGTTTGAAGCGTATTTCTTCGACAAACACGCAGATACCGTGTTCCGCTTGTTCAAATTACTGAAATCGCTTAACGGGGCGCCATTTACCATTAACAAGCTCAGTAAGCAACTCGAAATGTCGTACCAACAAACATACAATGCGTACCAAGACGTCATGGTGGATTTGCGCCAAATCCAAACAGAAAACGCGCATCAGCAGACCCAAGCGGTGCAGACTGGCGTTATGAATTCGGCCCTGGAGGCGGCACCCGACGCTGATCTTGTTGTCACCGAACTGAGCTCCGTCGCACCCGATTATCTGGCGGCGAAAACGGACGCGGCAGCTGAACCCGCAACCGAAATGTCCTTCATCGACGTCGCACAGAACATCCACGTTGATAATTACCGCTTCTACCTACTGAACCACTCCATCACCTTCCGCTTCTTCGACCAGGTCTTCCAAAACGATGGAATTGATGCGGCTGCGTTCTGCCGCGAAAACGGCATCAGCATGTCCACCTTACGCCGCCGGATTGAGCCCTTCCGCAATTTTTTGCAGAACAACCGCATTCAGATTGACCCGGGGACCTGGGAGCTCCACGGCGGGGAACTCGTGATTCGCCACCTCCTCGTTTTTTTCTATGATGAAGGCTACCGCGGCGCTGGCTGGCCGTTTCACTGCATTGACCACGACCAGATTTTGCAGCAATTTAGCGTTATTAACGCACCGGCAAACCAGACCCTGGGCATTGAACACCTCAGTGTCATCACTAAGCGCAACATGTTAACCCTCGGCGTGCAGATGTTGCGGATCAAACAGGGCCATTATTTCGCCATGAACCCCCGGCTGCAACTTCTGCTGCGCAATTTTGGCGATTTGGCCGATCTGGTTTTCACCGAAACTTACCTGCCGGACTGCGACGAGCGGACGCGGCATGCCGAACGAAACTTCTACTATTGTTCCCGCATTGGCCAAATCGTGATGTCGACCGAAGACACCCCGACCAGCCGGCAATTACGCGAATATCTGCACAGCTTTAGCAACCCGGTAGACAGCTTCGTCACCGCGCTCTTCGCCAACCTGACCACCGGGCTCGACCACCCAGAAGAACTCCACCTGCGGGCCGACAAGGTTCTGCTCACCAACCTCTACAAAGTCGCGTTCCTGTACTACATCATGGATGGCACCTTCGTCAAACCCAGCGATTTCGCGGACACCACCGACCTCTTCGCCAGCGCGCACGAGCTCATTGACCAAATCGACACGTTTATCGCCCAGATTCCTAAGGCAGATGAAACCCACCTGTTCAGTCGCTACCAACCCGACCTCGTGAAGTCCATCTTCACCGTCCTCATTCCTGACCTAGCCGACTTCCACACTGCCCCCCGCCTGAACGTGAAGCTGGAAATGGAAGCCCAGAGTTTCATCACCAAGGATATGCTGAACTTCTTGAAGGACAGCAGTGTGATTCGGATTATGAATTCCGACACCCAGGAAGTGCCCGACCTGATTATCACCTCGGTGCCGAACATCACGGGGATGTATGACAACATGAACGGCCACGACTCGGTCGATAGCGGCGTACCCACATTCTACTGGGGCTCCGATAATCACGACCAGGATTTGTACAACCTGCTCAAACAACTAACCATGAAGGCGCACGCCAAAGCCGCCGCGGCCCCGCCCCAATTTTAAGCCTGCTAGCAGAGCACTAAAAAAGACACCAGTCAGGTGTCTTTTTTAGTGCTTATGCCGACTCACCAGCAGGAAGGTGGTTAATGTGACCAAACCCGTTAGCACCGTCCCCAGGAATGCGGCGCTGCGCATCAAGTAACCAGCAATGGCCAGTAAGATTAACGCTGCATAGACCAGCCACAGCATCAGTGCTGTACCTGCGCCTTGTAGGAGAAGTAATACAGCGCGACTTCATAACCAATCAGCCAGACGATGACGACGGGGGTGGTGATTAGCGCGTTATCGAGCAGGCCCATAAAGTACAAGATAATTAATGCCAGCGCCACAACCCCAAACGCAATCGCCTGCAGCTTCTGGTCTGGTTCGATGTCAAACGCAGCATCTGGTGACTGGTACTGCAGTGTGTGCACCGCCGCGAACCGGCCAACCCGGTACTTCACGGTGTCGCCCCGCTTCACGTTCAGCTTGAGTGGCGCACCCGCAACCAGAATGTGTTCCTCATCATTGTGCCAAACCGTGGCGGTGGTCTTCTTTGATGTTGGTTTGAGTAGAGTTATCTTCATTACAAAATCCTTCCCGGCCGCGAACTTGGCCTCAGCGAAATTTACGAATTCGCTTTCTCACTCAACCATTATACCGAATTACGGGGATTTGTGGGATAATATTTTTAACGGTGCAGGCAAAAAGAGCAGTTAAATGGCCAATTATTTGTCCATCCACACAAACGGCCGCGTCAACGCATTGCCTGCCAGCTGCACAAGTGCCCAGCTACTGGGCGCAAAAGGAGAAATTATGGATCAAGAAGTAAAAATCGGTGACCGCTTCCCCCTCACCATTCGGCGCCTCGATATCAATGGGGCCGGCATCGGTTACTACCGGCGCAAAATCACCTTCGTTACTGGCGCCCTGCCCGATGAAGTGGTCGTGGCCGAAGTGACCGCCATTCACGACCGGTACCTCGAGGCCAAGACCCACCGGATTCGGAAGAGTTCCCCTGACCGGGTGCCACCCGTTGACCCCAACTACGGGATTGTCGGCGGCGTCGAGCTGGGTGCACTCAGCTACCCCGCCCAGCTCCGCTTCAAAACCGACGTTATCCGCCAGTCCTTGGCCAAGTACAAGCCGGCAGGATGGCAAAACTACGACGTGCGCGCCACCATCGGCATGGAAAATCCGCTGCACTACCGTAACAAAGCCCAGTTCCCCGTGCGTATGCTTGACGGACACGTGCGCGCCGGCATGTACAAGCCGGGTACCCACGAATTAGTATCCCTTAAGACTTTTGCCACCCAACGCAAGCTGACGATGCACGTCATCAATGGTCTGTGCAAGATTATCGAACGCTTGAACATCCCGGTCTACGACGAAAAGGCTAACTCTGGCATCATCAAGACGCTGGTCGTGCGCGAATCCGCCGCCACTGGCCAGGTGCAGGTCACATTCATCACCAATTCGGCTAAGCTGCCCAAGAAGGCGGAACTGCTGGAAGCCATTGCCACCGAGCTGCCCGCGGTCATCAGCGTCTCCCAAAACGTCAACAAAGGCCGCACCAGTCAGGTTTGGGGCGCTGAAACCACGCTGCTCGCCGGTAGTGCCTACATCACCGAAGTCATCAATGGGGTCAGCTACAACCTGTCCCCGCAGGCATTCTTGCAGCTTAACCCTGAGCAAACCGCCGTGCTGTATGCACAGGCGTTAGAAGCTTTGAATCTGCGCAAGGGTGACAAGCTGGTCGACGCTTACTGTGGGGTCGGCACCTTGGGGCTGGCGCTGGCTAAAAAGGCTGGTTCCGTCCGCGGGATGGATACCATCCCCGCCGCCATCGAGGACGCCAAGGAAAACGCGGCGCAAAACGGCTTCACCAACACCGAGTACACAGTCGGCAAGGCCGAACTGGTGCTGCCCAAGTGGGTTAGCGAGGGCTACAAGCCGGACGCGGTCATCGTTGACCCGCCGCGCACGGGGCTTGAAGGGGACTTCATCCCCGCACTGCTCAAGGCCCGCCCTAAGCGCTTCGTCTACGTCAGTTGTAACCCCTCCACGCTCGCCCGCGACCTGGTGCGCCTCAGCAAGGTCTACAATGTCGATTACATTCAGTCCGTCGACATGTTCCCCGAAACCGCGCGCGTTGAAGCAGTCGTCAAGCTTAGTTTGCGTAAGTAGCCAGGATATTTGAAAGGAAGACGCACATGAAAATTTACTTTGCCAACGGCCTTTTCAGTCAGGCCGATTTCGAATTCAACGCCCGCATCGTTGCCGCATTGCGCGACCAGATTCCGGCCATCAATATCTACTTGCCCCAGGAAAATGCCGCAATCAACGATAAGCAGGCCTACGCCGACTCCAAGATGATTGCCCAGGCCGACACTGATGAGCTCACATCCAGCCAGCTGGTGATTGCCGTTCTCGACGGCATCACGATTGACGCCGGGGTCGCGAGTGAAATCGGGGTGGCCTACGCCAAGGGCATCCCCGTCATCGGTCTCTACACTGATTCGCGGCAGCAGGGTGCTACCAACAACAAGAAGCTGGCTGCACTGCAAACCATCGCCGAAAACCAGTTCCACTACCTAAACCTGTACACAACCGGTCTGATCAAGTTGAACGGGACCATCGTGAACACCACGGATGCGCTCATCAACGCGGTCAAAGCCCAGCTGGCCAAGTAAGCACTCCGGAAACCCAAAAATCGTCCCAACTCAGTGTTTGAGTTGGGGCGATTTTTTAGTGTACAACAAGATTATTTAGTCGTCACCGTTTCGACCTTGGCGCCTTCATCAACCTTGCCGGGCTGCACGCCCGTCATGCTGCTAACGGCATCCATGTTGGTTACCGCGGTGATTACGGTGGCAAGCTTCCCCGCCTGCTTAATGGCGGTCAAATCCATCAGGGCAATTTGCTGACCGGCATGAACCGTCGCGCCCGCTTTAACGTCGACGGTAAATGGTTTCCCGCCAAGTTCAACGGTATCGAGGCCCAGGTGGATCAGCAGTTCCATCCCGTTTGGCGTGGTCATCATGATTGCGTGCTTGGTGTCCGCAACACTGACAATCGTCCCGTCCGCCGGTGCAACCACAGTCCCCATGGATGGGTTGATGGCAAAACCATCACCAACCATCTTCTTACTAAAGACATCATCTTGCACTTCTTCCATTGGCAGCAAATCACCAGTGGCCGTGGCAACTAAGTCAGCCGGGCCAGCAACCTTCTGCACTGGAGCTGCATCAGCAGGTGCGCTGGTAGCAGTAGCAACTGCGGCAACTGGTTCACTCGTCGTCGCTGCATCTTCGTCAACCAAAGCAGTCTTTGGGACCCCGAAGAAGTAGGTTGCAACAAACCCACCAGCGTATGCAGCAAGCAGACCAAGCACATAACCGAACCAGCGGCCGTTAGCAATCAGCGGAATCAGCGCTACCCCAGAAGGGCCAATGGCGATGGCACCGATGTTACCGAGACCACCGATAACCGCACCACCAATCCCACCACCGATACATGCAGTGATGAATGGCCGGCCAAGGGGCAGTGTCACCCCGTAAATCAAAGGTTCACCAACACCAAGAATCCCAACTGGCAACGCCCCTTTAATCAGACCCGTCAGTTTCTTATTCTTGTGGCACCGAATCCACAGAGCGATTGCGGCCCCAACCTGACCGGCACCAGCCATGGCCAGAATTGGCAGCAATGGCGTGAAGCCCAGCTTGTTAATCATTTCCACGTGGATTGGCGTTAATACTTGGTGCAGCCCAAACATAACCATTGGCAGGAAGAACAGCCCGAGTACGAACCCGGAGAAGGCCCCACCAACGTTCAGAACCCACTGAATCGCACCGACCAGAGAACTTGAAATCACCCCGGCAACTGGCATTACCAGGAAGATCGTGAACGCACCGACAATCAGTAAGGTGAGCATTGGGGTGAAGATAATGTCGACAGCGTCGGGAATCCACTTGTGCAATTTGTGCTCAACCATGGATGCAATCCAAACGGCGAAGATTACCCCGATAATCCCCCCTTGACCAGCAGATAGCGGCTGGCCGTTGAAGATGTTCGTGATGGTCACAGGCGCGACCACCCCGGGGAGCAGCGTCATCGCCCCGATGGCCCCACCAATCCCCGGTGTGCTCTTGAATTCGGTGGCGGAGTTAATCCCGACGTAGATGGCCAGGTAGGAGAACAGCCCCCCGTTGATAACCTTGAGCACGGTGATGATGTCCGTCCAGTTCTTGCCAATCGTCCCGGCAACCATCAAGTTGGACAGGATTGCGGCAATCCCGGAAACAAGCCCCGCCCCAACGAAGACTGGAATCAGCGGAATGAAGATGCCACTGATTGACTTGAGGACTTTGCGCCACCAGGTCTGCTTCAACTTCGCCTTCTGCTCCGCGTGCACTTGCGCCGCCTTCGCTTCAACGGCTTCCTTGTTGCTTTCGTGACCGCCTGGGAAAGTTTCGCCTAGTTCCACGCCGACACTATCAACCATGGCCTGGGCCACCTTGTTGACCGCGCCGGGGCCAATCACAACTTGGAGCGTGTCCTCTTCGACCACGCCCAGGACCCCGGGCACCTTCTTCAGGCCCGCGATGTCCACTTTGTCGTAGTCGCGAATGGTCATCCGCACGCGCGTCATACAATGAATCAACTTCTCAACGTTGCCTGGGCCGCCAACATGATCGAAAATGCCCTGGCCAATAACACTGTATTTATCTTCAGCCATATTCTTCTCCTGTTCTTCCCGCTACACCAATCGGCACGGGAGGCAATCTGTTACCACAGCAACCGGCAGCGGCGGTTTTAATTAACCACGCACTGCCTGGCGAACAAAACCCTTGCCTTTTTGCAGGCGGGCAGCCGCTTCATCCTTGGGCAAATCCGTCAACACCATGACGATGGCTAACTTGACGTCTTCATCAGCATCCGCAAAGGCTTTGGCGGCGGTCTGCTGGTCACAATCGGTCGCCTGTTGAATGATGCGTTTGCTCCGTTCGACTAGCTTCTCGTTCGTCGGCTTGACGTCCACCATGAGGTTCTTGTAGACCTTGCCAATCCCAATCATCGCCCCCGTTGACAGCATGTTCAGCACCAGCTTTTGGGCCGTCCCCGACTTTAGCCGCGTGGAGCCGGTCAAAACTTCGGGCCCCACAGGCACCTCAATGGCAATCTGGGCGTGCCGACTGATGACCGCATCCGCGTTGGCTGCCAAGCTGATGGTTTGCGCCCCCACTTTTTGGGCATAATCAAGTCCGCCAACCACATACGGCGTCCGGCCGCTCGCGGCAATGCCGACCACGACGTCTTCGGCCGTTAGTTTAGCCTTACGCAAATCTGCTGCACCTAGTTCAGCCGAGTCCTCGGCGCCCTCAACAGCCACCAGCATGGCATCGTCCCCGCCAGCAATGAAGCCCTGCACCATTTCCGGTGCGGTCCCGAAAGTAGGCACGCATTCAGCGGCGTCCAGCACGCCCAGCCGGCCACTAGTGCCGGCACCGATGTAAAACAACCGGCCGCCCTGGTTAAAGGAATCAATAATTGCGTTAATGGCTGCTTCGATTGCGGGCAAGGCGTGACTGACACTGACAGCGACGGTCTGATCTTCGGCGTTCATGACGCGGACGAAATCGTGCACGCCCATGGTGTCTAAATCCATTGTCTTTTGATTCCGGGTCTCAGTGGTGAGGCCCCCTAAATTCAATTCGCTCATCGCTTATCCTCTTACTTTCTAGTTCTAATCATGTTCGGGTGCCGGCACGAATGTCACGGCCTGACACGCACCAATGTATGGGAGCAGCTCCCGACTCTTAGCCGTCAGCCGCCCAACCACGTTCACCCGCGCATCAGCTGGCAAGTTCACCTTGGTCACCTGAATTTCGCCGGCGTAGCGTCCGTATTCCGTATTGTCTACGGTGATAGTGCCAGCTTGGCGGGCAAATGCGGGCTCCGCGGCTGTGGCCAGCACTTGCTTGGCCCGGGACTCCTCCAGCCGCACAACATCGCGCGCCACATCCGGGCGGTTATGCCAAACCTGGCGCAGCGCTTCCGGCATGCTGCCTGCAACCTCCAGCGTCAGGATACCATCGTGAAGGTAGGCACCAAACTCATTAATGGTAGTTGCAGACACAGTGTTATCACCGATGTAAATGCGGTCGGTTGCTAACTGGGTCAAATCTAGGGCCGCCGCGAGTGGCTGCATCTGCCGGTGCTTCTCCAGTGTCGGCAGGCCTGCTTTTAGCGGTAGGCGCAACTGGCCATCGCCGGGGACAAAGCCCATGGTCGTGATGCCCTGCTTGTGCAGCCACTGATTTTTGGCCAGATACCAGCTTGTCTCCAGCCCGGTTTCCGGCCGGGGGTAGTAATTGTGCCAGGCCTCAACATTAGCGCGGTTGGCCCCCGCTACTTGCAGCGCAGTTAGGTCATCGGCGCTCAGCGTACTAGCGTTGAGCGCAACCGGCAACACCCGCGACATCTGCGCGATTTCGGCATTGGTAAACCCGTAGTCAAGCCGCAAGCACGAAACACCGAGCTTGCGCAGTGCAGCCGGATCTGTAAAATCGACCCCCATCCGCGCTAATCCAGTTCGCGACACATCTGCAGTGAGGGTTAATTCGGCTTTAGCACATGCAGCTTGCAGTGCGGCCAGCCGGTCAGCAAGCACGTTTGCGTCGTCTTCCGGAATATGCAGTGAGGTGAACACGCCGCCGAATCCGGCTCGCTTCATCGAATCGATATATACCAATGTATCATTATCTAACGCTTGATTGAGATAAACTGAAAAGCCAAACATGCAATTTCCCCTTTCACAATTGGATTTTACACGCATAGTCGAAGATGTCCATCCTGAATTTGTGGCAGCGTAGGAACAGCTATACCAATTTCAGATTCATTTAAGCACTTTTCCGTCCGTGCACCGCGTGAGCTTAGTCATCTGTGCACAGTTGGCCACGGCTTTAACCAAATTGGACGTTTTTTAAATCCAGATTTGTAAGCCTTTTCAACTATGCACATAGCATACCATTCACGAAATAGGATTTCAACCATTTTGTATTTATCAAGTTATGCAGTTTCATCTACAACAAATTGCAACAGTGCCCGACAAAAAAATCCCGCTCCGAAGTTCGTGACCAACTTCGGAGCGGGATCAAAGAATGTGGGTATCAGCTACTTAAAACCGTTCTTCAGCGAGCGCTTATACTCAGCAACGGCTTCCCGCGAAACGTTCACTGACCGGGCAGATTCGTCGTAGTAGCGACTAACGAAATAATAATAGACGATGTCAATCAGCATGAATTGCGCGTGCAGGGATTGGGTGGCGGCAAAGCGGTGCTGGCCTTCCCGGGGCTGCGAGGTTTGCAACGTGTAATCCGCGTACTTCACCAGCGAATTCTGGCCAATCCGCGTCGTCGCAATCACGCGCAAGCCGGCCTTTTGGGCTAATTTGGCCGCCAGCACTGCTTCTGGTGATTCACCAGAATTGGAAACCAGCCAAACAACCGCATCTTTAGGATCAGTAGCCATCGCAGGGGGCAAAAAGACGTTCAAATCATCACTCACCGTGCAGGCATAACCCAGGCGTGACCATTTTTGCGCAATGTTCTGGGCCACCAGGTACGACGCCCCGACGCCAAATAACAGCAATTGCCGCGCCCCGTGCAGAAGCGGCAAGATTGCGGCCAAATCCCCTTCGTGCACTTGATCCACCGTCTCGCGCAGTGACCGCTCTGCATTCGCGAGCAGCTTGGTTTTCAGCGAGTGCAGCTCCTCATTCGGCCGGATTGCGTCATCTACGTTATCGGCATCCGCACCGTTGCTAATGTCAGTTGCCAGCTGCAACTTGAGCTCGTTATAACCCGGGAAGTTGAGCCGCCGCACCACGCGACTGACCGTGGCGGCACTCGTATCCGCGGCTGCGGCTAGCTCCTGGACGTTCATCGTTAGTACGACTTCCGGATTCTCAACAATGTACTCTGCCACTCGCCGTTCAGCAACTGCCAGGTCGTTTGCGGCCCCCAAAAAGTTTCCCTTTACAGACACGAAACCGCCTCCTTTTTCTCTAAAAATAGGATACCACACAAAAACGCGGCGGGAACCAAAATGTGTTCCCGCCGCGGCGTAACAATTAAGATATTAGTCACCTAAATGCTCTTCCGGCTCAACTCCGGCTTCAGCGCGCCGCAGTAGTTCACTGAGGGGCACGAGCCCGCCAGCCTGGTACTGCTTCACGAAGGCGTCAACCTCTTCCTGCGTGTTCACCTCGGGGTCGAGCACCAGCTGCTCTACTGGCAACGGCCGGGTATTGGCGATATGCACATTGATCACCACTGGCCCGGTGCGGTGCTGAGCCGCAGCGAAAGCCGTCTTCAACTCCTTCAGATTGTGCACCTCATAGCCCGCGGCCCCCAGCGCGGCACTCGCATCAGCGTAGCGCATCCCCGGCAGCAGGTCGACCCCACTGTGCGGCTGGCGCGTATCATCCTGCTCGGCCTCAATGAAGCCCAGACTATCGTTGCTCAAGATAACGTTGATGATTGGCAGCTTGTACTTCACCTGGGTGATGATGTCCTGCATGACCATGGCAAACCCACCGTCCCCAGAGATGGACCACACTTGCCGGTCCGGGAATTCCACTTGGGCCCCAATGGCCGCCGGCAGCGCGTACCCCATCGTCGCGTACCAGCCCGAGGTCGTGAACCGTTGCTGCTTGCTCGTGTCGAGGAACCGCATGCCATCAATCGTTACGTTACCGACATCCACTTGGAAAATCGCGTCGTCGGTCGCCATGGCGTTAATCTGCTTGAAAATTGGTTCAACGCGCATTGGTTCCGCTGCCGATTCGCCAAAGCTGCGGATCCACGCCGCCCAGTTGGCCTTGTTTGCCAGCGCGGCATTGTACCAACTCGTCGGCTTCTTGGCCTGCGACCGCGCCAACATGCTGGCAACAACCTGTTTGGCATCGCCCAAGATGGCCACGTCGACCGTGTGGCGGCGGCCAAACTTGCTGGCATCAATGTCGACTTGGATGTACTTGGCATCTGGATTAATGAAGTACGGCTGGAACGGGAAGTCGGACCCCAAAAACAGGACCGCATCCGCCGCCCGTGCGGTTTCGACCCCTGGTTTAGTTGCCACCCGGCCCGCACTGCCCATGTTGGCCTTGTAGTCGTCAGGAATCACGTCCTTGCCGAGTGCCGTCACGACAATTGGAATGCTGAGTTTGGCCGACAGCGTCAGCACATCATCCGCAGCGTCCTTGGCCCCCTGTCCCACGTACATCACCGGCCGTTTTGCAGCACCTAAAATTGCCAGTGCCTGGTCGATGCGACCGACATCCGGAACCGGCAACAACGGCCGCTGATACAACTTCGCTGAGGAAACGTAATCGTCATCAATCGCGACCCACCCGAGGTCGGTCGGAATGGTCACCACCGCCACGCCGCTGTGCTTGTACGCCTGGCGAATTGCCTCGTCCACCACGTGGGGCATTTGCTGCGCGGTCATCACCGTGCGGTTGTACACCGCAACGTCGGCGAACATTGGGTTTTCATTCATCTCTTGGAAGTAATCCGTGTTCATCGCACTGGTGGCTACCTGCCCAACTAGCGCCAGCACCGGCACGTGGTCGTGCTTGGCATCATACAGCCCGTTGAGCAAATGCACCGCCCCCGGACCGGCAGAGCCGAATGTCGCGCCAATCTTGCCGGTAATCTTCGCTTCCCCCGCCGCCGCGAGCGCACCGACTTCTTCGTGGCGCACCTGAATGTAGCGCATCGTGTTGCGCCTGTTATGCAACGCGTTCATCGTCGAGTCAAACGACCCACCAGGAATCCCGTAAATTTGGTGAATGCCCCAATCTTCGAGCACCTTAATCATCGCGTCCGCCGCATTTATCTGCTTAACCATAGAAATTTCCTCCAATCCATTTTGATATTTACTTATTTTTAGTAACAGTCTTCTACCGTTATTGTAACCGGTTGCACAGGGCTGCGTCAACTAAAATAGCACCAGACCCAAAATTTCTGGGTCTGGTGCTATTCTGCACAGCTAATTCAAAATGTTCGGTGTTATTTTAGAGACGGACGTACTGGCGTTCCTGATCCTTAACGCCGGCCAAACGGAACTTGCCGGTCGTGAGGGCCGCATCCGTGACCACGTCGTCGGGCGCATACGGCAGCTTGCTGTTAAACATTGCCTCGTAATCCGCAACGCTAAGCTTAACCCGCTGATCCAGGTACGCCTTGTGGGCGGCACCATTCAGGTAATCCCGGTAGTCAGCCTGCAAGTATCCGCTGTAGAACTCGCCCACCGCACCGGAACCATAGGAGAACATACCAATGCGGTCACCGGCAGTGAGCGTGGCCGCATTTTCCAACAAACTCAGCAGTGCCAGGTACAGGGAACCGGTGTAGATGTTCCCGATGCGCCGGCTGTAGTTGGTCGACAGTGCGTAGTTCGCGTTCAGGCGGTCCTGGTCAGCGGCATCAGCGTCCGGTAAGACGGTCTTCAGCGCCTTCATCCCCATCTTGGTGTACGGCAAGTGGCAGTTGATGGCGGCAAAGTCCTTGAGGTCCAGACCGGTGTTGCGCTTGTATTCCGCCCACGCCTGCTGGAAGAATTCGATGTATTTTTCGGTCGAGTACTTGCCCTTTGCGAGTGCCAGGTCGGTGTATACGGGCCGCCAGAAGTCCATGATGTCCGCACTCAAAAAGGCGGAATCATCTTCAACCGTCATGATGTGCGGGTTCGCGCTAATCAGCATCGCCACGGCACCTGCGCCCTGGGTGACCTCACCACCGCTGGCCAAACCGTAGCGCGCAATGTCGGCCGCAATCACGAGTGCCGTCCGGTCCGGATGCGCCGCCACGTAATCACGCGCGGTCATGAGGCCCGCCGTGCCGCCGTAGCAGGCCTGCTTGATTTCGTAGGTGCGCACGTGGCGGGGCAAGTCGAGCAGGCGCTGAATAATCACCGCCCCAGACTTACTGGAATCGATGCCGGTTTCCGTGCCGAGAATGACCAGACCGAGCTGACTCTTATCGATGTCATCGATGAACTCACTGGCAGCGTTGGCCCCCATGGTCACCACGTCTTCGGCTGCAGGCGGCACCGCCTGCTCACTTTGGCCAATGCCGATGATGAACTTGTTCGGATCAACACCGCGCGCCACCGCCAGTTCTGCCAAGTCTACGTAGTAATTCGGGGAGTAGAGCCCCAAACGGTCAATCCCTATCTTCATTGTCATTCTCCTCACTCTGTTTGTCTGCACGCAGCTGCGCCAGTAATTCTTTTGCCCGGCCAATTGTCTTGTCGGTTGTTTGCAGCAAATGCGTTAATGCATCAATCTCTGTCCCCGTGGCGCCCGCCGCAATCGCCAGTGCTCCGGCTTGCAGCGCCATGTGCCCCGACTGAATGCCCGGGCCCACCAGTGCACGCAGGGCGGCCAAATTCTGCACCAGCCCTAACGCCGCGAGCACCGCCTGGGCGTCGGCCACCGTGGCAATCTTGCCTAACCGCATGGCAATCTGCGCCAGGGGTAACGCCGCGGTGGCCCCGCCAACCACGCCTAGTTGCAACGGTACCCGCAACTGCCCATGCAGCATTTTGCCGTCAGTCGTCCACCGGGTCAAGGGTTGGTATGCACCAGATTGCGCTGCATAAGCGTGCACTGCCGTGCTCACGGCGCGGTAATCGTTGCCCAGCGCAATCGTGGCTGCTTCAATTCCATTCATGATGCCCTTGTTATTCGTCGTTGCGCGTTCTTCATCGATGAAGCCAAACGCACTGGCGGCCGCAATGCGCGCAGCAACCACTGATCCAGGAAGCGATTTAGTGGCCACCGCCGCAACTGGAATTGCCACCGTTGCCACAACTGGGTCATCCGTGTAGTTGCTCAGGATGGCCAACAACGCCTCCTGGTGCAGCCACTGCCCCACCATGTGCGCCACAGCTTCGGCAATCGTGTTGACCATGTTCGCGCCCATTGCGGCTTGCGGGTCAATCACCAGCCGAATCTTAACGAACTGCCCGATTGCCTGAACCTGAACCTGCTTCAGCCCGCCGCCCCGGCCGATAATGGAAGGGTGCGCGTACGCCGCCGCGTCCCAGATGTCGTCCTCACGACTGCTGATCAGCGCAACGGCGGCATCCGGGTCCGCCACGTCCGCGAACACGACTTCCCCGGTTACCGTATGTTCCGGCACCGCAACCTGTACCCCGCCACCGGCCAGCGCCATCCGCGCCCCGTTACTGGCAGCAGCCACGACGCTGGGTTCCTCGCCCACCATCGCCACGTTGCGCGTCACCCCGTTGACCATTAGCGTCCGCGCAATTCCGTACGGCAGGGGGAACTGGCCCAGCTGGTTTTCGCCGAGATGGGCGGCAACAGCACTGGGCAACACGTGATTGGCGGCCAGGTAGTCCGCGTCATTTTCGGCTAAGCTCCCCTCGGCCACCAGTTGCTGCAGGCGTTCCTCGCGGGATAGTTGGTAGAATTTTTTTGGCAAAATTTTTCCCCCATAAAAAACGGCCGTAATGATTGCACCATCACGGTCCGTTACTGGTTCCAGGCAAAAACGGGTGGTACCAATTCTTGCCCGCACCAGAAATTGCTAGTCGACCACGTGCAGCTGGAAGCCGACCCCAAGGCCGCCCCCAATACACAAGGCCGCAATCCCGGTCTTCTTGTCACTGTTTTTCAGTTCGTGAATGAGCGTGGTGACAATCCGCGCCCCGGAATCACCGAGTGGGTGCCCGAGCGCAATCGCGCCCCCGTTCACGTTCACCTTCGCGGAATCCAAATCCAGTGCGCGCGTGACCGCCACACTCTGAGCGGCGAAAGCTTCGTTCAGTTCAAACAGGTCGATGTCGGCCTTGTCCTTGCCGGTCTTCTTGAGCAGGCGCTTAACCACGTAGTATGGCGCATAACCCATCACCTGGGGGTCAACGCCGGCTTCGGCATAAGCGTCAAGAACGGCGTCGTACCTAATTCCCATCGCGTCGGCAACATCACGCCGCAACAACAACATGGCACTGGCCCCGTCATTCAAGGCACTGGCGTTGCCGGCCGTCACGGTACCCGCACTGGTAAAGCTGGTGCGCAGCCGCGCTAATTTTTCCAAACTGGTATCGCGCCGCGGACCTTCGTCTTCCTTGACCACCACTGTGCCCTTACGTGTCTTAATGGTCAGGGGCACGATTTCGTCCTCGAACTTGCCGAAATCCTGAGCGGCAATCGCACGGCGGTGAGATTCAAGCGCCCACGCATCCTGCTCTTCGCGGGTCACGTTGTACTGCGCCGCCACGTTCTCAGCGGTGATGCCCATGGCCACACCGGAAAAGGCATCCTGCAGGCCATCCTTGACCAGGCCATCGACTAACTCCCGGTCACCGAACTTCGCGCCCCAGCGTGCACTGGTGTCGTAGTAAGGCACGTTGGTCATGCTTTCGGTGCCCCCAACCAGGACGATGTCTGCATCCCCCATCGCGATGGCAGCTTGGCCTAGGCGAATTGCCTTGAGGCCGGAACCGCAGACCTCATTAATGGTCATCGCGGTGCTGGTCACCGGCATACCGGCGTGCACGGCAATCTGGCGCGCCACGTTTTGGCCTGAACCCGCCTGGTACACGTTCCCGAAGATTGCTTGGTCAACCTTCTCTGGATCAACACCCGTCCGTTCAAATACTGACTTAGCAACGGCGGTGCCCAACTGTACAGCGTTCAAACTAGCCAAAGCGCCACCGAATTTTCCGATTGGGGTACGTACGGCCCCGGCAATTACAACTTCCACAATGACTCCTTCCGCCCGCCAGCGCACCTGCGCCGGCCGACTACCTAATTCAACCTTGATTTACACATTTACCGTTCTGTTTTACACTTGAGAAAATCATTCTGCGCCGCGCGCAAAGTCGCGACGTATAATACCTGGTTACTTTTAATAATAAGCAATCACGACAATGTTGGCAACATAAACGCGGTCAAAACGCATGCACTGGCCCAGCCGCGCCGCAAAAATGCCTATACTCAACTATACTGGAAACGGCAGCGAAATACTGCCGCACTAGGAAAAATCTTAAGAACTTGTCGCCCCGCGCGACGGAAAGGAATACCATGCGTGTAATCGACTTATGGGCACTCACCGCCGACCTCAAAGGCAGCGCGCCCCTGAAAACCAAGGCGGACGCAGAGTTGCTGAACATCACTAACTTCTATGTCGATCAATCCGCCCACACATTAATCCTCCAGGCACGCGCAGTGGGCACGGCCAAAACCCTGGCCAGTTTCTTCCAACTAGCCCAGCAGCCCCAGATTCGTCAGCTAGCCATCCGCGTTCAGCGCGTTGACGTCCCCAACGCACCCGCGCGAATTATCTTCGGCTGCAGCTTCAAAGATCAGGCCGTTGTACTAAAATAACCGCGGCAAGCTGCCCGCGGTTATTTTGCCTCTAACTGGGCAGACGCCGCAGCATTTTGCGAAACTCGTCCCGGTCAATGAGCGTCACGCCTAATTCATCGGCAAGTTCGATGGCCGAGTCCGAGAACGTACTGTTCGTCAGCACGATGGCACCATCAAGTTCGTAGTATTCATGGCCCGCCCAGACTTCCTGAACGGCGCGGTTGCCAACGAAGCCGTTATACCGCTTGCACTGAATGCCGTATTTGACCTTGTCCTTGGTGGCGATGATATCCACACCCTGATCACCGCTTTCCTGCGTCACCGTGATGTGCCGGTACCCGTTACGCTTCAGTAGGTACGCACAAAAACGTTCGAAATCAAAACCATCCATGTCATCGATACGTTCCAGCGATAGGTCCCGGTAACGGAAGTGGCGCTGGAAAATCCAGATTGCCACCCACACGGTGAAGAGCGCAATGACCACAAAGCTGGTCGGGTCCAAGATGCTGTGCCAGTTGGCGGGCACAACATCGCGCCCATACAGCGCGTAAGCCAGAGCAAGAATCATTAATATGAAGAGGAAGCGAAAAAGTCGCCGAATTAATTTATGTATCATGTTTTGTCTCCGCAATCTATCTGTCGCTAAATGCTGTTAGTTCGACTTTACCAAACGTCGGTTCGTATTACCAGGAAAACACCCGAATTTAGCCGAATCTACACAAACTAGGCTGCTTACGGCCGGCCAAATGCCCACGCTCCCCGCTGGTTGCTTGCACGAAGCCGCCGCATGCTATAAACTAATTAAGTTCACGTGCCAGTAGCTCACCTGGATAGAGCAACAGTTTCCTAAACTGTAGGTAGCGAGTTCGAGTCTCGCCTGGCACACTAACATCGCCGCGTCCATCCGCATTTGGGTGGACGTTTTTTCGTGCTCTTTTGGCGTCAACACAAAAAAATCCCCCACGCCAAAACGTGGAGGATTCATTGAACTTAATGCAAACCGTGAATTACAGGCGTGCGTTCAGTTCCTTAGTCTTTTCTTCGTAGCCAGGACGGCCAAGAAGTGCGAACATGTTGGATTTGTATGCTTCAACACCTGGCTGGTCGAATGGGTTGATCCCGTTCAGGTAGCCGGATACGGCAACAGCTGCTTCAAAGAAGTAGATGAGGTAACCCAGGGTGTAAGCGTCCTGCTTAGGGATGGAAACGGTCATAACTGGCACGCCACCATCAGTGTGGGCAAGGACAACCCCTTCGTAGGCCTTACGGTTAACTTCCGCCATGGTCTTGCCTTCAAGGTAGCCAAGGCCATCCAGGTTCTTGGCGTCGGTAGGAATCTTAACGTCGCGGTTAGGCTGGTCAACCCAAACGACGGTTTCCATGAGGTTACGCCGGCCTTCCTGGATGTACTGACCAAGAGAGTGCAGGTCGGTGCTGAAGTTAGCGGATGATGGGTAGATACCCTTCTGGTCCTTACCTTCAGATTCACCCATGAGCTGCTTCCACCATTCGCCGAAGTACTGGAGCGTTGGTTCGTAGTTTTCGAGCAGTTCAGTGGTGTAACCCTTCCGGTAGAGGATGTTACGGATTGCAGCGTACTGGTATGCTTCGTTCTTGCTCAGGTCATCGGAACTGTATTCCTTACGACCATCAGCAGCACCCTGCATGAGGGCGTCAATGTCAAGGCCAGCAACGGCGATTGGCAGCAGACCAACAGCAGAGAGAACGGAGAAGCGGCCACCAAGATCGTCAGGCACAACGAATTCTTCGTAACCTTCAGCGTCGGCTTCAACCTTCAGGGCACCCTTAGCACGGTCAGTAGTAGCGAAGATGCGCTTGGCAGCTTCTTCCTTACCGTACTTGTCGATGAGCTTAGCCTTCAATACGCGGAATGCGATGGAAGGTTCGGTTGTGGTCCCGGACTTGCTGATGCAGTTAATGGAGAAGTCGCGGTCGCCGATGACATCGAGCAAGTCAGCGAGGTATGTGCTGCTGATGGAGTTACCAGCAAAGTATACTTCGGGGAGCTTGCGGGATGGGTCAGCATTCCGGAAGGTGTGGCTGAGGAAGTCGATTGCGGCACGGGCACCGAGGTATGAACCACCGATACCGATAGCAACGAAGACTTCGGAATCTTCCTGAACCTTCTTTGCTGCAGCCTTAATGCGAGCAAATTCGTCCTTATCGTAGTTAACAGGAAGGTCAAGGAAGCCGCGGAAGTCAGCACCGGCACCGGTACCTTCACGCAATTCCTTGTCAGCAGCCGTAACTAATGCTTGCATCTGGCCAAGTTCGTTTTCGTGAACGAACTTGCCCAACTTAGATGAATCAAAAGAAATGTGAGCCATTATTTAGGTTCCTCCTAATTTTCACTAAAACCACTATTTACTCTAGACTGACAGGACCAAAAAATCAAGCGAACAAAGTGCAACGCGCAACATTTTTAAGCATTTGTACATACATATATATCAATCCCTTCCGCGGCGCCCCCTAAAGCCAGACCGACGCGGCTTGCATCAGAATCAGATAATGCTACCAATTCGCCAAAAAATCGTTTTATCGCACAGTTTGAACACCAATCTAGCACGCAAAAAGTGACACGCAGCCGTCAAAAAAACACGGCGCAAAAGTCTGCGCCGTGCTGTCGTAATCATGATTAAATTAGTTAGGCCTTCATAATCCCGAAGATTACCCCACCGGCAATTACCAGCAGGCTCCCCACGGTCACGTACACCATTTCGCGCTTGGTCTTGTGTTCGCCCAGCAGGAAGATGGAACCGTACGTGGAGATGACAATCCCCATCTGGGACAAGGAGAACGCAACTGCGAGCCCGACATCCTTGGTGGCCATCAACATGAAGATGTTCCCGACGCCCCAGAAAATCCCGGTGAGAATGTTCTTGGCCGTGCCCTTGGCGATTGGGTTGTGCTTAGCGGAGAGCACGATGGCCCCCGCCAGCATCCCAATACTCTGTGGCAACACAACCGCAGTGGCGTCAAGCCCCGCCCACGTGTAAACAATCGTGTAGCCGGCATAACCAATAGTAGAAATAATCAGTGCCTGAATCCCGGCCGGCATGTTGTGGCTGGACGCTGCCCCACCTGCAACCTTGTCGCGGTGGGAAGTGAGTGTTGCCCCGATGATCAAAACAACAACCGCGATGAGCCCGAGGGTAATGTCGTGGCCAGACTTCCATTCGTGGAACAGCAATGCGCCAGCCAGGGCGTTAGCAACCAGCTGCAGCCCCGTGGACATTGGCACGGCCATGGACACACCCATGAATTTCATTGAGCGGAACTGGTTACCTTGACCCAGCGCCCAGAACAAACCTGAGACAATCCCAAAAATCCAAGTGTTAGTATCAATGGTAGGCCGAGCAACGATGAGCGTCCCAATCCCGAAGAACAGTGCGCCGATTGTCATCCCGAGCGTTTGCTGGTATGCATTTCCGCCCATCTTACCACTAACAAGTCCGATTGATCCCCAGGCAATCGCTGGAATCAAAGCAATCAAAATACCCATGTGCCCTATCTACCTCTTTTATATATTGATGTCGGATGCGCGTGCCGGATACACGCTGCCGCCGATGAACAAAGCCAACATTATTTGGCTCTGCTTGAGGCCAAATTCGCCCCAAGCAGAGCCAAAAAGTTCAAATTTGTTTAGTGAAAACATTTTTTTGAACTTTTTTGCACAATTTTGCACATTGACCGCACGGATGCGGTTTCACAATCATATATGCAAAAAACTGCCGTTCGCGCCCGTCAAAATGGGGTTAAGCCGGAACCTAATCCCGTTAAGCAAAATGCGAATCTGAAAATAAATTGTACCGGAAGTTTTGAAAACGGTCAACCTACAAATGATACCGGTGTCACATTTTGTACGGAATTTTCGTGAAAACGCTAAACGGGTACGGCGCCGTGCCTGCACACGTTTTCTGAATCTCAAAAGAAAGCGCACTTTTGTTCATTTGACTTGATAATACCGATTTCATTATGTACAATGAAGTCGTTAAATCAATTGTTTCTATCTCTGGAGGGATTATCCATATGGCAAAGAAAGTCATTACTCGCGGTAAGTTTGAGAAGTTGCAGCAGTTGTCCAACAAGAGCGGCGTTATCGCTGCCCTGGCAATTGACCAGCGTGGCTCAATGAAGAAAATGATGGCGGCTGCTGACGAAAAGGCCGGCACCGAATACAGTCTTGAACAGATCTACAAGTTCAAGGAACTGGTATCCAAGGAACTCACAAAGTACGCTTCTTCCATCCTGACAGATGAAGAACTCGGCTTCAAGGCAATGGCTGCCAAGGACCCTAGCTCTGGTTTGATTCTTTCATACGAAAAGACTGGTTACGACGTTACTACTGTTGGTCGCTTCCCAGAACTGCTCACCGGTGAAAGCATCGAACGTCTCGCTGCCAAGGGTGCAGATGCCGTTAAGGTACTTGTATACTACAACCCACACGACAAGGACGAAATCAACGACGTCAAGAAGGCATTTGTAGAACGTCTGGCTAACGAAAGCCGCGGCGCTGACATGCCATTCTTCCTCGAAGTTGTTACCTACGACGACGCTATTCCTGACGCAAAGAGCTTCGAATACGCAAAGGCAAAGCCAAGCCTGGTACTTGACGCACTGGCAGAATTCACCAAGCCTCAGTACGGTGTTGACGTCCTCAAGGCAGAAATCCCAGTTAACTGGTCATTTGTTGAAGGTCACACTGCTGACGGCGTAACTCCTGCTTACACCGAAGCAGAAGCTGCTGACATCTTCAAGAAGGTTAACGAAACTGTTGACCGTCCATTCATCTACCTTTCCGCTGGTGTTCCAGCCGAAACATTCCGTGAAGAACTCACATTCGCCGGTGAATCTGGCAACAAGTACAACGGTATCCTCTGTGGCCGTGCAACTTGGAAGGATGGGATTCAGGTCTTCGCTGATGGCGGTGAAGCAGCACTCACCCAGTGGCTTGAAACGACTGGTAAGGAAAACGTTGAAGAACTCAACCAGATCCTGGACAAGTACGCTAAGCCTTGGTACAGCTGGTACGGTGGTCTCGACAACATTGAAGTTGTTGACTCCGTAGTAACCAAGTAATTTAGCTTTTAAAGAAGGACTTCACGGTCCTTCTTTTTTTGTGGTCGCAAGAACGTACGGTTACCAAAAAATTGTAATTTGAATAATATTATTTAACTATCCGAACATGGCCGTCACCCTTTGGTACAATGGTCTACATGGAGGACAAGCAATGATTTTTCTCGGGCCAGTTTACCGCTTTTTAGAAGCCAACTATGCGGAGCGCATCAATCATTTTCCACTCATTCGTCTCGTGACGTACAGTGTGGACAAGACTATCCTCTACCTGCTGATTTTCGCAGTACTGCGCGGCCTGTGGCTCTGGCGGCGGCACAAGCGCATTCGGTTGGGCCACGAACTACTGGTCTTCACCTTCACTGCCTACGTGATGCTGCTATTATTCCTCACCGTCTTCCGCCACTCGTACTTCCCCTGGCAGATTACGATGGATTGGGGCCGCGACTGGCACGAAGCGAACTGGACGGTGCTGGCCGAAACCTGGAAATTACGCTTAGGGCTCTCCCACTTCGACTTTTACTACCAGTCCCTCGGCAACGTGGTCTGGTTCATCCCCTTTGGCATGATGCTGCCGTTGTTGCTGCGGCCACGGCACAAGGCAATCCACGTGGTCTTCTGGGGGATGCTCATGTCGATGTTCATCGAAACCATGCAGTTCTATATGCACACGGGGATTGCGGACGTCGACGATCTGATTTTTAACACCACTGGCGCGTTTATCGGCGCCATCATTTACGTCTGCCTGCACCGCCTGCGCATGTTCATCTGGCCGCACGCGCAGTCCTGACGGCAACGCTCATTACTGGAATCTTTTACTGTTTGCACAACATCATGTAGAATAGTCTCCAGCACAACTCGGAGGTCAAACCTATTGGCAAAGCTACACAAACTGACACACACGCGGCTCGGGTTCATCTCGATTCTGGTCATTCTTCTGTGGGCGAAGACTGTCTTCGCCTACTTTGTTGACTTCAACCTCGGCCTTGATGACCCGCTGCAATACATATTACTGATTATTAATCCCTTGGGCTCGGCGATTCTGTTAATGTCGATTGCCCTGTACTTCAAAAAATCACGCAACGTCATTATCGCAGGCCTGATTGTGTACACCGCCCTGTGCGCACTGCTGCTGGCCAATGCGCTGTACTACCGTGAATTCACGGACTTCATCACGATTAACACCATCTTGGCGCTGCCAAAGGTGGTCCAGGGACTGGGGGCGAGCGGCTCGTCGATGATGGCCTTCAAGGATATCGTCATCCTGCTCGACCAATTCATCATCGCCGGCGTGTTCGGCGTGTACGCCATCGTCAACATTTGGCGCTACCTTCAGCGCCAGCCCCTGACCTGGCCAACATTCGGCATTCATCTTGGTGCCACCAAGAAACGCTACCACCTGCCCCAAGCCACCACCGTCGTCGGACTAGCGCTGTTCATGGTGACCCTCGCCGTCAGTGAACTTAACCGGCCGCAACTGCTTTCGCGTACCTTCGACCGCTCTTACATCGTTAAGTATCTGGGCCTGGCGCCATTCACCGTTTACGATGGGGTTAAGACGGCACAGACCAACACGGTGCGGTCGTCTGCAGACAGTGCGGATGCCGATAAGATTCTGAGCTACGTCCGCAAGAACTACGCCAAGCCCAACGCGAAGTATTACGGCGTGGCCAAGGGCAAGAACGTCATCATCATCCACCTTGAAAGTTTCCAGCAGTTCCTAATTGGCCAGAAGATTAACGGCCGTGAAGTCACGCCATTTTTGAACTCACTGATTAAGGACAAATCCACACTCAGCTTCAGCAACATGTTCAACCAGGTTGGTCAGGGCAAAACCTCTGACGCCGAGAACATGCTCGAAACCAGCACCTTTGGCATCAACAACGGCTCCCTCTTCTCCGCCCTCGGCAGCACCAACACATTCCAGGCCGCACCCGCAATTCTGGACCAGACGGCCGGATACTCCAGCGCCGTCCTCCACGGGGGCAAAGGGTCGTTTTGGAACCGGACCGACACCTACAAGAACCTCGGCTACCAGTACTATTTCGACGGCGATTATTTCGCCCACAGTGCCGACGCCAACACCCAGTACGGGATTAAGGACAAGCTGATGCTCGCCGAAAGCGCCAAGTACCTGGAGCACATGCAGCAGCCGTTCTACGCCAAGATCATCACCACCTCGAACCACGATCCGTTCACCATTTCCAGTACCGACTCCGACTTCCCGGATGCGGGCACGGACGACACAACGGTCAACAACTACTTCAAGACTGCTAACTACCTGGATTCAGCGCTCAAGGAATTCTTCACCTACCTTAAGCAGTCCGGTCTGTACGATAATTCCATCGTCATGCTCTACGGGGACCACTACGGCCTGAGCTCAACCCGCAACAAGTCACTGGCGCCGCTGCTCGGGAAGAATGCGGAAACCTGGTCGGATTACGACAACCTGCAAATGCAGCGGGTGCCCCTCATCTTCAGCATGAAGGGGCTCAAGGGCGGTCAAAACAAGACTTATGGCGGTGAAGTCGACATTCTGCCGACCCTCATGCACCTGCTCGGCGTCAGCACGAAAAAATACGTCCAGTTCGGGACCGACCTGCTGAGCCGCCAGCACAGTCAGGTGGTCGCCCAGCGCAACGGGAATTTCATCACGCCCAAATACAGCGTGATCAGCGAAACCCCGTACGTAAACACGGGCACCGATGCCGGACGTGAGGCCACGAACCTGGCGCCAGCCGATAAGAAGGCCCTGGCTGCCGACGAGAAAAAGGTCAACAAAGAACTGCGCCTCTCGGATACGTTGGCCAACAAGAACCTGCTGCGCTTCTACACTCCGGCGGGCTTCACCCCCGTTGATGGTGACGCGACGGATTACGATACCAGTTTGCAGCGGATGCTCGCCATCGAGCGCAGTCTGTCTGCAACCAGCACGAGCCAATATTCGCAGGACGGTAGCACCAACGCCGCCGCGAATTACCAGTCCGATTCCCCCGAGCTCGCTAAGAACCGCTCCGTCCTCACCCAGTACCCGAAGAAGGTCATCAAGCAAGCGAACACGACGGAGACACCAATGGAATCGATGATTTCCAGTGCCAAGCGGAGTTCAGTCGCTAAGTAACTTAATTAAATAATTCCGGAGAAAACAGATTTCGCAGGCGTGAAATCTGTTTTCTTGCATTAAACGTTCATACTTTGTTCATGAATTCCCACTATACTGTGGTTATTCAGTTGGCTAGGGTTGCACCACAAAACCGCCTGGGCGAGAGCGCCCAGGCAAAGGGGGGTAAAAATGAAATTCCTCGAGCGCGTAATCATGGGTATGAGGTATCACCGCCGCGCCCACATTGCGATTATCATTCTGACCGTGCTGTTCACAACGGCCGGTTTATTCCTGCAGACCAACTTGATGCTGGAAAACCAGGCCCGGATGACCTTCAACCAGCGCCTTAACCAGTTGTCAATTGGCACCGATTCGGGTACTGGCCGCATGCCTAGTGCAGGTAAACAGGCGGCAAACGGCACTTCCGGTTCTGCCGCCGGAGCGAACACTAACGGCGCCACGGCAACGCCGCAAACTGGCATGCCGGGTAAGCACCCCACCGTCATCAAAAAGGGCGTGGCCAAACGCATCGCCAAAATCTACCAGTCGCAAACGAACCTCTACCAGTTAATCTTCTGGCTGAGCACCGGCGTATTCATCATCGCGATCATGTTCATTGCCTTCCGCCTTGCCCGGCGAAACCGGGACGAAACACGGGCACTGATGCTAGTGGGCAAACACCCCGGCACCATCGCGTTCCAAAGCGGGGCCGAGAGCTTCATCAGCTTCGGGGGCACCTTCGCCATTGTCACGCTGATTAGCCTGCTGTTTTCAACCCAAATCATGAAGGTTATGCAGCACCTGAACCGGACCACGTTCATCCAGGTGCTCACCTCGGCCACGGGCAAGTCCCAGACCGCGGTGGAGAACTCACTGAGTAGCATGTTCCATAACCACATGACGGACTTCACGAGCCGCTCGCTGCTGGTTGGCCATGACTTCGGCAACCGGACGCTGGATTCGCTATCCGGTTACAGCATCACGTTCCTCATCGGGGCAACCATCGTGATCTTGCTCCCATTTTTAGCCACACTACTACAGGCGCACCGCGTGCGGCGGGCACTGTAAAAAACGAAACAGGAGGTGTCACCCATGTTGTTTAAACCTAAAGCAAAACTGCAATGCGCCGTGACGCCCAACCTAGCGGATGCCGGCCTGCACCTGATGTACACGCCAGACGCCCGCCAGGCATTCACGCATTACGTCCGCACTATGCTCAAGACAACGCTGCGCAAGACCACCGGGGTGATTGGCACGGATAGCGCCATCGTCCCCTACCTCACCGTCCGGGCAAACATCTACATCGACGGACCCGAACACGACCTCTTCGCGCTGCCAGCAGAAATGCGCACCGACTTCGATTTCCTGAACGGACCGGCGAACGCCCTTGGCGCGCTGCAACGGCTCTACATCGAGTTCTTCCGCAGCGTGCTGGCGGGCAAAAAGTACATTATCATCGCCGATATCTTCAGCCAGCTCAGCGGCCCGGAAGCCCAGCGCTTCCTGACCGTGGCGCGCGATGCCGCCCAGACTAATGCCGTGAGTGTGATTCTGCTGACGGCCGACCGCGGTGTCAGCAATGAGTACAGCGAGATCAGCCAGCCGTTTGTCCCCGAGTTTTTGGCGCAATAAAAAACGGCAAGCGTTCAATTAACGTTTGCCGCAATATCGGAGAACTAGTATGGAGATGAGGGGAATCGAACCAGGCTCTAGGCCCTTGATATGACTGAATTTCTAGAGTCATAGGTTCACAAAGGGTTCACAGGTCCCGTTTGTGAACCTATTTTTTAAATTTATTTTAGCGCACACAAAAAAGCCCCACTCAATTAAGAGTGAGGCTAATTTGATGAGCTGTGCATAGCTTTAATGAGCTAGAACGGTTTCTTGCCAGCGAACGCATCCTTCTGAATTGCCTTGACGAACGCGGATGGTTTAGACAGTTTCCCGTCTGCACCCGTACCCATCTTTTTTTGCATGGCCTTGAGCGTGGCGGGGCCGAGCTTGCCGTCCTGCTTAACCCCAGCGTGCTTCTGCAACACAGTCACAAACGGACTGCCACCAGTGCCATACGTGATGCCAGTGATTGCGTCAGTGACGGCGTTGTGTCCTTGACCAGAAATCTTCCCGTCCTGGTACTTCATGTTGTAGACTTTTTGAAGCGCCAGCGTGGTAGCTGGCCCCCAGTAGCCGTCTACCTTAGATGTGGACTTAGTGGATGACTTGGTAGCGGGCTTGCTGGTCGTCTTGGCCTTGAGGTCTTTGGCGAGCTGCGCCTTGCTGATGCCGATGCTGGTCAGGTATGCCCACGGGTCGGTGTGGGTTGTCCCGCCGTAAGTCTTGCGGCACCAGTCGTGGGACTTGATACCGGCCGTTTTATCGCTGGAGTCCAGAGTCAGCGGGATACCATACTTAGCGCACATCTGCTTGACCAGTGCCACGAAGTTGCTGTACGCCTTGCGTGCCCGGGTCTTGTCGGTAAACTGGCAGAGTTCAATCTGCACGGGCGCGTACTTGTTGACGTTCCCCGCACCATACGCCTTGTAACCCGGCTTGCCAATCTGGTATGCACCCTTGTCGTCCACGGCGTAGTGCACGAACGCAGAGTGCCACGTGCGGTGCTCGTAGGCCGCAATGTTGGCGGCAGTGGCGTTGTTGTCGGCGGTGGCGTGGATTACTAAGATGTGACCGGTGGTCTTAGCCGTGCCGGGGGAAATTACGTAATCGGTCTTGATGCTAACCATTACTTGTCCTCCTTCGGCGTGGTGTAGGTCAGCGCCTGCTTGCTGTCAGACGTGTTCGCGGTGGTCGGGTCAACCAGCCAGCCGTAGAAGCTGACGGCCACGGTGCCGAGTACGTATGGATTGCTGAGCGCCTTGCCCAGTGTGCCGATAACCACGCCCCACGATGTGAGGTCGGTGGCGGTCAAGCCGTAGTACGTCAGGATTGGCGCACCTACGACCAGCACCAGTCGAAACATGTTGCCGGGGTCGCTGAAACGCACGCCCCAGTTAATCTTCTTGAGCCAATTAATCATGCTGTTTTTACCTCCATGAATTCTTTGATTTCTTGTCGAGTCTGTGCGTCGTACTCCCCGCGAATGGCGTCAGGTTCTTTGCTGTCGTCAATCGGCAACTGCTTGACCTTCTCCCAGAGCATGTGTGCCGTCCCGTTACCGCCCACGCCCTCGTAAGCACGCATGAGGTGCATCATGTTATCTAGATCTACCGTGGTGATGTAGTGGTTATGCAGATGCCGGTTGCACTCAGCAACAATACGGTCGTGTCCAAACGCCTGCTGTGAGTCATACAGCTTGTCCATGCGGTTATCCACGCTATTCCGCCATTCAGCGTCGGCCTTGGCTTGCATGTTGCGGGCCTCCTCTGCTTCGCGCCGTGCCCGCTCGCGGTCTTCGCGCTGTTCCTTGACGAAGCCACGCCAGGACTTGATTGCGGCAAAGATGGAGCCGACGAGCGTGAATAATGATGTGATTGCTCCAACGATTGCCAGCATGGTTACGCCTCGGTTCCTGCGATTGCCTTGGCAAGTCGTGCGGTCATGATGGTCACCAGCTCGTCACCGGTCACGCTACCCCACGTCTTGCCGTCGATGTCGGTGTCAGTGAGCTTCTGCGTGTAGATAAGTGACTGACCAGCGTCGCCAGTGCCCTTAAGTGTTACACGGTGCGAGCCGTCAAAGGTAGCATCGTTAGATGTGATTTCGTAAGTCACGGTTATGCCTCCTGTGTTGTATCAGTCGTAGCGTCTACGTGTGGCGCTTCGGTCGGTGCGGCCACCTTGACGGCTACCCCCGGGTCAGTATTCGTGACCTTGGTCTGGGGCTGTGCCTCAATCTTGGCCTGTACTGCCGTCTGCAATAGTGCAGGTACTGGTGTGGACGGGTCAGATTGTTTCTGCTTAGCTAGTAATGCAATAAGTGCGTTAGGCATTCTGTGTCGCCTCCTGTGTGGTTGTGTCTGTGGTCATGCCCATAGCAGCGGCCAGCTTGTCTTGGTCAGCCACGATAAAGAGCAGGTTAGTCAGCTCGGTCGTCGCTTGATTGCTCAACTCAATGTCTGAGTTGGCCTTATCCAGTGCAGCTTGCAGGCTAGTGGCTTGCGCCTTGGCCTCCTTGGCATCCTGCTTAGCAGTGGCTAAATCAGCGGCCTGTTGCTTGTCAGCGATAATCTGTGCATCCTCTGACATGTCTTCCCACTGTGCGTGCTCTGGCACGTAGAATGGCACCTTATCGGGCGCCTGCAGTTCTTCTGGCACTGCGGTGTCCGTGTATGGATATGATGGCTTGTAAGTGTCATCATCTGTGGTCAGCGCGGTGTAAGACATACCAGTGCGTTTAAATTCCGCCTTAGAGTAAAAGCGGTAGATTGTTTTTGTCATGTTAGTTTCCTCCTTATGCTGTGGTGGTTGTGGCGGTAGTTGCCACCATTTTTGCTTCTAGCAATTCAATGCGAGTTTCAATGATCGTTACATCGGTTAAGCTTACTTCGCCGGTGCTTGGGTAGCTGACCCAGATTGACGCGACGCCATCAGGGACTATCCACTCAAAATTATTAATGGCAGTGGATTGACGGCCCATATACTGCCCTGTGGAGTCATAGTAATTCCATCGGAAAGCATACGAATTGTTCAGGTAAACCCCGGTGACTGCAAATTTCAGGATATGGCCTGGCTGCACCGGTATGTGGTTTGCCATCAAGTCAGAAGCGTCAAACGCTTGCTGTGTCCCATCAGCACTCAACATCTGTCCAACCAGTTCCCCTGTTCTGTCAATCAGGTTTACTGCCCCCCCCGAAATTTGGGCTTCGAGGGCGGAAATCTTGTTATTTAACGAGGTGATGTCGCTGTCGGTTGCCAGTCTCGTCCAAACTTTCCATTTTCCATTGGCGTCTCGAATTCTCATGTGTACATACTGTCCGTTGTCAGGAAACACAAGCTGTGTACCCTGAACGCCGTCATCGAAGGCTACTGCGGTCCCCCAACCAAACTCCCCCTCATCGGCCCCGGGATTAGTCGGCCCATTCTTGTATGTCCCCGCACTTGACTCGATTTGCATGATGAATGACCCCGAAGTGGCGTTGAAATCAAACGTTCCCTTTCTAAAGGCCTCTGCATTCGGGAGCCCGCCGGTACCAGTAAACTCGTTGTGCCCGCTCCAAACATTGTCCCCGCTCTGCGTAGCATACGCGCTCATATCGATGTTGCCCTCGCTATCAGGCAGCTGCCCACCGAAACTAGTGACCACCGCCGGAGCGTATGGCATAGGGTAGTTACCAAGATTTATCATCTCGTGGCCGATATTAGCCGTCCAATCTTGTATCGCGCCAAGTACACAAACTTCCAATCTGTCGGTGATGTCCGTAGGAACCACAAGAGTTGTCGTAAATGTCCCACTTGCCCCCGCTTCAATGTATGCTGGTGTGACCGGAACCTTTATAACAGTGCGGGCACCACTGGCGTTGAGGTAGAAAACACCTAGATGTGTTTTCTGTTCTGGCCCGTTTTCAATGTCTACTGAGACAGAAACCGTCTTACCAGCAAGTGCAACTGCTCTTTCGCCAGTAACAAACTTGCTGTCATGTGTCCAACTTTTATTATTGAAGGGCATCAAGCTTTGGTTCGAGTCCAGCAGCAAATTGAAAGGACTCGATACCAGTGCCACCTCCCCGTCAGTCGGCGTCACGCCATTGACTGACCGTACTACTTTATCGCGTAAAATCTTAGCTAGTTTCTCTGTCCAGTTCATTCTATTTACCTGCTTCCTGTGTAATCCATGCGGCCAAATCTGCATCCGTGATAGTCGCCGAAACGTTATTCGCATTATCGGCGGCTTGCTTAGCCAGCTCGGTAGCAGCCTTGGCGTCTGCGGTAGCTTGTTTGCTGTCGGTCGTGGCCTTGCTTGCGTCCGTGGCGGCTTGCGTGGCTGTGGATGCTGCCTTGTCTGCGTTAGCCTTGCTGGTGTCCGCGGCCTTGGCTGATGCGGTGGCGGTAGTCGCAGCTTGCGTGGCTTGCGTGGTGGCTGTCGTAGCGTCAGACGTGGCCTTCTCGGCGTTGGCCTGTGCAGTCTTGAGTGTTGCCAATTCTGCGGTCAGAGTGTTGTACTCGTCAATCCACTGCGCTTGGGCCTTGGTCAGCTCACTAGCACTAGCGTCCAGCGCCGTTTTCTGTGTCTGCTCCCAGCTCTGGATAGCAGACAGCGTGGACGCCAGTTGCCGCTTGACCTCACCCTCCACGTCGGCAGACGCCATCCACTTAGACACCTCTGTTTTGAGGTCGGCCAGCGTGGACTCCATGTCGGCTTTGAGCGTCTCCAGCGTCTTACTGTAGCTTGACCCACCCACACCGCGCTCAAACTGCGGAGCCACGATATACGTGAACTTGTTCGTGGACGCCAGAATCGTGTCGCCATCGAACACATAAAAATAGCAGGTCACCCTGCCGTTTGCCGAAAATGTCTGGTCTGGAATCGCGAATTGAATCTGGTCATCGCTGACGGTGAACCCTTCGCGTACGTCGACAAAATTACCATCGGGCAGACTGGCACGGAATCCGAGTGAATCCGCTCCGATTGTACCGCCGTCCGTAATGACCAGCAGTTGCTGGCGTCCCTTGTCGCCCTGCGTTGCGAAGCGCTCCTGTGGAATGCCGGAGTTACTTGCTACCGTCAGCGTCAGCAGCGGAAATGTCGGTGTCTCCATCAGTCTGTGCCTCCTTCGCCTTAGCCATCTCGTCCGTCAATGACTTAACCTGCGCTGCCAGACTGTCACGCTGCACTTCTAGCGCAGAGTTATTGACCTCTATGCGGGCAAGCTTAACTGCTAGGTTGCTGGCTACCTTGTTTGCAAAATCGTTATGTTCGTTATTCATATTTTTTCTCCTATTTAAGAATTCCGCTGAGCGGGTATGGTTTCCCGTCCCTCATCAAATACAATTCGGTTGAACCAAAAAGTATTCCGACCTTGCCTTCCTGATTCGTTAATGCAGGATAATACGTGTTGTTAGATACCATTGTCGTAAATTGCAAATTCTGATAAGCACCGCCATCCGGCTTGAACGGGTCATGAGTGTTCACCACTCGGCTCCAATTACCGCCCTGAACCATGTAAACGGCGCTAGAGCCATACGCGAATCCTGCATTACCACTTGCACGCCCGAAATACGGGTAAGGAGACGTCGTAGCGTTGCCGCTGAGATTTGTTTTAGCAAACGATAATTCCCCATTAGCATTTGGAATGTGAATATTTTTGTCAAATTGAACCGGGTCGCTGAATTGAAAACCGGCCACGGTGTCGTCGCCGATTGCTTTGGCTACGTCGCTGCGCCACCATGCTAATTTAATGGGGTAATCGCCATCTGGACCGTTAGCATTCTGCGCGCCCCATGCCATGTAATCACCCTTCGCTTTCAAATCGAACAGCAAACCATCGTATTGTTCGTGGTCGACCAGGTTATTGGTGTGAATCCACCCGATGTCATCTCCACCTTGTTTTAAAAACATGCCTGAGGTATCTAGTTTTAAGCTGTCCAGACTGTTGTTGACCTCTGTCAGGAAGAAATCCCCTTCCACATGCGTGTCACCGGTCAGGTAAAGATTGTCCCCGCCGAGCCAAACCTTGCTGGTTGACCCGTTACCGGCGATTGATAAGTAACCACCATTAGCCTTCAGGTCAATGCTTGCCAGCCCGTTCGCCACACTGGAGCTAATCTGCGTGGTTAGGCTGTTCTTGGCGTCCGTCAACTTCTGGTTCCACGTATCGGTTGTGCTGGTCATCTGGTTCTTTAGTCCGCTCACCGAATCGTCAACCGTTGCCTGCCAGCCGGTAATGTCATCAATCGTGGCACCAAGATTGACTGTCTTTCCGTCCACACTCTCGATTGAGGCGTTAAGCCCCTTGGTCGCCACATCAATCTGGGCTTTCACGTCCGCACTCGTCGCCCGCAAGTCGATTAAGTCCGATAATTGGTTGATTTGCGTGGAAGTGTTGGTCGTCAAGCTCTCCACACTCTGCTGAATCCCGTTGGCGAGCTTGGTGGTTGCCTCAATGTTGCCCTCTGCGTCAGTCAGGCGGTCGACGATGGACGCCGTGCCGTCTTGGATTTGCACCGCAAAGAGTGCTTGGAGGTTGTCCTTGCTGATGGTTGCGTTAACCGAGTCCGACAGCACATCAAACTTCGATGATATGCCGGTGACAGTGTCCTCAACCTTGGCTTGGAAGCCATCGATTGAGTCAGTCAGCGTGCTGATACGTCCGTCCGCTTCAGTGAGCTTCAAGTCGTAGCCGTCGTTGTACTCCTTAAACTGCTTATCAACCTCGCCCTTGTACGTCCCCATAGTTGTCTCGAGGTCAGTCTTAGCGGTGTCGATAGCAGCTTGCTGAGCGGTAGCTACAGCGGCATTGAGGTCAGAAACCTCCTTGTCGTAGTACGCCTTATTGTCAGTCAGCTTTTGCTCAAGCTGTGCGGCCTCAGTGTCTGCGTTTGCCAGCCGCTCATCAATCTCGGCCTGAAACTTCTTACCCTGCGCAGAGTCCTTCTGGAGACCCTGCGTCGCATAGTCAATCTTCTGTGCCAGTGCGGCGTCCGCGTTCTCCGCTTGTCGCTGCTCAATCAGATAGTTACCCATGGTAGCCACCCGTGTGCCCGCCGCGCGCGACGTCTCAATCTGCAGCACCCGACTACTCAGGTACGTGCCTTCTTCGTCATCGACGATGTGGACGGTATCGCCTAGACGCACCGTGTCAGGTAGCAGTGCAATGTCAGTCTCGTAGTTAACCGCCGGTTCGTTGTGAGCCTTGAGGTCGGCAAGTGCTAGATCTAGCGTTTTAGACTGCACGTCGTTGTAGAGTGCGACTTTACCAGCGTTCAGGTCAGTGATGTCAGAGTTATCCTTGTCGATGGTCGCGTTGTAGCCCTTAATCTTGGCGTTGTAATCCGCAATCTTCTTCTTATATCCTTTAATCGCTGCATTGGCAGCCTTGATGTAAGCCTGCTGCTTAGCTATATACTTGCTCTGTTTTGCCGCATACTTGTCCTGATTTGCCGCCAGCCGTTGCTGAGTAGCAATCTGGTTCGCCAGCGATTTTACATGGCTTGCTGTCCCACCCTTAGCAAGTTCAGCCTGCAATGACTTGACTTTCACCAGATAAGCGGCCTTCTTCGCAGGATATGTGTACTTCTGCTTCTTCTCATACGCTGCGATGCGTGCGTTGCACTCAGCAATGTACTTCTGCTTCTTCGCAATGTAACCGTTCTGCGATTTGATATATGCGTCGGTCGCGGTAATCTTTTTCTTCTGGGACGCAATGTCCTTGTTCTTAGCTTCGACTTTATCCGGGTACTGCTTGTACTTTGGATTATCGTCTGAAGCCGTGTCCAGTCCGGTTGTATACTTCTTAACCCGCTGTAGGTGGTGCGTGGACGGGTCGGGGTTATCCTCTGACAGAATCCGACTCCACTTATGCACGGCCACGGTGTCCCGGAGAATGCCGTCAGACCCCAGGACGTAGCGGCCATCATCGCTCTGCCAAGTCATACCCTTAAGCGTGATTGGATTACCGTCTTTATCATTAACGTCAGACTTGGCCTTGACGCTGGTAAACATGTCGTAGATGTCGGTGGTGCTGGTCACGTTGTTTACGTTGATATCCCGTACCAGTTCAGCGTTGGTCTGTGAACCACGTGCGGCATAGATGTCAATGTACTTGTGCACCGTGTGGTCGGTGTCAATGGTGAAGGCGAAGTCTAGCTCTGCTCCAAAATCAGACGCCACATTTAGTGCCCGAGCAAGCGCAGTTTCGTCCTCGTTGTCATACTTTAGTTTCAGTGCTTTTTCGGTAACCTGATTAAGCCGAATTTCCCAACCGCTGTCCCATGTGAATTTATCTACATAGTAGTCGATTGTGTATTCATCATCTGCGTCATACGTATCTACTGTTTCGTCGATTAAATCCGCACCAGCAGTATCAGCAGACAGCGTGTACGTGTAATTTAGTGGGTCACGGACAGACTTAACAATTTCCATCACAACGGGATTCTTGTCTTCGTCCTTATACATCACCAGATTACCAATTGCTCCGGTTTTTGCCGCCAACAGTACTGTGTCCGCGCTGTAAGTCAGTTCCAATGTTAGATTGCGTGAACCATTGATAGTCACAATTTCATCATCAGAACTAATGCACAAACCATCAACGCTGTCTGTCGGCACCGTCGCAATCAGTCGGCGCATTCTATCCACAAATAAATAATCCACTAGTAATATGCCTCCTCAAGTGTGACTTCGACTTCCGGTGGTTCGGCCCATGATGACGGGATAACCGCAATCGGGGTGTACGGGTCATAAACCTTCAACGCGTCCCAATTGTTGCCAACCGTGTACAACTCTGATTCCACGCCGTTCAGGTAAGCCTTACGGTGCGCGGGGTCAACGACAAACTCATCGCCTTCGTTGAAGAAGTTCGGCTCGTTCTGCGTATACTCGATATTCGTCCATGTGAACTTCGTGTCCGTCCAGTACATATCGACTGGCATAATCTCGCCGTAAGCCATCATCCACTGGGTGATGCCATCAATCGGCACATCAGCCAAGCCATCGACATTCAGCGGATGATTGTACGTGTAACCCGCCTTATATGACGTGTCGCTAGTCAGCTTCGTAATCTGTGCGAACTTGTACAGCACGCTGTCGCCTTGCCGCGTGATTGATGCCTCAAAGAACGCGCCTGACTTAGCCGACAGCGTGTGCGTGTCGATGATTGTCGTCCCTTGCCAGCACTCTATAATCTTCGTCTTCCCATAATTGCTGGAGTCGCGAATTACGATTGAGAATGCCGGTAGGCCGCCACTTTCGAGCGTGAACTCCTCACGGCCCATACCGTCACCGGCCTGAAACTCCGCCCGGGCCTTGTAGCTGAAGTCCGTTGAATCTGGGTCTTCGGTCGGTTCGGGTACATCGAAGTGCACCGCTGGCCCATGCCAGTTAGACACATCCATGCCACCGGCCGGCGTGCCATCGTCGAACGCGCTGGTAGCCGCTTCCTTAGTTGGCCCCTCGCCATACTGCAAGGTGCCTACCATGTGATTGGTGTACTCGTCACCGTCCTTAAACAGCCGCTGCGGGTAGACCGTCACACAGTTGGCGTTCATCGCGTAGCCGTCAGCGGTCGGCTCACTCCGGTAGTCAATATTGACTACCTTGCTGGCCTTGCTCTGCTCGGTCTTATCCACTTGCTCAGGGTCGCCGAACTCCACATAGCCCTGCGGTGTTCCAATCTGCACATAACCGTTTTCGGACTTCATCGTGACTTTATAAATCGGCCACGCTGGTGCAGTGCCAACGTTCGGTAGCTTCAGTGGCGAGAGTCCAGAGACTACTGTCGGGGTAGTCGCGTGCGCCAGACCATCGGGGACGATGAAATTGATTGTACCCGAACCAAGGTAGTAAGCTCGCTCTAAACTGATTGAACCATCAACTTTTGCCATCCAGTATTCATTCGGTGCATCCGAGAATACCAGCTTTGCGGGTTCGCTAGTGTACAGTAGCGGTGCCATACGCTTTTCAAACTCGCGCTGTGAGATTGTTGACACATCATAATCCACAGTAATTACGCGTGGCTTAAAACGCCCATATTGAAAACGGCCACCGTTAGAACGACCGACAGTGACCACCGTATTTTCCACTTCGGGAAGCGCACCCCGTTTTGGATTAAATTGCAAAAACCGGTCACCAATCTGGTTTCCATTAAAATACATAATCGTCATTAGATGTTCACCCCTCTACTGCGGTTGTACAATCTGTTTGCCCGCGCTTGCTCATTGGTAACGCTCTTCGCAACCCAGTGGCCAACTTCACGACTGTTATCAAGCTGAACGACTCCTTCGATTGACGGCGTGTAATCCAGCAATTCAGCAACCAGCACATTGAGTGTCTTAAGTGCTTTTGCCACACCATCATCTGTGGTGGAGCTGGACTGAACGGTCACCGCCTGCACTGTCTCACTGTGGAGATTTTGCAGAGTAGTGGTTGCGCCGGTAAAGTCAGACGTCCCGTTAGCAAACTTCGGAATCCCGTACTTGCGTGCGGTAGCAGTGGCAGTCTCAATCCGCGCGTGACGTGGAAGTGCCATGACCACGTTGCGGCCTTGTGGGATAAAAGTCTCACCAGAAGGCAGCGTGATTGCTTCGCGGAAAGTTCCACCGGTGGCATCGTTAACCACGGCAAGACCGTCGTTGAAATCGTTTGAACCGGTCTTCTTATGCTTACCAGTAATCACGGATTTGATTGTCTGAAAAATGGCTTTATACCAAACTGTATGATTTTTCTGCTTGCTAAATTCTTTGGACGCCTTGGTAGCACGGTTGGCGTTAGCACTAGCGTGGTCAACACCCTTATAATCCTTCGTCAGCACTGGTGTGCCGTTGAAACTCTTGAGTGTGCCCATGCTGGTTTTGCCGCTCGCCACAATGCTCTTGGAGTCACCCTTGAAAAATTTGGTGTCAACTTTTTTGCTGTTGTTCTTGCTTACCGCGTCCTGTGACTCTTTGGACTTGTTCTTGACGTCCTTGGCGTCACCCTTGAATACTTTAGTCTTGGTTTTCATTTTGTTGATAAACGCAATTTGGTCTTCAGCGGATTTGCTGGACGTCTTAACGCTCTTTTCATTTGCCTTGAACATCTTCTCAGCAACTTTTACAGAGTTGTACTTACCTAGATCAAGATTGGACGCTGCTAACTTCTTACGCGCATCGGCGTTATTAATCAGCAGTTTCTTTTCTTTGTCCGGCAGCTGATTCCAGAGTTTGTACTTGATAACGGCGTCGGCGAGCTGTGGAGTGCCCTTGGCGTTGACCACGGCACTCTTCTCTTCCATCGTCAGACCGTTCCACTTACCAGACTCAGCAAGTGCGGAGATGATTGGTGCTGTTGCCTTGTTTTTGACAATTGCTTGCTGCTGTTTCAGCGTGAGTTTTTGCCACTTGCCAGCCTCAACCAGACCATTTACCAGCCCGCTGTAATCACCGTGAACAATCGCTCGCTGTTCCTTGAGACTTAGCGAGTTCCAGTCCACGTACTCCTCCATGATGTCAGCCAGTTCATTGCGGCCTTGGACGCGAATCACCGCGTTCTTTTCCCACGTTGGCATCGACTTCCACTGGTCGCTTGCGGTTAACGCGTCCACAATTGCCTGCTTAGCATTGCTGGAGATTTTCGCATATTTTAGCTCAAAAACCAGCTTGTTCCAACCAACCTTAGTGTTTGCGGTGTCCTTGAGCACCTGTGAAAGATTAGTGACAACCTTCCCCGTCTTCGGATTAAGTACCAGCGAGTTCCAGGCATTACCAGCCTTTTTTGCACTGGCAGACATGCCGTCAGACACAGCAGCGGCAAACTGCTTGTTACTCTGCACACCCTTGCTCATCGCCTTGGTATATGCATCCATGGAATTTTCAGCGGCGGTTTCAGTTAGGCCGTAGTCATTTTGAAGCTGTTGCTGGACTTCATGGTTACTCATGCCTTGCGACTTCATCGCCTGAATTGCGCCTTGATAGATAGTGTTGAGTTTCGACTGGTGGTCTTTCTCTAATCCTTCTAGTGTGGCGTTCTTTTCGGCTTTGGTGAGCTTAGCATCGTTCTTAATCTTGGTTTGTGCTTTGTTATAGTCAATTGCTTCTTGCTGCCACGCAATCAGTGAGTCTTGGCGTTGTTCAGCAGCTTGCTGAGCAGTCATCTTGGTTTTTTCACCAAGAATAGCCTTTAGAACATTTTTTTGCTCGGAACCAGACAGCTTCAGGGTCTTAATCGCCTTCTGAGCGTCATCTTTACGCAGATTATCCAGAATTTGAATCTGGTCGGCAGTTAGTGCTTCGCCGGTCTTATTAGCAGAGCGCGTGATGGATTCAGCCTTTTTAGTGTTGGACTTCATCTGGGCAATGCGTTTATCATCGGCGGCCTTTTCCTTGGCGGCGGCTTTTAGTAACGCGTCACCGGCAGAACCACCGAGTGACTTAGCAAGTTTCTTAGCGGCTTTATCGGATTCAGTGGCGGCCTTTTGTGCCGCCTTAGTCATCGAATTAAAACCTTCTGCAATCTGCTTTGCGTTAGTCTTGGCGGACTGATTAGTGTTGTCGAGTGCACCCGAGATTTCGCCGGAAGCCTTCTTAATCGCACCAGCAGACTTGTCGGCAGAAGCACCAATATCGCTACCCCACTCTTTAGTGCGGTTGGCTGATTCAACAGCACCCTCACCCCAGAGCTTCCACGCTGCATAGCCAGTACCGGCAACGGCGGCAACACCGAGAATTGCAGGTGCAATTGGTGCCAACGAAGCAAGCAAACCGGTGCCAGCAGCACCAGCAACACCTAGTCCATCGGCAGCCACACCAGCGGCGGGGGCAACCTTGAGTGCTTCAAAAGCTGTCTTGCTAAACGCGGATTTGATGATGCTGAAACCGCCCGCGCCAAGCTTAGCGGCAGTGGTTGCTCGGCCTAATCCACCAGTAACAGCACCAATAGCTGAACCGGTGCCATGCATCACGTTGAACACGGAACCTAGCGTTCTTGCGACCGGCCCAACTGCGGCAGCAAATAGTCCCCACTTAATGATTGACTGTTGCGTGTGGCTGTCCATTTCGGAGAATGACTTAATCACCTGTGTTGCTTTGTCAATTAGCGGAGTCAATGTCGGCAGTAATTTCTGACCAATCGTAATGCCTAAAACGTTGATTGATTCTTTGAACTTCGCAACCTTGGCAGCTTGCGTGTTATTCATGGATTCAGCAATCTTCGCGGTTGTCCCACTAGCGTTCTTCGCGTCAGAAGTCATCTTGCGGAGTGCGTCACCACCTTCGCTAATCAGCACATTCATACCAGCTTGCGCGTTGGTACCGAACGCCGTAGCAATAGCGGCAGATTTCTGTTCTTTCGTCCAACCGGTGGTGTTCTTCTTGATCTTGTCCAGCATATCCGGCAAGGTCAGCGTGCCCTTCTTGAAGTCAGCCACGTTAATACCCAATTCCTTGAACCCTTGCGCGTTCTGTTTGGACGGCTTCATCAATCGGGTTAATGCACCACGCAACGCGGTACCAGCAACCGAACCTTCAATCCCTTGGTTAGACATGAGACCGATTGCGGCCGCTGTTTGTTCCAATGAGATACCAGCGGAATTAGCCACTGGCCCAACATAAGTCATGGCTTCGCCCATGTCTTGGAAACCTGCGGCAGTTTTGTTTGCGATCAGCGTCAGGCTGTCGGTTACGCGTTGCGTGTTCTTGAGCATCCCGGCGGTAGAATTAGACTTCAACCCGAACTGTTCGAGTACGGAGGTTGACACGTGCATAACATCGTTGAAGTCATCGCCAGAAGCCTTGGTTGCGTCCAGAATTGACGGCATGGCACCCATTGTCTGTTCAGCCGAATAACCACGCTTGACCATCTCGGACATACCGTCGTTGATTGACTTCGTGGACGTGCCATATTGAACCGCCCACTTCTTGGATGATTCGGCCATCTTATCGAGTTGTGCGCGGTACTTCGCAGTAACCGTGCCACCGTTGGTCAATAGCGGGCCAATACTGCTAATTTGACTGTTAAAATCAATCGCTGACTTAGCAGCGGCAGTAAAACCAACGGCTAGTGGTGCTGTAACGGCCATGGTTGCCTTAGAGCCAAAGCTGGATAATGCGCCGCCAATCTTACCGGTGACCTTCGAGAATGCCATCGCCTTTTCAGAGAGTTTTGTCCACGATGATGATTGGAGCAGAATCTCTTTGTTCAATGCTTCCATGCGATTCTTGTTGTTGGCAATCTGGGCGGCGGTCTTGTTGAGTGCGGCGGCGGCATTAGCCTCACGAGTAGTGAGCTTCTCCATGTCATCGCCGCCCTTAGCAACCGCTTCGGAGCGTTCCTTCAAGGTCTGCTGTTCAGCCTTTAATCGAGCCTGGAGTTGCTTGGATTGACGTTCCAAAGTTCCGTAGACAGTCTTCATCCCGTTCACGGACTTTTCGGAACCCTTGAACGCGATGTCCTGCGCTTTCAGTTCGGCGGTTGTGGCTTTGATTGTAGACGATAACGTGCGCGCTGATGCCCTAAACGGGTCAATGTTTAGTGAGACAGTGGCGGCCAAATGCCCTAAACTTCCTGCCATAATTTACCTCCTTTCTACATGAATAAGAATGGGAACGCTTTGTCGATAGTCGTTTCCTTTTCTTCGTAAATATCATTCAAGGTCTTCAAATCACGGAACGTCATCTTGCCGATGTCGGCTAGTTTGTAACCGTCTGCAAGTCTGGCTTTGTAGAAGTCGTAGATGTTGTTGAGCGCTTCTTGGACGTCCGTGTCTGTGATTTTTTTGCTGGTTCTTCCGATTCCTCGCCGTCATCCAGTGCATCCGCAATGGCCTTGTTGATTGAATCAAGGGATTTCAAACTCTTAGTAGCACCAGCAATTACGTCAACGCGGCTGAATTGACCGTTCCAGAAGTTGACTGCGAAATTGGCAAGGTTGGCTTCGTTTGCGTCAAAGTCGGCATTCGTTGGGCCGTCTTCACGGGCGTACATGCGTAATTGCTGTTGCTGAACCTTGAGTGCGGCAGTGGTGTCACCCAGTCCGGGTTCACCGTTGCGCACAAACTTATTAACCTGACCGTTAATGTTCAAACTGATTTCGTACATATTTTTTCCTCCATCGCCCGCCGGTTGCCCTACTGTGTATTTACTAGGCGAGCTTGCTGTCTATCTAGAATTCGCTACGCTTTTGGGATTTCAGTAATCGTTGCTTCGTCAGCTTCGGCAGGGAATACCCACTTGTGGAACTGTTCGAAGTTAAATCCTTCGTTGTCTTCACGGCCAATCAGCACAACGTTGCCGTTGTCAGAATCGCCACGTGGAATGAAGGAACCTTCGATGGAGTCTGCCGTTGGGTCTGGCGTGCCGTCAACCGTCTTGGTGTCAACGGAAGGCAGTTTGAACATACCCTTGAGCATCCCAACCCATACGTAACCACCGCCAGATAGCTTGGTGCGGAACAGTGTTGCTACGTAGTTTGGCGTGAGGTTCTTTGGGTAGACTTCCACACCATTTACGACCTTGATGTTGTACAAGTCCTGCTTCATCTGACTGTTAACATCGTAGTTTTCGATGGTTTCAGTGGCTTCGGTAATACCACCAGAAAGAATCAGGTATGGGCCATCGTCAGCGGCCAACGTCTTAGTTTCGGTCGTGATGTCCATCTTTACAGAACTAAGGCCGGGAACCTTAGTTGTCGTCTTTACGAGTTCGTCGTCACCGACAATCCCGTATTCAAATCCAGAAGCACCAAATTTGGCTTGCTTCTTTGGAGTTACGTCACTCATGTTTTTTCCTCCTAATTAAAAAAGAGACCCCTAAACGGGAATCCCTTGTGATTGAAAATATGCTGTTACCATGCGCAGTTGCGGTGTGTCGTGGTCAACATCTGAATGATGGTAAACCCGCTCCCAACCAGCGGCGTGCATGGCCTTACTAATTAGCGTGTCAATCTCTGACGCTTGCGGCAAGAGTTCATTCTTGCACCAAAAATCAACCTGCACGCGTGGATATTCAAGGAAGCGATCATCGTCCGCGTCCGTAGTCTCATCCCCCGGTAAATCGGTAATCCTAATCCACGGAGAGAGTGCAACAATATCCGCATCGGTCGTGTTGTCAAAATCCGGTGTGCCAATGTAAATGCCACCTAGTGGGTCGGTGGTTCCGCGCACATCTTCGAGTTTTTGCGTTAATTGTTCGCTACCAAAAAGCGCATCATAAACCAGATTTAATGCGAGCATTTAACCACCTACCTTTAAGTGTGATAAAAACGTCTCTAGCACCTTGCCACGCGTGCGTTCCTGTGTTTCTTCCACGAAGTGCTGTGGCGATTGCTTGCTAGTCCCATTGTTTGGAAAGTGCACGCGGTAACCGGTGTCTGTCCCATAGCCAACGTCAGATTCAAGAATCCCACCACGGTCGCGAACACCCGTTGCTCGAATGTCGTCACGCATGTGGGTGGGGGCATCGGTTTCACCCGACCAGACAGGCGTGTCAGTCTTCAAAGCATCGGCGAATGTCTCTGCACCGTCACGAATTGCTGCGCGGGCGTTACGTTGAACGCCGTTGTCCAGTGCCTGAATCTTCGCCAGCAAATCGCCATCGCCAGTAACAGTCATGACCCCACCTTCTTCGCGGTAATAGTCGTAATGTCGCGGCGCTGATAATCTGGATCTAGACCGGTGATTTCGTATTCACTGCCACGCCACTTAATCCGCCATGTCGGTTCGATGTCCTCATCGGTTAAAAACCGTACGATGAACGTGGGTTTTTCGGTGCGAATGCCCAAGTCATTGCTGGCCTCACGCATTGGCGTCTTAGGCACTTCCGCCCAGACCGTCATGTGCTCGGTTTCGGTGTTGCTTGTTGGTACGCCGTTCACAACGCCCCGACCATACGAGATGAACGTAATGCGTTCGCGCATGTTAGTCGTTCGCATCGTCAGACACCTCCGTTCGAAGCTGGTTAACGATAGCAGAGACTGTATCTAGCAGCGGATAGCGCATAACGTCTGCACCTTCACCGCGATAGTCGTACTCTTCCTTGACCTGCTTAATAACGGCTGTAAAAAATCGGTCACGTGTTTCAGGCTTTTTGAGTAATAATTCAGGGGCAATGCCGGTCTGCACGGCGCTGGCAATCTGTGTTGATGCGCTGGAGATTAGTGCTTCCAGCATGTCATCTTCCACAGTTTGGTCAATCTTGCAGTACATTTTCAGCACCGCAAATTGTGCCGTGGTCAGGCCGGCGTGTTTTACTTCGTCAACCATTTACGCCACCTCTATTCAGCGGGAACAAGGGCCAGCAAGTCAGCCTTCGCAGTCTTGCCGGTGAAGGCAATGCTGTGCGCTGTCAGCCATGCCTTGATTTCATCAACCGTGTTACTGCTAGTTGGCTTAGTGTCGCCGTTGGGGTCAAAAGCCGCCGGAGTGTCCGGCTCTACGCTTTTGGGGCTGTGTAGGTCAGGAAGAATCCAGCCTTGGTGTCGGCAGTTGCTACGCCAAAACGCATACCCGCGCGCAGGTACTTGTCGTAGATGTCGTTATCAACCCACTGAATGTCAAGGTCGGCACGGTCTGCGAAGATGATTGCGCGTGGCAAGTCGCCAAGGAAAGCGTGAGCTTCACCAGCGGCGCCGAGTACGGTGTCACCGACGACCACAACACTCATGCCCAGAACAGTCTTACCGGATAGGCTAATGATGGAATCTTGGAGCAGGTAGCGACCATTACCATCCTTCACGGTGTCAAGGAAGTTGTAGAAGGACTGGGAGACAATCAGCGCACGGTTGTATGCAGGGTCGAGCGCTACGTTGTTGATTTCCTTAAGGTCGTCAATGGAAGAAACAGTCTTAGCAGCGAACTTCTTCAATTCGCCTGCAATTGCTGCGTTTGCGGTATTGCGCTTGAGCTGTTGGCCATTTTCGTTGACGATGCCCACCAGGTCGGCTTCTGCATCGTCGATGTCTTCTTGTGAGATAGGAATAGCGCCACGGTAGGTTGCGACCTTCCAATCAACCTTGTCAAATTCAGGTTTAGCAAGGGTTGGGTTCTTTTCGAGTTCTTCCACAGTGTGAAGAACGCTGGTAACGTTCTTGAGCGTTGGGTAAACACCCTGTGCGTGCTTTGCAGGGATTACGTGGGTGAATGGCTTGAGGTCAACAACCGTCTGCAATTCACGCTGTGGAACGTAAGACTGGTCAACTGGAATCAGGAACTGGTTGTCCGCGGACTTAACACCGGTGGTGGTAGGGTCGGCAGAGGCTTCACCGTCACGGAGCATGTATGCTGGAATATTCATTTCCTTGCCCAGTTCCTTGCTACGGATGAACGCGTTGATTTCCTTGCGGCGTTCGTCTGTGGTTGGCTTGTGGGCAACAGTCTTAGCGGGTTCCTGCTTGCCTTCGAGTGCGCCTTCATAAAGGCTGCGCTTTTCTTCCAAGTCCTTGATTTCGGCAGATTCCTTGTCGAACGCTGCGCGTGCTTCCTTAGCCTTGACAGTGGCGTCTTCGGTGTCCTGTTCGAGCAGAGAGCGAACTTCTGCCTTGTGAGCTTCCGCAGAAGCTCGCTTTTCGTCGAGTTGCTTCTTAATGGCAGCTAGTTTTTCATCTAAAGTCATGATTGACCTCCTGTTTTTTGGTATAAAAATAGGCCCCGACTAGTCGAGACCTTGCAACAAAATCATTTTTTCACGTTCAGTCTGCCACTTTGGCGGCAAATCGAGCGCTCTTACTGCGTCTAGTGACCGTGCACTGACTTTCACTTCGGTGTCTGGATATGCTGGCGTGGTTACGGGTGAAACGTCATAGATATGGTCGATTGACCGAATCAGGCGATTGTACGGAGCTTCAGCATCACCGTCGCGGGTCCACTTTTCGGCATCGGTGTTGTCTGGAATGGTAAACGCAAAACTAGACTGACTGATAATGCCCGCACGCACGTTTTCAACCAAATCGCGACCAAGTTGGGTGTTTGGCGGCGTCAGCTTGTACCGCAATCCCGTTTCGTCCACAGAAAGCTCAAGGTTAACGCCGTTACGTCCGAGAACTTGCGACTGATCGTGGTTGAACAATGCCACGGCATTACGCATGTCGGTGTTGTCGAGCGCGTGCGGGTCAATCCGTTCGCGGAATGTATATTCGCCAACACCCATCGGGCTAGATGCACGATTGAATTTCAGCGCGTAGCCTTCAATCACCATTGGCTGGTCATCAGTCGCTTCCCGAATTTCCATTGGCGTTGTGGTTGTTCGAATTTCCTTTGTCATTTTCATCACCTCCCTTCGATGCGAGGTAAACACTGCGCTGGTCTAAAAAGATTGTGTTCAAGTCAGTTTCCAGTTTGTTCATATCTGGCAAGCCGGTAGCCTTCATGCCCAAACGCTTGCGACTTTCATCACCGACAATAACGCCGTTCTTTTTGAGCTTAACTACGTCATCGACAGACATCCCAGCAACGGCACTAGTGTCAAAGCTGATTGAATAGTTATGTCGTTGCTGGTCATCAAGTAGCTTCATCTCGAATTCAGTCGTAATCGGCATAAAGTAAAACGGCAAATCGTTCTGCACGTAGTCGTCAGACAACTGCTTGACGGACTGGTTCGGGCTGTTCTGTGCCAACCGGAACGCCGGAACGCGCAAAGCCTTAGCAATCTGTGCTGTGGAGTAGTTGTTACTGGTAATCAGGTTTAGTACGTTGGTGTCAACTTCAAGCGGTGTGTAGTCCATAGTGTCATCGACCACAATCGGCGCACCAGCAGAGGCACCAGCCTGTGCTTTCTCAAAGTCTTGCCGCATTTTACGGCGAGCATCAGCACCGAGCTTACCCTTTGCCTTCAGGATTGACCCTTTCAGGCCGTCAGAGAAAAACTTTTGCAACGTGGACACACCGGAATCTTGCAAGCTAATTTCTTTGCCCAGTGACAACAGCGGCGACCGCCCACGAATCGTGTCATAACTGAAAAACTTCCAGTGAATCACGTCTGCTGCTTCGCACACCTTTTGCACACCCGAGTTGTATGGCGTGAATCGGTACACGATTTGTGCGGGGTCGTTGTCGTCAATCTGTGTCTGCGATGGTGCGTAGAACTCAAACATCGCCGGTTCGCCGGTTAACGGGTCACGCACAATCCGCGAATACGCGTTACCAGACAGAATCGCATTCACCGCCATGCTGAATTTCCACTGATAAGCGGTCAGCCGGTTATTAGCCTTCGTGTTCATCAGATACTCAACGTTTTCCAGTGAGACAATTTTGTCGTTATTGCGGTCTTCCACGACTAATGGAAACCGACCAATATCACCCGCAATAATCGAAACGGCAGTCAGAACGTCCGAATTGCGCAATGCACCGATACCCGTGTACCCATGGCGTGTGGACGGTAAAATTCCTTCATCGAGCAAACTGCCCGCCCAGTGTGGGTCGGTATTAGTCGCATAATCAATACTGCGAAATAGCTTCATTATTTATCACCCCCTTTCATCGGGGAGCAGTAAAACAGTGGCAACTAGCACGATTAATCCGCCAAGCGTATACAAACCGATCGTAGTGGAGATTCTAAAACTGGCGATTGTGATTATTGCCATCCCCGCAAGCAGAAGTAGAGGGGCGATGTTAGTCACCAGCCAATACATAGCGGTTAATATTTTTTGATTCATATAATCGCCTTCCTTAAAATCCAAAGTCATCGCTGAACACGTCTTCGTCATTCAAAAACGCGTCAACATCTTCAGTAAATGCAACCGCATATGCGTCCAGCAGCGCGTCCATCATGTCAATCTTATTGGCGTATTTATTCTTGTTAATCCGCACACCGTTGTTGTCGCTAATCAGCACCGCATTCATCGCGGCCATCTGCATTAGCTGGTTACCACTGTGTTGAATTTTGCCGCCGATGATGTCATCACGGAACTGTTTAGTTGGCATCGACAGTGTGAGCGTCCCCTGACGTACCGCAACCATCGGCCATTCAGGGTGGTTCTTTTCAATGGTTGTTAGCATTGGCCCGAATTGGTATGGGTCATAACAAATCCCCTGCACGTCAATGTCGTTGCGTTCGATAAAGTCTTCCAGCCATTCATAAACACGGTCGTTGTCAATAATTCCGGATTCGAGTGTGGTAATCTCGCACTCGCCGCGTTTTTCGGCAGCTAGATAGTCCATTTTGTCGGTTTTAATCTTGTTTTCAATGCCGCCCTTGCTGGCGATGAACGCATAGCCGTCCGCAAACCAGTGACCTTCTTGCAAAACCAGCCACGTAATAGCGAACAAGTCACTTGTACGACCTACGTCAATGCCGAACCAGACTTTTTGGCCGCGCAAATCGGGTTTTTCGTCCGTTTCAGCGGATTTCCAGTCTTCAAAGTTCAAATAACTATCCTCGGTGGCTTGTCGCCAAATATTGAAGTTTTTGACTAATTTTGCGTTCAAGCTGCCATCTTCGCGGGCTTGTTCGAGTTTTTGCGCCAAATAGTCGTGAATTTGGTCATGCAAAACGTCCACATCCATCAGTGGGTTCGATTTAATCCACTGGCGTTCGTCATTAATCTCTTCGACTGATTCCTGTTCAGCAATAAACGCGAAATACCGCTCGCCCTCGGCTTCGCCAGAGAGCACCTTTTTAGCGTATGGGTAGTTCTGCGTGAACATCGGCACGTTCATGTCGAATCCGGCAGTGGAGATGATAAACGTCAGATAACTAGGTAACAGCACCTGCCCAGAAGCGAGCGTTTCGAGCATGTCGGTTGTTTTGGCGTTCGCATATTCGTCCACGACAGCGACGTGTGGCTCATAACCATCGACTAGACCCGCATCGCGTGAGAAGCTGCGAATGGTACTGCCGTCATCCAGATTGGCCATCTCGTCACGCATGATTTTCGTCATTCGCTTTATTTCCGGGTCTTTTCGGCAGAGCGCCCGTAATCGGTCTTTGACCATGTTAAACACGATGCTGGCCTGTTTGCGGTCGTTGGCGGCGGTATATAGTTGACGCTTGTTAGCGGGATTCTTGCCGAATAGGAACTCATAGAGTAGAACACCCGACACTAGCAGACTTTTACCGTTTTTTCGGCTCATACTGATAAACGCATCCGTGAACCGTCTGATTGTGTGGTCGTCTTTGTCCACCCAGCCGTATAAAACGCCAATAATGAACTTCTGAAACGGTGCTAGTGGTTGTGCCTTGCCGGATTTCGGTTCAGGTAGGAGCTCCATGAACTTCACAGCCTTGCCAGCAAGCTCCGTATCCCATACCCAGCGCCAGTCGGTACGTTTTAAGTCGGATTCCTGGCGTTTGACCGCCTGCAGTACCGCTGCGGACGTTAGCAAGCGCCCGTCCAGCACACGTTTTATAAAATTTGGGGTCGGGTCTGTGAATTTCATCGTCTAACCTCCCTATCCAAACATATCCGTGAGTGACTTCTTCTCTTTTTCCACTTTCGGCATATTCATCGCCATACGGCTGTTAACGTTCAAACCTAAGTCGCTCGCCAGACCCTTGATTGCGTCCGTAGCCTTGCGTAGCTGGCTCAAATAGCCTAAATATTCCTCTGTACTGCCATCGGCCTGTGCTTTATTCATCGCGTCCACGATGTGACGATAGCTCGCATACCACGTGCAATATGCTTCAAGTTCAGTACGATCCAAGTTCCGTAGCGGTAGCTTACCAATACTGCCCACGATGCGGCGGTATTCGGCTTTAGCAATCGGTTCAAGATGTGCTGGCGGTGTCTTCTGCAATTCCGGCAAACCATCAGCAGCTAAAATCTCGGCCTGCATCTTTGCTTCCTGTTGAAGTACGGTTAAGTGCCCTTGAGATTGGGACAGTATCTTTTGTTTTCTAGCCATTACCCACTTTCACCTCCTAAATAGTAAGAATATGGGATGTACCACCACAACATCCCCTAAAATTGATGGAAATTGGGATGCAAAAAAGAGGCTGTCCGTTCAGGAGCAGCCGAAAATGTAGCCCCCGAAAAAATAGACGGGGGTGGGGTGGGGATTTTATTGCGCGATAATTTCGAAGCCGGAAAATTTTCCTTCCGATTTTTGCTCATCAATCCGTGACATGACCTTCACAAGTTCAGGAACGTTTCTGTGTTGTTTGTTCAATCGTTCAATACAAACTTCTTTTGATGTGTTCAGCATGAGATGATGCAAGTCTCGACTGACTAACAGACTATCGAGCTTCTCGTCTGGAAACGTTGTGATAATCCAAACGTTGTCGAAGGTTTGTTCTGCCTTGAGCTTGCGAAGTATCAGTTCACGAATAAGCGTTACATAGTCGTGAACGTCAATGTTCTTGATGTGTTCAGGCAGCCCAGTAAGTGCGTGCATGATAGCATCGTAGTCGAAGATTAAGTCATGGCTTCCACAGTGGTGGGCAACGTAGGTTGTCTTGCCGCTTGCTGGATAACCAGCAATCACGTTGATGCGCATCGAACGCTTCACACCTTTCTTTCGCTTAGCCGTCTCGCGCCGCGTCTTGTAATAGTGGCAATCCTTGCACAGTGATTGCAGGTTGTCGGCATTCAGCCGGTCATCCCAATCGTCTTCGCTTGGAACAACGTGATCCACGAGCGTTGCCTCCATACCACATCGTTGGCAGATACCATTGTCACGCTCCAGTATTTGTTGCCGTAAATGTAGCCACTGTGCTGACCGATAGAACGCCACGTACTTGCCGTTAGTCTGCGTCCGGTGCCTGTTATATGCGCGGTCTGAATCCTGACGCGGACGATAGTCTAGTGGTACGAGTTTGCGGTGACCATTAATGAATACGAGCTTAGTCTGCACGATGGTAGCCCTCCAGTTCACATAAAAATAGCCACCCATGATGTGAGTGACTATCGACTGTTAAGATGTATTGTGCGGATGATAGTCCACCAATAAAATATTTACGGCTGTGCCGTATGTGCCAGGCGGGAATCGAACCCGCGACGTTAAGCTCTACCAACTGGGCTACTGGCACTGTGGTATTGAGGATAGTCAACCACGTTAGTGCTCTACGCACCTTCTTAACCTAATGGAATAGCAGGGCTCGAACCTGCGATTAGAGGTTCAAAGCCTCTTGCCTTACCACTTGGCTATATTCCAATATGTACCCCGGTTGCCCGGGTGAGTGTGGAGAGATGTAGTCGGTGAAGAGTCCGACTACAATGCCACCCAGCAGTTTGACCTGACCGGGTGGTGTCGCAGTGATAGGGCACTACGATATTGAGCTTAATCGCGAGATAACAATCAACAGATGTCTACTCTACTAATATAAGGCGTTGACAAGTGCAATTGAGACCATTTTTGTGACAATTTATTAAATACCCAGTTCGTCAGCAAGTGTTTCAACAAACCGTGATTTACGCTTGCGCACAGTTGGCGTGGGCATGTGCAGTAGGTCTGCCACTCCGTCCACGGTTAGCGTTGTACGTGGCTTGAGATACAGTTCGTTGATAATTCGAAACGTGTCTGGGTCAGTATTCGCCAAACATCTTCCCACGGCATCATATTGAGTCCGTATAGCGTTTAAACGCCGGTCGTCGGATAACTTCACCAGCAAACGTTCCTGTCCATTAGAAGAGCTAGGACGGCCGCCTCCGATGTTATTGTCTTGCTCGTGCCACGGGTGGAGGATTTCGTCTTCGCGCTCGTGCAGATATTTTGGCACGTTCGGGTAGTCTTTGATGATTTGAATCAGATAGTTAAACTTTGCTCGTTCCAAGATTTTTCCTCCGCTGTAGACATGATGATTTTTGTTGATCATTTCACAGCCGCATACAGTTTGCGAAATTCCGTGTTAGAGATAATCAGAGTTCCGCCGATAATCCAGTCGCCGATACTGACAGGCTTATCGTCGCGGAAGTACGCTGGCGCGCCCATCATTCGCGCCTGAAATTGGTTAGATGCCTCCCACACATAGGGCAATAGTGAATGATAATGAGTTCGCTAAAGTTCCACATCTCAACTGCGCCACTTGGATTAACATACAGTCGCTTCCAACCATCACTATCGGCAATCCAATTATCATCATCGTGGCAGTACGGGCAATCAGGGTCGCCATCAGTGGCGGCATCGTAGAGCGCACGCATGTCCCGCTCAAACTGCTCGGTCATCGGCTTAGCCATACCTAGCTGGAGGCTGATTGCAATCGTCCGGTTGACCAGATAGTTAAATATGTCTTGTTTGGTTTCAGTCATCGGTAAATCACTCCCTTGGTTGGTATGCGCAAAATTTCGTCTGGATTAAGCACATTGTTTATTCCGAATGAAATGTCAGCGATAAACTGTGCCGATAACTCATCCGGCAATTGCGCTGCACGTTTTAGGAAATAGTCCATTAAATCACTAGCTTTAATCTTCGCGTAAGCCTGTTTGGTTTCAGTCATTCTCGCGCCTCCTCAGATGAAAAAGTGTAGTAGGAACATTATTAACCACGACCATAAACAGATGAACACTGCTCCGATTAATTCATTCCACGAGGTTTTGCTGTTCTCCATATCTCTACGTTTAGTAATCAGGTAATTAAAGAATACCAGCAGTCCCCACGTGACCATGATGGTCAGCCGTGGACCACCGAAGGTTGGCACTACAAAGGTATTCCAGCCATATTTGGCGACACATGCGTCTAACAGACCAAGTGGAATGAGTAGTAGGAGCATTAACCATGACGGCACAGCGCGCTGGAAAACGGTATCAAGGTCTTTATCAGTCATTTCGTTCCTCCTGCATTAGTAACCGCCGTAGTCGCCGCCAGCGTTTGAGCGTGGGTGCGATAGGCTTGCCCCATACGCCGTGGAAGTACTTGGCGCCATCCATAACCATGAACCAAGTCCACGTTTGCTTCGTCGTGGCTGTGTGCAAGGTGAGCTGTACCGGATTGCTGTTAACTTTCTTCATGCTGTCCCTCCTCAATCTGGTAGCCATCGAGCCATGCGCGAGCAAATGTGTCTTGATGGTCAACAATCCATCGTTCCCAGTCCCGCACGCCATCCAAGCCACACGCAGTCACGTTATCGGCTACGTGGTAGTAACAGTCAATGATGCCCCATGTGCCAGCCTTGGCCTTCTGGATGTAATCAGCTACCTTCTGCGGAATCACAGGCAACTCGGCATACGTTGCATGGAAATCTTCGTCAGACATGAGCCATGTGGCATAGTCGTTAGGCACAGCCCAGTCGCCAACTTTCAATTCGTCTTGATAGATGAAGTTGCCTTCTGTGTCAAAGGCGTTCCTGAGCCAGACCTCATTGTTTCCTCGCTCACAGCCAGGAAGCATCTTTTCTGCCATCTCCGCAGACCCGTCAAACTGCTCTGCGATAACGAGACCGCGCTTGTAGTATTTGTGTGCTGTCACCGTTCCACCTCCGTGAGTGTGTAGGTTTTTCCGTCAAGATCTATCTCATATGGATTTCCTGCTATATTCCACCGAATGACTTCCCCATACTCGCCACTCGGCTTTTCGCCCATCGCTTCCACGATGCGGTCGCGGTCGGCGGGAGTGATGTCGAACGAATTGTTGCTCCGCAATCCGATGTACGGGTTGTCACCGCCCTTGATTACTTCGACTGCTTCTGTGTTGATGTAGTCCCCGCTGTCTAGCTTAATTAACATTGTCGGTCACCTCCGTGCTTAAAATTTTCAGGGCAGTGTTCGTTTCAGCCTCAGTCAAGGAGCACCTTTCAGGGTGTTTGAGGTTTTCAAGCGCCTTGGCAAGGTCATAACTTCGGCCCTTAACTACCTCTTGGTTTAAAAGGTCCTCAATTACCAAATGACGAACTCGCGTGCCGATACCATTCTTCGCCATTGCTTCGTCGACACCAGATATGAGTTCTGCCTCGGTCGGGCCAATCGCGTATGTGTTCAGCATTCTGTCTGCCCACGTGGAGAAATGCTTAATCCGCTTCATCTCGCACCTCCTGATGCTCGGTGAGCACGAACCTTATAATGCCAGTGTATTTGCAAATATCGCTGATTGGGAACCCGTCAACGCTCAGCCCTGACAGTTTCGTGTGGCCATCATTGCATTCAACCCAAATTTCTGTCGTGGTAGTTGCCATCAGTCCTCCGCCTCCAATTTCACGATTTCGCCTGTTTCTTCGACCTGCCAGACACCTAGCGCCCATGCACGGGCAAAAACGTCTTCGCTGACGCGCGTTTCACCATCAAGCGCATCCTTTAACGAATGGTGACTCATTTTGCACCATGTCAACCATTCACTAACGTCTTCCGGAATCACCGGCAGATTATCTGGCAAGGCGGCGTCATATTCTGAAAGATATTGATACCTTTCCAAGTTATAGTTACTGTTTCTCACAAGCCCGGTCGCTACGAAAAAATCAAGAGCCCTGTTAAACACTTCCCGCTTCGTCTCATTGCTCATCGTCGGTCACCCCATGGCCGTTAATTAACGGTGAAAATGCCATGGCACCATAATCTATTCCGCCTTCATGATAAATAGTCGGCTCAAGTTTCCCAGATTCACCTAAAGTAAGCATGATTTTTGGCTTCATAGCCTTTACAATAAGGGCACGATCGTTTTTAGTGATTGGGACGTCAGGAGTGTTAGCAAGCCTGTGGCCATCTTGTTCTGAGGCTACGTGGTCGGCTGCGGCACGGTCGGTGGTTATCGCGCCTGTGCCAGCAACGGCAAGGCCGAAGTAACCGTTATTGCGGTTAAAGTTCCAGGAAAACCCTAAATCATTGTTCACCATGTATCCCCTAATAAAATCACTCATTATTCTTACTCCTTAGCTGCATACGGCAGTCCAATACGATCAGTCACCGTTTTTACAAAATGCCGGTCGCCAGCCTTAACTAGCAGCGTCCACACGACATTTAGCTTTCCGCCTTGCACTCCTCTGCCACGAAGGTCGCTTTCGGTTACGCGCGAAGTGTTTGCTGACCCGTAACCGTTGATGACGGTCATACTGGTTTCGTTTTGGTTGATACCTTCCACCTGAAAAGGTATTTCGTAATCGCTGGCCGCATTAATCGAGACACCGCCTTGTGGCAACGTTGAATAATTCTGGTTCAAGCTGTCTTGTCGCACGCCGTTTGTGCTCATTTTTGTTGATACTAACGACACATTTGCATATACGTTATTAACAACTAGTTGCAGATTATCTGGCAGGCTTGCGACTCCCAATTTGAGGTCAACCATCGACTGATACGTAAAACGCCAATTGTTTGCGAGGCTCTTGTCAATCGCGTATGTGGTTGTGAGCGGAATTTTCACTCCGTCAAAATCAATCACGTGCGCAATTGTAATGCGCTTGGTTATTGGCGTCTTAGCCTCGACCGCTGCTTTCTTGCCAATCTGTGCGTCGGTTTCACTGTTCAGTGTCACATTCGAATCTTCATCACATGCGGCCAATATAATCGCCATTACCAAGGCGGCGAATATTGCCATAAATTTCTTCATTCTTCTTCCTCCTGCTCTCTTAGCCATTCCTCGTACGCCCATGCGGCGCCTGCGGGGATTCCTTCTGCTGTGTCTTTTAACTCGTTCATTTCCGTCCAACTCCTCTGTGCGTCGTTGTCTTCACACCCACACCAGCGGGCACGTGCTCGCCACGGTGCTGCTTTGTATACTGGATTATCATCATGCCCGTTGGTACCAACTTCAGCAGTCCCACGTGTCTGCGATGTTCCAGAATCTGCATCGAGATGTTCAAGTGCCCTGCAATCTGGGCCAGCGTGCCGGTGTAGTCATCGCAGCGGAACAGCTCCACCTGATGCCCACGCAGTTTACCGGTGCGCCGGAGTTTCTCAATCAGCCGCCGTACTTGCAGCACGCTGATGCCTAGCTTGACGGCGATACGTTCATTCGGCAATCCGGCGTAAAACATATCCAGTAGCTTCTGGTCTTGCACGGTGGTCTCAGAATTGTCGGCAACCTCGCCCACGCGGAGGATAGATCGTACCCGTTTGGCGCGTGGGTCAGTCGCTGGCCACGGCTTGCTATGGTACTGCGCATTTAGCTCGTCCATCAGGTGGCACGCTTCGAGCATATCTTCGTGCGAAGTCATAGGCGGGCCTCGGCCTTCTCGGCGTTGATAATCTTGGCGATAGAGTGCAGCGAGCAATGCAAATCACTAGCAATGTCTGTTCGCCTCATCCCGCGCGCCAGCATGGGTGGAACCTGATCATTCAGGTAGCGCCACCGTTCAGCCGGGAAGTTGATGTTGTCCTTGGTGCAGTTTGCCTGCAGCGTGGTCATTGTCATACCGAGCTTTGCACAGGTTGCCTTTTTATCCATGCCGTAAGCCGCGCAATGCTTAATCTGACCGATTATCTTTTTACGTTCTTCCGCAGATTGATTTGCAGTGCCACTTGCATACACAGATGTCATCGACTTGCCAAGAATGCCAGCATAGTTTGGATTCTTGCTGTCCCGGGGCATTCTGGACACCACCTGCAGCCATTTAATGGAAACTGAGTGCTTGCTGCCAAATACGGTCTTTGCCCATTTTGGAAATCGTTTTGTCGTAACCACCACCGTTCGCTGTAGGTGGGCTGCGGTCACTTCTGCTGGCCATGCGCCGCTAACTACCGCTCCACTGTCAGGGTTTTCCAGCTGGTGCACTATCACTTGGTCACCAGGGCGGAACAACTCATATGCCGGTACTTCACTCAACTTCTTAACTGCCATGCTGTACCCCCCTAGAACGGCAGGTCATCATCACTGATGTCCAACTGCTCGTTACTTGCAAATGGGTCAGGAGGCGTTGTACGTGCTGATGTATTTGACGTCTGCTGGCGCTGTGGGACGTTCTGCTGCCGATTGGCATAATTACCCCGGCTCTGGCCTTGAACGCTAGGCTGGGCGTTTTGAGCAGCGCTGGCGCCATTCTCACTTGTGCTGCGGCTCTCGAGCAAAGCGAAGTCCTCAACTACGACTTCTGTCACGTAAACTCGCTTGCCATCCTTGTCGTCATACGTCCGCGTTTGGATGCGCCCCTGCACCCCGATTAGCGAACCCTTATGCGTGAACTTTGCAAGGTTCTCTGCGCTCTTCTGCCAGATTACGCAGTTCACAAAGTCGGACTCGCGTTCACCAGTCTGCTTGTTAGGAAACCGCCGCGTTACCGCCAGCGTAAAAGTGCCAACCGCCGTGCCGCTCTGCGTGTACTTAACTTCGATGTCTCGGGTCAGTCGGCCCGTCAGTGCTACTTGATTAATCATGGCTTAATCTCCTTGATTTCGATTTCCGTGCGTGGCTTCGTGCCGTATAGCTTACGCATGTCCACGCTAACAATCTGGTTATCATCGACCCACACAATGCCTTTCAAAGCGTCTGTGACGGCCTTGAAGTAATTGTCTAGGTCGGGTTTGACGGTGGGCAATACAGCCCCGACCACCTTGTCGTGCTTTAGCCGCTTCGACCCGCTAGTCTGTATCGGCCGGTAGAACGTCACCTGCAGGTTCAAGGCTCCACCAAGGGGCTGCGCCGTATACTGCTCCCGAGCATACCCGGCAACCAACGCCTTGTATTTCCGCGACTTGGCGGGGTCGTATGCTCGCACCGCTTGCCCCATGCGTGCGAATTTTGGCCGGCCTTGTGCCACTGGTTCAATCGGTATCACGATGCTAATCATTGGTGCCCCCCGCTGCTAGCCGTGCTTTGGCTGCGGCAATGGCGGCCTTGGCTTCTGCACTAATATCACCGGTTGGTGCCTTGTAATCGGGTTTGGCCCAATCAGGTACCGGCTCCTTGCGCTGTTGGCGACCGTACACGCTCTGGCGCGGCTTCGCAGACCGTAGCGCCTGGGCTTTGAGCTGATCGTATTTCTCACGCAGCTTCTTGGCTGATAAGATGTTCGCCTGCCAGAAATCATCATTCTGACACCAATCAATCATGTTGCTAATCTGCTGCCATGTGCGTTTGTCCCGCTCGTGCATTAACCGCACATCGTTCGCCCAACTCTGTAGGTTCGGGTACTTAGCCTCTGGGTTGTTCTCCAGAATCTTCTCCCAGAGTTTGGTTGCTAACTTTAGCTCGTCCGAGTCGGGTGCGTAAGTCCGCTTGTCGGACTTGCCACGTAATGTCTTTTTATCTTTACTTAACTTAGCTTTACTTAACTTAACTTCAGGCAACCGTTTGGCAACCACCGGTCGCGTTATGGTTGCCGACTGGTTGCCAGATGGTTCACCAGCGGTTGTCAAACTGTCAACCGTCTTAGGTTCTTCCACCTCAGCCCGCTTGATAATGCCCGTCTGATAGACATACGAGTCATTTTCAGCAAGCGATAAATGTTTGAATTCTTCCTGATAAGTGGTGGGATGATACCTGTCTTTTCGGATGGTGTTGTGAATTCGCCAGTCCTTAATCACGATTACACCGTTATCGAATGCAATGAGAAATTCCTTCGCAATTAAGATTTTTAAATCGTCGTCCCTAGCTGCACAGATTCGCATGTATGTTTTCGGGTTCCCGACGAATCCATCATCATCAGCGTGAATACTAAGGTGAAAATACAGGTTCTGTGCCGTTGCCGGCATGTCCAAAAAAGTATCTGTATCAGTTACCACGGTGCTAATCAGTCTCCGCACCCGTGTCACTCCCTTCATCATATTCTCGTAACTGCTTGCGGCTGTTGAGATGCAAGCTGACAATCGTGTCCTCGTCTAGGCGTACTGGCTTGATATGGTAGAACTCCATGAACCACGGCAACCCTTTGTTGTGGCGCAATGTGTGGTGCTCACGGCATAGCGCCATGAACTTGTACTTACGATTGTCGATGTGGTCGCGGTTGTTCCCCATGCCAACAGAAGGCGAATGATCAATATCTGCGTGCTTGCCACAAATAACACAGATGCGATGCTTGAGGCACTGCATCATCAACGGATAGCCGTCCGGAATTGCGTCCATGTTCTTCAACCGCCACGGAATCTCGTTATCAAATCCATAATTAAGAATAGATGTGATGAACCCCGCAGCGTTCTCCATCGAGGTATCAGCCATGCTGAAGTAGTCTGCCCCAGTGAGCGCCATGTAGTTAACCTTGAGTACTTCTTCCATTTCCATCGGACTGTAGCCCGTGTACCAGGCGAAGTCGTTGATTAGCGCCCAAGCTTTCTTACGCTGGTCAGGGCTGATGTTGCGCCCGTCCTCGACGTCTACCTGCACACTTGGCCTCTTGTGGTTGCTAAGCTGTCTAAGCCTCAACACGTCCGGCTTGTCGTCGAGCTCCACGGTCACCCGCTGTCCTTCCACCTTCGTCAGCTTGCCTGTAAGCCGCATACAATCACCTCTTAGTCATTTGCGCGATAGTCGTGTCGACGCGCTTGTACTCCTCTGTATCTAGTTTCCAGCCCTTGCGTACATCCACTTGAGCCGCCACAAACACGTTCTTGCAGAATTGCTTGTAGTCCGCACCCATCTTCTGTGCCGTATCCGCTGCCAGCGCCTTGAGCGCATTAATCATTGCCGAGTCTGCTGGTGGGAACTGTGTCTGCTGATTGTCGGCAGCATTCTCGCTGTCTGGATCCTGCTCCTTGTCGGTGATGTGGAATAGCTGCTTGTAGAAGTACTTCTCGGCTGTCGTGCACGCCTTGGCAGTTGCCTTCTCTAACGTGTCCGCACCACTTGCCACCATCGAGCCTGTGATGCTCTCAATGCCGTCAGAGATGGTGAACTCACCCATCACATCCACCACGTGCTGGATGCCCTTCTTGGTCTGCACGTCACGCTGGCCGAGGATGGTGTACTTTGGCACCACGGTCAATCCATTGCTGTTAAGTGCCGGCTTCACGGCGTCCTTGATAGCCGCCTCTGACTGGAAGACATAGTGCTGGAAGGAGTTCTCCCCGTCCTTGTAGACGCCAGACACCATCTTATCAGCCGCCACCAGTTTGAGAATCAGTCGCTGCTTGGCTGTGGTCGGTTCAATTGCCTTCTGTTCTTCTGCCATTAGCGCACCCGTAGCGAGTCGTTGTACACGAGCTTCGCCCCTTTGACTTCCTTGCCGGCCTTGAGGTCAGCGGCAAGGGCCTTCTTGTCTGCCTTGTACGTTGTCACCGTCTGCACGTAATCCACTGGCAGCTTTTTCGGGTCGTCTGCATCAATCGCCACAGACGTGCTCTGCTGAATCCAGATGGTGTACAGCGGCGTCTTGAACTTCTTGGCGTTGGTGTCGTTCATTGCACCAATAAGCACCTGCTTGAGTGTCTTGGCGTTGCGGATGTAGCCGTTTCTGCGTTCGGTGAGGCGCTTAATTTCGGCATCGACTTTGGCAGCGTCAGCTTCCACTTCCTTGATGACCTGCACGTAACCAACAGCCTTGTCTTCGATGGCGTCAGTAATGGAGTCCATCGTGTCGTGCAGTAATGCGGGATCAATCGTCCCGTCTTCGGCAAGGTCGAATAATTCACGATACTTGCCTTGTAATTCATACATTGTGGCCATATGGTATAATCTCCTTGTAATTTACTTTGCCTAGTTAGTTACTTGAGTCCGCATCGGTTACCTCCGTTGCGGGCTTTTTTTCTATCTCGTCAATGAGTTTACCGACTTCGCGGTACTGCACGGCGACTGTTTCAAGGTCTGCGCGTACCCACCTGTCTTCGACCGCCAGTGCCAACGCGTCAGCTAACGCTTGTTGCCGCTGGTATAGGTAGGCCAGTACGTCGGAACCGGTTAGGTACTTGTCCTTCGTCATGTGCATGTGTCTCACCTCCCTTCGTGGTAGATAGAATGAACACTGATTCCGAGTATTTCGGCCAGCCTTCTTGCAGTGTCCGCGTCCGGTCTTGCACCGTGGAGAAAGCGTCGGATTGTCACAGAGGTTATCCCAGTAACTGCCGCCAACTTGGACACGTTTTAGCCCTTTTGTTTCATTACCCAGAAGATGTCCTTACGTGCTACGTCCTCGATTCTTAGTGTCATGCCGTGACCATCGCCTTACGTTCCAGCCGGTAAACTTCCCAGTCATACCAATCGCACATGTCTTCAAGCGGAATGTGGCTGGCTGCTTCCGACATGTCTTCCACGTTCAGGTTCTGTTCGTAGAGCAAGTTCGTAATTGCCAATGGATCATTGGCGTTTTCGATTGCTTTCTGTTCTGCACGGTCTTTAAGTGTTCGCGCCCGCATGAACTTAGCTATCTCACGGTTGTTCATTATTCAGCCCTCCCTTCAGCGCTGACCGGATGCCTAACGCAACGATTGCCAGCAACCCCCAGGCCGCGAAGACCTTCGGGTAGCAGACTAGCCAAACAAATGGCATTAACAGGATTTCCATCAGTAGTCCTCCATTCCGTGCTCGGCGACCCAATCAATCATCCGTGACAGGTTGATACCGTAGCGCCCTCTTGGTGTGCTTGGATAGTTAACCAGGGTTCCCTCTAGCTCATTGCGGTAGTGGTTCAGGATACCCTCACGTGGGTGCCACGGGTCTGCGCGACCAACGAACCACTCACGTGACTTACCAGTGGCACGCATAAGTTCGGCGAGCGTGGTGAACTTGGCGTTGACTGCGTTTGATTCGTGCATGTCGGCCTTGACTGCCAGTGCGATTTGATGGATTTGCGCGTCTGTGAGTTCAAGATTTAGTAGCATTTAATTCACCTTCCTTCTAAATTCATCCATGCTGACGCCGAGTACATCGGCGATTTTGGCGACAGTTTTATACGTGGGGTCTGTGGCCTCACCACTGTACAGCCTGCGTAGTGCTGGCTGTGCAAGGTCTGTGAGCTTGTACAGCCGGTACACCGTCATATGCTTGTCGCTCAACAATTTTACTAACTTTTCGTTATCGAACATTCTTCCTCCACAATATATTGCGCTAGTGCTTGTGTACACACTATATAGTGTGTACAATTAGAGACATGATATATCGCGTTACCTTTGCAATACGCTACATATCAAATTCAATTAACCGAGATGATAATGATGAACGAACAAGAAATTTCTCGAATCATCGGAGGAATCAACGAAAAGATTTACACCACCGATCTGACCGCCGAGAAACTCCAGGAACGTATTTCGGACTACTGCGATGACAATGGAAAAATTGACCTTATCATGGCACTAAAGTGGATGATGCAAGAGTCTCGAGACTACACGTCTATATTTGCCCACCAGCTCGTCGCTGAGCTTGCTGACGAAGGGTATTTAGTGAACCCGCCAAAGAAGTAGCCAACTTATCTGCATAGAGTTTCGCCATGCATTCCTCGCTACCTGCAATGGCTTGGAGTGCTTTTTTTATTTCATCCGGCGTTCCTTTTATAACCAGTTCCATGCTTTACACCTCTTTCTCATCCATTCCGAGAATCTTGTAGATCTGTTCGCGAATCTCAATGTCACGCGGACCAGACGCACCGGCAACTGCGCGGCTCATTTGCTGGGCACTGATACCTAACATCTTGCCGATTTCCCGCTGCGTCATGCCGCGCTCGTTGAGACGATTTTTGATACTTACCTTCACGTCCTTAGCGGCACGCTGTAGCACTTGTTCTGGAATGAATTCACCTTCTTTCTATGCTTCCAACAGTTTGTTGATGAAATACTGCTGTCCTTTGCCGGTTACCTTCACCGTCTTGCTGATGGACACCGACCCATCCGAGTGGTTGATGGCTGTTTCTTTCACCTTGAACAACTTCATGTCCGCTGACCGCTGCGTTGGCTGATTCCAATCGGTACCTTTGCGGTTAATCAGGTAGCCGTTCTCACGCAGCCAGCCGAACAACCGGTTCTGACCGATGTTGACTCCGTTCTGCCGAAGTAGCTTCGCCAACTCGCCGATGAGGATTGTGGTGTGGCTAACGCTCACGGCATCCGCGAAGATGGCCTTGGGGCGCATCGCCTCGTTATCCGCTGCGAGCGCCGCCGTCTTGGCCTGCTCTTCCTTGAGTTGCGTCGCCAGGCCGATGATGAAGTCCGGGTCAGCCAGCGTCTGCTTAATGGTATCTGGTGTCATGTATGCGCCGTGCTTGCGGATAGTCGGCAACACCTCGTGGGTTACCCAGTGCTTAAATTCCTTGGCAGTTGGCAGCTTGCTGGATAAGACTAGACTGTACATGCCGGATTCGTTGATGACGGTTGTTTGTTGCGTTCCACCGGGGGTCGGTAAATTGGAGACCCCTTTGTCGTCATCATCAACATGTTCGCGGATTGCATCAGCAGTGCGCTTGTACCCCAGCGCCTCCGCCACATCCTTGCCGACAAACATCGGTTCATCGTCAACTAGCACCGTGCGTACTTACTGGTCGTGGAAATTAAATAGTTGTGGTTCGTTCATGATTAGACCTCCCGTTCAATTCGTTGAACTTTTAACTTAAAAAAATACTTTGGAATATCCGCAGTCTTGATTCCAAGCAGCTTAGCCGCCTTAGCGATTTCTGCTTGTTTCCACTGAACCTTATTGTTGAGCTTCAAAGACAGTGACCGTTCAGACAATTCCATTGCTTCAGCAAAGCGAAGCTGAGTTCCGTACTTCGCCACAACCTGACCATTTAGGTTTGAGTAATCAAATGTCATTTTTTCGCCTCCGTTCCGCCTTGTTCAATTCATTGAACTTGACGTCTATTATAATATCGCCTCCGTTGAACGTTGTCAATAAAAAGGTTCAATTATTTTGAATAAAAGCGTTGAACGAAAGTTCAACGCGGGCTATAATAGGAAACGTTAAGAAAGAGGTGCCAACATGAGCGAAACTCGTCCATACACAACCGCCCAACGTATCAATCAGATAATTAGCTCTAGGGGCTTAAAACAGGTCGACATTATACGAGCAACTGAGCCACTTAGTTCGCAGTTCGGCGTAAAAATCAGCAAAACAGATTTAAGCCAATACAAAAGCGGCAAAGTAGAACCTGGCCAAGACAAGCTTTACCTATTGGCCGCTGCGTTGAACGTTTCTGAACCGTGGCTCATGGGTTATGATGTTCCCGCAGATAGAAACGAGTCTGAGCAAATCAGTCCCACAACTTCGACAGTCCATTCCTACCCCTATTTCGACGCCGACATAGCGGCCGGTTCTCTCACCACAGTAGAGGGTCTCAAATCCGCCGAACAAATTCAAATCTCCGATACAGTCATGGGCAAGTATGCTGGCGACGATGACTTGTTCATCACTAACATCAACGGTGAGTCGATGAACCGCGTCATCCCGAACCACTCACTGGTAATCATCAAGCACGTGGATTCCTTCCAAGATCTATACGACGGTGAGATTGTGATATTCAGTGAGGACGACGAAAGTTACTCGGTAAAACGGTTCTACAACGACAAGCACATGCAGATAATCAATTTCGCCCCAGATTCTTCAGACTCCAGCTACCACCCTATCAATTTCCGCTATGAAGACATGAGCGATGTAAAGATTATCGGTCGGGTGGTCTCGGCCTTGATTGAGTTTTAAAATAGCCCCGGTCAGGTTCGATTCCTGACGCGGGTCGTTGCTACAAAAATAATATGTACTGGGGAGATTTTATATGGACTTGTTTGTCGGATTCACATTGATTGCGGCGATTATCGTTTTAATTGTCGGGATTGTATTGTTGGCTGTTGCATACGCCACAAAGCAGAAGCTAAAGCCACCACTGATTGTGGTTGGTGTAGCGGTGGCAATGTTTGTAATCGGATTTGGTGCTGCTGGAATCTACAACCACCACGTGGAGCAGCAACAAGCGGAGGCCCGCAAAATCAGGGCCAAACTCGCAGAAGAGGACAACCAAAAGTTTTCATTTGCTCGCACCGATTTTGGCAACGGTGCTGCTAAATCCGCTGGTGCTGCTGAGGACTTAGCCAACAAAATCAGTTCCGCGTGGAATGATGCTATCTGGGAAGACAAGGGCGCAAAGGTTGATGGTAAGTACTACACCGATTTCAACGAGGCGATTCAGGCCGTGCTAGACAGTGAAACTTCAAAGCAAGTTGATATTGCTGATGGTGAGGCCACCATGGACAAAGCGATGAAAGTCATGAAAAAGCATGTGACTAAGAAAAACGAGTCCAAGCTCGCCAAGTATCAGAAATTGAGCAAAGCTGTAAAAAAGCTTGACCGTCTCGCCACATCTCCGTCCGGGAATATCAGTGACTTCAACAGTTCTTTCACGGACGCAGACAATGCGGTCGTTGATATACTGGAATAAAAATAGCCCACTCCCCGTCCGGCCAGACAATCGGGAGTGAGCTAATCATAAATTACGTACATAGGTACGCGCTTTTCGTGTACCAATTTTACCATATTTACGGAGGAATTAACATGGCGGTAATCACCAAAAAAGGCACCGGCTGGAAGTACCGTGTCGCTTATCGCGACTTGCAGGGTGTCCAGCACGTCAAATCTAAGCAAGGATTCCGCACCAAGAAGGATGCTATGCAGGCGGCCCGGCTAATCGAGTTGCAAGTAGGCGACGGTGCGAACATTTCTAAGGCCGACATCCCACTCGCCGACTACTGGCACTCCTGGTGGACTACCTACAAGCAAGGTAAGCGCACCATTGCCACAGAAAAGTTTTACCCTATTGTTGAGGAGACCATTCGCGAGCAGTTTGGCACCATGCCAATTGGTAAGGTCACACCCGAGCTGTGGCAGAAATTCCTCAACGACTATGGTAAAACACATGCGCGATCAACGTCGGTCAAGGTCAACGGTTATATCCGTGCCATGGTGCGCACTGCCATAAATGACCAGGTGCTGCACACCGACTTTACCTTCACTGCTGAGGCGTCTGGTGCTAAGTCTAAGTCAGAGGCACTCAAGTACCTCCAATTGCCCCAGTTCTTTGCCCTCACCAACCTGGCGTATGAGCGTGCCGACTTTAACCATCTGTCCACGGTGGCCGTCTACGTTGGCGCACAGACAGGTATGCGGGTGGCTGAGGTATTGGGCCTTACATGGGACTGCGTGGATGAGGTCAACAACCAGCTCACTATTAATAAGTCATGGGACCACGTTCACGGTACTGGCATGATTCCGACGAAGAACGAATCCAGCAATCGCGTCATTGAAGTTCTACCAGAAGTCATCGAGCTTTTACAGAATATTCACAAACAGCAGGTAGACTGGATTAGGAAGTCAGGAGTGGCAAATGCCTATAACGGGGTCTTTTTTTCAAAGCAGAGTGGCATTTTGACAGGCGCAGCGGTTAACAAGGTTCTCAAAAAAATGGAATCAGCCGTGAAAATCCCCGAAAAAAAGCAAATCACTTTTCACGGTCTGCGTCACACCCACGTCTCCTACCTGCTAAGTAGCGGAGTCGACATCTATTATATTAGCAAGCGTTTAGGCCATGCGGGTATCCAGATTACCATGTCGACATACAGTCATCTTCTCGACGCCCAGCGGACTGCCCAGACTGAAAAAGCGATGCTCGCGCTGAGCAAAATAGGTTCACAAAAGGTTCACAACTTTGCAAAAACGGGCAGAATTGAGCAGAACTAAAAAAAGAGAAACGCTGATATATCAACGTTTCTCGCAACCCCGCGGAACCCCGCAGAACTAAAAAATGGAGATGAGGGGAATCGAACCCCTGTCCATCAGCCCCGCCCACACGCAGGTCTACACTCATAGTTGACCTACTTGGATTAAACAAATGGGGAGCGCCGGTCAGCCTGGCTAACCCCCAAATGCGCACCCACTATCTCTTGTCAACGCCTCGGGTCGCAACGTTAACCGTAGTCCAATAATTTGAGACCTGGCTCCGAGCCTTGGACGAACCCGGACAGATCACGCTAGGCTACTTACTAGGCAGCGAGAGCGTAAGAATTGTTGTTCTTTGCAGTTAATAAACTGTGCCGTTGATGACGGAGCCGAGCCCTCCGGAGTGCGCCACATGCGCGAAAACCAATGTCGAGACCATTACATCCCCGATATACATCAAGCTTATCATCACCGGTGGGGGTTGTAAAGATGGCACGTTAACTAGCTGGCAGGCCAAACATCACACTTTGTCCGCATCCGGATAGTTTCCAGCCTAAATAGTTTCAAATCAATTAAGTTCATTGTAAAATAAAGCTGAGTTTGTACAGCGCGTCGAATCACTGTACTTGGGAGTGTGTCCGCGTGCGGGCACAGCAAGGTAAGGAAGGTTAGTAAAATGAAAATTTTGATGATTGAAGATAACCAATCAGTTGCCCAGATGATGGGGATGTTTTTCCAAAAAGAACAGTGGGAATATGCCAACGCGTACGATGGTGAGGAAGGCCTAGCGATGTTCAAGGACGACCCGAACAGTTTCGATCTCATCACCTTGGACCTCAACTTGCCCAAGATGGACGGGATGGAAGTTGCCACCCACATTCGTGAAATCAGCACTAGCATTCCACTGATTATGCTGACAGCGCGTGATACGGAAAGCGACCAGGTGCTTGGGCTTGATATCGGGGCCGACGATTACGTCACCAAGCCCTTCTCCCCCATCACCCTCATCGCACGCATCAAGGCTCTGCACCGGCGCGCGGATATCAGCGGCGAGCCTGAGCCCGCGGCGGTCGAAGCCAGCGCCGACTTCGACGTTGTGACCAACCACTTCAAGCTCAGCACCAAAACGCGTGAAGCCTACCTCGACGACCAGCAGATTGTCGGCCTCACGCCGAAGGAATTCGACCTCTTGCGGACCCTCGCGCAGAGTCCCAAGCAGGTGTTCTCCCGCGAACAGCTGCTCCAACTGGTTTGGGAATACGAATACTACGGCGATGAGCGGACGGTCGATGCCCACATCAAGAAGCTGCGCCAGAAGATTGAAAAGGTCGGCGCCCAGGTCATCCAGACGGTCTGGGGCGTGGGTTACAAATTCGACGATTCGGGGCTGGATGCTAAATGAAACTAATCTACCAGCAAATGCTTGGGTTTCTTTCCCTGATCATTGTCGCGCTAACGGTCGTGTCGTTGATGTTCATCAGCATCACCACCAACAACGCCTGGGAAACCAACTCGCGGCAGCTCGCTAGCTACACCGAAATGCTGGAAGAAAATGCCGTTTTGAGCGATATGACCATCAACACGGCCTTCCTCACCAACAACGAACACCTACTGAGCGGCCAGCACGTCCAGTTCTTCATCTATAACTCGAGCAACCAGCAGCGGTACCCCTTCCAGGCAACGCAAGGTACCATTCCCACCAAGTACTGGAAGCGCCTGAAGCAAGGCGAGAGCATCAGCATTCGGGCGACGGCCAAGATTGTGACGCGCAACGGCACCTACCGCACACAGAACTCGTCAATTTACTACCGGCCGGTCTTTTATTCCGGCAAGTTGCTCTACGTCATCGAGGCCCTCGAGCCCATTGAAACCATTCAGTCAGCGATTAATAAGACGCAAAAGAGTGTCTTCATCGCCTTCGTGATCTCCGCCCTCGCAGCGATTATCGTGAGTTACTTCATTGCCCGGCGCCAGGTTGAACGCATCAACCGGCTGCGGAATGCGACCCACGAGATTGCGCAGGGCAACTACGACGTGGCCCTGGATACCCACGGACGCGACGAAATCAGCGAGCTCGCCGCCGATTTTGGCGACATGACCAATTCACTGCAAGAAAGTGAAAAGGAAATCGAGCGCCAAGAGGACCGCCGGCGCCAGTTCATGGCCGATGCGGCCCACGAGATGCGGACGCCACTGACCACTATCAACGGGCTACTCGAAGGCTTGGCGTACGATGCCATTCCCGAAGAGATGAAGGCCCAAAGTATTGACCTGATGCGCAACGAAACCAACCGCCTAATCCGGCTGGTCAACGAAAACCTCGACTACGAGAAGATTCGCACGGGTCAAATCATCCTGAAGAAGAAGACTTTCGACGCCAAGCAGGTGCTGACGAACATCACGAGCCAGCTGGATAAGAAGGCGGCCGAGGCGGGCGATTCACTCACCGTTGATGCCCCTGAGGACCTCACCGTCTTCGCCGATTACGACCGCTTCGTCCAGGTCATCTTTAACATCATGCAAAATGCCATTCAGTTCACCCAGAACGGGACGATTAAGGTCACCGGCAAACGCGGCTTCCACCAGTCAGAATTCGTCATCAGCGATACAGGTATCGGGATGACCGAAGACCAGGTGAAGAACATCTGGGAACGCTACTACAAGGCGGACCCATCCCGCAAGAACACCAAGTACGGTGAGTCCGGCCTGGGCCTGGCGATTGTGCACCAGCTGGTTGCCCAGCATGGCGGCACGATTAAGGTTGATTCCACGCCCGACGTAGGGACAACCTTCACCCTGACTTTCCCCGACGCAACCGATGAACAATAACCACGCAAATAGGGTAGGACGGCTGTCCTACCCTATTTGTGTACCGCCAACTATTTGGTTTGCGGATCAATCATCGTCAGCTGAATCCGTTCCCGCTGCAGGTCGACGGACTCAATCCAGACAGTCACGATGTCACCAATCGCCACCACGGTTTTCGGGTCGGACACGAACTGCTTGGTCATGCGCGACACGTGGACAAGCCCGTCATGCTTAACGCCAATATCCACGAAGGCGCCAAAATCGACCACATTACGGACGGTTCCTTCCAGCTTCATCCCCACTTGCAAATCCGCCATGGTCAAAACGTCCGTGCGCAAAAGCGGCGCCGCCATGTTGTCGCGCAGGTCACGGCCAGGATGCTGCAAGCTGGTGACGATGTCGCGGGCGGTCTCCGCGCCGATGCCCCCGTCAATGAGCGGTTGAACGTTCACCTGCGCCACCTTGGTGATGGCTTGCGGCGTGCCAATTTCGCTTTCCTTAACGCCTGCTGCCGCCATGATTGTTTTGGCCGCTGCGTAACTTTCCGGGTGAATGTCAGTATTATCCAGCCCGTGCTTACCCCCGATAATGCGCAAGAAGCCGACCGACTGCTCGAAGGCCTTAGGTCCCAGCCGGGGCACGTGCTTCAATTCGGCGCGGCTGTCATAGCGGCCGTGTTCGTCCCGATAAGCCACAATGTTCATGGCAATCGTCTTGGACAGGCCAGAAATGTGCTGGAGCAGCGCATAGCTCGCCGTGTTCAAGTTGACGCCCACACGGTTAACCGCCCGCTCCACCACCACGTCCACTTCGGTCGCTAAGTCCTTCGCGGGTAAATCGTGCTGGTACTGACCCACACCGACTGCTTCCGGGTCAATCTTGACCAGTTCGGCTAGTGGATCTTGCAACCGCCGGGCGATGCTAATCGCACTGCGCTGCTCAACGTGCAGGTCGGGGAATTCGTCACGCGCCTCCTGACTGGCAGAGTACACGGATGCCCCCGCCTCGTTCACGATGACGTAATACACTGGGCGCGTGATTTTGCGCAAGGTCGCATCCACGAACTGCTCCGACTCGCGGCTAGCCGTACCGTTACCAATCGCAATCATTTCCACGTGGTATTGGTTGATCAGCGCGAGCAATTCGCCCGCAGCCGCCTGGCGTTTGGCTTCGGGAGCCGGCTTGTGCGGATAGATTACGGCCTTCGTGAGGAACTTCCCGTTTTTGTCCACCACCGCGAGCTTGCAGCCAGTACGGTAGGCGGGGTCAAAGCCGAGGACGACCTTGCCCTTAATCGGCGCCTGCATGAGCAGATTGTACAAGTTCTGGCCGAATACCTTGATGGACTGCGCGGCAGCCTCGTCGGTGAGCGCGTTGCGGACTTCACGTTCGATGGCCGGCCCCACGAACCGCTTATAGGCATCAACATACGCCGTCGTGATGAACGCCGTTGCTGCCGTTTCGGGCCTGCGCCCAATGATGCGGAAGTGAAAATAGTTCATGATGGCAGTCGTATCCACATCAACACCCACCGTGAGCACCTTTTCCTTCTCTCCGCGGTTGATGGCCAGCGTGCGGGTCGCACTCATCTTCGTGATGGGCGCGGTGAAGGCATAAAACTGCTGGTAGACACCCTTCTCGTCCAGTTCCTTGCCCTTTTTCTTGACGCTGGTCACAATCTTGCCCGTCCGGTTGGTGTAGCTGCGGATCCAGTTGCGGATGGTGGCAACCTCACTGAAGGTTTCCGCCAAGATTTCGTGGGCCCCAGCGAGTACATCTGCGGTCGTGTGCACTTCTTGGTCTGGCCGGACGTATTTGCGGGCCTCAGTTTCTAGCACCCCACTCGGAAAGGTCATTAGCCACCGCGCGAACGGCTCCAGCCCCTGCTTACGGGCCACCATGGCCTTAGTTTGCCGCTTTTGCTTGTAGGGTAGGTAAATATCTTCGACGTCTTGCAGCTTGGTGCTGGCCAAAACGGCCTGCTGCAGTGCGGGCGACAATTTGCCCTGCTCCGTCAAGGCCTTGATGACTGCCTGCTTGCGACTTGCCAGTGCAGTTGCCCGTTGATACTCATCTTCGACGGCTTGAATCTGGACTTCATCCAGACTGCCCGTCATTTCTTTGCGGTAGCGCGCGATGAAGGGCACAGTGTTGCCGTCATCCATCAAGTTCAGGACTGCCTGTACCTGCCGCTTGGTCATCCCCGTCACGTTCTGCGCCACTAAGCTTACTGTTTGTGCTTCAATCACTGCTTATTTCCTCGCGTTTTCTATCAGTTCACCGTCACTAATCACCTACCATTGTACCAAACCAGGCTGATTATTTTTCGCGCCGTTGCGGTTTACCAGTCTATTGGGTGTAAACTATTAGCGAAAGGAAGTTGATAATCATGGTCTACAATCCTAATTACAAATATCCTGATACTGCCGCGTACAAGTACGTCATTGGGGAGTTCACGAAGAAAAACGTCACCCCCGACGCCATCGCTGAGGTTGTCTACGGACTGCAGCACAAGTTTCTGCCGGACGTCACCGTCGACGAATACAAGGCAGAAGTGCTCGACACAATGCACAAGCGTGAATTCCTGAACAACGCCATGGTCGGCCTCGCGCTGGACAATCTGGCCGCGGCCGACGCGCTGCCCCAACCGCTCAATGACATCATCACCAATGACGTCGGTGTCTTCGGCGTGGACGAAACCATCGCCCTCGGGGTCTCGCAGTTGTCTGGTTCGATTGGGATTACCAACTACGGCTTCCTCGACCGCACCAAACCCGGCATCATCAACCAGTTAGACAACGCTCCGGGCAAGGTCAACACCTTCATTGACGATCTGGTTGGCGCCCTCGCCTCCGCGGTTGCTGGCAAAATGGCACACAAGTACGCTTAACGCCGCCAGCCCACTTTGCGTGAATTTGCTAATACTGATATAATTAATGTTTACAGGACAAAAACCTGCACATTAATTATTTTGTCCGCAAAACACGCACAAAGGGGGGATAAGCATGAGCGAGAAGAACACTGATCAACTGGATGATCACCTGACCACTGCAATCTTTGGTCCCCGCAAAACGAATCCAGACGAGCGGCGTAAGTATCTCGGGTCACTGCGCGAGCGGGTTGCCCTCTACATCGATAACCAGTCGCTGCGTAACCCCCACACGGTTACGAGCTTCAAGGCGGTCATTAAGGACTACCAGCACCGCGACCTGAGTGTCCTGATTAACGGTAAGTTAGGCACGGGCACCACCAGTCCGTTCGTCAAACTCTGTGCCCAAAACGACCTGCCGTTCACGTTGATTTCCGATGATTCCGCCCACGTGGAAGACGATGCAGCCGGGCTCCTGATTGTGGCCAAACAGGCAATCAATCAGGAAAACATCTCCCTGCCGGTCCAGAAACAAGCTGAGCCCAAAAAGCGCGGGTTCTTCGGCCTATTCTAAATATTGACTAAAGCAACACCCACCTGCATGAATACACAGGTGGGTGTTTTTGATTATTCTTGTTGCGCCTCTGCCGCCAATACTTGGTCGAGCACCGGCACTCCGGCCCCATACGTTGGCCGTTCGTACTCACTCAGATCTGGCCGGGCATCCACGCCGACAATGGTGGCGAGCTGACCACCGTGACTCTGCGCACCGGAAGCGTACGGCACATAACCGTTCGCGACCACCAATTGCACGCTGCCCAGGCGCAAATTCAGGGCCTTGGCCGCCGCGATTGCCAGCTGGTCGTAAGTTGCATCGAGAAGCTCGCGGCCATCCTGCCAAGAACCCGCCGCCGCGGCCAGACTGTTGCGGCCGAGGTATACCTGGCCGCCGCGACTGACAATCGTGGCCGCATTCACGCCCTGATCATCTAGGTCCTGCTTTGCCACCGCAGTCAGGTCAATGGTTGGTAGTCCCGCATTTGTTCGCTGGGCATTACGCCGCTGGACCAGTTGCTCCAGACTGGCGCGGCCGTCACCAACCACGTAGGCAAAATCGCGCATGGAGACAGCGCAAACCTTGCCGTCCAGCACTAGCAGGTTGAACTGGTCGCCGGGCACGAACATCTCGACGTCCGCCTGCCCGAATTGGGTTAGCCGCGCACTGATTGCGTTCGTGAAGGCCGCCTCTGTGGCTGGGATTGGAAAGAGCGTCGTCTGGCCCAGACGCGGCCCCTTAACGGCCAAGCTCTTGTGCGCAAAACTGCGGGCGAAATCGCCCTGGGCCACCGCCAAATCCGTGTAGCTCATCCCCGCTGGCACCGGCAATTTAGCCGCACCTAGCAAGGCCTTGCGTGCGGTCACGTCATCGGTGAGCGCCACCGCGGTCGCAGAGTTCAGACTGCTATTTTGCCCCGCAATTAGGCTCGTGTGCGCGCCATTTTTGACCACCCACATGCCGTGCTGCCGGTCTAGAATAGTCACATCCGCGCCGGCGGTGAGCGCCGCCCGTAGCCGCAACTGCACGGTGCGCGGTTGGTCGGTAAAACCAGGCAGGATTGCGCTGGACTGTTCCGACTGGCCAGACAGCGTCCAGGCTTGGGCCGCCGCGGCCACGTGATCGGCATTCATGGCCGTCTGTAAAAAGTCAGTTAGGCTGCCGGCGCCTTTTAGTGGCAGCTGTGCGTACCAGGCGGTATCATGCACCAAGCGCAGTGCCGCTGCATCAATGCCAACAATCTGGGGCAAATCAATTTCCAGCCCCATAATGCCGCGCTCAGCCATCTGCTGCCCCAGCAGGCCAACCCGACCAAGCTGCGCGCCAATCCCGGAAGCGCCCGCCCGCCGCACGCTCACGTTGTAGGCGCTCAGGCGCGTAAAGTCCAGCTGCGGCGTGCTTTTTACAAACGCACCCAGGGCCTCAAGCAACTGCGCCCCCCGCGCCTGCAATTGGGTAGCGACGGTTAAATATATTTGGTTGCGGTAGTCGATGTAACTTTGCTTAGGCTCTGCATCCGTGTACAGCATGCTAAACAGTGTTTCCGGGAAGAACAGCTGAATGCGAATACCGGGATTAACGACGCGCATTTGGCTGGTCGTCGCCGTTTGCGCCACAGAACGTGCAGCCGCTAGCTCCGACTGGGCATCGGCTAATTCCGCCGTAGTTTTGGACGCCACAATGAGTTCACTGGCCCCCGCCGCAAAGAAAAACGGGCTGGTAGCTGGTGCTGCCGGTGCGGCAACCCCCGTGCCCGCCGCATCGACAAAACGAACTTGCTGCAAGAGCCGCACTTGTAGCCCCGTGCGCAATTGGTCTAGGTGAAGCCGGCGTACATCTTCGTAATTCATGTTGATCCCCTCTCTGAGCGTAAATCGTCTAGGAATATTCTACCACGAGAAACGGGCCTGACCGGCAGAAAGTGGCGTATCCGCTTGCACGCACCCGGGCGTGATGCTAATATGATAGTAGAAGTTACTTAAGTGTTCGCCATTCCTGAATATCAGTTGACCGAACATTCTCAATACATTGGGACCACAAGACCGCATTGACGAATGACCTATTTCACGTAGGACTCAGATTAATCCGGCTAGGTCCCACCTGCCTAATAGCGGGTTCACACGATTAAGGAAGTTACACGGCACCCAAAGTTCTTCATTAACCGCCTCGGCAATCGCCGGGGCGGTTCTTTGTTGCCAATTATGGTATGATGGATGCATTCATTTACAACCGAATTGAAGGAGTTAAAAAATGTTATTAATTGCTATGATCGTGTACGCCCTCGTTCTGGTCGGACTGGCCGCGTTCTTGCTCACCCACCGCAACCGGCCCTTCCTCACGATGAGTGTGCCCACCCCTGAGCTAGCTTCGAACATGCTGCTCACCTCCATTCTCATCATCGTCTGCGCCATCGTCTGCATCGTGGCCGGCATCATCGTCTCCAAGATGCTCGCGCTGATTGCCATCACCGTGTCCGTAATCTTCGTCGGCATCTTCGGCTTTTCCATCTTGAGCGCGATGAACTAACTGCCTTGCGTCTGCAATTCAATTACCAAAGAGTTTTGAAATAGCTTTCACGAGATGGTAAAATTGAATTAAGGAGAAGAACCAAACCAAACATTCTCCATTAGACGAAGGAAAAGGAAGGTGTTTTATATGCTGCAACAATACCAACACATTCTTGTCGCAATTGATGGATCATACGAGGCCGAGCTTGCTTTCAAGAAAGCCATTGCCGTGGCAAAACGTAACGATGCGGAACTCTACCTTGTCCACATCGTCGACACACGCGCGTTCCAGAACGTTTCCAGCTTCGACTCCGCGATGGTTGAACAGGTAACCGCCAGTGCGAAGAAGACCATGGAAGAATACAAGCAAACCGCTCTGGACAACGGCGTCAAGAAGATTAACTACTCAATCGAATACGGGGCGCCGAAGACCATCATCGCGCGCGATGTGCCGAAGCAGCGCAACATTGACCTGATTATGATTGGGGCAACCGGGCTCAACGCGGTTGAACGGCTGCTCATCGGCTCCGTGACCGAATACGTGACCCGCCAAGCACCATGCGACGTGCTGGTTGTGCGGACGGACCTCGAGAACAAGCCTGCGCTAGCAACGACGCGCAAACCACAAGCAACTAAGTGATTCACTTCACTTAGTTCCACTACCAATAAGAATTTGATTAACCAAAAACGTCCACATTGCTGACACGAATTTTGTGTCTTAACAATGTGGACGTTCTTTATTTGCAATTTACGATAACAGATTCGTCACTTTTTGCAACTAGCTTGTTAACTAAATCTTGATTACCAACGATGCGGGCCAGCGAAAGAGCCCGCTGCGTGGCCGTGATTGCCTTGTTCCGGTTGCGCGCCCCACCCAAGGATTCGAGGCACTCAGCCGTGGTGGCATAAATTTCGTCGAGCAGGTACAAGTTCCCGTTCTTCAGTGCCTGGGTAATCGCCTGCTTGGACGTTTCCACCGCGAGTGCGCGTTCGCTCAGTGCCTGGTAGCACATGGTCAGGTACCAATACAGCGCCACGCCATCATCCGCGAGGTTCGCATTGTTGGTGTCAATGCCGCCGAGGACCTTCGTGGCGTCCTTAACTAGCACCTGCGTTTTTTCGAGCTTACCGAGATCTGCATAGGCCAGGCCCAGACCGAGTTTCGCCACCACGTTCGCAATGGCGTTCGTGTTCTGCTTGGTTGTTGCCAAAACGCGCGCAAAATGGCCCCCTGCTTCCACGGGATTGTCCCGCGTCAGCAGTTCGAGCGCCCCCATCATACTGTGGTACTGCCGGACCAGCGCGTTGCTTTCGATGCGGCTTTCTTCAATCGTGAGTAGTGCGTTGAATGCCTGCTTGAACTTGTAATGGTGCATCTGGTCCTCGATGAACTGCAGCCGTGAGTGCGCGTAACTGTCCTGGCGCATGATTAGATCACTCACCTGCTCGTGCAAGCGTTCGGCCACCTTAATCATGGTGTCCATGCTCGGCATCTTATTTTGCTTTTCCACCAAACTAATCGTGGCCTGGGTGCAAATGCCATCAGCTAGGCCCGCCTGGGATAGGCCCAGACTTAGCCGCAGTTCCCGCACCCGTGGCCCGTTATCCTTCACCAGTTCGGCGTCGGACTTAATCTTGCGCTTCTTGCGCTTTTTCTTCTCCTCAGTAGGGGCGGTTTTCTCGGTAACCGCTGAGTTCTGCACCGCCCGTTTTTGGGCCACCGACTGGTTTTTCGGTTGCCCAACGCGTTTTTTGTTCTTTGCGGTGGCACTTGTGGTTACCCCCGCAGGCACTTTTCGCGCACGCTTTCGGTCGGTTCGGCGACTTTTTGGTGCAGCCACTGATGCTTGGTCCGCATTCGGCTGCAAAGATTCTGCCGCCGGCGAATTTAACCCATCCCCCTGAATTTGCTTCGCCCCAGTTACAGAATTTTCGCCCGCTTGCTGCTCGGGCAGCATGTCCTGCAAGAATTCCGCGTCCACATGTTTCTGTTTTCCCATATTGCCTCCCTGCGCTCATCACGCGTCAACGTAACAAAACAACTCCCTTCAATAAAATTATAACTGGTCTGGACCTAAAAAAATATTTGTGCACCAGACAAATTTTGATACCTATAAGAAATTATTTATCCATAAATTTGCTCGCCTGTACACAATCTGCGCCAGTCGTGTGACATTGTGACCTATTCACAAAAATTTCATTGATTGTGCACAGTTTTGTTGGGCTTAGCATTCATGATGGGGTGGTAACGAATAAATTAGTGGATACGAACGGAGCATAATCATGAACGCATTTAATTTTCTTGGTGCCAAGCCCGCCACGGGCAAAACTATGATGCTGGATAAGGGCTTAGGTCTGCACGCCGTGGACGACTTGCTGGCAACAGCGGGTACCCACATCAGCTTTGCCAAATTCGGCTGGGGAACTGCCGCAACGATGGACGCGGAACTCATCAAGGCCAAGACGGCCAAATACCGGGCCGCCGGCATCATTCCCTACCCTGGCGGCACCTTGCTCGAGGTTGCGACCGCAGCCGGCAAACTGCCTGAATTTTTCGCTGAAGCCAAGGAATTGGGCTTCACCGGCATCGAAGTGAGCGACGGGTCCACGCAGGTTGGGCCCACAACGCGGGCGAACGTAATTCAGCAAGCCCGCGCGGCCGGCTTCTACGTTATTTCCGAAGTCGGCAAGAAGAATCCCGAACTCGACCATGACCTCTCGACGGCCGAACGGCGCAAGATGATCCAAGCCGACCTCGATAATGGCGCCCACTACGTCATTTTGGAGGCCAGAGAAGCCGGGAAGAACATCGGGATTTACGATGCGGACGGTAACATCATCGGCTCCGAACTGGATGCATTAGCAGCTATCGGCGTGGATAAATTAATCATCGAAGCACCCCTTAAGAGCCAGCAGGTCGCATTAATTCTTAAATACGGGCCCAACATCAACTTGGGCAACATCGCTTGGGATGAAGTCACAGCCCTTGAAACGCTGCGCCGCGGACTTCGGGGCGACACAGTGGGGAAAATCGAGTAATGCAAAGAATTTTTATCATCCGCCACGGCAAAACCGAATGGAACCTGGCTAAGCGGCTACAAGGCGCCGGCGCCGACAGTCCGCTGCGCACAGATTACGCGCAGCAATACGCCGATTTGGCACGTTATCTCAATCAATATTCCTATGCGGCGGCTTACAGCAGTCCCCTGCTCCGGGCACGTCAGACTGGTGAAATTATCTTAGCCAAATTAAACCAGAACACCGTGCCAGCCCTGCAAATTGCGCCGGGTCTCACCGAAATCAGTTTCGGTCAATGGGAGGGCCACACCCGTGATGAACTGATTGCGAACCATCACGAGCTGTTCGCCAAGTTGTCGGCGCGCCAAAATGATCCGGCACTGGCGGCACTAGGGGTTGAAGACTTCACCGCCGTCCGTCAGCGGTTTGCCGCCGCAATCCGGGCAATTAGTGCGCGTCAGGCCCCTGACGCCAACATCCTCATCTTTGCCCACGGTGGCGCCACCCAGCTAGGCATCAAGGAGCTGACGGGTAACGAACACCTGCTGGGGTTGAAAAATCTGTCCACCTCAATCCTGGCTGTGCAAAACGGCGAGTTCTTCGTGGACACGTACAACCAAACGGCCTACCTCAAGCATGTTGACCTGAACGAAGGCAACGTTTCGATTTGATCCTGGTTAAATAGCAGCACGGCGATTGCTTGCCCGCAATCGCCGTGTTTTTTAATCTAGGTGACATTGCTTTCCCCCACCCTCTATATTAATAATTAAATATATAGCCAAGGTTACTTGGCTAAAAAGGGAGAAACTGGGCGCACACGCTCAGCATTTTGGGAGATTTCATTGATGATTATTGCAATATTTGCCGCGGCAATCGCCGTCTGGATCGGCATTGTCAGCATGCGCCGCAAGCGGTGGCCGGCCGGACTGCTGGTCATCGGCATTGCCGTTTTGAGCATTGGCATTATCGGTTGTTCCAGCACCGCGGGCAAGGCCGACACGACAGCCAAGACCAGTATTAGCTACAAAATTAAGCATAAAACGGTGCGCGTCGGTGCCAGTCGACTCGCGGCGGCGAAACTTGAGTCCAAAACACTCGCGGACCGGGCCACCAAGCAGGACGCCGAGTACGCATCAGTCAAGAGTGCCAGCAGTAGTGCTACTGCTGCCAGCAAACGCGCCGCTAGCTCCTCTGCTGCAAGTGCTGCAAGCGCAAAACGCGCCGCTAGCAGTTCCGTAGCCCGTGCCCGCGCGGCAGCCAGCAAGTCCGCTAGTGCGCGCAAGTCTGCCGCCACGCGTCAATCCAGCACCCACCGCGCCGCAGCCACCACCGGCCGGGCGGTCACCAACCGCGGCGACATGAACACCGGTAACAGCAAGCGCATCGTCGGGAACAAGAATTCCAAAATTTACCACGTTCCCGGTCAAGCCGGATACCGGATGAACAGTGCCAACGCCGTCTACTTCGCCTCCGAAGCGGCAGCCAAGGCCGCAGGTTACAGAAAGGCGTTGCGTTAAGATGAAACCAAATCGCATCATCACCACATTTGTCGCCGTTATCGCCATGAGCACCACCATTGCCACCCTCACCGGTTGCAGCGCCAGTGCAAGCGATAAGGTCAAAGTGACAGCGCGCACCAAAACCGTCACCAAAAAGGACCGCACGGACGAAAAAAAGGCCGTCAAACTCGAAGCCAAAAACAAGCGCGAGCGGCAACGGCTGGACAAACTCGCGCAGGAAACCGCAACCATGAAGGACGCATTGGCCAAGCAGACTAAAAAGTCGGTGCCAACCAGCAGTAATGCCGGAAGTCCCGCGAACCTGGCCAGTCTGAATTACACCGGTGAACAAGAAATCACCATTAACGGCAACAAACCGGGATTTTCTGCGGCCGAAATGAGCACCAGTCGCGGTGCTTGGGAAAGTTACGGCAACCTTGACGGGCAAAACCGCGTGACGACCGCCAACGCCATGCTCAGCCAAAAGCTGATGCCAACGAGCGACCGGACCGCGCTCACCTGGGACCCCACGGGCTGGCACAATAAGCGGACCGCCCACGGCTGGCTGTACAATCGCAGTCACCTCATCGGGTTTCAACTTTCTGGTGAGAACAACAACCCGAAGAACCTGATGACCGGGACCATGAGTCTGAACAACCCGCTAATGCTCGTGCACGAAGATGACCTCGCTGCCTACATCAAGGCTAGCAGCCAGCACCTTGTCCGTTACCAGGTACGGCCAATCTTCCGCGGCAACGAGCTCGTCGCGCGTGGCGTCCAGCTGCGTGCCCAGTCCGTTGGCAGTAACACCATCGCCTTCAACGTGTACATCTTCAACGTCGAAGCTGGCTATAAGATTGACTACAACACGGGGTACAGTACCAAGGAGTAACAACTAAGTTCTATATTATGCATAGATAAGCGTCTGCCTAACATTGGCGGACGTTTTTTTGCGTATGTGCATAAATTTGCTAAACATTTACCAAATATATATGACAACGCTACCACCAATCCTGTACAATTAATATTATAAGCAATGAATTTAAATCGACATTAACTGCGGCTAAATGCCAGGACAACTAAAGGAGGCACAATTATGACTTCAGCTCAAGCCACCCCCTCAATTGCACTCATTGCCATGCTCGGTAGCGAACTTAAACACGCCGGTCAAAGCGAACCGAACCTGGAGCGTCTCATCGCTAACCCCCAGTGCCCTGAATGGGTAATCCCGGCGCTGGTCAAACTAGCTGAACGGAATATCAGCTGGGGCGACGCATTGCGCGTGCTCGACCTGCCGGATACGGACGGTGAGACTTTACGCCAGGAAGCAAGCCGGTTTGCGCACGCGGATCCACGCACCCTCATCGCCATGGTCGTCACCGAAATCGCAACGAGCAACCTGACAGACTTCCCGACCCCCGCAGAATACCGGCGCATGCGCTCCCGTTCGGCGCCGTCACTGGTGACCCTCGCCATGCACCGAATCACCTGGCGCGCGGTGCAGTCGCGCTATGAATACCAGGAATATCACGCAACACAGAGTTCCACCAAGCCTGAAGCAGAAGCGGTAATTCCTGAAGCTGCGGTTGCCAAGGCCACGCACGGCATCGACCAAACAGCAACTGCAATCCGGTCCGGTGCGTTCAACGATTTGGCCAAACCGAGCCAAACAGAAGCGAAGACGCAACGTAAGGCGCAGTCGCCAACGCGCACCAAACTTCTGGCACCCAAACCGAATCCAGACGCGCTGCGCATCAAAGCCGCAATTGCCAAAACGCCGGCCCCGGAACCGCCCGTGTCAACTAAACCTGCCCCTAGAAGTTGGTTTCAGCAACAGACTGACCGTACCGCCGCGACCATCCAGGCCGCAATCATTCAGCTAATGCATGCACATCAGGTCTTCGGTCCCACCGATTATCAGCAGGCAGTGAATTTTGATGTCGGTCCGCAGCCCAATGAAGTGGCGCGAGCTTTCGGCAGTGACTTCTGGTTTAAAACCCAGGACGCATACATCGCTAAGTATGGCGCAAACGCAGTGCCTAAAACCAGCACTGAGCGTAACTGGCGCGCCCTGCCCATCGAGGAAGTCTTCAAGCGGATGCACGACGAGGCGCAGACACTGCACCTGTCCTCCGAATTTGCCTACAACTCGCGGCGCCGACCGGAGCTAGCACCCAGCACAATCATCGTTCGCACGTTGTGTCAGGAACAAAACCTCGATTACCGCCAGCTGCGCAACCGGTTCTTCGGCCAACTCGAAAACCACTTTACCGAAGCCCCGCGCAACTTCGCGACGTACCCGCTCGAATACGTCCTCACCGCGTTCCACGATGGCCTGCGCGAAACGGGCGCTAAGAATGCTGCCGAATACGACCGGGCCTACAATCGGCGCCGGCACCCATCCCTGGCCCAGGTTGAACGGGTGGCCGCACGCAACAGCCTGACTGCGCGGGATGCCTACCACCAGCTTTTTCAGGAACCAGAATTCCCGTTATAAAGTGCGGACGGCCAGTCAATAATAAAATAAGGCTGGCACGCACCACTGCACTCTGGGCCCATGACCGGCGCATATCCACCATTTCGCGTAATTGCCGACTGCAGCGGGCGTCAACCCCGCCTGTTGCGTTATCAAACAATTAGATATAACTTTTATCTAAATTTTAAAATAAGAAATCAGTCATTTCGCGTGACATTCACTTCGCGTTCCGGTATGCTATAACTAATCAATGAAATAAGGAGTGACGAAAATGACCCGACGCGAATGGCAATCAATGACGCAACACGAACTATTGACGGTGGTAGACAGCTATATCAAAGAACTGGACATGGCCGCAAAGCCCTCCATGACCGCTGCCAATCGCCGCTCAACGGACGAGATTCCCCTCAAGCAGCTGATTGCGTACATGTACCGCAAGCACAACATGCAGTGGAGCACGATTCTACTCACGTTGGGCTATCCGGCACAGGTACGTACGCGCAGACTGACGCGCACACCAGAAGCGAAAGCAAACTAAAATGAGCGGACTACACATCGTGTGTAGTTCGCTCATTTTAGTTCAAGAACTTGGCGATTAACGCATCGCGCTGCGCCAGAAAGCCTTCGTGGACATACGGGTGCACCCGGTTGCTGAGCACAATGAGACCGAGCTGCTGGGTCGGATCAAATAAAATAAACGTTCCCGTGTAGCCGGTGTGGTACAACCATGGCCGCGGGTTCCCCGCCTGGTAGCGCAGGTTATAGCCGATGCTGCGGTGCTGACCGGCGGTATAATCGCGCTGCAACTGCCGGGACCAGTCCGGTGCCAGCGCGGTTTGCGCAATGTTGCCAAATGCAATCTGCACATACCGCACCAATCCCGGCAACGTCGCGAACATGCCGGCCGCGCCTGAATGGGCGCCCAAAATCGCGCTCTTGGGGTCGTGCACCACGCCGCGTCGCAGCCCAGCTGCCGGCGTGTAGCTGGTCGGCACGCTGGCAGCAGCATCCGGCGCGAAAGTGGCCTGAATTCCCCACGGTGTGAGCACCCGCTGCGTGATGATCTGCTGGATTGGCACGTTCCCGTAGACCTTCTCCAGTGCCCAACCCGTCAGCAGCAGGTTAAAGTCGCGGTAGACGGCCACGTGCCCGCGGTCCGCGCCCACGTGCAGCTGCGTGGTCAGCGCCCGTTGCAGCTGGTCTGGCGGCAATTCATCGCGGTGCGGAATATAACCTTCCAGCCCCGATGTGTGCGTCATGAGCTCGCGAAAGGTCAAATCGCCGCCCGAGAAGGTGGGCAACACCGTGCGCACTTCTTGATCAAGCTGCAGCAGCCCCGCACGGACCGCCTGCAATAACAGCGGCGTGGTGCCGATGACCTTCGTCAGTGAAGCAAGGTCGTAGTACATGTTCGCGGTCAGCGGCACGGTGGTCGGTTTAATCTGCGCGTTCCCGAAATATTCACTGTAACTGCGCTTGCCGGCGATAACGGCATAGCTCACGCCGGGCGTTACCCCGCTACTAACCATGTGCCGCAGCGGTCCGTCCACCATGGCAGCCATGCGGTTAATCTGCTCAAGTTCATTCATCTGGTTCACCTCGAAGCCCATTATAACACCGAAAAGGATGCCAACATTTGTCGGCGTCCTTTAGTGTAGTGCGGTTTAGCTGAACATCTTCTTGGTTGCGCGCATGAGCGTTGGGATATCCTTGTCGTAACGTGGTGTGTCCACCAGGTGACTCATCGGGATACCAGCAAAGTGGTACGCGGCAATTTCGCCGGAACGAACCGCGGACTGCTCGGTGAAAATCATCTGGTATGGCTGCTCAACGAATTCACCGGTAAAGGCAAGGTTCGTGGAGTGGGCCGGGATTACCTTAGGCCGGTCGGTCTTGGCGCGGTTGTTGAACAGTGCGGATGCGTATGGCATGTAGACGGGGATGCAGTTGATAACTGAGTCCATGATGGCATCTTCGTGTTCGCGGATGTTCACGGGGCCAGGGTCAACCTTGGACAGCTGCCCGATAAGTTCTTGCAGCATTTCCTTCCCGGTCATCTCGATGTACGGCTTCTGCACGAATTCGCCGCGACGCCGTGGGTAGAGGAAGTAACCCCAGATAACAGATTCGTTTGGTTTTTGTTCCGTGAAGTGTGGCTGGTGGTGGACAACAATGGACATGTTGACGTCAACTTGACCCAATGGCGTAATTGGCGATGTCGACAGGAAGGAATTCAGCGCGTTCCCTGGTTCCTGCGTCGTAATCCGACTGATTTCGTTGAGCAACGTGTGGTCCTTGGTGGTCAAGGTGAAGCTGACCCACTCACTAGCGTCACGGTCGGCGAAGAACTTGTCGGGGTTACCCAAGTTGTAGAACCGCTCGGTCGCCTTCTTCCACAGACCGGCAGCGGCACCATAATCCATGTTCTCAGGTGCTGGTGTGTCCAGGTCGCCCATCGTCGCCGAGTCGGTGATGGAACCGTTCGTGAAGATCACGGCGGTGTCGTCGTCCACATCCACGTGCTCTTCCTCGCCGGTTTCGGTGTTGGTCATGGTCAAACCCGTCACGGTGATTTCGTCGGTCATCTTACTGTCCTTGAAGTCCCAGTCCGTAACGCGCCGGTTAAGCACAATCTGGCACCCCTGTTCCTTCAGGTAGTTGATCAGTGGCAGCATGATGCTCTCGTACTGGTTGTAACGGGTACGGTTAACGCCGACCAGGTGTTCAATCTGCGTAAATTCATAAATCATCTGGTGCATGTAGCGCCGCAGCTCCTGGGCCGAACTCTTGGTGCGGAAGGCAAAGGTGGTCTCCCACATGTACCAGAAGTTGGTCTGGAACATGTGTGGGTCGTCCTTGAAGTACTCGGCGATGGAGACGTTGTCGAGCTTCGTTTCTTCCTTGTCCGGCGTCATAATCAGTTTGGTCAGCAGCAGCCGGTCCTGATTGTTCAGGCCCATCTTGCCGCCATCAATGATGCCCTTACCACCCTGGAGCAGGCGCGCCTTGTCGTACGTCCGATGCTTGGCGTCAAAGTCGTAAGTGTCTTCGGCGGCCGTCATCCCCGGTTCGGTAACTGACTGGACGCGGGACAGCAGGTCCATCAGGTCAACGTAGGTCCGGTAGTTGAGCATGCGTCCACCACGAGCAACGAATCCCTTAGTGTTGGTCAGTGGGTGGTTCTTGTTCCAATATTCGTCGACCTGGTCATCGGTGGTTGAACCGTCGTTTGAACCGTGGTCGTCCAGGGAATAGAACGTAATCTGGGAGCCGTCCCAATGTGCTTCTTGAATCAGGTAAACGGCGGACGCCATGTTGGCAAGTCCGGCACCAATCATAATTGCTTTTGTCTTCATTGTTGCTTCCTTTCCTGACTGCATGCTAGATGCGCATCCAGTCAACGCGATTGTTCAACTACGCGGTTTAGCGCCCTTCGAATTCCTTATAGTCCTCGGCGTCATCGTGCAGCAGGTCGAGCCGGTTAACGATGAATGCCGTTCCCGCCAGAGTCAGACCGAAGATAATCCCGAAGAATACGTGCTTTTTACTCATAATGTCCTCCTTCGCCGGCGCTACGGAAATCCGTACCGCCAATCATGAATGCGGTTTCTTTTTGCTTACAAGTCTAGTTTAGGGGCCATTTAGTGCAAAAAAAATGGGCAAAGTACTGGCTTTGCCCAAAGATCATTTAAATAATTCCTAAATCCTAGCCTACTTCGCCCGCGGCACCGCGTAGAAGCCGTACTGTTCGCGGCCGTTCTTGATGGCGTTGGCAATCCCGCCCCGCAGCATGATGTCGGCCCGTTGAATCAAGCTTTCCTTGTCCTCAGTCAGCCCATCCATGAGCCACTTGATGACCTGCGCCACGATTGCGAGACCGTAAAAGTCCGTGATGTCTTTTGCAATCTTAGGCGGCACGTCCGCATCCGCATCGTGAATCACGCGTTGCACCATCTCTTCGGACACCGCCACCAGCAGCTTTTCGAGCAAATCCCGGGCGACTGAATGAAATGAGGCAATGCAAAAAGCCTGGTTGTCGCTGATATAATCCAGCAGCACCCGGTAGGCCTGTTGCCACTCATCGAACTGGGCGTGGGCGCGCAGTTCCGCAACCACTTCTTGATCATAAATCCACTTGAGGAGGGAATAGATGTCATCGAAATGGTAATAGAACGTGTTCCGCGTCACCCCTGCCCGCCGCGTTAGCTCTTCAATCGTGACGTGATCTAAGTCCATGGTTTGCATCATGTCCTTTAACGTCGTTGCCAGTAATGTTTTGGTTGCACAAACAGTCATTTTCCCACCTCTGGCCTTAATTTTAAAAGGCCAAAAGCGCCGGCGCAAGCATTCACGTTACTTTGACGTGCGACGCTTTTGGTAAAATATCGCAAATAGACCGCCCGCTAATACGACCAGGATGACGAGGGCAATGTGCGCGTACGAATCAACGTAACCTGCCACCTGACTCCAGGCGTGACCCGCCGCCCGGCCGAGGAAGACGAGGACGAGGTTCCAGACCGCTGTGCCCGCCGTGGTCAACAGCAGGAAGTGGCCGAAAGGCATCTTGGTTGTGCCCGCCGGAATGGAGATGAGGCTGCGGATGATGGGGATGAAGCGACAGAAGAATACCGCGATGTTCCCCCGCTTCTTGAACCAGCCCTCCGCCTTCACGATGTCGGCGGGTTCAAAGTGGAGAATACGGCCAAGGCGCCCGGCAACCATTCGTTCTAAACGTTCGGTGCTGAGCAAGCGGCCGACCCAATACAGAATCGCCGCACCCAACACCGAGCCGATGGTGGCGTACACAACCACCCAGCTGACGTTCAATTCACTGTGCTTAGTCATGAAGCCGGCAAAACTGAGCACCACTTCGGACGGAATTGGCGGGAACACGTTTTCCAGCGTGATTAATAACATAATGCCCAGATAACCGAAGCTCTCGATGGCGTTAATGATGAATTCTTGCATATTTTTTCTCCAGGTTTGATGCCGACCTTGACGCAAAAAAAGCGGCCGCGGACGGTCGCCAGGTCTAGGCGAGTACTCGTCTCGGGATGATGCCCCTGTTTGCTTCAACTGCTGCCGTGGCTGCCGGCTTATTAATATTAATATACCAAACCGAACATGATTATGGCCTGCCAGTGCCGGTTAATTGGAAATTCTTAATTATCAGTGGCATCAAAAAGCGGCTCGGACATCATTATCCTAACCGCTAGCAGTTAAATCATTTTTAGTCAACGACCGCGAGTACCTGGCGTTCAAGCAGGTTCTCCAGCACGTAGTTGTACTGTTCCACGTTCGCTGCCGTCTTGTCGGACTTGAAGATGTCCACTGCCCGCAACCCGTTAGCTGTCGTGACGCTCATGGAGAACTTATCAAGATCCTTGCTGACGGTAATCCGCAGCTTGTTTGCACTGGTGAACGGGCTGTTCGGATCCAATGCCCGCTCCATCTGGAACCCGCCGTTCTTCGTGCGCATGAAACCCGTGTCCATCAGCGTGTACCGCTTAACGTTCGGGCTGAGCTTGTAGGTCTTGGAGTCGCCCAGAACCTTAACTGTCTCTGTCAGTGCCATAATTATCCACTCCTATCACTCGGCGCGGGAAAAATCAGGCATTCCGCGCGCCGCGTCATTTTGTTCATGCTTACATTTTATCACATGCAAGCGGTTAGATGGCACTTGTGGGTCGAGAAAACGCAAAGACCGCGCAAATTTGCATTGCGCGGTCCGCTCATAAATGATTCTATTTCTGTTTCCGGGCCAGCAGCCGCCGAACAATCTTGATGAGTGCCTGGGCAAAGGCATCGACATCTTCGGCAGTGGTGGTCGTCCCAAAGGAAATCCGGATGGACTCGCTGATGCGTGGTGAATCCTCACCGTACATCGCGGTCAATACGTGCGAAGGCTCGAGGCTCCCCGCGGTGCAGGCTGAGCCGCCAGAAATCGCAAAACCGGCCAAATCAAGGTTGGTCTGCAACGCGTAGGTCGACGCGCCTGGCAGCCAAAGGTTCAGCACGTGCTGCAACCGCTGGTGTTCTAGGTTCCCGTTGACGTGGAATTCAACGTCGGCAGCCGTGAGTGCCGCCGTAATCTGGTGGCTGAACTGCAGGAAGTCAGCCTGCTTTTGCGCCTTGGCGTCCTGATTCAGCAGGGCAACGGCGGTGCCGAACCCGACGATACCCGGAATGTTCTCCGTCCCAGCCCGGCGCTTGCTTTCCTGCTCGCCACCCTGCAGCAGCGGCTTGATGTGGACGTTGTCGCTGCGGTAGAGCAACCCCACTCCCTTAGGCCCGTTCAGCTTGTGGGCGGACGCCGACAACAGGTCGATGCCGAGCTTAGCGGGGTCAAGGTCAATCAGTCCGAACGCCTGCGTCGCGTCGACGTGGAACAGCGCCTGGTGGTCAGCCAGCAACGCACCGATTTCTGCAATCGGCATCACACTCCCCACCTCGTTGTTCCCGTACATAATGGATACGAGGATGGTCTCGTCATCAAGGGCGGCCTTGAAATCCGCCAAACTAATCTCGCCGTTCTCGTCCACTGGCAGGTAGGTCACGGTGAACCCTTCTGCTTCCAGCGTGCGCATCGGCTTGAGCACGGAAAGGTGCTCGATGGCGGTGGTAATAATGTGCTTACCACGGCCCGCATTGGCCCGCGCCGTCTGCATGATGGCCGTGTTGTTGCTTTCCGTCGCACCCCCGGTGAAGACGATGTGGTCGGGCTTGGTGTGCAGCGTGCTCGCCAATTGCCCGCGTGCCTTATCCAGGGCAGCGTGCGCGGTGCGCCCGAAGAAATGAGTCGAGCTGGCGTTACCGAAGTCATTCATCATCTGGTCAGTCATTGCCTGCACCACGGCTGGATGCATCGGCGTTGTGGCCGCGTTATCTAGATATACATGGTTCATAATTACGCTAATTATCCTTTCGTCAAAAAAATGGCCACCAAAAATACTTGGCGGCCACCGATATTTAAATTAAAGTGCCTTGAGGAAAGCCAGCAGCATTGCGGCGCTGCGCTTCCCGGCTTCAACGATGAACTCGTCGAAGGAAACGCTAGCGTTCTCATCCCCGGTATCACTCATCGCGCGAATGACCACGAATGGCGTCTTGAACTGCGTTGCAACCTGCCCGATTGCGCCGCCTTCCATTTCGCTAGCGAGCGCATCAGAGTAGATGGACTTAATCTTCTCAATTGCGGGCGTGCTGCTGATGAACTGGTCACCAGTAACGATGAGGCCCACGTGGGTTGTCAGGTTGGTAGCCGCCGCTGCCTGCTGAATCTTACCCACGTATTCTTCGTCTGCCTTGAAAATCTGGGGCTGGTCTGGCAATTGCCCTGGTTTGTAGCCGAATGCGGTTGAGTTAACGTCGTGGTACGCCACGCCGGAACTGATCACCACATCGCCCACCTTGAGGCCGTCGCCAATCCCACCAGCACTACCGGTGTTGATGACAACATCTGGTTTGAACCGTTCAAGCAAAACGGCGGTGTTCATGCCGGCTTGCACCTTACCAATACCACATTGCACGAGCGCCACGTCAACGCCCTCGATTTTACCACTGTAGTATGGTTGACCCGCAATCACGGTTTCCTGACGTTCGTCAAGAACAGCGAGCAGCTCGCGGATTTCTTCTTCCATTGCACAGACAACACCAATAGTCATTTCATACATCCTTTCACGCCTTAACGGCAGGTAATTAGCTATAGTAAAAACAAGACGAGCGCGACAATAATGAGGAGAATCACCTCAATGCCGATAGCCCAGTTCAGCTTCGACTTCAAGCCGCTAACTTTGCGATAGCTGACTTCATCGAACCGTTGCGTCTTCTCGGGGTGCTTCGCGGTTTCCCGTGCGTACTCCCGTTCCACCGCCACGCGCTTCTTGTCCCGCGCGGCCGCTTCTTGCTCAGCTTGTTCCTGCTGCATTCGGTACTGCTTCCGGGTCATCTGCTCTGCCATGTGCTCGCCTCCTGTCTACATATTTTTAGTTAGTCTTTCATTATGATACACGTATTTGGCCAATTGCACAAAAGCACAAATTAATCTTTCTGTTTCATTTAGAAAATCGTTCAGAATCGTTACAATAGGAAGTGGCACGAGCATGCCGCGGTTTTGATTCGTTCGTAAATTCAGACTAAGGGCGGATAAGCAGGCACGGCGCATATGCTAAACTTAGTGCATACAAGCGGCAGTAGTGTCCCTGAAGGAGTGACGAATAATGTCCAAAAAGACAAAACACACAAAACAAAATCGTGAAGCTCGTCCCCGGCGATTCCGGTGGTGGCGGGTTATCATGTGGACCTTCCTGGGCTACATGTACGCTGTCACGGGCCTCGGGATGAGCACCACCATTGATGGTATCTGGTTCCTTGGCGCTGAGCTGATTGCCCTCATCTTCGGGCTCACCCGCTTTTTCATCGAACAGCACATCATGCGCCGGCCGGAAAAGCCCAAGGAAGAACGCGTGCGCGAATACCAAGTGGTAGGCCTCAGTTTCGTCGGCTACCTGATTGCCACCGCCACCAACGGCATGGTTTTCCAAGGCGGTTACGTGTCCGCACTGTTTGGCCTCAACATCCCGCTGTTCGCCGCGATCGTTGCTGGCTTAACGATTGCTTGGCAAAAACGTAAGCGGCCAGTTGAACCCGCTGTGATTGACCACCCCATGAGTCAGAAGCTGGCAAACCATTACGAAGAAGCCGGCCTGTCCGACAGTGAAATTGCCGTCTTTCGCGAAACCATGGCTGGGGCCAGCAAGAACATCCACAGCCTCGAAACAACGGTCAACAGTAGTGTCGAGCTGCAGGATATCCTCCGCGAATTCGACACCATGAACGTGATTCACGCGTACTTCAAGGCAATCGTGAATGAACCCAAGCGGATGACCGAATCGGCGCCGTTCCTCTACGAACAGCTGCCCAACATGGCGGACCTCACGCGCAAGTACGTGATCATTACGCGCCACGAAGTCAAGACCGCTGACACCTACCTGGTCCTGAACCAGGCCAAGGACGCGCTGGCCAAGCTTGCCGCGACCATCCGCGACGAGTATGCCGCGTTCGTCCACGACGACATTGAAGACCTCGACACCACCGTCACGTTGACTAAGCAGCAGCTCGCCCGCCATGCAAGCATGCACGATGCGCAGACCGCCGCAAACGCGCAGCCTGACGCCGCGCCAGAAGAAAAGGAAGATAAGTAATGAACAACGAAAACCCTGAAGCAAAGCAGGCCTCAGTCAAGGATCTGACTGCTGACCTCTTGAATGACCCATTTGCCACCTCCATGGCTGCCCCGGCGGCTAAACCGGATGCGGCACCTACAGCTCAGAGCCCCGACGCCACGGCCAACATGTCCGCCGCAGACGTCCAGGCGGCGCACGAATTAGCCAGCAAGATTGATCCAACCGACCAGACCGCGGTGCTTTCCTATGGTGCCGGCGCCCAGCAGAAGCTGTCCGCCTTTTCCCAGAACATGTTAAACAAGGTTTCCAGCTCCGACACCGGCGCGATTGGGGATGCTTTGACCTCCCTCATGACCCGGCTGAACGAAACTGACCCCGACGAACTGCGGCCTGAGAACAGCAATATTTTCAGCCGCGTCTTCGGCAAGGTTAAGCGCAGCATCTTCGAAATCACGGCCAAGTACCAGAAGATTGGCGCGCAAATCGACACCATCGCTGTGCATCTGGATAAGGAAAAGAACGGCCTAATCACCGACAACAAGCTGCTCGAGGAACTCTATAGTCAAAACAAGTCCTACTTCGAGGCGCTGAACATCTACATTGCCGCCGCCAAGATGAAGCAGGATGAGCTGAACACGAAGACCATTCCCGAAGCCCAGGCGAAGGCCGAAGCTAGCGGTGACCAGATGGACGTCCAGACGGTCAACGACCTGCAGCAGTTCGTGACGCGCCTGGAAAAGCGGACGTACGACTTGCAGCTCGCTCGCCAAATCACATTGCAGCAAGCACCCCAGATTCGGCTGATTCAAAACACGAACCAGGCCCTGGCGGAAAAGATTCAGGCCAGCATCAATACGGCCATTCCGCTCTGGAAGAACCAGGTGGCCATCGCCCTCACCCTGCTGCGCCAGAAGGAAGCCGTCACTGCCCAGCGCGAAGTATCCGAAACCACCAACGACCTGCTCAAGAAGAACAGCCAGATGCTGAAGATTTCGAGCATCGAAACGGCGAAGGAAAACGAGCGTGGTGTGGTTGACATCGAGACCCTCACCCAAACTCAGGGTGATTTGATTGATACCCTGAAGGAAACCCTGCAGATCCAACAAGACGGGCGGGCCAAGCGCCAAGCCGCCGAGAAGGAACTGGCGAACATGGAGGACAACCTCAAGTCCAGCCTGCTCGAATACACCTCTGGCGCGATGCAAGACGCCCAGCGGCAACGCAAAGAAACCTACTAACTGCACAACAGGGACTGAACATCACCGTTCAGTCCCTATTTTTGTGCCCAAGTGCAAAAAAAGAACCGCACGCGGCGGCTCTAATGTCATTTACTGTAATTTAGTGTTCGGTGCTTTGTTCTTGATGAACTCACCCAAAGCGGCTTGCGACTGACCAAAACGTAGCCGGCTCACCCGAATGCTGCCGACGAAGGCTTCGAGGACCGTGAAATCATGCTTGTCATCGTGGGTTAGTTCAACGGTGGTGATGGTACCCCAAACGCGCGTCGCCCCGAGTCCCGCGATGATGCCCCAGTTCGTGAGGCCCTGACGCCAGAGTCCGAAACATGCCATGAGCACGGCGATGAAGTACCCCGTCACTTTCGCGTGGGTATTCAGGGGCATGGCAATCGAAGCGATTAGAAACGCCGCCGCCACTAGCAGGAAGAACCCGCGGCGGAACCAGCGAATCTTAGATGGTACCTGCACCATGAACGCCGCAATCCCGGTCACGATGACCGCCACGATTGCGGTGGCAATATAGATCCAATCCATTAAAGACATTCGCCCACAATGCAGACGTCCCGGGCAATCATCAATTCTTCGTTGGTTGGTACCACTAGTACCTGCGCCGAACTGCCGCTTGCCGTGATGTCTGCTTCTCCCTTCACGTTGTCGTTGACCGCTTCATCCATTTTCAGCCCGAAGACTGCCAGTTTGTCGACAATCCGCTTGCGCATCGCCGCATCTGCTTCACCCATCCCCGCAGTGAAGACAATCGCATCGACCCCGCCCATTTCGGCGATGTAACCAGCGACATACTTAATCATGCGGTTAACGAAGACGTCGATAGCGAGCTTGGATTCCGGCCGCGTGTCGATGGTTGCTTCAATTTCACGCATGTCGGGGGACAAGCCGGACAGCCCGTAGACCCCAGACTTGTTGTTGAGGAGCGTAATAATCCGGTCGGGATCCGTGATATTCAGCTTCTTCATCAGCATCGCCACCAGCGAGGGGTCAATGTCCCCACTGCGCGTGCTCATGGTCACCCCGGAAACGGGCGTGTAACCCATGGAGGTGTCAAAACTAACGCCGTTTTGGACCGCCGTCACGGACACCCCGCTACCCATGTGCATTACCACGAGGCGTAAATCTGCCAGTGGCTTGTGCAAAATTTCCGCAGTGCGGCTGGCCACAAAGCGCACCGAAGTCCCGTGCGCGCCATATTTACGCAAGCCAAACTGTTTGTAGTACTTGGTGGGGATGCTGTACAGGTAATTCATCGCCGGCAGAGACGTGTGGAAAGACGTGTCAAACACGCCCACTTCCGGCACATCAGGCAGGGCGTGCATAAACGCCGCAATCCCGCGTGCCTCCGCCGGGTTGTGCAGTGGAGCCAGTTCAGCAAGATCCATAATCTGCTGCAATCCGTGCCGGTCAATCAGCGTGGAGTGCTTGAACACTTCACCCCCGGCAACGACGCGGTGCCCGACCCCGTTGATCTCATGGTAGTCACTAATAATTTTTAGTTCGAGAAGCTTGTCTAAGAGTAACTCAACAGCTTCATCGGCGGTCTTAATTTCACAGTCGAGCTTGAATTCCTGCCCATCGCCGTACTTAATCTTCACCTTGGAGCCCGGCAGACCAAGACGGTCGACCATGCCCCCCGCGATGACGGTTTCCTCGGGCATTTGAAAAAGTTTCCACTTCAGGGTTGAACTACCGGTGTTAACTGCTAGAATTTTGGCCACGGTTTTACCTCACTCCATGTTGTCGCGGTGCCAGCTTGCTACGTCAGCGATAAACTGCTTGAAGGCAGCCGTATCGTTCAAATCTGGGAACGTCCCGAGCAGCACCTGGGTGGCCTGCTTTGCCCCGTTACCCGGCTTCTGCAGCACAAGCAGCGATTTCTGGGCGGACTTGGTGGCAAAGAAGTTCTCGGGCAGTGCCAGCAACCCCTGGAAGTAGGCGGTCTTAGCCAGCCATTCGGTCAGGCCCTTGGCTTCGTCCGTGCTGAACACGCTGCTTGGCACGTAGAACAAGCCCAAACCACCGGGGGCCAGCACGTTAATCGCCTGTTCGAGTAGCAAGTGGTGGGCGTAGGAATGACCTTCTTTTGCCGCGGTGGCAAAGGCCTTGGCCCGTTCATCTACGGGGTAGTAACCAACGGGCAGGTCCGAAACCGCCACGTCGATGTTGTTGAACTGCAGCGGCTCAATGGCGTCTTGGTGGAACAATTCCACGTCCGCCTTCTGGAGGCCCGCACTCATGCTGGCAACGGCGAGTTGGTCCTCGTCGTTGTCCACCGCGTATCCGTGGACAGCGACGTTCTTCGCCGCGTGCAACTGGTTCATCACGGCGTACAGTAAATTCCCCGTGCCCGCCGCAATGTCAGCAATCTTGAGCTCAGCCGGCAACTTGGGCATCATCGTGGTGACCATGAAGCTAACCAAACTGGCCAGAGCGTCCGGTGTCACCTGCTTATTGGGTTCGATCTGGTCGGCGGCAATCGTGCGCACCAGCACCAACTGCAGGGCCTGCCGAATTTCCTCCGCAGAGTATTCCGCCAGATTCACTTGGTGCAGTAAGTCGGTGAGCTTGGCCGTGGTGTTGGCATCAGGCAGGCCATCTTCCTGGGTGATTTCGTTGCTAGCGAAATCCTCGCCGACCTCAACTAGGGCCGAAATCATGCTGGACTTCAAATTCTTCTGCAGTAAACCAGTCGCCTGATTCAAGACGTCGTACAGCTTTTCCATGTGCTCGTTAGCCAAGACTGTTCCCTCCTTGGGGTCACTGAAATAGTTTCAGAAAACCCGCAATCCTCAGTTCTGCATTCGTATCATTTTTCGTGGATAATCCCGGGTTAAAAATCACAAGCAACCGGGTTTGTTTGCGCATGCTAAAACCCACCTACTGCCGCAGGTGGGCCAGACACGACCCTCATTAAAACACTTAGCTGATTACAGTGTAACGAGGATTTAAATGCAAATCAAGAGCTTTTTCTTTCAGTAAGCGCAATCTAATGAACGCTTAAAAAAACGACGGAAAATTCATGACTTTTCAAGTCAAAACAAGCCACAATGTAAAAACGTTTCACGATTATAGGTTAGATTGCACTCATTGTTAATGTGCTTTAACTCCTTCTGGAACCGAAACATTAGCCTTAATTCGGCTAATTGTGTATTGAGTCTCCGTACGGTAACTTTGACGCCACCTTACAAATTGAATTGTGATAATCCCACACAATACACTTACCACTATCAACAACATTAATGCGGTTATCAATGCACTACCGTTTCTCCTTCGCGAATTACTCACCCCCATTGTCGGTCAACACCCCAACAAAAATCTTACCTGACTCCATAGTTACGATGTATTCGAGTACATTTGGCTTAATAGTTGAAACGTCAAATTGCTTCACATGACGAACAATCGGCATATATCCACCTCCTTTTGCAGTAATTACTAGGGTGTTTGGATTGGCTGGGGTTGACATTAGTTTAAGTGTGTAATGCTGATTTCTTCTTGTCTCAAGCAACAGCTCACCCTTCAAAGCCGAACTATTTACTTTTCCTCCACGCGTCATTTCCTCCAATTCACGTGCACCTGCAAGCATTCCGGTCATTTCTTCATCAGTCCGTTGCATCGACTTACTAACCTGAGTTAGTGGCTGCCACATTAGTATAATAACCACAAATACCACTAGTGCCGCCATACATTCAATGAGTGTGAAGCCTGCGCGTGAACGTCCACTTTTTATCAGTGCCAACCTTTTTCACCTCAATTTTATCCCCCACCACGGTTGCGGCATACTTATCAAATGCTAATGGGGTCTTGACCTGCATTCCTCCAGTAGGGTTAGCATTAGTGATACGAATAGCATTGAGCGCTGCCTGGGCAGCGTACGCTTCTTCGCGTGCGGGCAGCACCAGCTCATGGTGGGCGGCGCTCACTGTCGCCACGGTCACGCAGCAACAGCCAATCACCGCCAGCGCGGCAATATGCTCGACCATCATTCCACCAGCACGCCGTTTTTCAAGAGCTTTAATCGTCCCCACCCCAGTTCTAATACCATTTTGTATACTGCACCACTTTGGCTTTCTATCATGATTGTCAACGGTTGCGTGAAGTTTTGTCCTGTTTTGCGCCGTACCGTGAACGAACTATTATTCATAATCTGCAAACTAAGTGGCGCAATGACTGAAATTACATGTTCTCCATTAGGCAGATCATGCATAAAATTGGCTGTGCAGGGCTGTTTGGAAGCTTGTTTAAACTCCATGGTATAATTGTCCTTCGAATTCTCCGCGTTCACCATCATCGCATTCCACTCGGTCACTACGCGCTGACAAAACGCCATTTCGCGCTGCTCCTGCACCCACTTACGCCCAACCACCACGCCGAGCATCAGCGTGACGGTAATCACCACCAGTGCGGCGAGCACCTCAATCAGCGTGAAACCCCGGCGGCGCAATTACGGAATGTCCACTTGCGGCACGCCATCAGAGCTCGTCTTAAATTTAGCGTGCTTGTCGCTGAGCTGCTCGTACTGCTTTGCGCTGATGAAACCTTCATCGCGTAAATCACCAATATTGGTAATCGTTACCTTGTCGCTCGTGCCAGTATCATCCATCTGCACCTCAATCTGTGCGTTCACGGTCTGTTCCAGCAGCCGGTTGTCCTTCTTGTTTGCCTGGTCCACCTGTCCCTTAACCATCAGGATGAGGGCGAGGGTCAAAACCACAATAATTGCGAGGGCCGCGAGCACTTCAATCAAGGTGAAGCCCTTGCGCCGTTTGATCATTTTTTTCATTATCAGTACCTTTCCACCACTGAGTACAGTGGCAATAGCAGGTGTGCGTACATCACCACAATTTGCACACCCAGAATCAGAAACATCAAGGGTTGGACGAACGCTAACAAGCGGTTCATCCGCAGTTCCAAATTTTTGAATAATCCGCGCGCTAGGGCCGCGGTCGATTGGGCAAACAGGCGCGGCTCTTGGCCCATTGCCATCAGGTGCACCAGACTCGCCGGCACCAAGTCATCCTTGAGCGCCGTCTGCAGGCTCACCCCCGTCAACAATTCGTTGGTCACGCGTCGGCCCACCTGTGTGAGGGGTCCGGGCGCTTGCTCAGCCAGGTAGGCGCAATACGTACCGAGGTCCCGGCCCACGCCGAGGAAGCTGGCCGCACCAATCATGAATTCGTACTGGTAGTACTCCGTCAGAATCCGCCCGATGACAGGAACCCGGTGCAGCACGTCATAGCGTTTTTGCGGTGTCATCCCCTTCACGAAGACCGTAATGAGCAGCACGGTCAGCACAAAACTCAGGCAGATGAATAGCTGTGGACCCATCGCCTGGTCGGGATCAGCACTGAGCTGGGGCAATACCCAGTAGACAATGCCGAATTGCATCACGGTGAGCAGTGCCAGGAGTGTCAGCGGGTACGCCAGCAACTGCCACACCTTAGACCGCGAATTTTGCAGCAACTTCAAATACTGCGCAACCTCGGCCAGGGCTCCGTCCAAATCACCGTGAGCGCCCGCTAAGCCAATCTGGGTGCACACGACGGGCGAGAATCCGCCCCGGGCAAACGCGGTATCAATCATGGTGCCGTCAGCGAGGTCGTCTTGCACGCCAGTCACACGCGCCTTGAGCTTAGGAAACTGGACGCCGATGAAATCCAGCGCGTCCCCCAGCCGAAAACCCGACTGGAGCAGCGTGCTAATGGTGGTGCAGCAATCCGCCTGCGCGGCTAAGGCCAATTTCTTAGTCACCCGTATGCACCTCCTCTGCCTCAACGACCCCATCCTCGTTCCAGCTACCATTCACCGCGACATCCACGTCGGCAATTGGCCCGGGATCAACGGGCGGCTGGTACGCATGCAGCGCGGCACTAGCACTGCTGGCCGCTACGTTTGCTGCACTCGCCGTGGCGAACGCTTTTTGCACCGCGAGCGTCTTGCTGACCCGCTGGCCAGCGCCATCGCGCCAGCTCCACACTTCAACGGCCGGCCGCACGGGCTCCAGGGGTAGCAGCTCGCACTGCGCGGACACCCGCAAAGCACCATTGACCAGCGCTTGCGGTACCCCGAGGCTGACTAGCCGCAGCGGTACGTCCGCGGGCGAACGCGTGTGCACCGTCGCGAGTACAATATGCCCGGCCAGCGCCGCCTCACAGGCAGCCCGCGCAGTTTCCGCATCGCGCAGTTCGCCAATGATGACCACGTCGGGCCGGTGCCGTAGCGACGCTTTCAGCAGGCTCGCGTACGTTTGGCCAGCAACCTGGTTAACCTGTAGCTGCAAGAACTGCGGCTCGCTAACTTCCACTGGGTCCTAAATCGTCATCACCACCCCGCCGTCCGCGGCCAGTTCGCGGGCAAGCTGGTACAGTAGCGTCGTTTTGCCTGAGCCCGTTGGCCCGCACACCGTAAGCAAACCGCGCCCCCGCACCCGTTGCGCTAAGTCCGTCAAAACGGGGCGGGTCTCCGGCGTCACTTCCGGGATGGGGGCAATGAGCCGAATAACCATCGATTCGCGGTCCCGGTAATCACCCGCAGCACTGAGCCGCAAAAACCGTTCGCTGGCCGCATACCACAACGCGCCCTGCTGCACGCGGCGGTGCTCCGATAAGTTCATCCCCGCCTGGTACTTCAGGTAGTTAATCCACTTCTGGGCGTCAGCCGGTTGCACCCGGCGTGGTGCACTGACTCCATTTGGCGTCCGCACCCGCACTTGGTAATCCCCGCGGCCGGGAAAAAGGTACACATCACTTGCTCCGTCTTTTGCGGCGGAACGTAAAATCGATTCAATATCCGTCGTCATCACCTCCACATATATAGATTGCGCAAGTTAGCCAAAAACCCCCGAAAAAAATTTGCTTTTCACCAAATTTTTTCGGGGGTCATGTTTTAGCCGCTATTTAGTGACAAAAAAACACCCCGCAACGTGTGCGGGGTGTAATTGTTAATTAATCTTCGTCAGCCCATTCAGCACTGGTGTAGACGTCGGTAACGTCATCCAGTGCGTCGAGTGCGTCGAGCAGGTTCTGGAAGGTTTCTTCCTTTTCTGCCGGAACAGGAATGGTGTTCTGCGGAATCATTGCCAAGTCGGCAGATTCGAACTTGAAGCCAGCTTCGGTGAGTGCGTCACGCACCTGGGCGAATTCCTTAGCGTCGGTGAGGATAGTGAATTCATCGTCATCGGTCTGCAGGTCTTCAGCACCAGCTTCAAGAGCAGCTTCGAGCATGTCGTCTTCGTCCATGTCGAGGTCTTCACGGCTGATCACAATCTTACCCTTGCGATCGAACATGAAGGAAACGGCACCGGCACCGGCCATGGTCCCACCATGACGGGTGATGGCAACACGAACATCGGAGTTGGTCCGGTTCTTGTTGTCGGTCAGAGCGGAAACGAGGATCCCAATCCCGTTAGGACCGTAACCTTCGTACATGATTTCGTCGTAACTGGTCTTGTCGCCGTCTTCAGCCTTCTTGATGGCACGGTTCATGACGTCCTTAGGCATGTTAGCAGCACGTGCCTTGTCAATCATCAAACGGAGGCCAGGGTTACCACTAGGGTCGGGACCACCTGCTTTTGCTGCCATGAAAAGTTCACGGGAGATTTTTTGGAAGATCTTTCCTCGCTTAGCGTCCTGAGCGTTCTTACGCCCCTGGATGTTATGCCATTTGGAATGTCCTGACATTTCTAACTCAGCCTCCGTTCACGCGATTCTTTCGCGCTTAATGTAGTTTATTTTTTGGGAACACAAAAGCATACTTGCCCGATGCAATTCTCAAACACTCGCAATTATACACAAATATCGTTCGTATTTAAAGATGGCGTCGTTCATTTCTAATAATAATGTAAGGGTGCGCATGAATTCCGCCGGTTAATGCTTAAGTAATGAAAGCCGGTCGCGCTTAGCCACGTGCCGCCGCCACAGCTGCTCAACCAATAGAATAATAATTGTCGCGGTCAGCGCGCCCGTCATGTCGAGCACCACGTCCTGGACCATCGGTGAGCGATCACCCGTGAACATCTGGTGCAGCTCATCCAGCGCGGCGAACCCGCCGGCCATCATCGGGACCATCCAGAGGCGGAACCACGCCGGCTGGATTTTTTCCCGCAACGCAGACGTCAGGAACCAGCCGAGTAGGAAGTAACTGCCGAAGTGGGCAATCTTGCGCACAATGAATTCAATCACCTGAAAATACGTGTGGCCGGGCATCGCGATAATGTCCCCTTGCCCATAATTGATGTGGATGCGCGCCACCACATCCTTCAGTGGCTCGTTGGCCAGTACGCGTTCCAGAAACGGCACACTGGTCTGCTCCTTGTAGGTCATGGAGCTGCTGCCAAAGAGTACTAAGAGCACCAGCAGTGCCAGTAACCACCATTTATAACGCCAAATTTTACGCATGATTCTCCCCCTGTGTGCTTGTAGCTTACCACAACTGGCCGCGTAAAATTCACGTTTTCAGAAAACTTGATAAGATTGAAATCTTTGCCGCAGCGGTAAAAAGTGGGCCCGCATGCGTGCAGACCCACCTTCACTAACTATTAACTTAATTTACTATTCAACCGTCACGGACTTCGCCAGGTTGCGGGGCCGGTCCACGTCGTATCCGCGGTCGAGGCTCGCATAGTATGCCAGCAGCTGGCAAGGCACGATGGTCACCAGTGGCGTCAGTAGTGGATCCGTGTCTGGTACTACCAGCTCGTCACCAGGCTGAGCCAGACTTTCCGTTGCAATCCGCATCACCGCGGCACCCCGCGCTTGCACTTCGGTGGCGTTAGCACGGGTGTGGGCCGCGGTCACGGGGTCCGACACAATGGCCACGACCGGCGTGTTCTCTTCAATCAGGGCAATGGTCCCGTGCTTGAGTTCGCCAGCCGCGAAGCCTTCCGCCTGAATGTAGGAGATTTCCTTCAGCTTCAGCGCCGCTTCTAGAGACAAGTAGTAATCACTCCCACGGCCAATGTAAAAGGCGTTGCGGGTGGTCTTGAACATCTTCTGGGCGAATTCGTGAATCTGGTCTTTTTCGTCCACCAGCTGCTGCTGGGCGGTCGCAATCATGGTCAGCTTGTGCGCCACGTCGAACTGCTTAGCTGCATCGTTGTTCAGGTAAATGCCCAGCGCCTGGGCGAGCAGCGCGCAAGTTGCAACCTGGGCGGTGTACGCCTTGGTGGAAGCCACCGCGATTTCAGGACCAGCGTGCAGGCTGAGCGCGAAATCGGCTTCCCGTGCCAGCGTCGAAGTTGGCACATTGGTGATGGTCAGACTTGGCAGCCCAAGCGCCTTCACCTTGACCAGCACCTGGCGAATGTCGGCCGTTTCCCCACTTTGAGTCAGGAAGACAAACAGCGGCTTCTTGGACAGCAGTGGCATGTGGTAGCCAAACTCGGAAGCAAAGGCCACGGTGACGGGGACGCCCGCAAGCTGTTCAAACAGTGGGGCCGCAACGAGGCTCGCGTGGTAACTGGTACCGGCGGCCACGAAGTACAGCCGGTCGGCCTGCTGCATTGCTGCCAGCAGTTCTTCGGGCATGTTAACCTGACCGTCAGCATCAGTGTAGTTCGAAAGCAGGCGGCGCAAAACTACGGGTTGCTCATCGATTTCTTTGAGCATGTAGAATGGGTAAGCACCCAGTTCGCCGGCGCCTTCAGACACGTCGACCTTGTAGCTGGCGCGCTTTTGCACCTCACCGGCCAGATTTTCCACCCGTACGCCATCCGCAGTCAAGACCACGAGTTCTTCGTCGTGCAGTTCGAGGAAGGTATCGGTCTGGTCGAGTAGTGCCAGCGCATCACTACCAACGGCGTTAAAGCCGTCCCCTAAGCCCACCAGCAGTGGCGACTTGTTCTTCGCTACGTACAGCGTGTCGCTGTCTTCCTTGTCGGCAAGAGCGAAGGCGTAAGAGCCCTGCACCAGCTGCATCACGTGCCGCAGAGCATCCTTGGTTGTGGCCCCGTCGCGCACGAACTTCGCCACCAGCTGTACGGCAACTTCGGTATCGGTGTCGCTGGCAAACTGCACGTCGCTCAGGTATTCGTCCTTGAGTTCCGCCGCGTTGGTCAGCACCCCGTTGTGCACGAGGTAGAAGCGTCCATCGTTAGAAACGTGGGGGTGTGCGTTGGCTTCAGTGGGCTTGCCGTTAGTTGCCCAACGTGTGTGGCCAATACCCAGTGTACCGGTTAACGTATCCGGTACCGCTGCCTGCAGGTTTTTAATCCGGCCCACGCGCTTAATCAGTACGGCTTCATGGCCCTGATCATTCACAAAAATCCCCGCTGAATCGTAACCACGGTATTCCAATTTGGCTAGACCATTCAGCAATACCTTGGTTGCATTAAGCTTCCCGACGACGCCGACAATTCCACACATACGATGTTCCTCCGAATAATTGGACTAGATGAATTTAGATAATTCATCGCTGTTGATGTTTGTAGAATAGTTTGTATGACGGCTTTTGTCAAGACTGTAACGGATTAAATAATCGCCATCGTCACGGATTGGTATAGATACTATTGTGAACGTTTTTGTCAGTATATCTGCCATTCCCGCCACCATGGGCTTAGGCGATTATGGCCTATACCGCTGCTTCAAATTAAGGTATACCAATTCAACTTGTTAAATATTTTCTTAAGGCCATCATTGGGCCACTAAAAAAGCGGCGTACCCATGGGCATCCGCTTCACTTATTCTTTAATCGGTAACAAGGCTGGTTTGCCCAAGAAGTAGCCCTGGACAATCTCACTTGGAAATTCAGCGCGAATCAAGGCCAGCTCCTCGGCACTCTCAATCCCCTCGATGGCAAGGGTCTTCTCGTGTTGCTTGGCCAGCTGCCACCAGTGCGCGAGTTCAGGCTTGATCTGCGCAATACTGCTAAATGGACGCAGGTTCTGCAACGCAAACTTGTATTCATCCACGTAATCGTCCATCGCACTGGCCAACTGCTCGTTGTTTTGCTCTGTCCCCACGTCATCGAGCACGACACGCAGGCCATATTCGTGGAAATGCTTGGCAGCATCTACAAGCTGCGGCACCGTCACGGACTCCGCGTTGCGCTCAGTTAGCTCCGTATAGAGCACCACGCGCGTGCACCGCTGCACGGCCTGCACCAGTTGCAGGTATTGCTCCTGAACAAAGTGTTCCTGCTCCAAATTGAACGAAATCAGGTCAATCGTCTGCGGCAAGGCACTGACCGTCTGCCGCAACAGGTCTCCGAAAATGGCGCTCGGAATACTGATGAAATCATGGGGCAAAACCCACTCGCCATTAATATTTTCACGGATAAACAGCTCGTATCCAATTGGCCCGGCAGCAATGTGCTCCGGGTCAAACTTCGGCTGGCCAAAAAATCGATACATCTCCACAACACCCACTCACGTCGCGCAATTTGGACTGCACATCGCCGGCCGCTACTAACGACGTGCATTAATGTTCGCGCTTTATCTGTACTTATTATACAGGTTTTGTGCATAAAGCAAAGCGAAAAAATTATATTTACCCTTATTTTTTCTTTTTAAGTTACACAGATTTAGGTATTGTTGAAAACGCATATATTTATTTATGAAGCCTATTAGCTAGGCAACCTTGGCAAAACGCATTCGTTTTGTTATGTTTGCCACGCTTTTTTGTCTAAACCGGTGGTACTGTAATTTTCAGTAAAACTGCATTTATGGTCTCAATATTGACACCCTTATCCGCCCCCAGCAGTTCGATATTTACACTAAAAGCCCCGGCAAATGGGGTTGAAGCTTAATATTCATACACAACTACTGAATAGGCGGCACCAGCGGCCGGCAACTAATGCTGGTACCCATACCACTGACGACCGTAATGTTTTAATTTTAGCCAGTAGTTGGTGCCCGCCACCGGCGCATATTCCCTAACCTAACCTCGTTATGTCACATTGACCGTAATATTAGGTCATGTCATAATAATCGCGTCAACCAGCGTGGAAGTTCCCACTACTGACAAAAATAATAATCACGAGGAATTACCATGCCTGAAATCAAATTAATTGCAACCGATATGGACCACACATTACTCACCGAAGCCGGTGAATTACCGCCCCACTTTGACGCGTACATAGAGCAAATGCAGCGCGCGAACATTCAGTTTGCGGTGGCTTCTTGCCGCCCGCTCTACACACTTGAAGCGATGTTCCCCCAGTACAAGGATCAGCTCATCCTCATCTGCGACAACGGCGCGGTGATTAAGCACCACGGCAAAATCATTGCCCAGACATTGCTCCCCAACGCGGACTTGCGCGAAATGTTCCGCTACGTGCAGGAGCACACCGATGGCCACCCACTCATCTGTGGTCTGGATGGCGCGGTTGCCGACCGCGCCGACACCGCATACGACGCCGAATTTCGCGCTTTTTACACCACCCTGAACTATCGCACTGACCCTCTGGCTTGGGCCGGGCAGGCGGATAAGCTGACCCTGTACCTGCCACACCACGACGCCGAGGCCGTCTTTGCCAACCAACTTAACCCCCGCTTCGGCGACCGGTACTCCGTGGCCGTCACGGCGGACTGCTGGATTGACATCATGCCTATGCACATTAACAAGGGCAACGCGATGATGCAGATGAGTCAGCTGCTGCAGATTGATGCCACTGCCATGATGGCGTTTGGCGATAACTTCAACGATAAGGAAATGCTGCAGTACGTCAAATACAGTTACCTGGTGGCCAACGCCCGGCCGCAGATGGCTCCGTATGCGGACTTCCGCACGGCCAGCAACCAGGAATTCGGGGTGCTGAAGGTCATCAAACGGGTACTCGCACAGGCGGAATAATCCGCGCTGCTTCGTGCAATTGGACAGATACCAAAAAAGGTCCGGAAGCGTGAACTCACGCTTCCGGGCCTTTTGTAATTGGGCGAATTACTTACCCATTTCGGCAACAACCACCGCGACGATTTCGTCAACGTAGGCGTTAACCAGTTCTTCAGTCTTCGCTTCAGCCATTACCCGCAGCAGGGCTTCGGTACCGGAAGGACGGACGAGCACGCGGCCATCCCCGGCCATCTTTGCTTCCACCTTGGCGATGGCATCGGTGATTGCGGGGTAGTTCTTCCAGGAGTTCTTGTCCGTTACGGGCACGTTCACGAGCTTCTGGGGGTAGGTCTGCACGGGTGCGGCCAGTTCGGACAGGGTCTTGCCGGTTGCGGCCATGACGGACAGCAGCTGAATCCCGGTCAGCATCCCGTCACCGGTGTTGTGGTGATCAAAGAGAATTACGTGACCACTCTGTTCCCCACCGATGTTGTAACCTTCCTTACGCATTTCTTCGACCACGTGGCGGTCCCCAACGGCGGTCTGGACGGATTTCATGCCGTTAGCTTCAATCGCCTTGTACAGTCCGAGGTTACTCATTACGGTGGTGACAATCGTGTCCTTCTTCAGGCGGCCCTGAGACTTCATGTAGCTACCCAGGATGAACATAATCTTGTCACCATCGACAATGTTGCCCTGTTCATCCACGGCGATGCAGCGGTCTGCATCCCCATCGAAGGCCAAACCAACCTGTGCGCCCTTCTCCACAACCATCTTGGCCAAAGCCTCGGGGTGGGTGGAGCCGACGCCGGCGTTGATGTTAATGCCATCTGGTGTGGTGGCCATGGTGTCAAAGTCGGTATCGAGGTCACCGAACAGCCGGCTCACAATGCCGCTGCTGGCCCCGTTGGCCGCATCCAGCACCACGCGAATGCCGGAAATGTCTTCGGTCACGGTCTGTTCCAGGAACTGCACGTACTTCTGCGTACCTTCTGGGTAATCCGCTGCGGTCCCCAGACCCTTGGCGCTTGGCCGTGGCAACGTGTCTTCAGGGGCATCGAGGTACTTCTCGATTTCCTCTTCCGTCTCATCAGCCAGCTTGTAGCCATCAGGGCCGAAGAACTTAATCCCGTTGTCCTGTGCGGGGTTGTGGGAGGCAGAAATCTGAATCCCGGCAGCGGCGCCCTGCACCTTAATCAGGTAGGCAACGGCGGGGGTGGTAATCACACCGAGGTTCAGCACTTCAATCCCGACAGACAAAAGGCCGGAAATCAACGCGTCCCCGAGCATCTGCCCGGAAATCCGGGTGTCGCGGGACACGAGTACAAGTGGGGCCTTGTCGCCCTGCTGGTGCTTGGTGAGGACATAGCCCCCTGCACGGCCGAGGCGGAAAGCAAGTTCAGGGCTCAAATCTTCGTTTGCAACCCCACGAACACCATCTGTACCAAAATATTTAGTCATTATCTGATTCTCCCATTCATCGATTAATCACGTTTAGTTAAAACTACTTGCTGCTACTGCTGTCACTGTCGCTACTCGAGGCGGCGCTACTGGAACTCTTCGTCGTCGCGCTCGAATCAGCTTCCGGTACCAGTGACTTCGAATTCGTCACCTTGATGGTCACCTTCGCCGAACCGGGCTTGACGGATGCTAAGTCAGAGTCAATCGCGGTCAAATCGATGGTTTTCTTGGTGGTCGTATCAATCCCGCCAACATCGATTGGCACTTCCAGACTGTCGAGATCCTGCAGCACAGACTTCTTGCCGTAAATCATCACGGATTCCGTGTTCGATTCGAACGCGTAGGACCGGCCAGTTGCCGCCTTGCCTGTCTGCTTGAAGGTAAGCGGCACCTTCTTGCTTGGCATGCTGATTGGCAACTTCACCCGCACGGTCTGCGGCGTAATCATGACGTCCAGCGTGTGCCCGTTACTATCCAGTGCCTGGAGTGTCACGGTCTGGGTGATGTTCTTGTGCGTATTCCGGGCTAATGCCAAGCTGGCAGAAACCTCGTAAATCCGTTCAATCTCACTCCGCGCCCCCGTAACTTGCACGTTGGCGGTGGACAGTACCGGCGAACCGGCCGTGTAACCATCAGCAATCGCGCTCTTATTGTAATCCACTTGGACCGCCATTGTCTTGCTAATTCGGTTCTGGATGTTAACTTTTATTGTCGCCGGGTCCACTTTGTACGTCAAGTTGTTGCTCAACCCCTGCACTTGCAGGCGCACGGTGTGGCTACCCACCGACAGCTTACGCAAGTTCGCCACCACGCGGAAGTTCTGCGTGTTTTGTAGCGTCGTCACCAGTGCAGCGTTCCCTTCGACCTTCACCTTAACCTTCTCGGGGAAGCCGGTGACGTAATACTTGTCGAGGTCAGCGTTGATTTCAAGCGGGGCACTAATGCTAACTGTCTTGGTCGCCAGCACCGCGCTGTCCGTCGTCTTATTGGTGTGGATTGAGTTATCAATCTTCTCCGCATTCACGTATGCGAACAGGGCAACGGCGATGAACAGTGAGAGCACGCGGTATACCCATGGGCTATCCCAAAATTTATTCATCATTTGCCCCCCTTCTTGCCGAAACCGGCAATCAGGCCGAGGAAGAATTCTTGCACGGGTTTGTGCTTGTCTTCTTCCTCTTCCGGTACGAGCTGTGCGGTCAGGAACTTCAGGTAATCGTCACGCGTCATGTCGATCATCAGGTTGTTGTTGCAGGTGAGCGTCACGCCCCCGGTTTCTTCAGACACAACCACGGTGACCGCGTCCGTCACTTCGGAAATCCCGACGGCGGCACGGTGCCGCGTCCCGAGTGACTTCGGAATCGCACTCGACTCGGACAATGGCAGGTACGCCGCGGCCACGGCGATGCGATTTTCGCGAATGATGACCGCCCCATCATGCAGGGGGGTGTTGGGGATGAACGTGTTGATGAGCAGCGCGCCCGTAATCTCGGCGTCCATCTTAATCCCAGTCTCGATGTAATCTTCCAGCCCGGTGTTGCGCTGAATGGTGATGAGGGCCCCAATGCGGCGCTTACTCATGTACTGCACGGCCTTGTCAATCTCGTCCACCATGCGCAATTGCTGCTCCCGCGCGTTGCTGGATGAGCGGTTGAACAAGCCACTTCGACCCAGGTGTTCCAAGCCGCGCCGAATTTCTGGTTGAAAAATAATCACAATCGCGATGACTGCCCAACCAATTACCTGGTCCACAATCCAGCCAACCGTCTTCAGGCCCAGGTACCACGCCAGAATCCGGATGACGGCAATGACCAATATGCCCCGGAACAGTTGAACGGCCTTGGTCCCGCGCACCAACATAATCAACCGGTACACCGCGTACCAGACGACCAGAATGTCAACGAGATCAGCCAGGGTCGACCAACTCCAGAGGCTTTCGAAGATTTGTGTCATGCGTAACCTCCCATTTAATTCATGTCCCGATTATACCACAGGGTTCGCGCCCATTTGTCCGCGCATTGCAGACTTTGCCTACATCTGCGCTTTGGCGCGCGCCCGGGCACTCACCGCCGCGAACAGAACCATGACGGCGGCTAACCCGCCAATCGCAAGCAAGAAGAGAATGTGGTAGGAAAAGCCCTCGATAATCATGGCGCCAAAGAGTGGGCCCACTGCCCGCCCCGCGGATGCCCCCGCTTGCACCAGCCCCTGGTACTGTCCGCGCGTGTGGGCAGTAGCGAAGAGGTTGATGTAGGTAGAAATCGCCGGCATCGCCAGCACTTCACCAAGTGACAGAATCACCATTGCGAGCACAAAGCTCAAGTACGTGTGGGCGCCAAGCAACCAGATGAAGCTGAGCGTGAATAAGGTAAGACCCGTGCACAACCGCAACGTGATGTGCTTAGTTAGCCAGGTGTCCATCCGCGTGACCACGGGCTGCACGAGCAAAATCACAATGGCATTGACCGTCCACACCGAACTGTATTCACGCACCGACAAGCTTTTGCTGAGCATGTACGACGACAAATTACTATCCCACTGCTCATAGAAGAACCAGACGACAAACACGACTACCAGGACGGCAAGCACTTCTGGCCGAACCCGAGACTTGCCGTGCTCTGCAGGTGCTTCTTCCGCATCGTTTTGCCGCAACCTATGGCCCCGATACATCGTAAACACAATGATTGCAAAAAAGAGGTAAATTACCGCCGCACACGCGAACACCCAACCGATACCAGCAGCCAGCACGTTGCCGACCACGAGCGTCCCCGCCGCCACCCCGAGCGAGCTGGTGAAGTACAGGAAGTTAAAGGCGTAACTCGCTGCGTGACCCGGCACCTTCGTGGCGAGGCCGTTAATTGACGTAAAGGTCATCCCGCTGCCCAGGCCCATCAGCGTCAAGAGCACCGGGTAAATTGGCCAGCCGTGGAAGAAAATCAGCGCACTGGCGGCCAGCACGTCGATACTAATGCCGACCATGAGCGTGCCAATGGGTTGCCAACGGTCGAACAGATTGCCGCCAATGGTGTTGCCGCACAAGGAGGCTATGCAGTTCAGGAAAATCACCACACCGGCCATTGTCAGCGGCATTTTCAGATACTCATGCACGTAAATCGTGGTGAGCGGCCAAATAAAGCTACCCCCGAGGTTCGTGATCAGCGAGCCCAGCAGTAACCAAACTAATTTAAAATCTTTCATACTATTCCTCGCACTGATTCAATCCGGTCCACATCGGGCACGGATGTTATGTATTATCCTGAATTATTATATGCCGTGCGTGCGGGCATTGCGAGCCCAATCGCATCGTGCCGGCCGTGGCCACAAAAAAAGCCAAGTGCCCAGGTGTAAGGCATTTGGCATTAATCAATTAATCTTCCTGCGCCGATAACGTAATCGCACTTTCGCTGTACGAAATGTCGGTGCTTAGCTTCTGGGCCACTAGCGGCGTGATGTACCCTTGTTCCATCAGCTGGTGCACGGCGGCGCGTTCGGCCGTGAAGCCCACCATCCGCAGCCGCTGCATCTCGGCCTGGTACTGCTCGTACTTGTTGTTGTGCACCGCGTGGACAGTCGCAATCCGGCTGCGGTAGTGCGTCATCTGCGTCTTAATTACCGAACGGGCAAACTTGCGGTTCTTGTACTCGTCACTCTTGAGCGTGGCGCTGATATTCGCCAGCGCGCCCTTGGCCGTCGCCTTCAGCACAAAGAGATACTCATTATTATTCCGCCGCATCCGGCCAATCACGTGGACAAAATCGAGGCGGTGGCGCATCTTGCCGGCAAACTGGCGCCAGCGCATCCCGACCGTCCGGTGCCCGTCGCGTTCGATGAGCAACCGCATGTCCTGGACCTTCAGCGTCAGCCGGTGGTGCAATTTGCGGTACAAAGATTCCGGAATTTTGCCAGCTGCATGTAGTTCGTTCAGGGCTTGCAGCTCCCCCGTCGTCCCCATGATTTTCAATTCGAGTTCATCACGCAACATGACGGGCATCCCGTCGCTAGTATCCGCCGCCAGCCGCAATTTGCGCTGGCGCCGCTGGTAGTCACTGATGAGATCCAGCGCGGGTTTCTGGTTGTCCTCCTTCTTCTCCGTCTCCAGCCGCTGCACGGCTACCTTGAGAACGTATGCCTGCGCCTGACTCCAGGTGAGGTGCTTGCCTGGCGCCACGTGCTCTGCAATATCCGGCTGGGGCGCCAGGTGGGCCATAATGGGCAGGCCAATTGTGGCTACCAGCAGGCTCATAAGCGTCACGCCCGCCGCGATGAACAGCATTAAGCTGCGTTCGGGGAAAAGCTGGCCGGTCGTTGTCACCACGGGAATTGCGAGCACCCCAATGACGGTAATCGCCCCGCGGACCCCGGCAATCCCGGTGAGCAGCGCGGAGGCAAAGCTCGGTGCCCGCTTCTTGCGGCGCTTAGCGGTCAGCAGGTTGCTGCTGTACACCCACGCGGTGCGCAGTGCCAGCAGTGCCGCGAACACGACGACCACAATGCCCAGCGCCTGCAACGTGCTGACATCGTGGTTCGCAATCGTCGCGCGCATCGCCACGGGCAGTTCAATCCCGAGCAGCACGAAAATCAGGCCATTGAGCACGTACACCATAATCGACCAGGCGTGTTCGCTGACCAGCTTCAGTTCCGGCAGCACGGCGCCGTAGTTGTTGCGTCGGCTGTTACTGAGCAGCCCCGCGATGACCACGGCGATGACCCCGGAAGCGTGCAAGCCCTCATCTACTAGCAGGTAAATGATGAACGGCGTGATCAGCTGCAACACCGTGTGCAGCGTCACGTCCCCAATCCCCTGGCTAAACAGCAGTTTGCGCACCCAGTTGATGATGCCCATGAGCACCGCTCCGGCCAGAGCGCCGACCAAACTGACATACAGAAAATCAAGTGCCGCGTGCCCAGCCGCGAACTCACCGGTCAGGGCCACGGCAATCCCGTACTTGAAGCCAATCAGGCCGCTCGCGTCGTTAATCAAACTTTCACCGGCGACCAAGTGCAGCACTTTTTTCGGCATCGGTAAGTGTTCGGCAATACCTTCAACCGCAATCGCGTCCGTTGGCGCCAGCAGTGCCGCCAGGGCCACCGCGGCAGCCAGTGGAATCGGTGGCACCAGAATGTGGATGAGGAGGCCAATGAGGAACATCGTCGCGAACACGAGCACGACGGCGTTACTGACGATTTGTCCCCGCAATGCCCAGAGCGCGCGGTGGGAGAAGTGGCGCCCGTCATTGTACAGTAGTGGCGCGATGAACAGCAGCATGAACCAGTCGGTCGCAACCGGCACCTGCACGTTAATCACCAGCGCAATAATCAGCCCCAAGACGATTTGGATAATCGCATCGGGCACAAACGGCAAGAAATGACTAATAATGTTGGCTACCAGTACTAGTGCCACCATCATTAATACCCCTTGAACAATCGTCATTTTCCCACCTCCATAATCAAAATACTAATAACATTATACCCAAAACGCAAAAGGAGATTCCCTCATTTCTGAAAGAACCTCCAAGTATTTTGTTATTTGTCTGCTACCGGCGTCGCAACTGGTTCGCCGATAATCCGCACTTCGGGTTCTAGATCAACGTCGAACTTGGCCTTCACGTGCACCTGAACGTAATGAATCATGTCCAGGTAATCGGTCGCTGTCGCGTGGTTGATGTTGACGATGAAGCCGGCGTGCTTCATCGAAATCTGCGCGCCACCGATGATGTGGCCCTGCAGTCCGGCCTGCTGAATCATCGGGCCAACGTAATGCCCCGTTGGCCGCTTGAACACACTCCCGCAAGATGGGTATTCCAGTGGCTGCTTGGAACGGCGCAGATCGTTCAGGTGGTCCATCTCGGCCCGAATCGCCTTGGCGTCCCCGGGCACAAGCTTGAAGGTTGCCCCGAGCACAATTTCGCCCGTCTCCTGGACGACGGAGTGGCGGTAGGAAAAGTGCATGTCATCACTCGTGTACGTGTGCAGTTCACCGCTGCGGGTAATCACCTCGACACTGGCCACACAATCCTTGACCTCACCGCCGTAAGCACCGGCGTTCATGAACACCGCCCCCCCGACAGAACCGGGAATCCCGGCAGCAAATTCCAAGCCGGACAAACCCGCCGCACCAGCAGCATCGGAAGTGTCGATAATCCGGGCCCCAGCCGCAGCCGTGACCTCGTTGCCGTGCACCGTGATTGTGTGCATGTGCGTCAAAATCACGACGAGGCCGCGAATTCCGCCATCGCGGACAATCAGGTTGCTGGCGTTACCAATGATGGTCAGTGGCGTGTCATTATCCTTGGCGTAGTCCACCAAATCGTGCACTTGCGCAATGGTTTCGGGGAACGTCAGTAAGTCGGCTGGACCCCCAGTTTTCGTAAACGTATAGTTCGACAACGGTTCGTTCACCATTGCCGGCACCCCAGCAATCGTCTTCTGCGTGCTTGCCACTATTTACACATCCTGTTCTATAGGCTACATCCTGTATAGCCCAATCTATAATATAATCATTCTAGCACAAACCGTTCACTTCACGCGTGCCTCCGCATAATCTTCACGCCAACGTTAAAAATAGCGGTCAAGGAACTGCTGCACGCTGCCGATTACGTCGGGCAAATAAGCCTCCCCGTGACGCGTCCCCGGCAGCAAGATGGTCTCAACCGGCACACTCTTGGCTTGCAGCAAGCCCGCTAGTTGCAAGGGCTCACTAGCCGGCACCAGTTCGTGCAGTGAATTGATGAGCAACCCCGGGCCGCTAGTGGCCCGCACCCAACGCCAAATCGACGCGGCATCAAGCTGTGCCGGCGTGATTTCTGGCAGCAGATTTTCAATAATCCACTTGTAATAGCCGTCGTCGCTGCCATCTTGGTCAATGGCACTGCTGGCGGTGTGCTTGCTAAAAATGCGCTGCACCGGCGTCACGTCTGGGTGCGCCGCGTAAAATCCGGCCAAATCAAACAGTCCGGACAGGCTCACAAACGGTCGGCCCAGGGTTAAGCCCAGGTACGCCGCGAGATGGCCGCCGGTGGAACCGCCGATAAAGGCGATGTTCTGCGCCGTAAAGCTTGGTTCATGGGCAATTAACCACTGATACGCGGCCAGGACGTCTCTATTTTGCGTCGGAAACAGGTTTGTCGCCGCCAGGGCCAGCCGGTAGTTAATCGCCGCCACCGTGTAACCCATGTCCACAAACCTGGCTGCGGTGCTCATCTCCTTATGCTTATCGCCCTGCCACCAGCCGCCGCCGTGAATGAGCACCAGGCTGCGACCGTTACTGCTGGCTGGCGTGTAGAGATCGAGCTTCTGCATTGCATCCGTGCCGTATTGAATATCCTGTTCCAGCATTTGCACCACCACTTTCATCTTGACCAAACATTCTGCTCTTGGCCACATTATACTGCACATGGCAAAAAGTAGAACGGTCCCGCTAGCACCTTGCGCGGGCGCAAACAAAAAGGCCTGGCATTAACGCCCGGCCTTTTCATTCTTACTGCATGTCGTCGTCAGCAAGGAAGGTGTTCAGTACTTCCTCAACCATTGCCCATTCGTCGTCGTCTTCGATTGGGAAGAGGTCGCCGGAGCTGGCATCGCCGTTCTCGTCTGGTGTGTACGCGAAGGCTTCGATTTCGACATCGTCATCATCGGCTGCACCTTCTGGGTAAAGCAGGACGTAGGACTTGCCGTAGTCTTCGGAATCGAACGTGAACAGCACGTTGTACAATTCCTCGTTACCCTTGTCGTCAATCAGCGTAATCTGCTGGTCGTTTTCGCCTGGGTGAATCTTTTCTTCGTTTGCCATTGTGTATCTCCCTTCGCCACACGCCAGAGCGGGGCTGTTTAATCGCGCACCAAGTTGCGGCACACATTATCTATTCTTGGGTTAACTTACCCTTACTATCCAGGTAGTTCTGCAAAATAAACTGCGCGGCCATCTTGTCGATAACCTTCTTCTGCTGCTTCCGGGAAACGTCAGCCTCGTCGATTAGGATGCGGTACGCGGACACGGTGGTCAGGCGTTCATCAATAAAATCAACGGGCAGGCCGAACTTCGCCTTCAGTCGCTCTGCGTAGTCGCGACATGCGGCCACGCGCGGACCTTCAGTGTTGTTCATGTTCTTGGGCAAGCCAAGAACGAAGCCGGTTACCTCGTGTTCAGCAACCAACTTCTTGACCCGGCCTAACCCCAAGTTGCCCTTCTCGGAATCAATGGGGATAATCTCAAGCCCCTGCGCAGTCCACCCGAACGGATCGGAAATCGCTACCCCAACCGTCTTGGTTCCGATATCTAAGCCAAGTAAACGCATCTACTTGTTCTCGGTTCCGAGGTAATTGCGGACGAGTTCTTCAATGATCTCGTCCCGCTCGTGCTTCCGGATGATGTTACGGGCATCGTTATAACGCGGAATGTATGCAGGATCTCCGGACAGCAGGTAGCCAACGAGCTGGGTAATCGGGTCGTAACCCTTTTCCTTCAGCGCGTCATAGACCGTAGTCAGTGATTCGCGGACATTCTTTGGCGAGTTATCGCGAAAATTAAAGTGGACAGTTTCATCCAATGAACTCATGCTATGCACCTCTATTCTTTCAGTTCACCGCCTATTCTACTGTAAAGACGGCAAAAGTACAAACTTCAGTTAAGCGTTTTCTAGTAATTTCTTTGCTTCTGCTAATGCAGCTGGAATTCCGTCGGCACGCTTACCACCGGCCTGGGCCATGTCAGGCCGACCACCACCGCCGCCACCGACAAGTGGGGCAATCTGCTTGATCAGGTTCCCGGCCTTCACGCCGCTGGCAATGGCATCCTTGCTGGCACCAACCAGCAGGCTGACCTTGCCGTCGTTGGCCGTGGCGAGCACGAGCACGTCGGAACTGCCCTTGGTCTTCCACTGGTCAGCGAGCTGGCGCAGTTCGTTCATCCCCGCTACCTGTACGGAAGCGGCGATGAGTGTGAAGTTTCCGGCCTTCTCGGCGCTGTCGAAGATGTTGGCTGCGGCCTGGCTGGCAATCTTGCTCTGGAGGGCAGCAACTTGCTTCTGGCTGTCGCGCAGT
>NZ_AYYO01000044.1:0-37002 GCF_001436225.1 Lacticaseibacillus sharpeae JCM 1186 = DSM 20505 | reverse complement strand
CCCGCCGTTGCGGCGAGCGCGTCGGCTTGCTGGCTCAGGTATTCGAAGGCTTCCTTAGAGGTCACCGCTTCAATCCGGCGCGTGCCGGCCCCAATCCCGCTTTCACTGGTAATCTTGAACAGTCCCAGCTCGGAGGTGTTGGCTGGGTGCGTCCCGCCATCGAATTCCTTGTTGAAGTCACCGATGGACACAACGCGGACCACGTCCCCGTACTTGTCGCCGAACACCGCGATGGCACCAAGCTTCTTGGCGCTTTCGATGTCGGTTTCAACGGCGGTTACTGGTAGTGCCCGCCAGATCTGCTCGTTGACCATTTGTTCAACGGCCCGCAACTGGTCGTCGGTCACCTGACCGAAGTTGGTGAAGTCAAAACGCAGGTAGTCGGGTTCAACGAGGGAGCCGGCCTGGTGCGTGTGTTCGCCAAGCACGTTGCGCAAGGACTGGTCGAGCAAGTGGGTCGCCGTGTGGTTCAGGGAAACCTTGTGGCGGCGCTTGGTGTCAACGGCCAGGTTGTACTTAGCACCCTTGGTCAGCTCGCCGTTCACCGTGACGGTGTGCAGGTTCTGGCCATTAGGTGCGTGCTGCACGTCGGTCACGACCGCCACCGCGTTGCCGTCAGCGTCCGTAATCGTCCCGTGGTCAGCCACTTGGCCCCCCATTTCGGCGTAGAACGGCGTCTTGTCGAACACGAGCCGGGCGGTGCCGGCACTGACAGAATCAACTGCCTGGTCGTCGGCCACGATGTCGGTCAAAACGGCGCCGGCTTCAGCCACGCTGGTCCAGCCGGTGAACTTGGAGTCGGTCTTGATGTCCATCAAGGTCGTGTCCTGGTTACCCATGGACTGAGCGTTCCCGCGGGCAGCACGGGCGCGCTGGCGCTGTGCTTCCATGTTGGTCTTGAAGCCATCCATGTCCACGGACAAGCCGTTATCTTCGGCAATTTCGTTGGTCATTTCAACGGGGAAACCGAACGTGTCAAACAGCAGGAAAGCGTCATCCCCGTTGATCTGCTTGTCGCCATCGGCCTTCAGCTGGTCCATGATGGCATCGAGCTTGCTCATCCCGGCATCGAGACTGGAACGGAAACGTGCTTCTTCAGATTCGATAACCTTCTGGATGAATTCTTGGCTCTTCAGCACTTCTGGGTAGTAGGATTCCATGATCTTACCAACCACGGGCACGAGCTTGTACAGGAAGTCTTCGTTAATACCAAGCTTCTTGCCGTTCACAATCGCCCGGCGAATGAGACGCCGCAGCACGTAGCCCCGGCCTTCGTTACTTGGCAATGCCCCGTCACCAATGGCGAAGGTGACCGTCCGGGCGTGGTCCGCGATGATCTTGAAGGAGACATCGTCGGCCTTGCTTTCACCGTACTTCTTGCCGGCAGACAGCTTTTCGGTTGCCTGGATGATGGGCAGGAACAGGTCAGTTTCGAAGTTCGTTGGCGTGTTCTGGACAACGGAAACGACACGTTCGAGGCCCATCCCGGTATCAATGTTCTTGTGGGGCTGGTCAACAATCTGGCCGTCTGGCAGGTGGTTGAACTGACTGAACACGATGTTCCAGATTTCCAGGTAGCGTTCGTTCTCGCCACCAGGGTAGTTCTCGGGGTCGTCTTCCGCCACGTTGTTGAAGCTCTGGCCGCGGTCGTAGAAGACTTCGGAGTCGGGACCACAAGGACCGCCACCGATATCCCAGAAGTTATCTTCAACTTCATAGATGTGACTTGCGGGCACACCAGTCTGCTCCCACAGCTTCTTGGCGTCCTGGTCCTTAGGGTAAACGGTGATGTACAGCTTATCCTTGTCGAGGGCCAACCACTGGTCGCTGGTCAGAAATTCCCACGCCCACGGGATAACTTCCTTCTTGAAGTAGTCCCCAACGGAGAAGTTCCCGAGCATTTCGAAGAAGGTGTGGTGCCGCGCGGTCTTCCCCACGTTCTCGATGTCGTTGGTCCGGATTGACTTCTGCGCGTTGGTAATCCGCGGGTTTTCTGGTACCACGGTCCCGTCGAAGTACTTCTTGATGGTCGCCACCCCTGAGTTAATCCACAGCAGGGTTGGGTCATCCTTTGGTACCAGACTTGCACTTGGTTCAACCTGGTGGCCCTTGCTCTTGAAGAAGTCAAGGAACATCTGGCGCACTTGGGCACTAGTCAATTGCTTCATGAAAAATTCCTCCTATTGATAATCGTAAATAACCGCTGCGAGCACGGCGCTGTGCTCCCGCGAATAAACATGGATTGGTGAAAATAAAAACATCCCTGCATTTCAAGGGCGCTCATGCGCGGTACCACCTTGATTGCAACGATGTTTATCGTTTACCACTTATTAGATGTTTAATTCGTTGAGTAATATCAGGGAGCACGCCCGTGTTTGGTCCCGACGCTCTCATTAACGCGCCGTTTCTGTATGGTCAGCCACACACGGGGTATATCCTAACTTTGATATTATACAATGAAGCGCCGGATTTTGCACGCGGGTTTTACACCGCCGGATCCCGGCGCCGCAAAGCAAAAGGAATCACTATTCCCTGGTCGGCCGCTCCGGCTTGCCGCCATAGCCAATCGTGCTGAACGCCTTCATGATTTGCGTGGTGCTGCCAGAAGTGAGCTGTAAAAACGGCGCATTGTGCTCCGTGTTCACAGTGACAGTAAACAGCACCGGAGCCCCGCGGTGCAGCGCCGAGATGTAGATTGCAGCGGGCATTTCCTGGCCTTGTGCCTGCAGTGCGTACGTGGCCTGGACGACGTAGATATCACTATTCACGTCTGCCTTGCCGCTGCGCAGATACACCATTTTCCCACCGAGCTTGGCTTCATATTTAGCGTACACCGCCGGCCACTCTTGGTTAGCAAAGGTTGCCGGGTGCTTCGTTGTGGCCGTCAGCAAGTCCACGCCGTTCACTTGGGCATAACTACTGAGGTACTCGGTTAACTGCCGCTGATTTTTGGCCGACCAACCCATGAGGCCATTGTCCTTTTTGCTGTTCGCCTGCTTAGCCGCGGTGGCCGACGCACTGGGGTTGTCGTTTTGGGCCGCGCTACTGCACCCGGCAAGGAGCAGCACCAAACCAACAACTGCGAGTGTATTACCCAGTTTTCCATATTTCATATCCGTTCCTCCTGATGACGCTTACACCAAGTATATGCGATAGGCCTGGTCGCGACAATCCGTCGCGACCAATCTTCTAATCTTTGGTAAAATAGCCGCCGCCGCAGATGTTTTTCTAGTCATTGCGCTGTATGCTTAACGTGAAAAATAATGCACGAGGTGAGCGTCATGAACGCCAAACTAGAGCGGTTCTTTCGCATCTACAACGCCACGTTGACGGTGGTTTCCGTCATCGCGTTAATCGTGGTCATCCTGGACTGGTGCCACTTAATCAAGTTGAACCACCTTTTTGGCCAAGTCACCATTTCGCTATTGCTACTCATCTTCGCCAGCGACTACCTGATTCGCCTGTTCATGGCGCGGGGCAAGGCCAAGATGCTCGCGAGCAACACCTTCCGCCTGTCCGCGCTCGTCCCGACTGACGGCGTGGTGTCGGAGGAGCACCTGAAAAAAATGGCGCACAGCATCCGTACCGCCCGCAACATTTTCGCGGCGCACTGGCACCATTTGACCCACCACTTCCGCTCCCGCCTGATGCGCTTCTTGCGTGGCGGTGGGCTGATTTACTACCTCGGCTTGTCCGCGGGACTCATCCTCGTGGCGTCAGTCATTTACGCGTACGCCGAACACACAAACTTCTGGAATGGCCTGTGGTGGGCCATCGTCACCGCCACCACGGTTGGGTACGGGGACGTCACCCCGCACACCCTGCTTGGCCGGCTGGTCGCCATCATCCTGATGTTCACCGGGATTGGGTTAATCGGTACCCTGACCAGTTCGATTACCGCCTACTTCACCGCGGCGCCAACGACAATCTCGACCCCGGCCGACGAACTGCTGAAGTACCAAAAGCTCCAGCAAGACGGCGTCATTTCCAAGAAAGAGCTGATGACGCAGAAGAACCGGTTGCTACACTAAACAACAAACGGGACCACGCATCTGCGTGGTCCCGTTTGTTGTTTTTGATTAACTGCCATGTTGGTCCAGAAAAAGTACAAGCACATACGCACTCTGCCGATACTATTCCTGATTCCAACTCCGACCTCGTAGTTGCGGCTTAATCCGCAATGTCTTCGCGTCTGCCGGACTGTCCGCCATTGGCTTGGAAAGTTCCAGCTGCCTTTCACTAGGACTCGGCAATGCATCCATCATTTTAGTAAAGGCAACGGTGCGCGCTTCCTCGTCATTTGCGATGTAATACCTCATCAAACCAACCGTAAAATCAATTCGGTCAAGATCATTGAAAGGAAGAACAAGGTAATTGCCGGTTTCAAAGGTGCCCATGGCGGCATTTGCCGCAATTAACGCCGTTCGTTTGTTCCCATCCTGAAAAGCTTGTAATTTTGCTAGCTCCGCAAAGAGCCGCCAAGTGTCACTCTCGGTTCTTGGGGACTGGTTAAATTGATCAACTATTGTATCAATATCACTTGGGGTAATGATCGCTTTTGGGACATAGGTTTCTTGGCTTTTATGATCAATCACAATTCCGATCCTATCATCTTCGTTGTAGAATGCATTGCGCAAGTGACCTGGAATCTTTGGCTGTTCGGCTGAGGGGGAATCAAATTGTTTGTTGATTGCGATAATTCCAGCAGTAGAAAAGCCAACCTTTTTTACTGCGTCAATGCCCTTCAACGTATCAGTGAAAATTGCAATATCGTCTGCATTTTGCCGCAACGGTTTGGTTGAACCAGTATCTAACGCCTTTTTGGTCTGCAACGCGGTGCTACCATAATCATTCAAACTGCCTACTGAAGTGATAAACTTCGCAAGTGCTGTATTGTCAGTCATAGTTTCCCCCTTTCAACTTAATATCCGTTTATAGCCCAAATATCCGCACATCTAAATTCATTATATTGCGTCAATCACGGTTAGACAATTGGGCGTAACAAAAAACACCCGAGCGTATACTCAGGTGTCTTTCAAATAGCAAAAATGCGCGATTCAACTAACCATCGCCGTGCTTTGCGTTATGCCTTATTCAAGCCCTTAGCCTTATTCTTGCGTTTAGCCGCGCGCAATTCTGCCCGCTTCTCGACGCGACGATTGAACCATTCTTCCTTGGCAATCGCCTTCTTGACCTTCTTCTTGTAACCAGGCTTCTTCTTCTTCTTTTCCTTCTGCAGCATCCCGTACATGGTCTGGGACAGCTTGTCGGACTTCTTCTCCCGGTTCTGACGCCGGTTGCGGTCCTTGGCGTCGATGATTTCGCCGTCGTGGATGGTCTTAGGCTGGAAGTGAATGCCCATGCTTTCCAGTTCGCCAATCTTGTTTTCTTCGCCCGGTGCGTACAGGGTGATGGCGGTCCCGGTCATGCCGTTACGGCCCGTCCGGCCAACCCGGTGAATGAAGAATTCAGGGTCGGTCGGGATTTCGGCGTTGATGACGTGCGAAACCCCGTTGATGTCAATCCCGCGGGCAGCCAGGTCCGTGGCCACCACGTACTGGTAACGGCCAGCGGCGACGTCCTTCATCACACGCTTGCGTTCGCGCGGTGCGATGTCCCCGTGAATCTTCGCCACTTCCAGACCCTGTTCGGTCAGGTAGGCGTGCAGCTTGTCCACAGCTTCCTTGGTGTTGGCAAAAATCAGGACGAGGTAAGGCTGGCCAATGGTGAGCAACTTGTAGATCAGCTCGTTGGCGCTCTTGCCCTTCTTGGCAATCAGCAGGTTTTCCACCGTGTCGGCGATCACTGTCTTCGGCTTGAGCTCAATCACCAGCGGGTTGTGCATGTATTTCTTCAGGAATGGCTGCAGCTTCTGCGGAATCGTGGCGGAAAAAACCATCATCTGCAGTTCAGCCGGGAACGTGCTGGCAATCTTGTCGACCGTGTCCAAGAACCCCATGTCGAGGGTCATGTCGGCTTCGTCAACCACGAAGGTCTTCACGGTGTAACCCGTCAGCGCGCCGTCTTGAATGAGGTCGCGAATCCGGCCGGGCGTCCCGATGGCCAGGTGCACGGACTTACCCGTCAGCTTCTTTTCCTGCTTCTGGCGGTCGGTCCCCCCAACGTAGCGGCCGACGCGAATGTCGCCGATGTCCTTCAGCAGCAGCTGGGCCGTCTTGTAAATCTGGGTGGCCAGTTCGCGACTTGGCGCCGTGATGACCGCCTGCAGCGTGTCACTGGTGCGGTCGATGTTACTGAGCAGCGGCAACAGGAACGCGAGCGTCTTCCCGGAACCGGTCTGGGATTGGCCAATGATGGACTGGCCCTTCAGCGCCTTAGGAATCACCTGGGTTTGAATCGGGGTTGGTTCCACAAATTTGTTTGCGGTCAGTGCCGTAATCAGGTCGGGGCTGAGGTTGTACTGGTTAAACTTGTTATCCATGAATCTCACTTTCCGGCACTGGCGAGCAGTGCGTCTAATTCGTTAACAATCTGTTTGATCTCGGCGTCGTCCTTGGCCTTAGCCCCACTGGCTAAAGCGTGGCCGCCACCGTTGTGGTTCTTTGCGATGGGTTCAATCGGCGCCTGCTTGGAGCGCAGACTGACACGGAAGGTTCCGTCGTCTTGTTCCGTGAACATCGCCCACGCACGCACTTCACCGAGCCGGCCGGCGGTGCCAACCGCGGCCTGGTACTGGTCACTGGCAACACCGAGCCGCTTAAGGTCGCTCTGGTGCAGGACGTAATAACCGGCCCCATTTGGCGTGATTTCGAGGGTGTCCATGGCAAATGCCTGCAGCTTAGCCTGGCCCAACGTCACCTCAGTCATCTTCTGGTTGATGAGGCTGGCGTCAAAGCCGAAGCCAAAGAGCTGTGCCACCACTTCCAGCGTGTGCGCGGACGTGTTGTTGTACATGAAGCGGCCCGTGTCGCCGACAATACCGGCGTAGAACATCTTGGCCGCACGCACGTTCATCTTGAGCTGGCCGTTGCTGGCGTTGATGATGTCAATCAGCACCTCACTGCAGCTGGAAGCTTCCGGCCGGACCAGGCGCACATCCCCGTACGCATCATCGTCCGGGTGGTGGTCAATCTTGATCAGCTTCTTGCCCAGCTTGTAGCGGTCATCGTCAATCCGCGGCGTGTCAGCCGTGTCGGTCACAATCACGAGGGCATCTTCGTAGCGACTGTCCGGAATCTCCTGCATCGTGGCCAACCAGCCAAGACTAGGCACGGATTCACCCACAACGTAGACAGCCTTGTCGGGGTAGCTGTTGCGGATGGTTTCGGCCAGCCCCACCTGGGATCCGTACGCATCGGGATCGGGCCGCTGGTGCCGGTGAATAATGATGGTGTCGAAGTCGTCAATTGCTTGCAAAATTTGGTCAATTGCCATGATATTTCCTCCTGCATTTCAGAAATAGTATTTATTAACTGTTTAATTACGTTCAAGTAGCTGACACGTAAGCAGCGCCTTGGCCGCCACCACGTCATCAGCGGTGATGTCGATGTCAAACGTCGCAACGTGACGGGTCAAATCCAAAATATTGAGCCCAATGGTCACCCGAGCGGAGAGCTGGATTGGCCGCAACGTAGTCAGGGTAATGTTGTCGACCAGCACGTTCTGCCGCCCCGTGCTGCGCAAATAGCGGCTCGTGGCGCTCGTGATGAGCCCGTTTAGCACCCCAACGTTCAGGGCCCCAAACTTGTTGGTCATGATGGGCGCCGTCGCCACGCGGTAAGCCGCCGTGCCCCCCGGTAGCGGTGCGACGGAGCTAAGGGTGGCTTCAAGCTGGTCAGCAATCGTGGCCGGCAGGTGTTCGGTCGCCGGCGTCTCCTGGAGCTGCGCGAGCACGGTGGCCCGCGTCAGCACCCCAATGAGCAGCCCGGCGTCGTCAACCACGGGCACGAGCTTCAGTCCGCGGCCTTGCATCAGGTGGTTGACGGTCGCCACGGACTCGCCGGTTTTGACCACCGCGGGGTGCCGCTCCATCGCGCGCTCGAGCGGTGCACTGTCCTTGCGCTCCAGCACGGTGTCGGCGTTGGCCACGCCCACGACCCGGCCGCTCACGCTGATGACCGGAATCTCGCTGTGCTGTGTAGTCCGCGCGAGCTTGCGGTAGTCGCCCACTGTGGCTGGCAGCTGCAAGAAGCTCGCCTCACTGCGCGGCGTATACAGGCTGGCAACAGTCAGAATATCGCGGCGAATGGCCTGGTCGGACAGGGCCCGGTTAATCATCGTCGCCACGGTGAACGTATCGTGGCTAGTGGTGATAATCGGCAGGGCCGAGCGGTTAGCGAGACTCATGACCGCCGACGTGGTGTCAAAGCCCCCGGTAATCAGAACGGCCGCCCCACTTTCAAGCGCTAGCGCCTGTGCGTCCTCACGGTTACCAACAATCAGCAGCGAGTTGCGGCTGATGTAATGTCCCATCGCGCTGGTCTTCATCGCCCCGATGACGAACTTGTCGAGCGGCTTATCGAGGCCTTCACTGCCGCCAAGCACCCGGCCATCAATGACACGCACCAGGTCGGCGAAAGTTAACTGCGCGCTGGTGCTGCGCGGCCGGGGATCCGTGCGCACGGTCCCGACGCGGTCGATGGTTGCGACGAGGCCGCGTGTCTGGGCCGTCTTGACGGCGCGGTATGCAGTCCCCGCTGAGACTTTCTGGCTAGTCGCAATCTGGCGGACCGAGATGCGCGTCCCCACATCGAGGGATTCGATGTAGTGAAGTAGTTTTTCGCTTTTTTGCACTGCGTCACCCCCGTTAATTGATACAGCAGCAACTTCCATTGCCCAACTGTATCAATCCGGGGCGTCACTAGTTGCTGGTCTGTTTGTTTCTCGCCAAGTGCATAACTACTAATAGTATAACAGAAGCGCCGTCCCTCGTGTTGACAGGACAGCGCTTCCGCGAAAATAAAGGAACAGGTGCCGTCAAAATTGCCACACAGTCTGTTCCTAACCGTCTATTCTGTTTCTTCAGGCGCAAGCTGTTCCCGCTGGCGGTCACCGCGCACACTACCGGGAGTCAGCGGCAAGTCGATGTTCTCGAACGTAATCGGCGCCAGTGCAGTGACCGTGATGCCGACCAACCGCAACGACTTGCGCAAGCCGCCTAGTTCCAACCACAACTGCCAGGCCGCGTCATAAATGGCCTCACTACTGTCGAAGAAGGTTTCCGTGGTCACCCGCCGCGTGAGTGTCGTGAAGTCGACGTCGCGAATCTTGATTACGACGGTCTTGCCGTGACGTTCCTTGCGCCGGGCCGCCGTAAATACCATGTCTGCCAGCCGGACGAATTCGTTTTGCACCGCCGCATCGGTCTGGAGCGGCGGGTTGTACGTCCGCTCCTTGCCAATTGACTTAGCCTCGCGCACGCGCACCGGTCGGTCGTCGATGCCCCGGGCGTGCTGGGCGAGCACGAAACACATCTTGCCGAACCGCCGCTGCAATTCCTGCGGCGACTCGTTGCGCAGGTCAGCACCGGTATGGATCCCCATCGCCTCAATCTTGGGCAGTGTCTTCTTGCCTACGCCGTGGAAGTTACCGATGTCCTGGTCAGCCAGGAATTCAGCGACCACATCCGGGGTGACCACCGTCCGGCCACCAGGTTTATTGTATTCCGACGCCATTTTCGCCAGGAACTTGTTGTACGACACGCCCACCGCGCAGGTGAGGTGCGTCTTGGCCTCGATGGTGCGCTGCAGCCAGATTGCCAGGCTGATGGTGTTGGAAAAAGTGGTGTTCCCGGTCACGTCCAGGTACGCTTCGTCCAGCGCAACTGGTTCAATCAGGTCGGTGACTTGGTGGAAAACTGCATGAATCTGCTGCGACACGGCCCGGTACTTCTCAAAATCGGGATCCTTGAACACGAGCAGCTGCCGCGGCACCAAGCGCAGTGCCTCCATCGCGGGCATTGCTGAGTGCACTCCGAATTGGCGCGCAACGTAATTGGCCGTGGTGATGACCCCCTTGCCGCCCGTTTTGCGCGGATCATGGGCAATCACCAGCGCCTTCTTGCGGTACTCGGGGGCATCGCGCATCTCGATGGAGGCGTAGAAGGCGTCCATGTCCACATGCACAATCCGGCGGTGGGTATCGCTGGGTAAATCTAGCCGGAACAATTCAGCCATCTGCGGCGCCTCCTTTACGAACATACTTTCGCTTATATTTTCGCACAAATTTGGAGCCATGCCAATGCGCATTTGCCCATTTTCGCTGCCGCATCGTAACCAAAGCGCAACCCGCGTCGCCCGCGTCTTTGGTATAATACAAATAGACTAAGCACAAGGAAAGTGGGTAATCAGATGAAATTCATTTCGTGGAATGTCAACGGGTTGCGGGCGGTGCTCAAGAAGGACTTCATGGACACGTTCAACGCCCTGGACGCCGACTTCTTCTGCCTCCAGGAAACCAAGATGCAGGCAGGCCAAGCCACCCTCGACCTGCCCGGCTACCAGCAGTACTTCAACTACGCCGAACGCAAGGGCTATTCCGGAACCGCCATCTTCGCTAAGCACGAACCGCTGAACGTGACGTACGGCATCGACGTGCCCGAATACGACACGGAAGGCCGCGTGATTACGCTGGAGTACCCGAAGTTCTACCTGATCACCGTGTACGTTCCCAACTCCGGCCAGGAACTCAAGCGGCTTGATTTCCGCCAGGGCTTTGACGCCGAATTCCGCAAGTACACGAGTAAGCTCGCCGAGACCAAACCCGTCATTTACTGCGGCGACTTGAACGTAGCCCACAACCCCATCGACCTGAAGAACCCGACGAGCAACCACCACAACGCGGGCTTCACGGACGAGGAACGCAATGATTTCACCGCCCAGTTGGACGCCGGTTTCACTGACACCTTCCGCCACTTCTACCCCGACCAGAAGGACATCTATTCCTGGTGGTCCTACCGCTTTGGCGCCCGCAAGCGCAACGCGGGGTGGCGCATTGACTACTTCGTCACCAGCAAGGCCCTCGACGACCAGTTGGCCGACGCCAAGATTCACGACGAAATCATGGGCTCCGACCACTGCCCCGTTGAACTGACGGTTAACGGGCTCGACTAACGCACCACATATTTGAGGAGGAACAATTTGGATTTCATTGCCATGGATTACGAAACCGCCGCGGGCCAGCGCGCGACCGCCTGCTCCGTCGCCATAGTGGTCGTGCGCGACAGCCGCGTAGTTGATTCGTTCTACAGTCTCATCAACCCGGAAGTGCGCTTCAGTCCCTATAACGTGCAGGTGCACCACATTACCGAGTCCATGGTCCGCGACGCGCCGACCTGGCCGGAACTGTGGCCGCACATCCAGAGCTTCTTCACCGCCAATCAACTCGTTGCCGCGCACAATGCGTCCTTCGACGTCTCGGTTGTGCGCAAGAGCCTGGAGCGCTACGGGATTCCGCCTGTGCAGTTCCAGTACATCGACACGGTGCGTACCTCCAAGCACTTCTACCCTGATTTGCCCAACCACAAGCTGGACACGGTGAGCCGGGCGCTCAACATCGACCTGCAGCACCACCACAACGCACTAGATGATTCGTACGCGTGTGCGCGGATTTTGCTGGCAGAGGAAAAGGCGTTCTCGGCGAATGACTTGCGGGGGTTCGTGAAGTTAGCATAATGCAGATATTTGACCTTAAGCGCTGCGGCCGTTTACACTTCAACAATTAGTGCCACTACCTGATTAACAACTATTGAAAAAACTCCCTACAGAATTTGTTCACGGCAGATTCATTGCGGATACGCCATTCTCAGTTCGTGGTATGATAAGGCATACAAAAAGAGGACGTGGTGGAACACGTCCTCCCGGCATCCTGCTTTAAGAGCAGTGACCAGTTACATTACAACATTTTAGTCGCCCTGAAACTGTCCAAGGTTTCTAACAGGGCGGCTTTTTATTTGTCGTTGTGGCTGCCCAGCGCAATGATCAAAAGACCGAGCGTCAACATCATCGACAGTCTCGAAATGTCATCTTAGTTTTGCCTTCTACTGCCATTCCGGTTTTAATTATCAGTACCCGCCAACTATTCAGTTGTCCTAAAGCAGTTTCCGCTTATCCGTACTTGGCATCACCGTCACCACGAACGTGAACACGGTGCACGCCAGGCTGATGAGACCGTAGACACCATACTGTCAGCCGAACGCGCTGAACAAGGTTGCCGGGTCATCCGTCCCCATCTTGACCACAATCTGGGGGATGCCGATGAATGCGCCCACCCCCTGCGGCAACAGGTACGGCAGGAGCACCAGGAACGGGTTAACCCCGGCGTCCCGGAAGCGGCGCACAAGTAGCGCGATGGTCGGCACAATCGACGCGAGCGCCACCAGGAGCAAAAGCACTAGCAGCAGTACTTCAATCACGATTGGCACAACCGAATTACCCTGATTCCCCGCCACCACGATGATTGTCGGCACGAGGGCAATCAAGAGTGCGATGAAGATGATGGCGTAAATGAAGCGCCACAACATCATCCACCAGTACTCAGCGCGCGTACTGCGGCCGGTAAAATCAACGTAGCGCCGGAAGAACAAAACCAGGGCACTACCGAACCCAACATTTTTTTGCATAATTGCCTCCAAAGCAAATCAAATAATAACTACTTTTGCGCAAGTATAGCACAAATAGTGCGACGGATAAGCGATTACCACCAAAAAATGGCCTCCGCAATTAATAACGGAGGTCATTTAATCATCAAAAAGCATATATTCGTTTGCTTGGTAGTGACCCTAAAAACAGATTCACCAATAGCAGTGTGTAAGCCGTAAAGTCGACGTACGCTACCCCAGATTCCAGCGCCAGCGCGATCAGGGGCGCCACCACCGTGACCACCAATAGCCACGGCGTCAGGCCGGCATCCCGGTAGCGGCGCACGTGCAAGCTCGCATACGGCACCGCCAAAACCGCGTACGTGAGGAACATCACCACGAAGATGATGTCTGAAGCAAAAATGCTCGTCACGCTAATCGCAGGCGTGCGCGTGCGCAACCAGAACGCAAACCCCGTCGTAATCCCGATTAACCCGAGCATTGCCCACGCGTATGCCGCGCGGCCGCTGCGGCCATCGAAGTCAACGTACCGGCCAAACAGCCGGCGCAACGCCTTGATTGGGCCCATTAATTCTGCCATGTTGCCACCCCATTTCTATGCCTACCTGCTGTGCCTCCATTCATTAACTATATTATAGCACGGTCAAGTAAGCGCTAACAATTGGGGGCTAAAAAATCACCGCAATTGCTCGCGGTGACTTAGTTCACTATGCATTACCCAACCTTGCATTGACGCAAGTGGCGCGCCTTGGCTGCCTTCAGGGTAATCTTGCTGATGTGCTTGCTGCGCTTTAACGTGCGGCAAGTACGGTGCAGGTGGTATACCTTCCCGTTTGGCACCACGTAGACATAGGCCGGTGCGGCTTTGCGGACAACTTTCTTGGTTGTCTTTTTGGCCGGCTTCTTGACCACCTTTTTAACCGTCTTCTTCACGGTCTTCTTGGTCGTCTTCTTGACTACCTTCTTCGCCGGTTTAGCCATCGCCGCCTTGCTGACAACGCTGTTCCCCGTGCTGTAGTTCAGGGACACGCCCTTTTGCACGTTGAAGATGTAGACGTTGAAGCGCACCGAGTTGGAACCCACGCTCTGGGCCATCATGTGCACCCCACGGGCCAGCAGTTCGCGGCCACGGAAGACAGGTTCCACACGGTAGCGAACGTAATTGCGCGTTGAACGGCGCAGGTAGACGGCCACTTGGTTCTCGTAGTGCTCCATCCCCGGCGTGTTCAGGGACGCGGTCCCGGTCATCAGGTTCTTCCAGTTGTTGTTCTGACCGGTCAGCTGGTAGCCAATCAGATGGCTGCGGTTAAATAAGTAGCCACTACCAATTTTTTTATTGTGCCACCCAGTTGGATTAACGGTGAGTGCTTGGCGCGCACGCTTAGGCATTAATTTCTTGCTGAGCATGGCGTTGGCGGTCGTCACCCGGTTTTGGCGATCCAGGTTGCCGTACTTGGCCCAGGCCCCACGTTTCGTGGACAGGTCGGCCTTGCTGAAGGTCGCCCGGTTCTTATTCACCGTGATGACTTGGTGCCCGTGGTAGTTCTGACCGGCAAACCAGGCGTACGTCCCGGTTTTCGCGGCCGCCTGCGTGGTTTGCGTTGCGCTGGCGGTGCCCAGGCCAAGGCCCATGACCGCGGCAAATAAGGCAAGCACGCCGGTAAAGCGGTGTTTCTGCAGCATATTCATTTCTCCCAACTTCTTCTGGGCCATCCCCCGACAACCCGAATTAATAATGACAACGGTTATTATATTGGCAGAAATGTGGCTATTACTCAAGAGGCAGGCCATTAATTTATCATTAACTACTGGCAAAAGAAAAACGCTCACCTGATTTGGTGAACGTTCAGCACAAATATTTAAATTGCTTCAATCGCTGCCAGCAGCTTTTGCCCGCGGGCACCACGCGCATCCGCAGTCATCGTTCGCCGGTTGACGTCGTGGTCGTCCTTGTGGAAATGGAGCGTGACGTCGTCTTCTGGCGCGCTGACACCGAGGAACTCGGGCCATTCAACCACGCTGACGCCATCGCCCTCGAAGTATTCCTCAAGGCCGAGGTCCTCCGCACCGCCATCTTCCAGGCGGTACAGATCCATGTGGTACAGGGGCACGCGGCCTTCAGGATATTCGTGAATAATCGTGAAGGTCGGGCTCTTGATGGGCTGGGTAATGCCAAGCGCGGCGCCTAAACCCTTGGTGAAGCTGGTTTTGCCAGCACCCAGGTCACCATCCAGCAGCAGCACGTCGCCAGGTTGGACCACGTTTGCGACCTTAGCTGCGAACGCCTGCATTTCCGGTTCGCCGGCGAAGTCCCACGTCTTAGTCATTGCGCGCCGCCAATACCTGTGTTGCGGTGACCAGTGCCGTCTGGTAAACATCCTCAGTGGACGCACCGCGGGACAGGTCGGAGACAGGCTTGTTCAGGCCCTGCAAGATAGGGCCAACCGCCGTGAAGCCGCCAAGCCGCTGGGCAATCTTGTAGCCGATATTCCCGGACTGCAGTTCAGGGAACACGAAGACGGTGGCGTGCACGGCAACCTTAGAGTCGGGTGCCTTCTGTGCCCCAACACTCGGCACGAAGGCGGCATCGAACTGCATTTCGCCATCGATTGGGATTTCTGGCGCCAGGGCCTGGGCCTTGGCCGTTGCTTCCTGGACCTTGGTGACCATGTCGCCGGCCGCAGAGCCCTTCGTGGAGAAGCTCAGCATGGCCACGCGGGGGTCGATGCCGAACGCCTTGGCGGTTGCGGCTGATTCCACGGCGATTTCAGCCAGTTCATCGGCGTTCGGGTCAATGTTGATGGCCGTGTCGGCGAAGAGGTACCGTTCGTCGCCGCGCTGCATGATGAACGCACCGCTCGTCCGTGAAACTCCCGGCTTGGTCTTGATGATCTGCAGTGCTGGGCGCACGGTGTTCGCGGTGGAGTGCACGGCCCCACTCACGAGCCCGTCAACTTCGCCAGTGTAGACCATCATCGTACCGAAGTAGGTGGCGTCACGCACGGTCTGCGCTGCCTGTTCTGCCGTGGCCTTGCCGTGACGCCGTTCCTCGAAGGCCTTGGCGAACTTGTCGTGGTCCGCGTCGGTTTCGGGGTCGCGCACGGTCAACTGACTGATGTCGAAGTGATTGTCAGCAGCAACCTTAGCAATCGCGTCCTTGTTACCCAACACAATCGCCTGCAAAACCCCGTTGATCTGCAACTTAGCCGCCGCGCCAAGAATCCGGGGTTCGGTACCTTCAGGGAACACAATCGCCACGTTCTTGCCCCGTACATTTTCTTCCAGTGTGCTAAATAAATCCACAATCATACCTCCATGCGCTATCCGTCAATCCGACCACGGTGGCCGGTCTCAATCTCGATGTTCTAATTGTAACAATTCGCGGCGGTCAGGCCAAACATTCACGCCCCGCAAATCTAAATTTTTCCTAAACTAGTCTAGCTGGTTGACCGTCGCGGGCAGCTGCCAGTTGATTGGCGTGGCCCCCATCTGTTCCAGCGCCGCGTTGGTGCGGGAAAACGGCCGGCTGCCGAAAAAGCCGCGGTACGCCGACAGCGGGCTCGGGTGCACCGACGCAATGACCGCGTTCTTGGTCTCGTCGATGTACTGGCGCTTGTTCTGCGCCGACTTGCCCCATAAGATGAACACCACGCCGCCGCGTTCCGACAGTGCCTTAATCGCCGCGTCGGTCACGGCTTCCCAGCCGCGCCCCCGATGGGAATTGGCCGCCGCACGCCGCACCGTGAGCACCGCATTGAGCAGCAGCACGCCTTGCTGCGCCCACGCCTTCAGGTACCCGTGATTGACCGGCGCAATGCCGAGGTCGCTTTGCAATTCCTTGTAGATGTTCACGAGGGACGGCGGAATCTGCACGCCCGGCGCCACGGCGAAACTGGCCCCCACCGCCTGATTCGGTTCGTGGTACGGGTCTTGGCCCAGGATCACGACCTTGGTGTCACGAAAACTCGTCCATTCGAACGCCTGGAAAATGTGGTGCATTTCCGGGTAAATGGTCTGGTGACGGTATTCGTCAGCCAGGAACATGTGCAGCTGTGCGTATTCAGGGCTGGCGAAGACAGGTGCAAGCACGTCCTGCCAGTCGTTGTGAATTAAGGTTTTCATCGGCGATACCTCCAGAGACATTTTACCACGCAGGCGCGCATTAACTAGTTAGTTGCGGTAGTGTAATGCAAAATATCGCCGGGTTGGCACTCAAGCACCGCGCATATTTTGGCCAGGGTGGAAAAGCGCACCGCCTTGGCCTTGCCGGTTTTGAGTATCGACAGGTTCGCCAGCGTGATGTCCACCGCCGCGGCCAATTGCGTCAGCGTCATCCCCCGCTTGGCCAGCATTGCATCTAAGCTAATCTCAATCATCGCGCGCGCCTAAATCGTCAGGTCGTTCTCGCGCTTATAATCCAGCGCGGACGCCCACAGACGCTGCAGCACGGCCAGGAAGACCGCGATGATGACGGGGATGGCGATAATGCCCAGGGCAATCACCATGATTCCGGGTGCGTCTTCTTGCTGGGTCACGCTGTAAATCAGTGGCAACCACATCAACGCCCCCACCGCCATGACGCAAACGCACCACTTGATGGTGGCCAGCAGGTGCACCGCCTGGTCACTGAAGGCCTGCTGTCGGTCAATGACCAGTAACAGCCGTTCCGCGAAAAATGCGGCGACCAGAAATGCCACAATCAGCAGGTACAGCCCGGCCACGAACGTCAGTGCCTGAAAGAAGGTGCCGGCGACTGGGGACACCAAAATCGCAAAGGACAACTGTGGAAAAGGCATTGCCGCCATCACTATAACCAATAAGCTGATCACACCCAGTGCTATCTTGAGGAACCACGAACCAATTTTCATCACTAAACCTCCAAGTATTTTTCTACGCCTAGCATAGCACGTTTCATATCGATAAACGATAAATGTTGTTGAAGAATCCATTAAGTTGGCGCCACCCGCCACTTACGCTAGCGTTTTCACAAATCCCTGCGAACATGCTAAAATATGGGTATACGTGTAGATTTAGGTAGAAGACTAGTTCCGGCGGCAGACGGCCGGCATGGGAGGACAAAATGATTAAGTTAATTGCATCAGACATGGACGGCACCCTGCTCAACGACAAGATGCAGGTGTCCGATGAGAACGCCGCCGCAATTCGGCAGGCGGGCGAAAACGGCATTGAGTTCATGGTCGCAACCGGCCGTGGTCTCACCGAAGCCAAGCCCCTGCTGGCTGATCAACAGCTGCACCCCGCATTCATCACGCTGAACGGCGCAATGGTGTACGACGAGGCCGGTAACTTAGTCGTGTCCATCCCCCTGGCTGACGACATGACGGCTTACTCGATGCGGACGCTCGACGAACGCAACATCTACTACGAACTGGTCACGGACCACGGCATCTTCTCCAACAGCCGCGTACGCCGGATTCAGAACGTGGCGGACCTGCTCGTGAACCTCAACCCTGACACCAACTACAAGTTGGCCGTGGCGCTGGCCTCTGCGCGCCTGGAAATCATGAACATCAATTACGTGCCGAACTACACGGACGTGCTGGCCGACCCCGAAGTGCACGTGATGAAGATCATCGCCTTCAACACCGCCAGTCCGGAAGACCTCAAGGAGCCCAAAGAACTGCTGATGGCGACCGGCAAGCTCATGGTCACCAGTTCATCCGTCAACAACATTGAAATCAACAACATCGATGCCCAAAAAGGGATTGCGCTGACCAAGTACGCCCAGCAAAAAGGCTTCGACATGGATTCAGTCATGTCCATCGGGGATAACTACAACGACGAGTCGATGATTCGCGACGCCAAGTACAGTGTCGCCATGGGCAACGCCATTGACCCCATCAAGGACCTGGCCTGGTTCATCACCGCGACCAACACCAACCACGGGGTGGCCCTGGCGATTATGCAGGCCCTGGCCGAAAACCGGCGCGAGCAGAAGTCGGCCAAGACCGAATTCGATAACTAACAGCATGCACACGGACCAGCACGACGCAAAGGAGGAAATCCGACTTGGAACTATTTTTCGAAACTGATGCATTACATTCCGGGCGTTTTACCTCAGTCCGTGACGAGAACAACCGCGCCTGTTACATTTTGCGCAAAAAATACGGCACGGCCGGCTCCTTCCAGCTGCTGAACACCGATACGCACCTGCTCGGCAGCATCAAGAGCGCCGGGAAGAACCGCTATGAACTAACCGTGAACGGGCAAGGCCACGCGACGCTCATCCGGATGGTTGGCGAGACGCACCCGCTATACATGCTGCGCGGCTCCAACTGGCTGGTGACCGGCAACATGGCCGCCAACCACTTCCGCGCCTACCACGGCTTCGAGGCGATTTTCGCCAGTGACGCCATCGCCAGCGGCCAAACATTGCGGCTCTGGTGCGCGCACGCAGACTGTGCCCCAGCGAGCCTGCTCACGGTGGCCGTCCTCGACCATATTCGCACAGATTCCATCACGCAGCCCCTGACACCGGTTGCGTTCTAACAAAACGCCGGCCCTACGCCAATGCGCGTCGGGGCCGGCGTTTGCCTTTCTGGTTCAAATCCGCGCTTGTGCTCAACCGCGGGAATCAGTATAGTATAGGGGTGGCGAACACTGTCTGTCGTGTGTGCACCAACCAGCAATCAATTTAAAATGAATGAGGGATAATTGTGGACAAGTATTACATTGTCGACCGGTCAATTCTGCCGGACGTCGTGGAGAAGGTCATCGAAGCGCGGGCCCTGCTCGAGAACGGCGAAGTACACCAGGTGAGTGAAGCCGTGAAGCGCGTGGGCATCAGCCGCGGGACGTATTACAAATACAAGGACGTGGTCTTCCGCCCCTCACAGGAGCTGTCGAACCGTAAAGCCGTCGTGTCGCTGATGCTGCACCACGAGCGCGGCGTGTTGTCTGAGGTGCTGAACCGTATCTCCCTCGCCGACGCCAGCATCCTGACCATCAACCAGAACATCCCCATTCACAACTGGGCCAGCGTCGTCATGTCCCTCGACATCTCAAGCATGCCGAACACGCTCGACGCCTTGATCAACGACCTGCACGCGCTCAAAGGCGTGAGTGCAGTACAGCTGGTGTCCGTAGAATAGACAATAAAATTATTAAACAAATAAAGGAAGCAGTACGCAGCCCAACTTGGACACGCACTGCTCCCTTTTTTGTAAACAATCAATTATTAGTGCCGCCCACAACTACAGCATTCGCGCCAGCACCCGGCACGGCACGCCGTCTTCTTCATAGACCGGCCCAATGGCGTGGTAGCCCAGACTGGTGTAGAACGGAATGGCGGTCACCTCCGCATGAATCTGCAGGTCATGGATGTGCAAATCCTGTGCGTGCCGTTCGAGCGCGCAGATGATCTGGGTACCCAGGTGCTGGCCGCGGTGGTCGGCCCGCGTGGCGATGCGGGTCAGCCGCGCCGCATCGTCGCCTTCGCGCAGGAAGCGGCCGGTGGCAACGGGTTCTTTGCCATCGAAAATCACCGCGTAGACGACACCGGGCACGTCATTCTTGTCGAACTCATCCTCAATCTTGATGGTGCGCTCCAGCACGAACACCTGCATCCGCAGGTAGATGGCCGCCGCGCGCAACCAGGGCGCACTGCCCATTTGCAAATCGTACATATTGTCTCCTATAGCGTCTTGCGCATGTGCCGGTACATGTGGGCGAAAATCTTAACGCGCCCGTCTTCGGCAAAGCCCAACTTCTCGTACAGCGCCTGGGCCTTGGGGTTGACCAAGTCGCAGCATAGCCCCATATACTTGTGACCCGCCGCCTTTTGTCGCGTGCACGCATCCGCCAGCAGCTGGGTCCCAATCCCGCGGTGCTGCGCCGTTTCCTTCACCGCCAGCAAGTCCAAGTACCATTCGCCCGGGAAGCTCTCGTGGTCGGGCATCAGTTCGCGACCATCAGTAATCCCGACGGCCGGCAAAAATGGCGCGAAGGCGTCGTCGATGTGGTCCTCTTTTTCCGCCGGGTAGCCGACGCAAATCCCGACGAGCTCCCCGTCTTCTTCCGCCACGGTCGTGTAGTTGTAGCTGTAACGGTATTCGGGCACATTGAACGCGCGAGCGAACACCGCGTTCACGTCCGCAGCGCTCATCGCCATGAGTTCCGGGATCTCCATCTCGTCGAACACAATCTTGATGAGTGGTGCTGCCTGCTTGCCGTCTTCCGGACGTGCCGGTCTAATGTTAATCATGATTTCCTCCGTTATTTGGTCGCTATTTTCCGGGAAATACCGGATGCAAAAAAATCTTTTCCACGCGCGCGTGAAAAAGACTTCCTGCTAGTTAACGTTCGCGCAATGCACGGGCGATGTCGCGTTCTTGGTCGCGCTTCTTCAGCGTTTCCCGCTTGTCGTAGTTGTGCTTCCCGACTGCGACGCCGATGAGGACCTTCGCATAGCCGTGCTTCAGGTAGACCTTGAGCGGCACCAGGGTGTTCCCCTGACCCGCCGTGGCCGCGCCCAGCTTATTGATTTCCTTCCGGTGCAGCAGCAATTTGCGGTTGCGCAATTCGTCAACGTTGAACTGGTTCCCCTCGCGGTACGGACTGATGTGGACGTTTTCCAGCCACACCTCGCCATTACGAATCCGGGCGAATCCGTCCTTGAGGTTAATTTTGCCGTCGCGCACAGACTTGATCTCGGTCCCGGTGAGCGCAATCCCGGCCTCGTAGGTGTCGGTGATTGTGTAGTCGTGCCGGGCCTTCTTGTTCTGTGCAATCAGGTTATCGGGTTTTGGTTTCTGTTTTTTAGCCATTGTTGCCACCTCCCGAAGCTGGTGAAAAATTACTTACGTTTGTTACGCATCTGGTTGTTGCGGTTGCCACCACGGTTGTTGTTGCCACCGCGCTGGTTGCCCCACTTGTTTGCAAGTTGGTCCAGACTGGAACCGCCCCGATTGCCCGAGCGGCCGCCGCGGTTATTGTCGCGATTGCCAGCCCGGTTACCGTTTTGGCCGCCACGGTTGTCATTGCGGCCGCCATTGCGCCGGTCGTTGCCACCGTTACCGTTGCCGCGGAAACCGCCGTTCCGGTTACCCCCACCACGAGGACCGCCGAAGCTCTTCTTCACGGGCGCCTCGGTCTTGAGGTCGCTGGTGTCGAAGTCCGCAGTTGGCGTTTCTTCGGTGTCAATCAGCTTGAAGTCGATGTTGCGTTGCTCGACGTCGACGTTCTCCAAGTGCACGCGAACGGACTGGCCAATCCGATACATCTTGTGCGTCCGGCCGCCGACGAGTGCCATCTGCTTCTCGACGAACTGGTAGTAATCGTCATCCATGGTGGAAATGTGAACAAGCCCTTCAACCGTGTTCGGCAGTTCAATGAACATCCCGAAACTGAGGACGGAGCTGACCACGGCATCGAAGTCTTCGCCAATCTTGTCCTGCATGAATTCGGCCTTCTTCAGGTCATCTACAGCCCGTTCTGCGTCGATACTGCGGCGTTCAGCTGTGCTGGTCGCAACCGCGATGTCGGGCAGGGCTTCACGCCACTTGTCCTTGACCATTTCGGTTTCACCCTTCTGGTCGTACTCGCGAATCATGCGGTGGGCAACCAGGTCAGGGTACCGGCGAATTGGGGACGTGAAATGACTGTAGTAAGGGGCCGCCAAACCGAAGTGACCCAGTGGATCTGGTGAGTACCGGGCCTGCTTCAGACTCCGGAGCAGCTTCACGTTGACCATGGCCTCTTCCGGCTTGCCGGTGACGTCGGTGACGACCTGCTGGAGCATCGCCGGCGTGATGGCGCCGTTCTTGCCCGGCTGCACGTGAATCCCGAACGTGGCACAGAAGTCGATGAATTCCTTAATGCGGTCATCATCAGGGGTTTCGTGGACACGGTACAGGAATGGCACGTGGTCGTCGTAGTAGTGCTTAGCGACAGTTTCGTTAGCCGCGAGCATCATGCTTTCGATCATCTTTTCGGACAGCCCGCGTTCACGGAGCACGATGTCCGTTGGGTGACCGTCAGCGTCGACGATAATCTTCGCTTCGTTCTCTTCGAAGTCAATGGCCCCGCGTGCATGGCGCATCTGGTACATAACTTCGTGCAACTTAGCCATTTCCTGCAGCATTGGCAGCAGGTCCTTGTGTTCACCAAGGGCATCCGCGTCGCCGTCCAGCGCCTTGTTCACGTTGTTGTACGTGAGGCGACCGTGGGAACGGATGATGGATTGGAAAATCTCGTGGTTCAGGACGTGGCCCCGGTCGTCGATTTCCATTTCACAAGACATTGCCAGCCGGTCAACGTCGGGGTTCAGGGAACAAATCCCGTTGGACAGCCGGAATGGCAGCATTGGAATTACGCGGTCGGTCAGGTACGTGGACGTGCCACGTTCGTAGGCCTCGTCATCCAGCGGCGTGCCGGGCACAACGTAATACGAAACGTCGGCGATGTGCACCCCGAGGCGCCAGTGACCGTTTGGCAACTTGGTCAAGCCGACCGCGTCGTCGAAGTCCTTGGAGTCGTCGCCGTCAATGGTGACGACCACTTCATCGGTGATGTCACGGCGTCCCACCCGGTCAGCCTCCGTGACGTGGTCGGGAATGTTGTTGGCTTGTTCGAGCACTTCAGTGGGGAATTCGGACTTAATCTTGTTCTGGTAAACGATGGACATGACGTCCACCCCAGGGTCGTTCTTGTTCCCGAGGTCCTGCTTGAGCACCCCTTCCATGCTGTCAGGGTGGTTGCGGTCTGGGTAGCTGGTCAGTTCAGTCAGCACCATGTCACCCATCTGGGGCATGAGACCCATGTCCTTGACGTAGATGGTGTACTTGCTGATCTTCTTCTCGTGACTCGTCACCGTGCCCATGTAGCCGGTGCGAATTGCTTCGCCGTCTGGGAGTGGTGCGTATTCACCGACGAGCTGGGTGTACTTGTGGTCGGTAATGTTGACCACTTCGGCATCCCCCCCGCGCGTGTCACCAGGCTTAGCGGCGTGCAGCACGTGGATTTCGACTGTGTCCCCATCCAGCGCGTTGTGCGTGTTCGGCGGCGCGATGAAGAAGTCTGGGTCTGTGGAATCGGGGATGGCAACGAAGCCGAAGCCCTTGTCGTTGCCGCGGAAAGTCCCGGTAACCAGGTCGCTAGCGCCAGCGCCAGCAGCAAACAGGCCGGCGTCATCCTTGTGCAGCAAGTTGTCCTTGATTAGCTGGGCCAAAGCTTCCGCCAAGACCCGGTTGTCCCCGTCTTCAACCTTCAAGGCTTTGACGATGGTTGATGTTGCGTAGCTCACGTTCGGGTTACGCTTGAATAATGCGAGTAATTCGTTACGCATGTGACCGACTGTGGTCATTCGAGTACCTCTTTCTGTACGGTCTAGGCCGTATTTTATAAATTTATAGTTGTCTAATTAAAAGTCCACCGCGGCCTAAGCCAGCCGATTGAGAAACGCAATCATGTCGGCTTCCAGCTGCTTGTGTGCGGGGTCGACGGTGAGAATGTGGTCAGCATCGGGATACCAGTGAAAATCCGTCGGTGCGTTTTGCAGGTGTGTCTGCGTCTGCCGCGCTGTCTCCGGATTAATCACCGAGTCCTTGCCGCCCTGGGCGATGAACACTGGCTTGGTCACTGTCGGTGCATCGCGCATCACGCCGTGGGCCAGATGGCGAATGGCGCCGCGCTGCTCCTCAATCGCCGGGGCAAGCGCTGCTTTGTCCGCCTTGACTCCAGTATAATACTGAACGTAATCAAAGTAACCGTGCACGGTGCGGGTAAAGTACGGTGAACCCTGCCAAATGGGTGCGGCCATGACGCCGCCGGCCACCACATCGGGTAGCTCCGCAATGGCACGCATGGCCAGCACCCCACCGAGCGACAGGCCAAATACCGCAACGGTTGGATACGTCCGCCGCATCCGCGCAACCGCGGCCTGAACGTCTTGCCACCAATCGTCGGGGTTGCCGCCAAGCAGCGGGCCGGCAACGGTGCGGTCGTGGTGACCGCGCAGGACGGGGACGTATACGCCGTACCCCGCCGCGTTCAACGCTGGCGCGAGGAACTTCATGTCGCGACTGCTGCCGGTGAAGGAATGCAGGAGCACAATCCCCGGCCGGGAGTGGTCGCCGTCGTATTCAACTGCGGATGGGATTCTGATCATACACTAACCTCCTTGCATGACTACACTCGATTTTGGCGTCATTATCAACTCGTCATTTGAAAAAACGGCCATGCATCCTCGGTGCGGATGCATGGCCGTTGCTTGCAATGCCTTGAGCTAACCGCGAACTGACATAAATCTATCTTTAGTGAGAAGACAGGTATGCCAGAGCGATGGACAGGCCGAAGAAGACGACACCGAGCACGACGGTGACCTTCTCCATGAACGCTTCGAACCCGCGGGACTTGGACTTACCGAACAGGTCGGTTGCGCCCCCGGACAAAGCACTCAGAGCATCTTGTTGCTTACTTGGCTGCATGAGGACTGCGATGACGATAAGCACCGAGTCGACTACCAGCAGGGTTGTCAATAATGACTGCACGTTAAATTCCTCCAGTTATACCGCGGAGGCACGTTTCGCCCTTCCGCACAAAAATTACTACTCCTAGACTACCACAAGTAACGGAAATTGCCTACTTTTTCCCGCGTTTTTTCTACGTCTCCGGCGCTTCCGCCACTTTTTCGATAACCTTGCGCACATCCCGCTGGTGCCGCTCGTCGGTCATGATGACGAGCGTGTCGCCCGCGCGCAGGACGGTATCGCCATGCGGAATCCGGCGGTCATCACCGCGGCGGATTTCAACCAGCAGACTATCTGTCGGCCACTGGAAGTCACGCACCTGCGCCGAATCGAGCGTGGCGCCGGCAAAAATCGGCAGCTCGAAGCGCACGGGCTGGTGCAGTCGGCCCAGCTGGTTAGGCAGCACGAGGCGGCTGAGCAGGGCTTCATAGATAGGCGCGCCGCCGAGCAGGTCGGTGACCGTGAACGCCGTCAGTGACAGCAATGCCAGCGGCAGCAGGTTCTTAATCGAGCCGACCATTTCGGTAATGAGCAGGATGGCCGTGAAGGGCGCCTTCCCAATCCCCGCGAAGTAACCGGCCATCGCAAAGATAATTAAATTCATGATGTACACGCGTGGCAACAGGCCCATGTCCGCCATGAAGACGCCGTACACGCCGCCGATGACGGCCCCCAGCGTCAAAATGGGGAGGAAAATACCGCCGGGCAAGCCGGAACCGTACGAAATCATCGAGAAAACGAAGCGAATCACGAACATCCAGATGAGTGGCCACAGCAGCGGCACGTGGGCACCAAAGCTCAGAATGACGCTGTTCCCGCCCCCGAGTAAGTCGGGCACGGCTAGGCCAAGTGGAATCACCAGCAGCAGCGGAATCAGTCCTTGCAGCGGCCGGGACAAATGTGTCAGTGCGTAGACGCGCGGCATCGCCAGGGTGCATTTGCTATAGAGCATCCCCAGCAGGCCCAGCAGAATCCCGAGCAAAATGATGTGCCAGTACATGTACACGGGCATCGTCTTCAGGTACACCAGGTGCAGCACCGGTGTCAGGCCGAAGAAGTTCAGCGACACGAGGTCGGCCGCCACCGCGCTGGCCAGGCTGGTCATCCACACAAGCGGGCTGAAGTTGTGGTACACCTCTTCCAGCACAAACATCGTCCCGGCCAGCGGCGCATTGAACGCGGCGGACAAGCCGGCCGCGGCCCCCGACGCAATCATGACACGCCGGTCCGCCCCGCTTTTGCCGCGCACATCCGCGAAACCCTGACCGACCGCGGAACCGAGCTGAATCGACGGGCCTTCCCGTCCGAGGAACAGCCCGGAGCCGATGCCGATGACCCCGGCGACGAACTTGCGCCAGAGAATGGCCCACCAGTTGAAGTCCAGGTCGCCATGGAGCTGGCCTTCAATCTGCGGAATCCCGGAGCCCGAGATGTTCGGCTGCTGCTTAACCAGCAGCGCGATGAACAGCCCGGCGATAATGCTGACAATCACGATGCCAATGATGATTTGCGGTGTCGGGTGCATGTAGAGGTACTTCATGAAGTCGAGCAGCTTCTCAATCAACAGGCGGAATAAGGCCACGACAAAACCGGCCGCCGCACCGATGACGAGGCCGGTAATGATGAACTTGAATCGGGTATTATCGTGACTTTTTTTGCGCTGCACTGTGTGGGCTCCTTCGTTTTGCTTCTATATAAACAGTATAGCGTGTGCGGGGGAAAAATTCACTTTGCAATCTTAAGTGACATGCGCCAAAAGAAAATCATCTGCAAGCTCAGCCGTTAATAGCTTCACGCACCATTTCTCATCGCTTGGCACGTGCAATTTGCGTTCTCAGCTCGCGTAGTTCTTCCGGATTGGCGTCGTCAGCTAGCATCATCTGATCGTACTTGAATTGCAGCGCCGGCAAATCACTGGGCAGCACACCCTGCGCAACCCGCGCCGGTTCACGCAGCTGCTGGCATTCAATCGCCAGTGTTCGGGTCGCGACCTGCTGGCGAAACTCCTGATCATGGGCAACAAACATCACGGTACCGGGATACCCTTGGAGGAATTTAGTGAGTGCCTCGATTGCCGGCAGGTCAAGGTAGTTGGTCGGCTCATCTAGAATCAGAAAATTATGCGCGCCGAGCAGCACCGTGAGTAGCTGCAGTTTCACCTGCTCCCCGCCGCTAAGGGCACTAACCAGCCGCGGATAGAAGCGGGCATTCAGGCCAAAGGCACCCATCAGCCGGCGCGAACGGTTCATATCCAGACTGGTCGCCGCGGCAACCGTCTGTTCAACGGTCCGCGAACCGTCCAGCGTGTACATGTCCTGGGCAAAATAACCACTGCGCACACTCGGCCCCAAGGCGATCCCCGACTTGCGGGCCATGATGGCGGTGAGTAGTGTGGTCTTGCCGCTCCCATTGGCCCCGGTCAGGCTCACACGGTCACCCGGTGCGATGACGAAATTCACATCGTGCAGCAATTCCCGCCCGGCGCGAACGAGGTTGAAGTGGGCCACGCGCAGCACCGACTTACCTGCAATCGGCGGCAAATCAGCGCCGACAACCTTGATGAAACCGGCATGCGTAGGCTTTTCCGCCTGATTATCCCGCACCGCCCGCTCCAGCATTGCGTGTGCACTACGCTCGAGTTTGGCCGCGTTGAGCTCGCGTTTTTCCTTACTCGTCTTCAACTCGCGCGAGCTCATCGCCTTGCTGCCTTTACGAACGTGGGCCGCTTTCTCCCGACGCTTGCGTGCAGCCAGCTCCAAATCGCGGATTGCTTGCTGCTCATGGCGATACGTAATCGTGGCGGCAGCCTGGCGTGCCTCGTAGTCCGCGACGTATTCGTCGTAGGAACCGCCAAACTCGGTGAAGCGTTGGTCACGTACCGCCCAGATTTTCGTCGCGACCGTCTTGAGCAGCGTGCGGTCATGGGAGATGAGTAGCAGCAAACCCTTGTAGGCCGCGATTATTTGTTTAAGCCATTCCTGATGCTGCTCGTCCAAGTTGGCGGAAGGCTCATCCAGAATTAGGATTTCCGGGTTAGCCGCCATAGCCTCCCGAACCCGCGCCACCACACTCTGCCCGCCCGACTTGGCGCGGGTTGGCGCAACTTGCGGCACCAGTGTGACTGCGCCGTGCACCTGCAATTTGCCCGCAAAATCGGTGGTGGCGCCAGCGACGATTCGGCCTAGAGTGGTCTTGCCCGCACCATTTGCGCCCACAATCCCCACGCGGTCACCGGTGTGTGCGGTTAGGCGGTCGGTGGTGAAGAGAATGCTGCCAGCAATAATATAACTTAAGTTTTCGATTTGTATTTGAGCCATGAGTGTTTCCTTCTCGATGGCGATTCCGTTTTTAAGCAAAATAAAGCCAGCAGGTCGCGATGACTTGCTGGCGCCGTGCTTGGTCCCCGGCGCAACAGAATCCCCAAAGTGCACACTGCGCCCCTGTGTTGGGAGGTGCAGTTAGTGACGGTGAGAATTTCTTAGTTGCACATTGTTGGCGGGACCTCGTGCTTTCTTGGATTTATGGGGTAATTATAGCATGACGGGTACAACAGTGGGAGGCGTTTACACAAATTGAGCACAAAAAGCCACAGTCATTCTTCAAACGACCGTGGCGACACCCCCCGCCATGCAGGGAACATTTAAGGATTACTCCAGCCCGAGCGGGAACCACCGGGTTATGCCTGCAGATGCAGGAAACACTGTGCTTGGTAATACCAGTGTGACACCATGAACCCCGCCTGTCGCTTTTTTACGATAAATTCGAATCACAGAGCTAAATTGATTTCAAAAAGCGGCAAATGTGGCTCAGGAAAAATAAAAAAACTTCCGTCACGGTTGGGTGACGGAAGCTTTCCATAATATGTGTTTGCAATTTCTAGTATGCCCCGTTCGGCCGAATCACAATGTATACGGTCCGGAACAGGATTTTTATGTCATTCCACCAAGATGCCGTGTTGATGTATTCGATATCGAGGTCGACCATTTCATCGAATCCAACATCACTACGGCCGGAAACTTGCCACAAACCGGTGGCACCAGGGATTACCGCCAGACGCTGTTTGTCGTACTCCGTGTAATCCGCAACCTCACGCGGCAAAGGCGGACGTGGGCCAACCAAGCTCATGTCCCCGTTCAAGATGTTGAACAACTGTGGCAGCTCGTCGATTGAGTACTTGCGGATAAAAGCACCAATGCGCGTGATACGCGGATCGTCCTTAATCTTGAACATCGCCCCTTCGATTTCATTCTGCTCCATCAACTTGTCGACTAGCTGATCAGCATTAGAAACCATCGAGCGGAACTTCCACATCCGGAACTCCTTGCCGTCCTTGCCCAAACGAATCTGGGAGTAGAACACACCGCCCTTAGGATCGTCCAGCTTGATGATGATGCCAATGATGAGGAACGGAATCGCCAGAATGATAAGCCCAGCTGCACTAGCAAGAATGTCAAAAATCCGCTTGCCGACCAGATATACTGACGACAAATTCTCGGCGTGTGCCCTTGGACGCCGAGCCTTAACGTGTAAATTAATATTTTGGTCCATCATACCTAATCCCCTAAACTAACTCTTTCCGTTGTCCACACCCCGTAAACAACGAAAGACTCCCAAGTATTTCTTAAATTTCGTACGTTTTTGTTAACATTAGTGTATGCTAGATTGCCCACCTTTACAATAACTAAAACGTGAAATAACATTCGGTCCTTTTTTGCGCTACTTGAGCAACCCGCAAAACTTGCGTAAATGCAACACCAAATGCTCGAAAATCATTTGCAAACCGTTTTCACGACTTGATCAACTTGGAAAACGCCTAAAAGCACGGTTTCTCGATGTCAAATTTTCACGCCAGCTTGGCCGATTTTCAGATTACAACATGATTACATAATTTGTGCTCTAGAATGTAGAAAATGGTCTTTGTTTTTTGCATGAAGATAAAATAACGAACTTCCGAATACACGCTGCATAATGGAGCCGCATTGTATTGTGTTAAACCATTTTTATTAAACGTACCACTGCCCTTAAATCAATCTACAGTCAAACAAACAACACCGCCGCCGAACATATCCGGCAGCGGTGTCGCTAACTCAGGGATTATATTATTTCGCCAGTGCTTCAAGTAAATCCCGGCTCTTCTGCGAATATTCCTCCGCTGAATGCATCTTGTAGGAGTAATGATAGATGAATTGCGCATCAGCATCGAACGACCGTATAGCCTGCGCCGCTTTCTTCCCCAGCGCACTTCGGACCTTGCTGTGCATAGCAATCACTTTCGCAGTCTTTGGAATGCCCAGGTTGTCAAGATGCTGGTACAGCGCCTTGACGTCCGCCTCGGTGATGCGCACATCACTGGAGTCGCTCTCCACAGTCTGCGACAGATCAGTCATGAAGGCGCCCCAGACCTCTGTGCCATAAAGAACCGCGCCCAAATTGTAGTCCTTGCTAATTGGGTTCCCGTGGAAATTGCTAAAGTTGCCGGCAGTACCCATGTTGCCAGGATTAAGACCAACAAGCACATACTTAACTGCCGCCATCCTGGCTTGCCACTCGGCATCCGTCAGGTTTGCAAACTCGGCGCGAACAGCTGCTGGCAAATCCGGTTGATATGCCTCCTTAAAAGCGATGTTACGCGCCGTCTGCGTGCTCAAATCTGCTTCTGTCGGCACTGGCCAGTATGCGAATGAGTCTTCATTAGAAAATTTATCTGTAAAACTAGGCATTAATAGTCCCCCTTACCCAAACCTTACGAGCGATACCCAGTTTTCCGGGGCACCAAGTAAATGGCTTTGGCTGCCTTTTTCGGACTCATTCCCCTACTGATTGCGTAACTTTGCAAGAGGCCAGCGTACTGCCCTACCTTCTTTTTGGAAAAGAGCGCCATTCCATCTGCAGGGTTATCACTCCAAGAAAGGTTAATTGTTCCATCCTCGTCCTGCTCAACATCGGTGAGAAACTTAATCGCATATTCTGAATCCAGCTTGATACCAATGCTCGTATTTGTGAATATGGCCGGTAGCTGTGTCTCGGGTGCGTCAGAAAAAGTTTCGTAGGTATCAAAGGCAACTTTTCGCATTTATTTGTCCTCCAATGGCTTGAAGTGTGGCTGAATTGCCGCGTACGGTTCACCATCCTCCGTCTCGGCAAATTGTACCGAACAAGGGAAGGCATCCAGCTCATTAGCAACTGCCGCCCAGTCCATGAATGCATCAGGTAGAGCCCAAAATACTGCTTCATCTGGTCCCGCAACGGTAATTCCTGGATAAAATGCACCAGACTGACCGTCAACAAAACGGCCCGCATTCAATACCATGAACCGCCGATTCGCCCAGTCTGGCTCGTCCATATCAAGAATCCGATTATCATCGCGCGCAATCTGTCGTTCTGCGCCGAACCGGTCAAAGTCGACCCGCGCGTCTCCGACAACATACGTTATCTCCCGGCCTTCTTCTGTCCCGGCCGGCACTTCCTGAACTTCGACGTCACAATACCGCCGGACAATCTGAAATGCATCAATGATAGTCGATAAATCCAGCGGAATCCCGTTTGTATTCGGGTGGCGACTAAAGGCTTGAAAAAGACGGGCCTCCACCTCAAATGGTGCGGTTCGATCAGTTATAATCGACACTGCCTGCTCTGGATCAGCGGTCTCCTGCAACCCGAATTGCTCGACGCTGTCAATATGGTAACTAGCGATGTAGTTGCCACTCTTCTTGGCACGAAACCATGCACGGTATAGTTTTGTCATAGGGTCTCCTTATTAGTAATGAATTGCTTTTGAAAGATATCTTCAACAGTTACGCCAGGATGATCGCAAAGGAATTTGTTTAGCTCTGCACTAACAATGTTGCTGTGAAATTCCGCCTTAACCAACTGCACCTTTCCAGATTTCGGACTGGTAGTCAAAACACGACGCAATGCACAAACTTTTTTCTTCCCGAGTAACGTCTTACGCCGTATCGCTTCATCAAGCACCTGCCTTTTCACTTTAGCTAGCCATACAGCATCCGGTGAGTTCACTGGTCGACGATTATAAATTTCATACTGAGCTCGTCGCACCTCCGAAACCTCACTATCATCAATCCATTTGTTGAGAAATTTAGCATCCGAATTTAACTTTAGAAACTGCAGCTGATGTTTATCCGCCAACTTCTGTAAGTCGCTAATATCCTTTGAACTCAGCAGGGGAAGATGATAAGAGATGGGCCGCGTCAACTGCATCAATCGTGATTCCGGATCAGTCAGCTCTTCTCTAATTATCGCGGCTGCATCAATCTCTTTCTCTGACTCAGACAGCTGTTTTTTGATTATATCCGTAATATTATTTCCCAGGTTTACATATTCAAACAGCATTGGCATATATGCATTAGCTTCATCTTCCATAATAATATTGCGTTTAGCGCCTAACTTCGCCAATGACTTATTGAAATTAATCAGTCGTTTTGCAAGCGTGTCTTTCTCTTGCTGAACATTACTATGATCCTCACCGGATAGTGCATTCAACAATCGACTTAAGCCTTGTTCAATGCTGGCGGTATTATTTAAAACTTTCCGTGTCTCATCTTGATACTTGCCCCATCCCCAACTGGTGTCATCAAGCGCCGCCCACAAATCATGACTGGCATCCATAAAATTATTCCGAAAACTCTGTGTCTCCTGAATCATGGCCTCCCAGTTAAGCATATCTGGACCATCCGGCACTTCCAAGTCGCGAAGCTTAGCGAGTTCCACACGTTCCTCTGCAAGCATCGCGTCATACCGCATCTGTTCGGCCACTAGATTAGGAAAACTGTCGGTCAAATTAAACATCTGAATAATTGCCGTCCGAGCCCGGTTCTTACGTGTTGACAAGTACCTACAGCCGGCCACGCAAATTGAAGCGACCACTACAAATGCCTGAATGGCATCTGCAATTGCTTGTACTAAATCTGTTGTCATAGCTCTCTCCAATTCTTAATTATTATTTTTGACTTCAATAACGCTTACAAGTGCATATTACTACATAATGTTAGTCTTACAACGCTATAATATTTGTTGTCATAGATTTGCTATTATCAAAATGCCGAAAAGACTGCATTTTCCTGAAAATTGAACTCATTTTTGGCATGTTGAAATAAAGTTGTGACATTCTATTTTCTCGCCTCAATGGTGATAGTAAATATACATAAAGAATGCCCACCAGTCTTGCACTTGGTGGACATTCCCGTACTACAGAATTAGTATCATGTTAATACAAACAATGACACTGTATTTTCGCACATTCATGGTCAATGGGTTATCCTAATCCCACATATTTATTACTTATTTGTAGGCCTAAAAATTTTAGAAATCAGTCCATTGTTCAGCGGAATTAACATTAGTACAATTGTGATAATTGCCCAAGTAGGGTGGACATCAAATGCCGCTAAAACAATGATGAATAGAAAGTATCTTCTCCCTCCTAATTTTAATTTATCCTTTCCAAACCTATAAAGTAATATGACTAGAAGAAGCGTAATTAAGGTTGGTATACTCGAGCTGAACACGGGCCGATAATTAACCCTTAAATTTGCAGCAATAAAGAATCCGATAATTATAAAAATCCAGAAAAGAATATAGCTATGCCGGATGCTATGATAAAATTCCGTAGCTTGTTTTTGCTGTTCAACTTGCTTACGTTCTTTATCTCGATAGCGCTGTTCCCTGTACTTTTCCTTTTGCTTATCTTTACGTGCCTGCTTATTTGATATATCCTGTTGCACCTCAGCACGGCTATTTTTTTCAACATACTTGTACAGATACGACACGCTATATATTTGTCCTTGATTGAACTCAGATAGGAACCATTTATCTACATACTTTTCATATGTCTTCCTGTAGCTTTGAGCCCAATATAAATTCAACGATATTTCATAATCAAGCGTACGGAAAAAGTCATTAGTAACGGCAACCATTCTAACCGCCTTTGCTAGACCTTTGGAATCAAGATTAGCCTTATCAAACTCAACTCGAATATTTGAACTATTGTGTCTGCCCAAAACGTAATTTTTGGTTGCAACTTTGACGCGCTTAAATGTTGAGGGCGAAAGTGATTCAAGAAGCTTCACTGCTTCTTTTTTGTTGTGAGGTTCTGGATAAGCAAATACCATTTAAATTCTTCCCTTTGTAATCAAATAAATTCACTGGTAATTGACAGTATTCATTTAAATTGGCCTAAGTCCGCCGTCATTAACACTAACGACTGCACCAGAGTAAGTAACACATGTCGGTAACCAGCTACTATCAACCTTTGATCCTCGACCAAATATACTAGAAGTGTGTTTCGCGTAACCGAATCCTTCCTTGCTAGACATTACCTCCGTAGCCATTAGCTTATAGCTTGGCAAGTTGGGATCAGCTTTGCTTAAAGATTGCAGGTCATTGTTCAAAACAAAATTTTCGCTAATCATGTTCATGATTTGGCTATATTCATTAACAAGTTTATTAACTCCATCGTCATCTAGCGAGAAGAACTTACTTTTTCCGTTAACTTTAATTGACGTTCCAATTTTTCCCAAAGAACCCGTAGCAATCATAACGTCATAAATAACTTTTTTATGAATCAACTCCATGAAAACAGATTTAATAAACTCCGCATTAAGATTCAAAGTTTGATCAAATATATTTCTATTGCCTTTGATAAACTCCAGTGAACTACGCGGATTGGCCGCACTTTTTTCAATGTGATCTACGTCAAATATCTGAATTTTTTTAGCATGATTTGCATCAATTTCAGATATATCACCATGCAATCTAAATGCCTGGGAGCAGACTACAGGGCTTAAATTTAATATGATTAAATGGTTGTAACGATACTGATGGTGCCCCTTAATACTCAGCAAACGTTGCGCCAGTGCCGCAGTATCATCGGCTTCACAAACTGTCGCAAAGCTAGGATTTTTCATGATTAAGATAAGTGGCCTATCCGAACCACTTTGTGTTGTATCCACCACTTCTAGTGCATAACGCAAATAGTTCGCAGCGTATACACCACTTCCATTTGTGTTCGTAATGCGGGTTAATGGTTTCATACCAATTTCACGGTCAACAATTGTTTGCCGCACTTTGAAATTCGAATTCCACCGCCGGCTAACGGGCACATCCATTGTTGTGAAGTCCGACCAGTCTACCCATGCTCCATCTCCTAATGTCCAAACAGGCATCATATCAATCATTTCATCCATGATAACTATCTCCCCTGTTCCCTTTGCCACTTCTGCTCGTTAGTCTCAATCTTGCCCTTACGCCATTTATCAAACACGTCTGTGGTAAATACCGCGACACCGTGATTATCGTGTTTTTTTTGATCTGCATAGTATTTACTGTTCTTACCCTTGTACCCAACAAGTGTGAAGTCGTCACTAGCCAACACACCTGCCTTAACCGCAGGAAGAACATCGATTTTACGACCTACTTGCTCGCTGATCTGACTGACAGCTTCTGGATCCAACAGTGCTGAGACGGATGCCTTCATATTTATTGTGATGACATTTGCTCCGGCTGGAATGTTTTCCTGGCCATAAAACGACCCGTTTGTTGGTGCATAGATTGATTGACCGTATTCAAAGTTAACCTGCATCGCATAGAATGAATGAAACGTTTCCTTGTTGAAACTTTCATTGGAGTAGATTCCGTAACGATCATTCAGTAATTTAGCCAGATATGAGCCATAAACGGATGGGTATCCGCCCAAGGCAGGCGACCGAAGCCATTCAAACCCTTCAATATTACCATCTTCGTGGTATTCAAAAGGTTTGTTTATCACTACAGTCACATCAACATCTCTTGGAATTGGCAAAACGTCAGTGCCAGTATCTGCCAAATCTTCAGGATCCATATAGATGTAATTGCTTAACCATTCATCTTGAGCTTCTTTAATGTTAGCAAGCAATGCTGGCACTGCTGTTTGAGCAATCTGACGGACATATGCGTTCACATCATTTTCAGCCGTTTTCATGTCCTGCTCATATCGTTGCAGTTGTTCATCCTGTTCAGCTTGCCATGGGTCCTCTTCTGCCTCATCTTGAGTATCCTTCACGGGCATCGTCGAACTTGTCTCAACCGACGGCGTATTAGTTGAGTTACCGGATGCACCACTAATTTTAAGATGATAGATTTGTTCTTGCTTAATCTTCGTTGGAACAAGATCCACATGCTGCCAATTTTCGCGGCTAACACTAAACCGGTTGTACGGATTGCTTAGATAAGCAGCATCCCCACCACCCAGCAACTGAACAGCGTACAGATTTTCGTTGATAATTTTATTTGGCAGCAAGTTAATTAGTGAATAGAAAATACTGCGGTTATATGGCTTCAGTTCGCCTGTTCCAAGCAGAACATCATAATCAATTTCACCACCATCAGCCAGTGCTTTAAGGTAAGCACTGAATGTATCAAGATTTCCTCTTTGCCAGGTCTCCGAGTCAATGCCATAGCTGTCCTCGAGCTCTTTAATCTGCTCACCAATCCTGGATGACTTGGCCTGATAAAACGGCATGGTGTTGATAATTATTATCCGTTTATAGACATTACCAATCTCCGAATAGAGATGTGTCAACGCCTTATCCGAGGACACGGTAGATTCCCCCGGTTTCTTTCCCGCGTTGCCAGGATTCATCATCATGATAATTGCTGTTTTGTCAGTTTCGGGTTTAATCAACGGGATTAAAGTCATCGCGTACCGGAACAAGTACGTACCCTTTGTCCCAATTATGGGATTACTTAAATCATTCGCTGCAGAATTGAGTGCAATCAGACGAAACCCGCGCGCTTGCTCCTCTGCCGTTGCCTGATACGTTGCTGAATACTTCGCCTGCATTGATGCAATAAATGCGGGTGATACTGCCGTGTCTGCTGCCATATGCTTATCCTCACTTGTAAAATAATGGTAAATTTCAAGTACAAGTTAGCCACTTCTGAAAATAACATCTAAATCAATGC
>NZ_AYYO01000003.1 GCF_001436225.1 Lacticaseibacillus sharpeae JCM 1186 = DSM 20505 | reverse complement strand
GAAGGACGAACTCCAAATGATAAATTTACTATTCAACACCGTTTGACATAGTTCCAATAAAAAAGGGACAGTTCCCGCAATAATCCTGCGGGTTCTGTCCCTTTTGCGGCCGTTAATCAGCCCATTGTTAAATTTTGTTGGACAACCGCCCAGCGCGGCGCATCAGCCCGATGCGCGTGAACTTCACCGCTTCGGTGATAATGAGCACGACCAGCCCGGCCAAGGTTGGAATCCCCCAACCGACCGCCAAACCAACTGGCGTCGTGTGGAATATCCCGTTCATGAACGGCAGGTAGATAATCGCGCACTGGAGCAGCAGCAGGATCCCAATAATCCAGAAGGCCATCTTGTTTTGGAAGAAGTACTTCGAGATAACTGGGTGACTGTTGCGCAGGTTGAACAGGTAGAAAATCTTCCCGAAAATCACAATCTGCAGGGCAACGGTTGAACCGACCACGTGACTCATTCCGTGGTTGAACAGCCAGTCGTAAATGGCCAGCCCGAGTCCGGCAATGAGCACCGCAACATACGCAACTTCAACCCCGTGCCACTTGGTCAGGATGCCTTCGTTAACGTTACGTGGGCCACGGGTCATAATCCCATCTTCTGGTGGCTCGAAAATGAACGCGAACTGAATGGTCAACGCCGAGACCATGTTGATCCAGAGCAGTTGGGTTGGGTACAACGGCAGTGGCTGCTGGAACGCAATACTCAAGACCACGACGAGCCCTTCAGCAAAACTGGTTGGGAGCAGGTAGCGAATCGTCTTACGAATGTTATCGAAGACGTGCCGGCCTTCACGCACGGCGGTCAAAATGGTCGTGAAGTTGTCATCGGCGAGCACCATGTCGGCCGCACCCTTCGCAACTTCAGTCCCCTTAATCCCCATGGCAATCCCGATATCGGCTTGCTTCAGTGCGGGCGCATCGTTAACCCCATCCCCGGTCATCCCGACAACGTGGCCCTGCGCCTGCTGGGCCCGCACAATCCGCAGTTTGTCTTCAGGCGTGGCCCGGGCAAACACGGTGTAACGGTCAATCTGGTCCTGAAGCTGTTCATCCGAGAGCTTTTCCAGTTCCGGACCGGTAATGGCTTCGATGGTTTCACCCATGTTGAGCTGCTTGGCAATGGCACTCGCAGTCCGGGGGTCATCACCGGTAATCATCTTAACGCGCACTCCGGCAACCCGCAGTTCAGAAATTGCGGCCGCAACTTCTGGGCGTGGCGGGTCAATAATGCCGACGAGTCCGGCCAATTTCAGGCCCGCACCAATTTCATCCTGATTGATTTCGTCGGTGTCTGGCGCCACTGGCTGCCAAGCGAGGGCAACCACACGCTTACCAGCATTCGCCAGCTTGGCCACCTGCTTTTCAACGTAGCCAGCGTCGATATTACCACCATGCTCGTTCGCCAGGCGCACCAGCGTTTGCGGTGCGCCCTTAACCATGAGCACGCGCTCGCCGTCAACGTTCGCCAGGCGTGCAGAGTACCGGAACTGTGAGTCAAACGGCAGGGAGTCAATCTCATCTGGATCTGGCTCAACACCCATCAGCTTGTGGTACAGCGTTGTGAGCGCCCCGTCCGTTGGTTCACCGGTAAGGACCCACTGACCGTCTTCTTCGTGGAATTCGGCGTCGGAGGTTTCACCGGCAATCGTGACCAACCACTTGAGCTTGTCGTTTTTGGCCCAGTCAACGTCCTTGCCCGTACTTGTTTTGACGTGGCCATCCGCAGCATAACCAACCCCATCAACCACGAAGTCCTGGCCATCGGCGATGATGTCGGTGACGGTCATTTCGTTCTTGGTCAAGGTCCCGGTCTTGTCACTATTAATGATGTCCACGGCGCCCAGCGTTTCCACTGCGGGCAGCGTCTTCACAATCGCGTTCTGCTTAGTCAGCTTCCGCGTCCCCATGGCGAGGACAACGGACGTGCTGGCAGGCAGACCTTCTGGCATGGAACCCACAACCATGGTGATAACCGCAATGGTTAAGGTCGACAGGCTGTAAACCTTGGTCATGAGCCCAACCACAAACAGCAACGCGGCAACCGCCACAATCGCAAGTGACAGCTGGAGGCCCAGCTTGTTCAGGTTGCGCACCAGCGGCGTTGGCTTGGGCTTGATGGTCTTCACACTGTTTTGAATGTGGCCAATTTCGGTGTTGGCCCCGGTGGCAACAACCACCCCCAGGCCAGAACCGGTCGTAACCGCAGTCGAAGCGAAGACCATGTTAGTGCGTTCGGCCAGCGGAATCTCGGCCTGGGTGAGCGGATCTTCGGTTTTTTCAACCGAAACGGCTTCCCCAGTGAGCACCGATTCCTGGACCGTCAGATTATCGGCTTCAATGAGCCGCATGTCGGCGGGCACCGCATCCCCCGCTTCAAGCTGCACGAGGTCCCCGGGCACAAGGTCGTGGGAGGACAGTTCGAGCTTGTCCCCGCCACGGTAGACGTAATTACTTGCGACAAGCAGCTCGGAAATCTTCGCGAGCGCGTTGTCGGCTGACTCCTCCTGGAAATAACCAATGAATGCGTTGGCAATAATTACCAGCGCAATAACCGCAGAGTCAGAGTAGTGGTGCATGAAGAACGTCAAAATCGCCGCAGCAGCCAGAATATAGTTGATACTATCGTTAAACTGCTTCAGAAAACGAATAATCTTTGACTGTTTTTTCGCCACTAATGCGTTGGGCCCGTATTGACGCAAACGGGCCTTAGCATCGTCTTCGTTCAGACCATCTTCAACGTTGGTCTTGAACTTAGCGGCGAGTTCATCACTACTCAGTTGCCATAACGGCGGCTTAGCGGGTTGTTGTTCCCCATCCGGTCTTCCGGATTTCGACTCAGAAGAGTCCATTTAATCACATTCCTTCTGTACATTTTATCGCTGGCTGAGCCGAATAACTTCAGCCTTCTACCAGTCGTAAGATTATTCTATCATATTGCTGCCATATTGTGCATCCAGTTGGCGCTTTGTTCATAAATTTTTTCACAATAACGAAAAATGCCGTAACCCCCTTGATACAGGGGTTACGGCACCACAAAGAAATGATCCCCAACGCGCTTTTCATAAAGCACGTCGTCATGGAGCTGACTCCACAAAGCTTAAGGACATTTTCCTCACTGTTTTTTAATTAAATGTACTGTAGCTCCTTGGCTGCACTGTACGCGTGGTCAATGGTCCCCCCGCCGAGGCACTCTGCCCCGTCGTAGAACACAACGGCCTGGCCGGGGGTGATTGCGCGAACGGGCTCGTCGAAGGTCACAACTGCCGTGTCACTACCAGTCATCTTCACGGTCACACCAGTATCTGGCTGCCGGTAACGGAACTTAGCGGTGACGTGGAACTCATCACCAGGCTTGGTCCCCGTCGCGAAGGAAATGCCGGAGCAATCGAGTGAACTAGCCATCAGGTCGGGGTTGTTAAAGCCCTGGCCGACGTACAGAATGTTCTTCTCGATGTCCTTGCCGGTCACAAACCATGGCTCGGAGTTCTCCGTGCTGCCGCCGATGCCAAGACCGGAGCGCTGACCAATCGTGTAGTACATAAGACCACTGTGTTCGCCCATCACCTGACCATCGCGCGTCATCATGACGCCCGGCTGTGCAGGCAGGAACTCGCTCAAGAAGTGCTTGAAGTTGCGCTCACCGATGAAGCAAATCCCGGTGGAGTCCTTCTTCTTGGCGGTTGCAAGGCCAGCAGCCTCGGCAATCGCGCGCACTTCCTTCTTCTGCAAGTGGCCAATCGGGAACATGGACTTCTTCAGCTGGTCCTGAGACAGCTGGCTGAGGAAGTACGTCTGATCTTTGCCCTTGTCGGCACCGCGCAACATGTGGGTCACCCCGTTAGCGTCGGTCTCCACCTGGGCGTAGTGGCCCATGGCGATGTAGTCAGCATCAAGCTGATCGGCGTAATCAAGGAAGGCCTTGAACTTGATCTCCTTGTTGCACATGACATCGGGGTTAGGCGTCCGCCCAGCCTTGTACTCGTCGAGGAAGTACGTGAACACGCGGTCCCAGTACTCCTTCTCGAAGTTAATTCCGTAATACGGGATCCCGATTTCGTCCGCTACCTTCGCAACGTCCTCATAATCTTCGGTTGCGGTACAAACGCCATCGTCGTTCGTATCGTCCCAGTTCTTCATGAACACACCGACCACGTCATAGCCTTGCTGCTTGAGGAGGAGCGCAGAAACAGAACTGTCCACCCCACCAGACATGCCGACTACCACGCGGATGTTGGAATTGTCCACAATTATCACCATCATTTCAATTGGATTCTAAAATCACCGATTTGAAGGTCGGAATTCCAGTAACTTCAAGTATACCAGTTTGTGCAAAATTTGCATACCATAAGTAAGTAAAAACGCCCACTTGTGTCCAAAGCAGACAACAAGGGGGCCGGACATGTTTGTCCGCCCCCCCTTGTTGCAGGTTGCATTAGTCAGTTTAGTTCTTCTTCTGCTTGGATTCGAGCCCTTCAGCGACTGCTGCAGGGAAGTTCGTCCGCACGATGTTGGCACAACGGCCGCAAAGCATTGGGAATGCGTCGTCGCTGCCGACATCGGACTTAATCATCCGGCAACGTTCGCAGACTTCGCCTTCCGCATGTTTAACCGTGATGGCCCCATCGGCGAAGGTAACCGCGTCAGCTGGTGCCTTGGTGCCGGCCGCTTCGAGCTTGAAGTCCGAAACAATTAGCAGCTGCATCACGTTCGCATCCAGCTTCGTGAGCAGATCAGCCAGTTCGGCGGTTGGGTAAACCGTAACGCTAGCTTCGAGTGATTTCCCGATGACCTTGGCGTTGCGGGCCTCTTCAAGGGCCTTCTGGACTTCACCACGGAAGCTCATGAACTTAGCCCAATCAGCACTGATTGCCGCAGCATCTGGCAGCGTCTGTACTTCTGGCATTTCTGACAGGTAAGCAAACTCTTCACTCTGGTGCAGGTATGGCCAGATTTCTTCCGCCGTGTGGGGCAGAATTGGCAGCAGCAACTTGGTGAGTGCAACCAGTACGTCGAACATCACGGTCTGCATCCGGCGGCGCTTGATGTCGTCTGCAGCTTCGATGTAAACCACGTCCTTGGCGAAGTCGAGGTAGAATGCGGACAGGTCGTTAACGAGGAAGCTGGTGATCAACTTGTTAACCTGCGCGAATTCGTAATCTTCGTAAGCGGCCCGGGACTGCTTAACGATGTCGTTCAGGCGTACCAGCATGTACTTGTCAACGGAACCTAAATCAGCGTACTGCACTGCATCCTTGGTTGGGTCGAAGTCAGTCGTGTTGGCAATCATGAACCGCATCGTGTTGCGAATCTTCCGGTAAGCGTCACTGGCCTGGGCGAAGTTGTCCATGGAAACGCGCACATCGGAGCTGGCATCAACTGTGGCTACCCACAAGCGGATGATCTCGGCACCGTACTGCTTTTCAACCACGTCGGGCGCAATCGTGTTGCCGAGTGACTTACTCATCTTCTGGCCGTTCGCATCCAGCGTGAAGCCCTGGGACAGAACGCCCTTGTATGGCGCGATGCCGGTTGTGGCAACACTGGTGATCAGGGAACTGTTGAACCAGCCACGGTACTGGTCGGAACCTTCAAGGTACAAAGCAGCAGGGAAGCTCAGTTCTGGGCGCTGGGCCAAGACTGCCTGGTGTGATGAACCAGAGTCGAACCAAACGTCCATGATGTCCGTTTCCTTGGTGAATTCACCGTGGGGGCTGTGTTCGTTGGTGTAGCCTTCTGGCAGCAGGTCCTTCGCGTCCTTTTCGAACCAGTAACTTGAACCGTACTTACCGAACAGGTCCGCAACGTGATCAATCGTGGCCTTTTCGAGGATTGGCGTGCCATCTTCAGCGTAGAAGATTGGCAGTGGCACACCCCAGGCGCGCTGACGGGAGATGACCCAGTCACCGCGGTCGCGAATCATGTTGTAGAGGCGCGTCTTCCCCCAAGCTGGCTTGAAATTGACCTTCTCGATTTGGTCCAGAATCTGCTGGCGGAATGCGTCAACGGAAGCGAACCACTGGGTCGTTGCCCGGAAGACAACGGGCTTTTTGGTCCGCCAGTCGTGGGGGTAACTGTGGGTGAAGAAGCTCAGCTTGAGCAGCGCACCCTTGTCGGTCAGGGCCTTGGTCACGAGCTTGTTGGCGTCATCGTAAAAGACGCCTTCAAAGCCCGGCGCATTCTCGTTCATGACCCCGTGTTCGTCCAGAACGGATTCAACGGGCAGGTTGTACTTCACGCCGGCCTTGTAGTCATCTTCACCATGACCAGGAGCGGTGTGCACCAAACCGGTACCAGCATCAAGCGTAACGTGGTCGGCGTTGATTACAAGGCTATCGCGGTCGTACAGTGGGTGCTTAGCCACCATGCGGTCCATGTCGGAACCCTTGAATTCCTTCTCCACAACTGGGTCAGACCAGTCGAGGTCAGCAGCGACCTTGCTCAGCATGTCGGCAGCAACAACGAACTTGTCCGCGCCCACCTTAACCTGCACGTAGTTGAACCGGGGGTTAACCGCAATCCCCTGGTTAGCAGGAATCGTCCACGGCGTCGTGGTCCAGATGATGAACCGTGCGTCCTGGTCCACAATCCCCTTACCGTCCTTCACGGGGAAGGCAACGTAGATTGATGGTGACTTAACGTCCTTGTATTCGATTTCGGCTTCGGCCAGCGTGGATTCGGACGACCATGACCAGTAAACTGGCTTGAGGCCGTGGTAGATGTAGCCCTTTTCGGCCATCTTCCCGAACACGCGGATTTCTTCAGCTTCGAATTCCTTCTGCAAGGTGATGTATGGGTGATCCCAGTCCCCGGAAACCCCGAGACGCTTGAAGTCAGTGCGCTGCTTGTCGATTTCCTTGAGTGCGAAATCACGGCACATTGCCCGGTATTCAACCATGCTCATTTCCTTACGGCGAACACCCTTCTTGGCCAATTGCTGTTCGATTGGCAGACCGTGGGTATCCCAACCAGGAACGTATGGTGAGTAGTAACCAGCCATGGAGTGGTAACGAACGATGATGTCCTTCGTGACCTTGTTCAGAGCGTGGCCCATGTGGATGTTCCCGTTCGCAAATGGCGGGCCATCATGCAAAATGAAGTCGGGCTTCCCTTCGTTCAACTTCTGGCGCTTTTCGTAAACCTTGTTGTCTTCCCAAGCTTTTTCCCATGCTGGTTCGCGGTTAGGCAAACCGGCACGCATTGGGAAGTCAGTCTTGGCAAGGTTGAGTGTTTCTTTGACCTTCACAATCTTTCCTTCTTTCGTAAAATTCGGTTCCGTAAATAATGTTGCAGCAACGGTGGTGCCGCTAATAAGTTAACGCAACTAAAAAAATCCCGCCCTAAAATAGGACGAGATTCTCGTGGTACCACCTAAAGTTCAGGAAACAAAGTGTTTCCCCTCTATGGCGTGCTAACGGACACCAACCGTCCGGCCCTATGTATCGAACCGGTGCTCAGAACTGATATCAAGCTGGCCGTACTCCCGAACTTGCACCGTGCTTCGGGTCGCTGATAGCCGGTCGCCATCTTGACGCGTGTTCCTCAATGGATTGTAGTATTAGTTATCCTTGGCAATTGGGCCGTCCGGGAAGACGATTTCTGTATATTCGTCGTCCTTGGCGGTGTCCGTCGCTGCATCGGGTGCTTCCGCTTCTGATGTAGCGGCGGAATCACCTTCTGCACCAGAGTTTACTGAATCTGCCCCATCCGTGTCAAGGTCTTTTTCAGTATCCGTAGAAGTTTCTGCATCCGCAGCATCAGTTTGAACCGGCTGGAATGGCTCGTGGTCAACCGCGGCACTCCATTCTGCGCCCTTCACTGTTTCCAGTTCGGCTTGCAGCAAGAGAACCAGGTGATCTCGGAACTGTTTGGCGTTCTGCCGCAAATCTTCGGTCTGCAAAGCAAGCTGACGGGACTGGTCGTCCGCCTTTGACAGCACATCGTCACTCTTGGCGTGGGCTTCACTCAGCATGCTCTCGGCGTCGTCTTGGGCCTGTTGCCGGACTTCAGTTGCTTCGGCCTCAGCCGCGGAACGGACGCGGTCAGCCGCTTCCTGCGCAACGATGATGGACTGGTTCATTGCGTCCTTCATCCCTTCGTAGTGGGCAACCTGGTCCTTGGCAGTCTTCAGTTCTGCCGCCATTGTTTCCTTTTCCTTCAGCACTGATTCGTAGTCCGCAATAATCTGGTCCAGGAAGTCATTCACCTGATCCTGATCGTAACCACGCATCTTGACGTTAAAAGTTTTATCGCGAATATCCATTGGCGTTAACATCGTCATTCCTCCAGCTCTGCTGCAGCCTAGCACAAGGTTGCAGCGTGTTTTTTACTTTGCGAGTACTCTAAGCGCAACTCGCCATCGTTGTTTGGTTGTAATTCCTAAGATATCGACCAGCTGCACCCGGCCGTGCCCACGGACGGAAATCATGTCGCCCGGCACCAGCTGGGCGTCAGCGCGACCTTCCGCAAGCCAGTTAACTTGAACCTGGCCACTGGCGATGAGTTCCTTCACCTGGCTCCGGGAGAGGTTAAACCCCGCCGCAACCACGGCGTCCACCCGTGTGGCGGCAACAACCGTGGTTAAATCACGCCACGGAACGTTGGGCCGCAACACATCTTTGCCGGATGCCACTTGCCAAGAAACCTTAGTCTTGCCGATATGGTCAACGTCGCTTTGGACAAACCCGACCAGCGTATCGGTCACTGCGAGCTGCCACCGGTCATCTTGGGTGATGATGTCGCCGAATGCCGACCGGTCGAGGCCGTGATGAATCATGCTGCCCAAGATGGTACTGTGGTGCAAGCTAGTGAACTTGGCCGGATAGACACACTCCAACACCGTCACCGCAAAATCGCTTGGTTCCGGGGTGAAGTAATCGGGGGCAAATAGTACGCGCTGCATCTCCGCTTGGGCAAAACCACCCGCGCCGTGCAACTCAACTCCTGCCTGCTCGGCGACCATGTCCGCCAGAACGCGCTGGCGCGGATTGAGGAAGCTGGTCAGCACCGGCCGGTATTCACCTGCCGCGCTGAGTGCCTGTTCCCGCAGGCGGTCAATGAGTGGCTGTTCCGCTGGGCGAATTCCGTGCAAGGCACCTGCTGCAACCATTAGTACATCAGCCCCACAAAAATCATCCCCACTGCTTTGCCCACAAGTTGGAGAATCACGAGCGCAACCACGGGGCTGAAGTCCAGTCCGGCAATTACGGGCATAATCCGGCGAATCGGGTCCACCAGTGGTGCGGAAATGCGGTCACAGAACTCGTAGACTGGGCGCAACGGCTCAATCGGAATCCATGAAAGCACGCACTGAACCAGGATTGCGGTTTGCTCAATCCAGATCAGGAACATGATGATGCGGTAGATAATATACACTCGGTTTTTGTCCTCCGTTACTAGTTCAGGTCGTCGATATTCAGATCGTCCTGCAATTTGCTGGCCAAAGTACCACTGACTTCGAAGTTAGCCGGCGTAACCAGGAAAATTCGGTCCCCGACCCGCTTAATTTCACCGTTGACGGCAAAAACGACCCCGGTCATGAAATCCACGATGCGCTTGGCGTCTTCACTTTCAAGGTGCGTGAAGTTCACCAGCACGGCAGTGTTACTGAGCAAATTGCGGCCGATCTCCTTAGCATCCGAATAGATGCGGGGTTCGTACAGCTCAATCTTGGCGCCTTTGTTTGCCGGCTGGCTCATGGACACCACGTTGTTCCGGTTGGGCGTGACGCGGTCCTGAGCGGGAGCTGGCGCCTCCGCTTCCGTTTCCGGAGCAGCTGGTTCGTCTTCGTAATCGTCTTCGGTGTCGTTCATGTCGAAGAACTTGCCAAATGCGTTACCAATTTTACTCATAGCTTCTTACCTCCGTCAGATTACTGACGACGACGCTTGAAGAATGGGGGCTGATCGTCGTCGTTCTCACTTGCAGCCTTGGTCTGGCTTTCGAACACGTCGAATTCAGTCTTCTTGGCGTCATCGAAGTTGGTGTCGTCTTGACGAGTTGCCTTTGGTTCAGGGTCGCGGCGCATGTCCCAGCCAACGAATGGGTCGTCGCTGGCGGTGCGCTTCTGGTCACGGTCAGCTGCTGGTCGACTAGACTGGCGGCTTTCACCCTTAGCTGGCGTGGAATCAAGACCCGTGGCAATTACAGTAACAACCACTTCATCGCCCAGTTCCTCGTTGATGGAGGTCCCGAAGATGATGTTAACGTCGTTGGTTGCCGCCTGGGTCACAATTTCAGATGCGTCTTGCGCTTCAAACAGGGAGAGATCTGGGCCCCCGGTGATGTTCAGCAGCACCTGCTTAGCGCCATCAATGGCAACTTCAAGCAGTGGTGAGGAAATCGCCTTCTTGGTTGCTTCCACGGTCCGGTTTTCGCCAGTTGCGGAACCAATCCCCATGAGGGCGCTCCCCTGGTTGGCCATCACGGTCTTCACGTCGGCGAAGTCCAGGTTAACGTACCCAGGGCTCGTAATCAGGTCGGAAATCCCCTGCACACCTTGACGCAGCACGTTGTCGGCCGCCTTGAACGCTTCCAGCATTGGCGTCTTCTTGTCGACAATCTCCAGCAGGCGGTTGTTAGCAATAATTACCAGCGTGTCCACGTGTTCCTTGAGGGAGGCAATGCCTTCCGTTGCGTTCTTGCCGCGCTTAGGGCCTTCAAAGGTGAATGGCTTGGTCACAACCCCAACGGTCAGTGCCCCCTGGTCCTTAGCAACCTTAGCCACAACGGGTGCAGCACCGGTCCCGGTACCACCACCCATACCACAGGTGACGAAAATCATGTCGGCACCCTGGAGTGCGTCAGCGATTGCTTCTTCGCTTTCTTCAGCGGCCTTTTGCCCAATCTCTGGGGTTGAGCCGGCACCCAGGCCCCGGGTCAGCTTCGGGCCAAGCTGAATTTTGGTTTCAGCCTTAGAGCTGGACAGTGCCTGAACATCCGTGTTTGCAACAATAAATTCGACACCTTTGACGTCTTCGGCAATCATGCGGTTAACGGCGTTACCACCGGCCCCACCGACCCCAATGACCTTAATTACTGCGCCAGTGTCGTTCTGTTCATCAAGTGAGAATTCCATCTTAGTTCCTCCTACTCGGGGATTTTATTAATCAAAAAATGTACCGAAGAAACGCTTGTAGAATGGTTCCTTCTTCTGCTTCGGCTCTGGTTCTACTTCGGTTGCTGCGGGCTTTTCCTCCTGCTGCTTTGCGGCTGCAGGGGTGCTCTGCTGAACCTTCGCGCTAGTAGTTGTTACTGCTGGCGCGTTCACTGCGGAAGCCACGATGCGGCTGATGTCGCTCATGTGGGCCGCGGTGTACACCAGACCCAGCGCCTGGGTGAATGCGGGGTGGCGCAAACCAACCTCGCTCGGCACGTACAGCTTTACCTGCCGGCCGAAAATATCATCCGCGAGGGCACTAACGCCAGGCAACGCGGCGTTACCCCCAGTTATGACGATGCCCCCGGGCAAATCCAGCGCGTGGGCAGCAACCAGGGCGTCATTCAAACGGGTCAGCGTCTGAGTCAGGCGCGCCTCGATGATTTCCGCCAAGTACTTCTCGGAAATCGTGACGGGGTTTGACTTACCCACCACGGTCACGGGGAACGTCTGCTCCTCGCTGGCACTTAAGGTATCCGCCGTCCCGTATTCACGCTTAAGCCGTTCAGCGTCGGAGAAGTTCGTGTTCAGCACCACGGAGATATCCTTCGTGATGTACTCGCCACCCTCAAGGTCCGTCGTGGTGAACTTCAGCTTCCGGTCGTGAATGACGGCAGCGGTACTCTGCCCACCACCAAGGTCAATCACAACCGTGCCGAAGTCCTTTTCCCCATCGGAGAGAATGTAGTCCCCGAGTGCCAGCGGTGCGGCGATGAACATCGCCACGTTCAGGCCCGCCTTCTCGACGGCCCGGCGCAAGTTGTGGAGTACGGTCTTAGGGACGGTGAATAATAATCCATGCATCTCAATCCGTACCCCAATCATGCCGCGCGGATCGTTAATCCCATCGAACCCGTCAACAACGAATTCATCCGGAATCAGCGACAACACCTCGCGTTCAGGGGGCAAGTTCCGCGTTAAAGCAGTGCTTGCGACCTTCCGCACATCATCGGCGGTTATTTCTTTACTTGTATCCCCGACGGCAATCATGCCGGATACTTGCTCAATCTGGAGCATGCTTGCGGGCACACCCACCAGCACGTCGTGGATTGTGATGCCAGTCTTATCAGCTGCCTGTTGGGCGGCTGCACGAATTGTCGCGGCGGTCTTATCAATATCGACAATCACACCGCGGGACATGCCTTCAGCTCGCTGGCTGCCAACACCAATCACACTCAGTTGCCCGGATGTTATTTCAGCGGCAATAACCTTGATTGAAGTGGTCCCGATATCAAGACCGACGTAAACGTCTTGATTCCCCATGTGTCTGGACCTCCTTATGTTTACGTATTTAACGTTTTATGTGCAATTTTTATTATTAATACAATTTTGAGTTTACCACATTAGAAAAAGAAAGCGTACGCTATCAGGCGACATTTAGCCCAGAAATCACGTTATTTTGTGCTTTTCGGTACAAAATAGGCGCCAACTTCCAGATCAACGGTGCCTTTGCCCTTAACCTGGCCTTTAATGCTGGGATAATATTTAATTTTTTTTGCCAATGTGCGCGAGTCGGCGACGATGGTATTCCCGTCGTTCATCACCAAGGTGACTTGGTACGGATTCCCGTTGCCGCGCGTGGCGTCCACTTCGGAGATGTCCTGGCGAATCGCCGCTGGAATCTTAGCGACAACCTGGATAATATTCTTGAGGTCGTTATCAAACCCGGAGAACAGCGGCAGCCCCTGCTCCGGCTGGGCGCTCGACTTCTTGAGCACCGCACCGTTACTTAAAACAGCGTGATTCGCACCGTTTTGGGTAATATACCCCACCGTCGCGTACTCACTGACCCGTACCGTAACGTTCTGGGCCCCCGCGACGTTCACCCGGACGGATTTCAGCGCCGGCACCTTGCGTTCAACTTGATCCGCAAAATCAGCATGATGCAACAACACTTGCGGAATATACGTGCGCTTGCTCATCTTCGTGGCGTCAATTACGTCCTGATTCGCAACCACGCTGGTCCCCTTCACGGTAATGTCGGCCACCTTCGACCAGGGTGAGGCCATGTAGCCAGACGCTGCCGCAATCAGCAGCAGGGGCACCGTGATGATGACCAGGTTCCGGACGTTGCGGCGGTGGCGGATGTGTTGCACGTTCGGGAGCGGCTTTGGTAATGGCTCGTGCACATATTGTGGCCGCACACCGGGCCGTGCCCCGCTGCGTTCTTTATCTGTCGTGGTCATTTTGCCGCCCCCTTTCGCGTTTACATATTACTTACCCAGCGCACCCATGGCGTCGCGGAGTACCTGAATCAACCGGTCCGTTGCGTCCGGGACCCCCATCTTCTTGCTGGCAGCGGCCATCTCGTTGAGCTTACCCGCATCGGACATCAAATCGTCAACGGTGTTCGTGAAGCGGTCAGCCAGTTGCGGCTCTTCAATCACAACCGCAGCGCCCACCTTCGCCAAGCTTTCAGCGTTGTGGAACTGGTGGTTGTGCGTCACGTTCGGACTGGGCACCAAGACTGCTGGCAGGCCCAGTGCGGTCATCTCGGACAGAGTGGTTGCCCCGCTGCGGCTCACCAATAGGGCCACGTCCGGCAATACCTTTTCCATGTGGTCGATGTACGGCACAATCGCAACGTTGGCGGGCAGGGTGCCCAACTGCTGCAAAACGTTGTCATAATGCGTAGTCCCGGTGGCAAAGAGCACCTGGTAGCTGGCATCAGCAAACGTGGACATACCCGCAATGGCCGCCTTGTTCAGCATCGGCGCACCCCGTGAACCGCCGAAAATCAGGACGGTCCGCTTCTTCGGGTCCAGTTCGAACTCGGCTAACTGCTGGTTAGGCTTAAGCCCCGCAACTTGCTGCGCGCGGGGATTCCCCGTGAGCACGGTTTTGCTGGCCGGGAAAGCTGTGGCCACGTCCGTGAAGCTGATGGCAATCTTGGTCACGAAACGAGCGAGGAACTTGTTAGTCACCCCGGCGACCGAGTTGGATTCGTGAATGACCGTGGGAATGTGCATCCGGCTGGCAGCGTACAGCGTTGCCCCCGAGACATAGCCCCCGGTACCGACTACAACGTCCGGCTTGAAGTCCGCCAGAATCTTCTTCGCGCGCGTCACACTGGCCAGGAACATCCGTACCGTCTGGATGTTGGTGCTCAGGCCCTTAAAGTTCAGCTTGCGGCTAAAGCCCTGAATTTTAACGGTGGCAAAATCCACCCCGTGCTTGGGCACAATTCGGGATTCAAGTCCCCGTTCAGTCCCCACATAGAGGGCGGCATCCAATTCACCGGTTTCCTGCAAGCGGTCAAGCAATGCTAGTGCTGGATAAATGTGACCACCAGTACCACCACCTGAAACTAATACGCGCATCGTGTTTCCTCCAAAAATCTAGCCGTTAATCAGCACTAAAATCTACTTAAGTTTTGCAACATCCGCGATGAACAGGTCACCGCGTTCTTCAAAGGTGTGGAACTGATCCCAGCTTGCTGCCGCCGGGGAGAGCAGAATGACATCACCTTCAGCACTGAGCTTGTAGGCCGCTGGCACAGCTTCATCGAGCGTGGTGACCCGATTGATTGCCGTAATGCCGGCGTCCTTAGCTGCCTGCACCATCAAAGCGGCCGTTTCGCCGTACGTGACCAGTGCCTTAACGTGCTTTTGCATAAGCGGTACGAGGTCGTCCATGGACAAGCCCCGGTCAAGGCCCCCGGCAATCAGTACAACAGGTTCCTTGAAGGCCGTGATGGCCACACTCGCAGCTTCCACGTTGGTGGCCTTACTGTCGTTGTAGAACCGGCGACCATTGAGCGTGGTGACGTACTGAATGCGGTGCTTAACCCCGGTGAAGGAGCTGAGCACGTGCACAATCGCAGCGTTATCGATACCATGCAACTTCGCAACTGCAATTGCTGCCAGCGCGTTTTCGACGTTGTGGTTACCAGGAATCTTCAGGTCATCAGCCGCCATAATCACTTCGTCATCGAAGCACAGCATGCCGTCTGCGTTCAGGTATGCCCGTGCGCCGTCCGCGTGCTTGCGGGAGAATGGCACAATCTGGGCGGCAGAGCGCTTAGCCAAGTCGTGCATTTCGGGCAAATCCCAGTTCATCACGAAGTAGTCGTCCGCCGTCTGGTTCATGGTCAGACGCATCTTCGCGTTCACGTAATTCTCCCGGTTGCCGTGGTAATCCAGGTGGGCTTCATAAATGTTTGTCAAAACCGCAATGTGGGGGTGCAGCTTAGTAATTCCCAGCAGCTGGAAGCTTGAAAGTTCCGCCACGATGGTTTCACCCTGCTTGGCGTCCTGGGCGACCTGGCTCAGAGGGACACCAATGTTCCCGGCTGCGTGGGCAACCTGGCCCCCAGCGTTGAGCATCAGGCCGATGAGCGTCGTGGTGGTTGTCTTACCGTTAGTCCCGGTTACCCCAACCCAGTCCGTTTCGGAAACTTCATAGGCCAGTTCTGGTTCGGTAATGATTGGAATCTTCAGTTCTTGCGCCCGCACCACCATGGGGTTGGTGTACGGAATTCCGGGGTTCTTCACCATCAGTTCGAAATTCTCATCGAGCAGTTCAACTGGGTGATGGCCGCTAATCACGCGAATACCATCTTCAACAAGCGCTTGGGCGTCAGGATTTTCGTGGAAATCCTTGGCGTCGTTAACGGTGACGAGCGCGCCCAGCCGGTGCAGCAGCCGTGCGGCGTTCAGCCCACTTTTGGCCAGTCCTAATACAAGCACTTTTTTGTTCTGATAATCACTGATTGCCTTCATTTTGGAAACTTCTTTCTTAAATTATCTATTTGGATCAAAACACGCACTGGGAGTTGCACCCAGAACGTGCATTCCGCCAATATTACTGACGGCGCTAGTTGGGTGCGTGCCTAGAAGGCAAGCAGGTAAATCGCACTGGCGACAATCCCAATCAGCCAAAATGTAATGTCAACGCGCCATTCACTCCAACCCAGCATTTCAAAGTGGTGGTGAATTGGGGCCATCTTAAAGATGCGCTTCCCCGTCAGCTTGAAGGATGCGACCTGCAGCATGACACTAGCCGTTTCGCAAACGAAGATAATCCCGATGAGCAGCAATGACCATTCGCGGTGCAGCATGAGCGCAACGGCGGCGAGCATCCCCCCAAGGGCGAGGCTCCCAGCATCCCCCATGAAGATTTGGGCCGGCTTGTGGTTGTACATCAGGAACCCAATCAAGCCCCCGATGACGGCCAGACAGAGGTATTCCACGTCCTGGCGCCCCATCTGCGCGGCAATGATGGCGTACGTGCCAAAGGCGATGCTGGCCTGCCCGGCAACCAAACCGTCAAGTCCGTCAGTCAGGTTAACCGCGTTACTGAAGCCGACGAGCCAGATGGCCGCGAAGAGGATGTAAAACCAGGTGCTGTTCACGGTGCCGATAAACGGCATCGCGATGGTTGGCTTGAAGCCCTCACGGAAGAAGACAAACAGGAAAATGGCGGCACCAACCAGCTGGCCCAGCAATTTCTGCCATGCCCTCAGCCCCAGGTTGCGCTTCATGCTGACCTTAACGAAGTCGTCGGAGAACCCGAGTGCCCCGTACAGGATCAGAATGAACAGTGCCATAAGTGCCGACAGACTGAGCTGGTGCTGCCAGGAACCGTACCAGAGAACCGTGACCACGATTCCGAGCATGAAGACCAAGCCGCCCATCGTCGGGGTCCCGCTCTTCTTTTCGTGCCACTTGGGGCCTTCCTCACGAATCATTTGGCCTTCCTTCTTCGCCCGCATGTACATGATGAAGAATGGCAGGATCAGAACCGTGATGGCGAACGCCGACACGAAGGGAATCAAAATTTGTGCTAAAGCCATTAAACTAAACCTCAATTTCTATTTGCTTGTGAAGGTCACCGTAACGGTATCACCCGTAATGAGCGAGCCCGCCTTGAGCGATTGGGCACTGGCATAACCCTCACCCTTCAGTTTGAACTTAACACCAGTAATCTGGGCCAATTTTAACACATCCGACTTACCCCAACCACTAACAGACGGCATTGTCATCGCCCCGTTCGTCATCAGAATCACCCGACTGCCATTCATTGCCTCTTGATTTGCGACCGGCAACTGCTGAACAACCTCATTCCCCGTGCCAATTACAGCGACCTGGAAGCCCTGCTTTTGGAGGTCGGAACGGACTGTCGTCAGCTTCTGCCCATCGAGGTTGCCAATCTTGGTCATCGCGCTACCCGCTTCTGAACCGGAGTTGCTTTCAAGCGCAATCGCCCGCTTGATGAGCGGTTTGAAAATCGTGGCGATGACGTCGTTCGCACTGACCGTCCCCGCCGGAATCTTCGGCTGCTTCAACGTGATGTAGACCAGATACTTCGGGTTCTTGCTTGGCACCATCGCCGCGACACTGTGCAGGTAGTTCTGCGAGCCGGCTAGGTACCCGTGGGCCCCGGAGATTTGGGCGGTCCCGGTCTTGACGCCGACATCCATGCCCTTAATCGCGTAGGAGCCCCCAGTCCCGTTCTCGTCCTTAACGACCTTGACCATGGCTTCCCGCACCTGGGCGGCGGTGTCGGCGGAAATCACCTTGGCGAGCTTCTTGGTCCCGTACTTGGTCACCTTACCGCTGGCCGTTTCAGTTTTGCTAACAATCCGTGGCTCAACCATCTGGCCCCCATCTGCAACTGCGGACATGGCCCGCAGCATCTGCACGACGGTGACGTTAATGGCCTGGCCAAAGGCGGTGCTGGCTTGGTCTGGCGTGCTGGAATAAGCGATACTCCCCGCACTTTCACTAGGCAGCGGCATCCCGGTCTTGCTGCCAAAACCAAACTTCTTCAGGTAGGACAACCAGGTCTTGGCACCCATCGCCTGTTCGATTTTGACCATCCCGACGTTACTACTACGGGTGAACGCTTGACTGAGCGGAATCATCCCCCACCCAGCCTTGTTCCAGTCGGACAGCGTGGCACCATCCACCTTAATTTGGCCGGACTTGTAGTATTCATTCGGGTGGTAGTTCCCGGAATTAATCGCCGCCGCGAGCGTCATGATCTTCATGACCGATCCGGGCTCGTACACGTCTTGCACGAGCATGCTGCGCCAGGCGTTCGCCAGCCCGCTCCCGGTGGTCGGTTCATACGTTGGCCGCTGACTGGTGGCAAGAATGGCCCCAGTCTTGGCGTTCATCAGGGTGGCCGTCATTGCCGTGGGCGAGTATTTCTCCTGCACCGAAGTCATAAGCGACTCGAGGTAGTTCTGCAGGTTGCTGTTGATGGTGGTGTACACCGTGCCGCCGTTTTGCGCTTTTTTCAGCGTTTTGGCGGTGCCAGCAACCGTGTAGCCAAAGCGGTCGGTCTGCATCCGCTTCTCCCCGTTCGTACCGGTGAGCAGCTTGTTGAAGGACTTCTCTAGGCCCATGGTTCCGGCCAGCGTGGTCAAACCGTTTTTGCTCGTGGTGGCCGTCGTGCGGCCAATTTCGTGGGAGGCAAAAATACCGTTGGGGTACAGACGGGCTGGCGTCGTGGTGAAGTGGATCCCGGCGAGGTTCTCTTTTTCAATCGCCTGCTTAGTGGCCAAACTAAGGCCACTACCCTCGCCGCCGAATTCCACCTGGGTGGTGTGACCGTTCGCGGGGTTCAAGCGCTTAAGGATTTCCGCTTCACTGACGGGCAAGTGGTTGGCAAGCAACTTAGCAGTCTTCGCCTTGTCCTTAACAATTTTACTCGTATCGCCCTTGTACTGGTGTTTAATAATCGCGTAAACCGTGTATGTATTCCCGGTGGAAGCAATGGCGTTGCCGTCGACATCAACAATCTCGCCGCGCTTGGCCACAACCGTTTTGGTGCGGGTCACTTGGGACAGCCGGCTCTTGGTCAAGTTATGCTCGTCCGCTTGGCCATGAATAATGAGTGCGTATTTAACGCCAATAAGCACCAACGCAAGAACCGTCAGCGATAACAGGATAAACCCGAACCACTGGCGGTTTCTGCGCAGGTGCTCTAGCATCTGCTTTTCTGACATGCGACCCTTGCGCTTGCTCATTTAACCGCCTGCTTGATGCTGCCGTTCACGACCGTCAGCCCGTGGGCCTTGGCGAAAGCGGTTAGCCGGGAGGAAGCAGTGAGTTCGCTAACCGACTGCTGGTATGTATCAATCTGTGTTGCAGTCTGGCTAATCTTGGTCTGCGTGTTCTGATACGTCCGCCGCGCACCGGAGAGGCCAAACTGGGCGAACAAGCAGAGAATGGCAATTGTAGTAACGGCAATTGCAATCGTGCAAACAAGCACCCGCTCAAGTGGCGAAAAGGCGACGTGCTTACTTGGTTGCGGCTGAACAACTGGAGCCGTTTTTTGCTGTTTTTTTGGTGCCTGCTGGGGCTGAGTCTGTGGGTCTAACATTCTTGCTGTGTTATCCACGATCATCTACACCTTTCTACTTTACCCGTTCGATAACCCGCAGCTTGGCACTGTGAGCTCGATGGTTATGCTCAATTTCTTCGTCAGTGGGAACAATTGGTTTCCGCGTTACCAACTTGAATGGGGCCTGCATCTGGTCCGGCATCACTGGCAATCCACGGGGAATATCCGGCGTGGATGAGACTTCACGAAACATCGTCTTCACGAGGCGATCTTCCAAGGACTGGAACGTGATGACCGCAATCCGGCCGCCAACATTCAGCAGCTTAAGCGCGTCAGTCAGTGAATCTTCCAGTGCCCCGAGTTCATCGTTCACCGCCACCCGCAGTGCTTGGAACGTCTTCTTGGCGGGATGGCCGCCCGTCCGCCGTGCAGCCGCGGGAATGCCGGCCTTGATTAATTCAACCAGCTCGAAGGTGGTTTCCACTGGTTTTTCCGCCCGGGCCCGTTCAATCTGGCGGGCAATCTGTTTAGCGAACTTCTCTTCCCCATAACGGCTGAAAATCCGGACCAGCTCATTGAATGACCACTCGTTGACAATCGTGCGGGCCGTCAAATCCTGGCTCTGATCCATCCGCATATCCAGGGGCGCGTCGAAGCGGTAGGAGAACCCGCGCTTTGAATCATCGAACTGGGGACTAGAAACCCCGAGGTCGTATAACACCCCGTCAACACTGTTCACGCCAACCTCAGCTAGCGCATCCGCAATGTTGCGGAAGTTCGTGTGCAGCAAGTGCAAGTTCTGTGGGAATGGCACCAGGTTCTGCTTAACCGCGGCGATGGCGTCGGCGTCCTGGTCGAATGCGTACAGCTGACCGTCCGTAAGTTGGGCCAGAATCTGTTGGGTGTGTCCCGCCCGGCCCAGCGTAGCATCTACATACGTGCCGTTTGGCTGAATATTCAGTTCATTTGCTGCGGTGTGTAAAAGCACCGTTTCGTGTGTATATTCCATGCTTATAACCCAAAGTCCATTAGATTTTCGGAAATTTCGTCAAAATCATCTGCCGCCGAATCGGCAAAGTTGTTCCAGCGTTCACTGCTCCAGACTTCAATCCGGTTGGCAACCCCAACCAGAACACATTCCTTCGCCAGCCCCGCGTGATCCATCAAGGGCTTCGGAATGTTAATCCGGCCTTGGCGATCAAGTTCACACTCAGTGGCAGCAGAGTAGAGGAACCGCACGAACGTCCGCGCGTCTTTCTTGGTTAGTGGCAGCTTAGCAAGTTTTTCTTGCAGCGCCTGCCACTCAGAATCGGGGTAACCGAACAGGCAACCATCCATGCCGCGGGTCAACACGAAGTTAGCCCCTAATTGTTCACGGAATTTTGCCGGAACAATTAGACGGCCTTTCGCATCTAGGTTGTGATGGTATTCACCCATGAACATGCGCCGGCACCCCTTCCATAGTGCCAATATTACCACAATCCCCCACTTCTCTCCACAATTTACCCCAAAGAACCATAATGTTACCAAAATGAAAAAATTAATAACAGAAAACAGTACGTATGTTCGCAAAAATACGCAAAAAAAGACCGAAGATTGCGCATCTTCGGTCAATTTTAAACTGTGGTGCGGTGGTGGGGGCTAAACCCATTTTTACAGCGAATCACGTTTAGATTACGCCGCTCCAAGCAGTGCGCCCACCCACCAGATGGTCGTAAAGATTGCCAGAACAAACGTTATTTGATTTCCGTAACTTTTAAATAACAAATCATCGTCGCGACTAACCATGAAAAATGCCCACAGGATACCGCTTACAGCCATCATACTCACGCATAAAAAGAAGTAGTCTGGGTTGGTGCCCCCGACCTGCAGCCAGATTGCCAGTAAATTCACAAATGGCTGCAGGTAAAATGGGATGCGTCCCCACTTGAAGCGCCGCGACAGCGCAACGCCCACGCACGCCAATACTAGCCAAATAATCGGTACCACAACAGTCACAACCAGACCTCCCACATCGCGCCCGTTCTTCTGTTTCTACTTGGTAGTTTACCGTGCACAGGTTGTTATGTCGACCTGGATTTCCCGTTATTTGCACTTTTGGGTTAAATTTAGAAGTCACTTAACCAATGCCGGCAACACCGTATTGCGCATTTAGGCGAAAACAGGTAGACTGATTTTTAAGTAAACGAACAAAAGGTTGTGAATTCAGTGAGCGAAAAGAAACAGAAGAGCACGATTGCTAAGGTAACCCAGGTTGTTGTCTGGATGATGCTGATTGTCACCATCTTGGGCGCCGTTCTCGGTGGTCTTGCCGGTTTCCTTTAGGCAATTGCCGCAACACCAAAAAACACCCCGCAAAATTTTGCGGGGTGTTTTTTTATCGATTACGTTGGTCAAAATGCAATTATTTTATACGCGAAAAAGTCTTGGCGCTGTGAATCTAATGAGGACCAGAACAATTGCCGTGACCAGAGTTGATGCGACCGCTGACCCGCCGTTGATAATCAGCGAATAGAGCCATGCCGACTGCCCCTTGGGCGCATAACTACCCCAGTAAATAATGCCGGCGATGAAGTGGCAGTAATACTTCGCAAAAGCGCCAATTACGGTGCCCAGGATGATCCACCCAGACGCATTGCCCTTGCTAACACTATGCTGCACGCGCCGCGAACAGATACCAGCAAACCCCACAAACGCGAACGCCACGGGGAATTCGAGCAGCCCCTGCCAAACGTTCAAGACACTACCGCCAGAAAAGCCGCGCAACACCATGTCCAGCAGTCCCCAGACTAAACCCGCCATGAGCCCCGGCCGGACTCCGCGCCGCAACGCGTACAAAATGACGGGGATGAGGCCAAACTGCACCTCAATCGCGGAGACCCCCACCGTGTGGGGGATATACTCCAGCGCCTCGGCAAAGGCCACCATCACGGCGCCTTCCACCAAAACGTTCAACTTGTTACCTTGTGCCATCGATAGTCACTCCTTCTTGCCCAGATTGCACCCGCAACCTGGGCGAATTGTAGTAAGTAGGAAAACCACTCGTCTCCCCACAAATACCACCACACGGAGTTCATTGGGCCAGGCCCATATTCACTTCCACAAATCCCTACGCTCGTACTAACGAACAGGTTCGAAGGGTTTAGGATTGCTCCAATCTCAGCGTTTTGCTCCCCTTTGTGGTGACTATAGGCCGAGGTTACCGCACCGCCTCGCCCCTGTCAATAACTAGCCAGCCGGCCGCAAATGCAAGTTTATTCAGTAAGCGTTTTTTCGGTATCTTTATATAGAAGCAACGATTAACGCAGCGCACAAAAAAGGCAAGGATTAACGTCCCTGCCTTGCACATTGTCAATTCATTTAGTTATTGCCGAACCACTTATCCTGAATCTTGGCGAGTTCACCATTAGCCTTCAACGTCTTCAGTCCGGCGTTAATCTTGGCGTCCAGCTCGCTATCGCTCTTGCGCATCCCCACGGCGAATGCTTCAGCCGGGAAGGTGCCGTCGTAGATCGAGTAGTCGCTTGGGTTCTTCTGGTGGGCCACGTAGTAACGAGCGTAGACCTCATCGATGACAATCCCCTGAATGCGGTTAGCCCCCAGGTCAATGAACGCATCATTGAACGTGTCGTAAAGGACTGGCTTGCCCTTCACGATGTCCTTCAGCTTCTTCGGCTCCGCGTCGATGTCGGCAGCACCGCTAGAACCGGACTGGGCCCCAACCACTTTGCCCTTCATGTCAGCAAAGCTCTTGATGTTGTCCTTGCTCTTGGTAACCAGCACCTGGTGGTTCTCCAGGTAGTTATCGGAGAAACGCACCACCTTTTTCCGGTCCGGCGTCACTGAGTACCCGTTCCAGATTAGGTCAATGGTTTGGTTCCGCAGTTCGGTTTCCTTCATTGACCAATCAATGGTTTGGAAACTGCACTTCACCCCGTACAACTTGAACACAGCCTTCGCCAGGTCAATATCATAACCTTCAAGCTTACCGGACTTGGCCCGAAAGCCCATGGGGACAAACGAATCGTCCAGCCCGATAACGACCTTCTTTTCCTGCTTAATTCGCGGCCAAGAATTCTTGGTCGTGGTCCGGGCGCAAGCTGCAAGTGACGATACCGCAACGACGCTCAGGACCAAGGCCACGATAATTTTGGTAATTCTACGCATATTAGTCCTCCGTTCCAGTAGGCATCTTGAACACCGTGTCTGCGACCGCGGCCGCAAAGTCCATGTCGTGGGTAACGACAACCTGCGTCATTCCGCTTTGCTTGAACTGGTTCAGCATTGCCGCCACGTTGTCCCGCAGTGCTGGGTCCAAGGCGCTGGTTGGTTCGTCATACAGCAGCACATCGGGGTTCAGGGCCAGGGCGCGGGCGATTGCGACACGCTGCTTCTGGCCCCCAGACAGGGTTGCGGGGAATGCGTCTGCCTGCTGCGTCAATGACAGCTGGGCGAGCAGTTCATCTGCCTTGGCATCAGCGTCTTGCTGGCTGGTGCCACTCAGCGTGGGTGCCAGCGTGATGTTCTTCTTGACGGTGTATTGGGGGAACAAGGCGAAGTTCTGGAAAACAACCCCCAAAATCCCCTGCTTCCGCAATTCATCCGGCGTCGTCTGCTTGCCGTTCCAAGTCAGCTTGCCAGCATCGGCTTCTTCAAGACCCGCGATGATCCGCAGCAGCGTGGTTTTACCAACCCCGGATGGGCCAACGATTGCCAGCGTCTTCCCGTCCGTCACGGTCAAATCGAGACCATTCAGAATTGTGCGTCCGTTAAACTTCTTTGTAATTCCAGTTAATTCCAACATAATATCTTCCTCCGTCTCTTCTGCTTAATCGAAGTTGGCGTACTTCTTCTCGATTTGCTTTTGAATCATCGTCAGGACGAACGTCAATAGCAAGTAGATAATCCCAACAAGTACGAGTGGTACCAGCGTTACGTCGCGTGCGGTCGCGATGTTCCCGGCCCGGAGCAGATCGCCCAGCCCGATAACGTAGACCAGTGAACTGTCCTTCACCAGGTTGATGACTTCGTTCCCGATACTTGGCAGCACAATCTTGGTCACCTGGGGAATGATGATGTAGCGCAGCGTCTGCCAGCGGGTCAGGTTCAACACGGTTGCGGCTTCGAACTGGCTGCGGTCAACAGCTTGGAATCCACCACGGAAGATTTCGGCAAAGTAAGCGGCGTAGTTCAGCACGAATGCGAAGATGACGGCTGATGATCGGTCGAACACGACGCCGATGGTTGGCAGGCCGTAGAAGACGAAGATCAGTTGCAGCAGCAATGGCGTGCCGCGGAAAATCCAGGTGTAGATACTGAGCACCCAGCGGATGAAGATGGCGATTGGGTTTTTCGCGCCCTTGGTCAAGCCGAGGGAGAAAAGAATCCCGAGTGGAATGGAAACCACCAAAGTTAAAATGAAGACCCACAATGTTGTCCAGGTCCCGCTGAGCAGTGCGGGTAAAATTTCACCAATGTAATTCATAGATTTTTCCTCCCAGAAAAATAATTTCAATTTTTAAGATCGTCGTTGAACGAAAAAAGCGCCCCCTTGCAGCAGCTGCAAGAGGGCGCCAAGCGCGGTTCCACCTCATGTACGTTTAGCATTCACACACTAAACCTCACGTGGTTGAATAATCCAGGTCGAGATGGAAAAATAAAAACCGCCCCCTGCTGTTGCCAGCAAGAGGGCGGTTAATCCGCGGTTCCACCTCATGTACGTCCACCAGTCACCTGGTGCACCTTACCTGGTTGAAAATATTCAACCACCGACTGTAACGGGTCAACCCGGAGACGCCTACTTTATTCAACGCCTCGCTCACGGATGTGTGTACCTGGAGTAACCACCCACTTCTCAGCCCCGTGGGTTCTCTGTGTGTCACCGGTCAAGTACGATTCCGATCAACGATTTTTGATGTTGAGACTAATTTACATCGTCGGTCAGCGGATGTCAACTACATTTCTGAAAAAAGTTTTAGAATTTGATTAATTGTGCTTAACCGTATCCACCATTAAACCTAAAAACAGGCCGCATCCGGAATCCGGATGCGGCCTGTTGCGCCATTGTGCGCGTTAGTTATCGGAGCTCCCACCAACCCCAAAAATCTGGAGAATGGTGATGAACAGGTTCAGAAAGTCCAGGTAGAGCATCACAGCCCCCTGAATCGCCAAGGAGTTGATTGCGACTTCACCCGAAGCGGCGGCGTACGCATAAAAGTGACGCAGACGCTGGGAATCGTAAGCGACGAGGACGATGAAGACCCCGACGATCACATAGTTCAACAGCATCGCCATCCCGGCAGAGCCGATGAAGAAGTTCACGAAGGTCATGAGCAGCGCCCCGAAGAGCAACATTGTGGCAATTCCGCCGGCCCGGCTAAGGTCTTTCTTCCCGAACACCCCAACTGCGGCCATGGTGCCGAAGACAATCGCCGTCACCACAAGCGCGGAAACAACCGTTGCGCCGTTGAAGTAGTACATTACGGACGCAAGCATCGTGCCTTCACTGGCGGCCAGGCCCAGGAACATGAGCATGGCCCGCCCCGGATTCTGGATGGCCTTCCGCCCCATCCCCGCAAACAGGAAGATGAATGGCAGGAAGGTCATGATGAACTTGATGATTGGGTTCGCCGCAAGCAGGGCGAAGTATGAATCGCGGAAGACGTAACCCAGCATGAACGTCACGATTGCCGTGACGATGACCCCGAGCCCCATCATTCCGTATACCTTACCGAAGAATTGGGCGACACCCGTTTCGTTAACTTCACGCCGTTCTTGCATGATACCATTCCTTTCTGTAACGCTGTTTTATTAATAAACAAGTATAGCGACTTAGCACGGGTTCGTCCACCCGCCTAAAGTCCCATTTTGTTGTTTGTCACAAAAACGCGCGGCAGCTTAGCGCAGGTTCAGCAAGTCCTTGTAGGCGCGCTCGTACTTCTGCACGTCACCGGCACCCATGAAGACCACAACCGCATCCTTGTATTCAAGCAGTGGCTGCATGTTGTCCAGCTTAATCACCGTACCACCGTGGCTAATCTTCGCGCCCAAATCTTCGGAGGTCACGGAGCCACTCTGTTCCCGGGCGGAGCTGAAGATGTCCGTCAGGAAGACCACGTCGGCCTTGTTCAGGCTCTCGGCGAATTCGTCCAGGTAGGCAATCGTCCGGCTGTACGTGTGCGGCTGGAAGACAGCAATCAGCTGCTTGTCGGGGTATTTCTGGCGCGCAGCATCCAGGGTCGCATCAATTTCACTTGGGTGGTGGGCATAGTCATCGATGATGGTCATGTCCGCAACCTTGGTTTCGGAGAACCGACGCTTAACCCCAGAGAAGGTTGCCAGTTCCCGCGCAATGTAGCTCGAATCCAACTTCTCAGCGTGCGCCACCGCCACAACGGCCAGGGCGTTCAGCACGCTGTGTTCACCAAACAGCGGTACGGCAAAGTGACCGATGAATTCGTCGTGGAAGTAAGCGTCGAATTCAGAGCCGGTGGTGTTGCGCTGCACGTTTTTGGCGATGTAGTCGTCCTTGTCACTCGTCCCGTAGTAGTAAACCGGTACGTCAACTTTGAGCTTACGCAGCCAAGGATCATCACCCCAAGCGAAGATGCCCTTCTTGACCTGCTTGGCTTCGGTTTCGAAAGCATCGTAAACATCTTCAATCCCGGTGTAGTAGTCGGGGTGGTCGAAGTCGATGTTGGTCATGATGATGTAGTCAGGGCTGTAAGCGAGGAAGTGGCGCCGGTATTCGTCGGCTTCGAAGACAAAGAACTTGGAGTCAGGTTCACCCTTACCGGTCCCGTCACCGATGAGGTAACTGGTCTTCTCGACCCCGCCTAGTGTGTGGGCGAGCAAACCAGTCGTGCTGGTCTTACCGTGGGCACCGGCAACGCCGATACTGGTGTAGTTGTTAAGCAGCTGGCCGAGGTATTCGTGGTAACGGTAAATCTTCAGGCCGAGTTCCTTGGCGCGCACGATTTCGGGGTGTTCGTCGGTGAAACTGTTCCCGGCAATAATCGTGTAGCCTGGCTTGATGTTGTCCGCAGAAAATGGCAGTGACTCGATGCCCGCCTGCTCCAAGCCGCGCTGTGTGAAGGTGTACTGGGTAATATCACTACCCAATACCTGATGACCGAGGTCGTGCAAAATGAGTGCCAATGCGCTCATCCCAGAGCCTTTAATCCCAACAAAATAATCTATTTCTTCAGTCATAAACCGTATTCCTCTTTCTAACTAGTGGTGCCGTTTTTGCTTGCCAGTCTGACTAGACTTGTACTCGGCGAACGCTTGGTGAATGTTATACCGATTCGGGCGTGTGCCCCCCGTGAAGATTGGGCGCCCTGTTTCCTGCCGCTTCTTCTGGGTGTGCGCCCGATTTTGTACCTGTCGGGATTGAATTCTACCCTGCTCAGCCAATTCGGTCAATGTTGCCGGAATGTGTTCCGACTCCGCCGCATCCGCCGCCAGACTCAGGATATCCGCGTCAGTTGTGGGCTCCGCGACCGTCTCGGGGTCAGATGTAACTTTTTTGTGCAGTGCTGAATAAGTTTCATCGTCTGCCTGACCCGCCGCGGTGGCCGCAGCGGTTTCCGCAGCTGCAGCGCTGGTTTGCACTTCAACCGGCTGGTTTGCTGCCACTTCGTCCGCAAAAGGCACGGCTTGGTCCGCATCCGTTGCCATCAGCACTACTTCCGCGTCCGTACGCCGCAGGTTTCTCCGCACCGCCGCATAGTCAACTGCCGGCTTGGCTTGCCGGGGAATCGTACTAGGTGGCGTGACGAACTGGGACATGGGGTCAACGGAGTGGTAAGTTGGCTGGACATCAGCGCTATCAGCCTTGCCCGCTTGTTTGTTGGTGTGCTGCGGCGCTTTTGTCGCAGGCTTGTCGTCGCTTTGAAAAACGGGGCCATCATAATGCGCCATCGTCTGCAACTCCCCTCATTTCATTTACTAACAATAATACCACAAAGCGGGCGTAACTTGAGGCCCAGCGCAAGCAAAAAGGACCCACGCGTGTGCGCGGATCCTCATCAACTACTTAGCGGCCAAAAATGCGGCTGCTTTGTCAAAGTCATATGGCGTCCCAGCTGCAACGGTGTCTGGAAGAACCAGAATTCCGCGTTCCTGTGGGGCGTTCGGCAGCGCCAGCTCGCGGGCTGAGCACAGCATGCCGTAGCTATCGACCCCACGCAAAGCACCTGGCCAGATGACCTTCCCGTCAGGCATCATGGCGCCTGGCAGTGCGGCAACAACGTGCTGACCCAGGGCCGCATTCGGTGCACCACAGACAATCTGCTTGGTATAGCCGCCCAAATCCACCTGCGTGATGTGCAGGTGATCAGAATCTGGGTGGGCAACAAACTCGGTTACCACCCCGATGACAAACTTAGGTGTCGCGTCGGCTTCAAGCTGCTGGGTGAAGCCGGCAGCAGTTAAGGCTGCATTGAGCTTAGCTACCTGGTCTGGAGTGAGGAAAACCTGGCCGCGGGCATCAATGGTGCCCAGAATCTTGCTGACGTTAAAGAAGTTCACGCCGAGTAGCTTGTCATCTTTACCGGTGATAACAACCACATCCCCAGCCTGCTTGCTGGTCTGGTTTGCTTCATCCTGTGCAACAATTGCAATGAGTGTATCGCCCAATGAATCTGGGTTGTAGCTAGTAATCAACATTTGATCGAACAATCCTTTCGTAAATAACGTGCTTTCTTTTTCGTCCCGATTCGGTATACTATCTGTGAAAAGGGGCGATATTATCGAAAAATCAAAATTAGGTGCAACGGCGACCGTCCTGACTGTCGGCGCAGTCATCCTGACCGGTGCGTGCGTTGCCAGAAGTAAGTTCATCCACGCCCGCAACATGCGCCGCGCCCTGGCAACCGCTAAGGCGCAGACCAGCAGTAAAGTGGTGGGGTCTTTTTTGGATCACACGCCGATTGTTTCCGATGATGGCACCCTTGAATACAACGGCGGGGTCATCGTTATGCGTAACCGTGAGCGCGAAGTTCTGCCGTTCACGTATATCGAAAGCACCAACCAAATTAAACGGACCATTGCTTAAGCAGCCACTTATCTAGCTGCTTTTTTTGTATTCCTAATACCGACCAATCAGCTGGTAGATGCGACTGCCCTTGCTGCTGAATTTGTGTTCGTATTCAGTTTCAATGTTACCCTCAATCTTCGGGTCGTTGTGCAAGTCGAGGCTGACCATGTCGAACTTCATGCCGTAGTTGTTCATGCTGACCAGGGAGTATTCGAATAGACCCTGGTTGTCGGTCTTGAACTGCAACACGCCGTCCTTGGCCATGATAGCCTTGTACTGGTCGAGGAAGGACTTGTACGTCAACCGGCGCTTCTCGTTGCGCGTCTTGGGCCACGGATCGGAGAAGTTCAGGTACACCCCGGTCACTTCTTCAGGAGCAAAGTATTCAGTCAGGTTCGCCCCATCACCCAAGATTAGTTGCAGATTCGGCAGTTCGAGTTCAACTTGCTTCCGCAGCACGTAGGCAATCGCCACTTCCTGCAATTCCAGCGCGATGAAGTTAAGTTCTGGGTGCGCGGCAGCCATCTCGGTGATGAACTTCCCCTTCCCTGAACCCACTTCGAGCATCAGTGGCTGGCTTTGTGCAAACCGTTCCTGCCACTTGCCCTGCATGCCAACAGGCTTCACGCTAATCATTTCAGGATGGGCTTCAATGAGTGGTCTTGCCCACGATTTATTCCGCAGTCGCATATTATTCTCCTCGTATCGGAGGCGCCTTGCCGAATGCAAAACCGCCCCCGTAATTTCTTAACAATCCAGCTTACAAATATATAGGAAATTGGTGCAAAACGCAAATCATCGCCATCAGCGGCGCCGCGCTTAATCAGCGATGCGCCTGCGCAAATAGCCGTTGACCAAAACGGGAACGAACACCAGACCCAGCACCAATACGAGCGCACTCGTCAATGCCGGGGCGTGGACAACCTGCACCAAACCCAAAATGACAGCCTGCACGTATAGCACCACGGACACAATGCGGCTCCACGCCTGCTTGCGTCCCGCCGCCGCAACTGGATAGATGTGGGTGAAGACAATCTCCCGGTACCGGACCGCTAATGGCAGCAATTGGTAGCCGAGCAGGTAGCTAAAGGCCAGGTCAATAATCAGTCCCAGCCACCACGTTGGCGCCACCCACATGGCCAGTGCGCCCACAATCATCAGGCGGATGCACAGGCCGAAGTATTCCTGACTGCGCACCAGCCCGCGCACGAGCAGGTAGGCCCAAGTTTGCGCGTGGACTACCGGAACGCGCCGGAGCAGCCAATCGAGGTACTTCCGCCGCCGCACCCCACCACCGAGGCCAGGAACATCGGTGAACAGGTTGTAGAATCGGTAAATGGTTGCCATGCGGCTAGCTTCGCGCTTCACCATGCGCAACACGTTAAGTTGTTCGTGCTTGCGGGCCGCAATGGTCGCATACGTCAGGCCCGCGGCGGTGACTGTCCCCAGCAGTGCCAGGGGCAATAGCGCCGTCAGCTGGCCGACCAGCAGGAAGCCAAAGTCGAGTGCGACGATGACGAGGCGCATCCGGTCCCATTTGTGGTTAAATAGCCCGGTCAACTGCACAGACATGCTGGCGTAGGCAAAAGTCAGCTGCTGCACAATCACCGCAATGAGAATCGCCACGTTAGGATTACCACCCACGGTCATGAGGGGCCAAAGCGCAACCGTGGTCGCCAGTTCAATCACAACTGGGAGCATCATACTGTAACGCCGGCCCTGATTGAGGTATCCGCGCATCGCCCCCGCTTTAGGCAGCAAGAAGGCCACGTCCGCTTTTTGCATGAGGGTCACTAACCGTCCCAAAAGCAAAGACGCAGCGGCAACGCCCGCCACCACCAGGTTCACCCAGAACGGGTGGCCGTAGATGCCACGAACGAAATTACTGTAGGCGTACAGCAGCGCCCCGAACAAAACCAGCAGTACCAAAACGAAGTGGTCGTTGAACACTCGCTGGAGGTACTTGGCTTGTTCCTTCTGGTGCCGCCGCAGCCGTGTTTGCCACAGCTTATCCATCAGCGTGCCTCCCCGCTCGTCATGGCCATGTAGATGTCATCGAGGCTGGCGTCAGCAATGTGCAGCTGACTGCGCAATTCATCGAGCGTGCCAGTCGCGCGCACCTGCCCGTCCCCCAGCAGGACAAAAGCGTCAGCAGCCGTTTCCGCCGTCGCGAGCACGTGCGTAGACATCAGCACGCTTGCGCCGCGTTCCTTTTTGGCCCGCACCAAATCCAGCAAATCATGCACCGCCAGTGGATCCAGGCCGGTGAACGGTTCGTCGATGATGAAGAGCTTGGCCGAAGTGATGAATGCCGCCGCAATCATCACCTTCTGCTTCATCCCCTTGGAGAAGTTATCGGGGAACCATTCCAGCTTGTTGGCCAAGCGGAACTTTTGCAGAATCGGTTCGAGGTCAATCCACGCCTGCTTTTGGTCCAAGTCATAGGCCATCATCGTCAGTTCCAGGTGTTCGCGCAGGGTGAGGTCGGGATAGAGGACCGGCGTTTCGGGAACGTACGCGATACTCTGGCGATATGCATTCTCGTCTTGCTTGAGCGTCACCCCGTTCACCTTGATACTGCCAGTGCGTGGCGTGAGCAGGCCGATGATGTGTTTAATCGTGGTGGACTTGCCGGCCCCGTTCAACCCGATGAGCCCAACAACCTGGCCGTCCGGAACCGTGAAGGTCACGTCTTTTAGTACGGGTACCTGGCCGTACCCACCAGAGAGTGCGTTGACTTCTAAACTCATATCTATACTCCCAATCTTGAAACCGGTGCCGGCCCCACATTTTCTTTGGTCGACGTCGGTTCCCGCTGTTTTTTTGCTACACGATAAATGATACCATAAACATAGTATTAACCAGACGTTGAAAGGGGTACGAATACCATGACAGATTGCATTTTTTGTAAAATTATCGCGGGTGAAATTCCCAGCACCAAGATTTACGAGGACGACGAAGTGCTGGCGTTCCTGGACCTGTCCCAGGCAACTCCCGGCCACACACTCCTCGTCCCTAAACAGCACGTGCAGGACATCTTCGCCTACGACACCGACCTCGCTAGTCGCGTATTCGCCCGCCTGCCTAAGATTGCCCGCGCCATCAAGGCTAGCGACCCCGCAATCACCGGCATGAACATCATCAACAACAACGGGGCAATCGCCTACCAGAGTGTCTTCCACTCCCACATTCACCTGATTCCCCGCTACAAGGAAGCAGACGACTTCTCCATCCACTTCGGCGATCACTCCGACCAGTCAACCCCAGCAGGTCTGGAAGCAGTGGCCGCAAAGATTCGCACCCACCTGGAGGCATAATCATGGCAGGATTCACACGTGGCTTTCTCTTTGGCGCCCTCACCGGCACCGTCTTTGCCCTCTTGACCAGCGCCCAAACTGGTAAGCAGCGCCAAAAAGCAGTCAAAGATTGGACGACGGACACAGTTAGCGACATCCAAAAGCTGCAGGATGCCGGCAAGCGGCTGCAGGAATCGAGTGCGCGCCTGCAAACGGCAATGCACGAGAACTTGGAACCGGCGCTGGATGGCATTAACCAGGCAGTCAACCACTTCGAGTTCCGCACGGCGCCCCACCTGGCGAACATTGAGGCCAGCCTGGGCAAAATCACCGCGGCCATGCCTACTGCTCCCACTGCCAATGTCAGTGAGCAGACCCCGACCAACACCGATAGCACCAAGCAATAATTAGGGCGGCGCTACCCACCAACTTGCGGACACTTAAATATGCGTTTTTGCCAATTTCGATTAAGAAATTCATATTACGAGAAGTTGAAGGAAGTTTGAAAGTTGTGTGAATAAAGGCACCGCCGCGCAAGATGTGTTATATTAGACACCAGATTCGCATTGCGAAAAAATTTGATTAGGATGTGTCATGATGAAGAAATGGATTCTTGGCTTCACTGGCCTTGCCGTTGCGGTACTCCTCGCAGGGTGCTCAAGCTCCACGGTTGCCAGCATGAAGGGTGACAAAATTACCCAGAAGGAATACTACGATGCTTTGAAGAAGAGCTCTGCCGGCCAGCAGGAACTGCGGACCTTGATTGTTTCCAAGGCGCTCGAACAGCAGTACGGCGACAAGGTTTCTTCCGCTAAGGTTAAGAAGCAGTTCAACGCAATGAAGGCGCAGTACGGTTCAACCTTCGACTCAACCCTGAGCCAGAACGGTTACACCGAATCTTCCTTCAAGGACCAGATTCGCACGTCCATGCTTTCTGAAGTTGCACTGAAGGACCTCAAGAAGCCAACGACCAAGCAGATCAAGAAGCAGTACAAGTCTTACGAACCTAAGATTGAAGTACAGCACATCTTGGTTAAGACCAAGGCTCAGGCCGAGAAGATTATTTCCCAGCTTAAGGGTCACAACACCACCGCTTACTTCGGCAAGTTGGCAAAGAAGAACTCAACCGATACCGGCACCAAGAACAACGAAGGTAAGATTGGTTCATCCTTTGACAACACCGACACACAGCTCGACAGCACCTTCAAGGCCGCTGCCTTCAAGCTCAAGCAGGGTGAATACACCACAACCCCAGTTAAGACTTCATACGGTTACCACATCATCCGTTCAATCAAGAACCCTGGTAAGGGCAGCTTGAGCGACAAGGCAACCAAGAAGGCAGTCAGCGACCAGATTTACACGACCTGGGAATCTGACACGACTGTGATGAACAAGGTGATTGCGAAGGTCCTGAAGAAGGCCAACGTTCAGATCAAGGACAGCGACCTCAAGAATGTGCTCTCCACATACCTTGGCACTAGCTCCTCATCTTCAACCAGCTCCAACTAAACATTAATGCCGAAATCCCCCGAACCACGGTTTGGGGGATTTTTGTGTCCGGTGCAAATTTTATCCCCTACTATGTTTGTGCAATTTTTTGGCGCAAAATTACGTTTAATATTTGCAAAGCGGCGACTTATGCTATCAATACTTCTGGCTTTATCAAAAGTCAGAAGTTACAAACATTTCTTACGCAAATTGAAGTTCGCACTGCACAGACTCTGTTATATTAAAGACATGGAGCGGCGAATACGAGATTCATCCTAGTTCTAATACTCCCAACAAACACATCCCCCTTTTAGCCATCACTGCCCGGTGATGGCTTATTTTTTGCCCAAATGCCGTCTGTACCGTCCTTTTACCACCTTGATTCGCGATAAACATTTTGGTAACTTGACTCGTTAAATTTTATTGAAACCATAAGGATGGGTTTGAAAGCGTTTTACTGCACAAACTAAAAATCCCGCCACGCTGACATGTAGCCAGTGTGGCGGGATTTTTGCAATTTATTTTTTGGTGTAGTGCTGCAGACTCGCAGGCTTGTAGAAGCGCCGGTTGTCCATCCCGAAGAGGCGTTCGGAAAATTCCCCGTTTTGGGTGTGCGCCAGCGCGTTGGTCATCATGTTAATTGATGCATCCAGCTCGTCCAAATCGTGGAGGACTTCAGCTTCAAGCAGTGCGGGCCGGACTGGCGAACCGTATTCCAGCAAACCGTGGTGGGCCAAAACCGTGTGCCGCAACATCATGACGTCCTCATCCTGGGGGTTAATGCCCAATGCATCACAAGCCTTGACGATTTCTTCATCAATCAGGACAATGTGGCCAATCAGGTTCCCCTCGATGGTGTACTCAGTGGAAGCAGCACCACTCAATTCGATGGTCTTACCCATGTCGTGCAGAATCGCGCCAGAATAAAGGAGTGACACGTTGATGCCCGGGTACTGCTCCCCGATGTGCTTGGCGAGCCGTAAAATGCTCAAAGTGTGGAAGGCCAGCCCGCCGGCAGTGGCGTGGTGGTTGGACTTCGCGGCGGGATAGTTGAAGAACTGATCGTGATGTTCATTCAAAATCCGGCGCACAATCCGGTTCCAGTTTGGATTCAGAATATCGAACAGGAACGTCCCAATTTCTTCTTCCATCGTGCTGGCAGCCTCAGGAGCCCGCTCCATGAACGCTTTCGGGTCGGCCCCCTCTTCCTGGGTTGCCAGACGCACGTTGTAAATCTTCACTTGTGGACTGTCGTGATACACTTCGCGCTTGGCGTTCAGCTGCACAACCATCCCCGGCTTGAACTGCGCGATAGCATCCGCAGACGCATCCCAAAGCATCCCGGTAATGTGGCCAGACTTATCCTGGAAGACGAAGGCAATGAACTTCTTGCCGTTTTTGGCGACGCGGACATCGGCAGACTTAATCAGGACGGGCAACTTCATATCATCGCCATTCTGATAATCGAACAAACGCTTTGGCATAGCGGATTTCCCCCACTTCTATAATATAATCATTTTACCGCAATCTTCAGCGATAAACCACAAAACCCGCGTTCACGCAGCAGCAAAGTTACGTGGACGCGGGTCAAGCGTGCAGTGTAGCAAACTAGTTATTCTTCGCCAGGTTCCGCCGCGCGATGAATGGCAGAATCAAACCGAGCGCCATCAGGACCACCGGCGTAATGATGTTCAGGGCGAACTGGAACCACCATGAACCAGGGTTGGCCTGGAAGTCGACCTTAGGCACCATGCCCATAATGCAGGCGAACGCGGTGAAGAAGAAGCACCAGCCCCCGACAATCATGCCGGCGGTCTTATTCTTCAGGAACATGTAGTCAGAGTGGAACTTGTCCATGTGCTTGCTGAGGAGGAAGAATGCCAAGAATACCCACAGGTACCGCAGCGGCATCACGATTGAGTTCAGGTTCAGCAACCACTTGTACAGTTCATTCATACTGCCAATCCCAAGTGCGGGCACCACAATCAGGATGCTGACCAGAATCCCGGTCAGGTAGTAACCGTTGATTGGCGTGCCGCGCTTGTTGAGCTTAGTCAGACTACGCGGAATGTATTCTTTGTCCGCGTCGCCCAGCATGATCTTGAGTGGTGCGTCAATGGAGAACGCCAGCGCGGAAACTTGGGCCATCGTGTTGGCGATGGCATACAGAATCACGAAGACTGGGCCAACGTGGTAGAAGCCGCCCAGCTTAGCGAAGGCTTCGTACGCCCCATTTGCCATCAGGTCCTGCGGAATGTTGTTGCTGTTAAAGAGCATCCCCATCCCAAATGAGCCGAGGATGGCACACAGCGCAACCATGCCGGCCAGGCACAGCATACCCAGCGGGAACTCTTTGGATGCGTTCTTCGTGTTGTTAACGTACGGGGAAATCTTCTCGGCCCCACCAACTGCGAAGACCAGCATCGAGATGGTGGTGAAGTAGTTGAAATTCCACTTCGGCATGTACGTGCTCAGCTTGCCCATGTCCGGGGTCGCAATGTGTGCACCCTTGGTCATGATTGGTGCAGATACCGCGAGGATGATGAACAGGATGGACATGATGAACATCGCGGTCCCCGCCACACTCCCAATCCGGTTGAGCGTCGTGAGTCCGCGGGCCGCAACCCAGAGGAAAATGAGGAATAACGCCAAACAAATCAGCGAAACCGTCATTGAAGACACCGTGTTGACGAAGTTCCCGTTGCCCTTAAACAGCCAGCTCAGGGCAATCAGAATCCCCTGCGGCTTCTGCGCCAAATACGGAACGTGCACAACCCAGTACGTCCACGCCGCGTAATACGCGAGCTGCTTGGTACTGGTCTGCTTGATCCACGATGACACCCCACCATTGGCATCCTTAAAGGTCGAGCCAAGTTGGCCGACGATTAATGCATACGGGACGAAATACAGAATCATAATCAGAATCCAGGAGGTAATAACGGATAGTCCCTGTTGGGCGTAGTTGTTCACCACGTTGCCCAGTCCCCAAACCGCAACGAACGCGATGAGGGCCACATTGTACCAGCGTAATTGCTTTGTTCGATCAGCCATATTTCTCACTTCTTTCCGAATATTTTTGGATTAATCAGTCTTGCCCCGTGCAAATCTGGCGCCAAATCTGCAAGCGGTAACACTTCTTAATTTAATCATACCAAGTTGCCCCACCTGAATGCACATACAATGTGGCAAAAATGTGCAAAGTGAGACAAAAAAGTTGCGTGCAGCAATTATTAATAATGTGAAGGCAAGGGTAAAAGCCCGAGTTAATCGCATTCGAGCCCATAAAAAAAGCACCGTGATTTCAGGGCGAATTTTTTATTTCGCCACAATCACGGTGCTATCCATTACTACTAACAAATACCGTTAGTTAGTTTTAACTTCTTTGTCCTTATTGCGAATCGACTGCGTGCTGTGTTCAGGACGGGCAAAAATCATGCGGCCGGCGTTCGTCTGCAGTGAGCTAGTCACCACAACCGATAACTGCTGATTCATGTAGTACTGACCATCCTCGACGACAACCATCGTCCCTTCAGGTAAGTACGCCACCCCTTGCTGGCGCTCGGTCCCGGCTTTAACCACCTTGACTGACAGTGTCTCGCCGGGCAGCACTTCCGCCTTGAGCGCACTAGCAAGTTCGTTAATGTTCAGGATGGGCACGTTCTGCAGGCGGCTTACCTTGCCGAGGTTGTAGTCATTAGAAACCACAATCCCGTCGATTTCCTTCGCCAGCTTCAGCAACTTGCCATCGACTTCCCGTGAGCCTTCGAAGTCGCGGTCGGTCATCTCGAGCCGGATGTGAATGTCGTTTTGCATCTGGTTCAAAATGTCGAGCCCGCGCCGTCCACGTTCACGCTTCAGCGCGTCCGCAGAATCCGAGATGAGCTGCAGTTCGTGCACCACGAAGTTCGGCACGAGCAGCGTCCCCTCGATGAACCCCGTCCGGGCAAGGGTCTGAATGCGGCCATCAATGATGACGGACGTGTCCAAAATCTTGTACTTGTGGAAGTTCTCACCCAGATCGGCAACGGTGACGTCTGGCGCGTCGGCACTAACACCGGCACCCTCCGCCTTTTTCTTCGTCCCCTCGTCGTTGCGGCGCAGAGACATGAAGAGTTGCCGCCATTCATGCCGGCGGGTCGTCCCCACCCGGAAGCCTAAGTACCCGAAGATAATCATCAGGACAACGGGTGGCACTGTGGACCAAAAACCATTCGGAAGTCGCGAGAATAATAGCTGCGAAATTAATGTGGCAATGATAAGACCAACGATGGTCGAAAGACTGCCGAACAGTAAGTATGAGGTCGATTTAGAACTAAGTGACTTTTCTGCTCGCGTTACAACATCAAGAATCCAATGGACGGTGAGGGCTGCCACCACGAGCAGGATGACGGCCCCAATTAGTGCATCAACAAAAATGTTGTTGAGCACGTGGTTGTCCGTTTGCCCGGCTAGTTGCCAGATATTAGGCATAATCCCGATACCAGCGCCAATCCCGATCAAAACGAACAAAGCGAACACGATTCTCCGTTTAACCTTTTGTTGCATTTTTAGCCTCCTTTGACTTTTATATGTCCAATTGTACCGCTTACTGTTCAAAAAATGACCCCAAAATGACGGATTTTGCTCATTCTTTGGAAAATAAAAAATCGGTCCCCGCCGCACCCGCCAGAAAGCTGTGACCGGATGCTGCAGAAACCGAAAATTAGCGTTTTAGTTACGAAAAACTTCTGTGCTGGCCGCTAAGCGCACGCTTTTCACCTGCCGAAAAAGCTAAAGCAACTATTATCGTACTATTCAAAATCATCCGTAATAGGTGGCCGCTTGGTTGCTGCGCGCCGCTTCCCGAAGACTTTGTGTAAAGCTTCCGCAACGCTTGTGACCCCTATCACATCGATATTGGTCGGGACGTCCCACCCCTGCAGGTTATTCTTGGGCACGAAGATGCGCTTGAACCCGAGCTTGGCCGCCTCGTGCACGCGGTCTTCGATGCGGCTCACCCGCCGCACCTCACCGGTGAGGCCGATTTCGCCCACAAAACAGTCGGTTGCCGGGATTTCCTGATCCCGGTACGAACTCGCGATGGCCACCGCGACGGCTAAGTCAATCGCCGGTTCGTCCAGACGCACACCCCCAGTCGCCTTGAGGTACGCATCCTGGTTCTGCAGCAGTAAGTTGGCCCGCTTTTCCAGGACCGCCATAATCAGGCTTACCTTGTTGCGGTCAATCCCGCTGCTGGTTCGCTGTGCCGTACCGTACATGGTTGGCGTCATCAGTGCCTGGATTTCCACCAATATCGGGCGGGTGCCTTCCATCGACACAACCACCGCCGACCCCGTCGCGCCGGCCAAGCGTTCTTCGAGGAAAATCTCGGAGGGGTTAGCGACTTCCGTGAGCCCGCCCTGACGCATCTCGAAAATCCCGATTTCGTTCGTACTACCGAACCGGTTCTTCACCGAGCGCAGAATCCGGTACGTGTGGTGCATGTCCCCTTCGAAATACAGGACCGTGTCCACCATGTGTTCCAAAATCTTGGGTCCGGCAATCGCGCCCTCTTTAGTTACGTGGCCAACGATGAAGATGGTGATTTGTTTGCTCTTGGCCAGCCGCATGAGCTCCGCGGTCACCTCACGAATTTGGCCGACCGAACCCACGGCGGAGTTCATGTCGGGCACGTTCATCGTCTGCACCGAGTCAATGATGAGGTAATCGGGCTGCAAATCATCCACCGCGCCCATGATGCTGGGCATGTCGGTTTCGGGATACAAATACATCCCTGAATCCGCCACCCCTAACCGTTCGGCGCGCAGCTTAATCTGACTGGCACTTTCTTCCCCCGACACGTACAACACCGTGCCGTGATCCGCCGCCAGCTGGCCCGAAACCTGTAAGAGCAGCGTGGACTTCCCAATTCCGGGGTCACCCCCAATCAGGATGAGCGAACCGGGAACAAGGCCCCCACCGAGCACGCGGTTTAATTCGGCGAGCTTCGTTGTCACCCGTGATTCACGTTGGGCGGTAATGGTGTTCATCCGCTGGGGCACGACTTTGCGCCCATCGATTGAGGTCCGGGGCTTGCTGGCCGCCGTCTTTTCTGGTTCGACCGTTTCCTCCACTAGGGTGTTCCACGCACCACACTCCGGACAGTGCCCGAGGTACGACGCGGAGACATTCCCACAGTTTTCACATACATAGCGCGTCCGTGCTTTTGCCACAACGCTCCCTCCTTAAAGAGAAATCTAGAATCCGGTCGACCCGAAGCCGCCCTTCCGTTCACCAATCTGACTGGCATCTTCGCCATCAGCGGTCAAAAACGGCATGAAGATGCCCTGACCGAGGCGCTCGCCCTTCTTGATGACCACGTCGCGTGGGTTCAGGTTCACAAGCTGGAAGAAAATCTCGCCTTCATTGCTCGCGTTGTTGTAGTAATCCGCGTCAATCACGCCGACCCCGTTGGGCAAAATCAGCCCGCGTTTCAAGGGGTTGCTGCTGCGGTTTGCCAACATGAGCACTTCATCTGGCTGCATGTACGCCTTAATGCCGGTCGGCACCAACATTGGCTTTAGCACCTTGTTCGCCCGGGTGAAGTCTTCGCCCGTTAGCGGGTGCTCGTTTTTGATCAACCGGAACAGGCGAATGAAGTCATAGCGCCAGATACTCTTGAGCACGAAATCCTCGCGGGCAAAAAAGTCGTAGCCGGCCGCGTTCTTGGTCGACCGGACGGGCAAGCTTAACCCGGCGTCTGCATACTTACTAACAATTTCAAATCCACGTTTTGGCATGGTGTCCTCACAATCTATCATTGCATATTCGTCAATAGTCTCAGTCTATCATGCTGCCGCCGTGACTACATCACCATTACGTTAAAAACACGTTTGATTTCGCGCTGCAGCAGGTTCATGGTAAAATAAGAACAGAAAAAATTAGCCATCAGGAGGTCACACATGAATTTTCAACACGAACCTGGACGCTACTTTATTGAAGAAGACGGCAAATTACTGGCCGAAATCGTCTATCCGCGCATTGATGACGGGCAAAACGTGGTCATCGACCGGACGTACGTTGATCCGAGCCTGCGGGGCCAGGGCGTTGCGGGCAAACTGCTGAAGCTGGTGGTTGATGAAGCGCGCCGGGATAATTTCCGCATCGAACCACTGTGCACCTTCGCTGCGGCCGAATTCAAGCGCCGCTCCGAATACGCTGACGTGTTGCGGGCAACCAAGTAACTAGTTGCCACCACTATCTGAAAGGACAATCATGAATCAAAGTGAATTAAAGCAAGTTGCTGCTGAACGCGCCGCCCTGTTTGTTGAAGACGGCATGACTATCGGCCTTGGCACCGGCTCAACCGTGTTCTTCCTCGTTGAAGCCATCGCCCGCCGCATCAAAGAAGAAGGCCTGCACATCCAGGGTGTCGCTACCAGTAGCCGGACCGCAAACCAGGCTGCGGAACTCGGCATCAAGATGCTCGACTTGAACGACGTCGACCACATTGACCTGACGATTGATGGCGCCGACGAAATCGACAAGCACTTCCAGGGTATCAAGGGTGGCGGTGCCGCCCACACGCTCGAGAAGATGGTCGCCATTAACAGCACACGGAACATCTGGATTGTGGACGAAAGCAAACTGGTTCCTGTTTTGGGCAAGTTCCCGCTGCCAACTGAGGTCATCCCATTTGGCTGTGAGCAGGTCTTCAAGCGCCTGGAAGCAGAGAATCTGCACCCCCACTTCCGCCTCGACGCGGATGGCGAACGGATTCGCACCCACAACCAGAACTTCGTCATCGACTTGCACATGGGCGCCATCAAGCACCCCCACCTGCTCAAACAGTTCCTGGACAGTGAGGTCGGCATCCTGGAACACGGCCTCTTCCTGGACCTCGTGAACACCGTCGTCGTCGGAACGCAGGACGGCGCGCAGGTATTAGACGCCAAACGTTAAATTAATGATTACCACTGCCTGCAGTATGCGGGTGGTGGTATTTTTTACCGCTGACAATCGCGGTTTTGTGTCCGGATTCTCACAATCAACCATCATTCTCTCATATTTGAGGTTTTACTAGTGGTGTAAAAGGCGTAAACTGGTGCTTGTGGCTGAATTTTAACGCCGCAGCGGGGCGACGATTAACGCCACGGCCCGCCAATCTTTCCTAAATACATAGGAGGTTCTTATTTTATGGCAAAAAGTATTAGTTTTGACCAAATCGCCAGCTACAAGCAGGATTTGGCCGCAACGCCAGGCAGCAGTGCCATCGCCAAGGCCGTCCAGAACGTCGGTCCCCTGGCTGCTAGCCGCGACACACTCGGCAAGGCCGATCTCGAACCGGTCTTCTCCGACGAAATCGCCACTGATGACGTAACCAACCAAAAGCAATCTGGACGCTGCTGGTTGTTCTCTGAATTGAACACCATGCGCCACTTCAGCAGTGCTAAGTTCGGCATCAAGAACTTGGAATTCTCTCAGGCCTACAACGCATTCTATGACCGCCTGGAAAAATCCAACTTGTTTTTGGAACACATCATTGCCACTGCCGACCGGCCAATCACTGACCGCGAAGTTGCCGAATACCTCGCTCAGCCCAACGGTGATGGTGGTCAGTTCGACAACGCCGCTGCTTTGATTGCCAAATACGGTGTTGTCCCGAAGTCCGTCATGCCAGAAACGTACCACTCTTCCCGCACCGCGGCCCTTAACGGCACGCTCAATCTCAAGCTGCGCAAGGACGCCATTGAACTGCGCAAGGCGATTGCGGACAGACAAGATCCGGAAACCGCAAAGCAAGCACAACTCAGCGACATCTACCGCATCCTGGCTTACGCTTACGGTGAACCCGTTAAGACCTTCACCTTCGAGTACCGGGACAAGGACAACAACTACCACATCGACAAGGACCTCACCCCTAAGGCTTTCTACGACAAGTACATCGGCTGGGACCTGGATGAATACGTCACCCTCGTCAGCACCCCGGAAGCCGGCAAAGAATACTACCAGCCGTACAACCTGCCCAGCCAGGACACCGTTGTTGGCGGCCGGCCAATTACCATGGTGAACGTTCCGCGGGCCGACCTCGAACAGATGGCCATCGCCCAGATTAAGGCCGGCGAAACAATCTGGTTCGGGAACGACGTTGGTCAGTCCTCCGAACGCAAGAGTGGGACGCTGCAAGGTGATCTGTACGACCTGTCTTCCCTGTTTGGCACCGACATGACGCTCGACAAGGGCAACCGTTTCGCTACCCGCCAGGCCGAAGTGACCCACGCCATGGTGCTCACCGGGGTAAACTTGGTTGACGGCCAGCCAACCAAGTGGAAGGTCGAAAACTCTTGGGGCAAGGAAAACGGCCACGACGGTTATTTCGTTGCCGACGAGAAGTGGTTCACAGACTACGCATACGAAGTGGTAATCAAGAAGAGCCTGCTGACCCCAGAAATTAAGGCAGCGCTGGAAAAGACCCCAATTGCGCTACCAGCATGGGACACATTGCGCTAATTGTGTTACACTATTTAACGAATCTATAATGTTATTCAAAACTAAGGAGTGAACTTTTAATGACGAAAGCAATTTCTTCAGAAAACATTGCTCAGTACGCAAAGGATCTCGCTGCTACGCCCGCATCCAGCGCTCTGCAAAAGGCCGTTATGAACAACGGTATCTTGGCGACATCCGAGGATACCGCCAAGAAGATTGACATGACGCCAACCTTCTCCATCGATTTGTCCACCGGTGCGGTTGCCAACCAGAAGCAGTCCGGCCGTTGCTGGATGTTTGCCGCCCTCAACACGATGCGTCACTCCATCCAGGCTCAGTTCAAGCTCAAGGACTTCGAACTTTCCCAGAACTACACTTTCTTCTGGGACAAGTTTGAAAAGTCCAACTACTTCTACGAAAACGTCATCGCCACTGCCGACCAGGCAACTGACTCACGCAAGGTAGCATTCCTCCTCACCACCCCCCAGCAGGATGGTGGCCAGTGGGACATGCTCACTGCCCTCATCGACAAGTACGGGATTGTGCCTAAGTCCGTGATGCCCGAAACCTACTCTTCTTCCAAGAGTAACGAACTGAACGCAACCTTGAACCTCAAGTTGCGCAAGGACGCCGTTGCCCTGCGCAAGCTGGTTAACGATGGCGCAAGTGCTGACGAAATCGAAGACACGAAGAGCAAGTTCCTCTCCGAAATCTACCGCATCTTGGCTTACACGCTGGGCAACCCACCAACGGAATTCGACTTCGAATACCGCGACGATGACAAGAACTACCACATCGACAAGGGCCTCACACCTAAGTCCTTCTACGATAAGTACATCGGCTGGAACCTCGATGACTACCAGTCACTCATCAACTCCCCAACCGCCGACAAGCCTTTCGACCACCTCTACACCGTTGAAATGCTCGGTAACGTTCTGGGTGGCCGTGAAGTGCGCCACTTGAACCTCACCATTGAAGACTTCAAGGCAGCCGCAATCCGTCAGCTTGAAGCCGGCGAATCTGTTTGGTTCGGTAGTGACGTTGGTAAGGAATCCGATCGTCAGGTTGGGATCATGAACCCCGGCATCTACGACCAGGACAGCCTGTTCAACACTTCCTTCGCCATGACCAAGGGCGAACGCCTCGACTACGCACAGTCCCTCATGACCCACGCCATGGTTCTCACTGGTGTCGACATTGTTGACGGCCAGCCTACCAAGTGGAAGGTTGAAAACTCTTGGGGCGACAAGGTTGGGACGAAGGGTTACTTCGTTGCTTCCGATGCTTGGTTTGACGAATACGTCTACCAGGTTGTTGTCAACAAGAAGTTCCTGACTGACAGCGAAAACGCCGTTATCAAGGCTGAATACGACAAGCCAACCCTCCTGGCTCCATGGGACCCAATGGGTGCACTTGCATAAGTAGCACAAACAAAAACTCTTCTGGCAGCAGCTGCCAGAAGAGTTTTTTTGCGTCCAATTAGGTTTGCACCCAGCAAAAAACCGCCCGTTAACAGCGAGCGATTTTTGCTTACTTGTAGAGGTCGGCAATTGGCTTGCTGATGATGGAGTTAAGTTCATCCATGAGCTGGGCCAAAGCCTGTTCCTTACTGATGAGTTCCTTGATGGCGTCGATATCCTTAATCTTGTCACCGAGCTCCTGCAACTTGGAGAGGTCATCGGGAGCGAATTCAAGGCCCTGAGCCTGCTTTTGCTGGAGTTCAATCTGTTTGTCCTGGAACTGCTTGAAGAGCCCGTAAGCAACGGCGTCGAGCTTCAGCATGTCGAATGCGTGCTGCAGGTCTTGGAACTGCTGCGTCTTCTGCAGGTTTTCTGCCATATCGTTGGCGTTGTCGTAAATGTTAATCATGAGGGTTCCTCCTAGTTAGTGGGGCAACACAATAATGCGGCCCGGTTCTTATCTGAGTTTAGCAAACTTTGGGCGAAAATGCGTGCGTATCGGTAAAAGTATCTTTAGCGAGATTGCACGTTAGTTGCCGAACATCGATTTGATGCCGTCAACCCAGCCGCCAATGGTGGTCTTCGCGCTCTCCACGCCCTTCTCGACGCTATCCTGCACGTTCTGCCAGACATCACCATCACCGCTGCTGCCGGTGTTGTCAGTCCCCGTACTGCGGGCAATCGACTGCGCATCACTCGTATTGAAACTGGTTTGGGCGGTATTCGGCAGAATTCCTTCCATTTCGTCCTTGAAGAACGTCTTCACGGTCCCGCCCGCGCCGGTCAGGTAATGTGTCTTGTTGGTGTAGGCAAAACCGGTCCAACTGGCAACCACCACGTCTGGCGTGTAGCCGACGATCCACTCGTCCTTTTGCCCCGCATTCGTCCAGCTCACCTGACTTGTGCCCGTCTTACCGGCAACGGTGAAGCCGCTTGGTTTGCCGCTCATCGCAGAGCCGTAGTTGAAGGTGCCAATCATCATACTGGTCATCTCTTTGGCCACGGACTTACTGATAATCGTCTTGTTCTCGGAGTTATCCTGGTAAACCACCGTCCCCGTGGCATCCACAATCTTGCGGATGAAGTGGGTCTCAGGTAATTTGCCCCCATTAGCGAAGGTGGAATAAGCCCGCGCCAGCATTTCCGGCGTAATCTTGGTGCTCGTTCCGCCCAGAGCGGCGGCGAGGTTCTGGTCGGACTTGTTCAGGTTAATCCCAAACTTAGCGAGGCTGTTAATCCCCGTCTGCAGGCCAATCTTGTTCAGCGTCCACACCGCGGGCACATTGACACTGTTGGCCAGTGCCTGGTACATCGGCATCGACTTCTGGTACACACCGTTGACGTTGGTCGGGGTGTAATTGTCCTTCCCAAAACTCTGCTGCTCATCGGACAGCTCGCTGTCATAGTGCATCCCGCTTTCAAGCGCCGGTGTGTACACCATCAGCGGCTTGAGGGTCGAACCTGGGGAACGGCCGGACATCGAGGTGGCATAGTTCAGCCCCCGATACACGTGCTTGCCCCGGGCACCAACAACGGCCAAGACGCCGCCGGTCTTCGGGTCAACGGCAATCGAGGCCGCCTGGGCCTGGGTGCCATCAGCCGCATTAGCGGGGAACAACCAGCTCTTCTGGAACGTGTTGTCCATCTTCTGCTGGTAGGTTTGGTTCAAGGTGGTGTAGACCTTGTAGCCCTTGTTCAGGATGTCATTTTCCGACACCCCATCCTTAATCGCCTCGCTGATGACCGCATCGAAGTAATCGGGATACTTGTTTCCGTTATCGGATTGATACGTGTTCCGCAAAGTGAGCGTGGTCTTCTTGGCGGCATTCGCATCCGCCTGGGTCATGTGTCCGGCCTCAACTTCGAGGTCTAGCACCAGGTTGCGCCGACTGATGGCGTGATCCATGTGGTCAATTGGGTTGTAGAAGCTGGGACTGCGCAGCATCGCCGCCAGCGTCGCCCCCTCCCCGGCAGTCAGCTCGCTGGCCGACTTGCCGAAGTAGCGCTTAGACGCGTCCTCAACTCCCCAGACCCCGTTACCGAAGTAGGCGTTGTTGAGGTACATGGTCAGGATGTCCTTCTTCGAGTACACCTTGTTAATCTGCACGGCGAGGAAAATCTCCTGGGCCTTCCGCGCAAAGCTCTGCTTCTGCGTGAGCAAGGTATTCTTGGCCAACTGCTGGGTGAGCGTACTCCCCCCACCAGTAATGACCCCGCGGTGAATAATCAGGTTGACCACTGACCGCAAAATCCCCTTGATGTCAAAACCAAGGTTGGAATAAAACGTCCGGTCTTCCGTGCTAATCACCGCGTTTTGGACGTTGGGCGAAATCTTGTCGAGCTCCACGTACGTGCCCTTTTGCGCGTACAGTGTCCCGGCCGCCTTGTTGTCTTCATCGTAAAGCGTGGTCTTGGTTTGCAAACTACTCTTAATGTTTTCAACGTTGGCCGTTTTCGCTTGATAGGTGAAGTAAGCAGAAAGCGCGAGCACCAGCGTGAGGACAAGCAGAATAAACCAGCGCACCAGTTGAAAGCGCCGCTGAATGCGTCCCAGCCAGTGCCACATATTTGCGAGCACGCGCTTAAACCACGCACCAATTTGCTGTCGATCCACGAACTTCACTTCCTTTACGTCATAATTAAGTATGTATCTATGCTAGAATCTAGAGGGCAGTGGTCCCGCCGCGTTGAGTAACCAACTAATTCTAGCATAAAACCACGGGCCGACTAACTTTCCCCTTAACACTTTACATAATTTTTCACTAATTGAGGTGCGACTTTTGACTGATTTTTACCAAATAATTCATCACGTGCCCGCAAGTCCTTCGGTGCGCACACTCATGCAGGGCTGGCTGATTCCCAAGCACTTCCAGGGGCAGCTGCGGATGCAGGAGGGCATCACGGTGAACGGCCACTACTTGCCGATGTCCGCACCGGTACCCGCAGACGCCACGGTGGCGCTGCACTACCAGGCGCCAATGCCCACCATCGCCCCCGCGCCCGGCGCCACTGACATCGTGTATGAAGACGAGCAGCTGCTCGCGATTAACAAACCTGCGGGCATGAAGACCCACCCAAACAAGGCCAGCGACACCGACACGGCCATTGCGCGCATCGGCCAGTACTTGGGCCAACCCGCATTCATCACCCACCGGCTCGATATGGCCACCAGTGGAATTTTGCTGGTGGCCAAAGACCCGCTCAGCCAGGCCATCATTAACCGCCAGTTAGCCACCAAGACGGCCGCACGCACCTACACCGCCATGGTCGATGCCGCCATTCCGGATTGCGGGACCATCGACGCGCCCATCGGCCACATGGGCAACGACACCCGCCGCCGCGAAGTGCGCTCTGACGGCTTGCCGGCCGTCACCCACTACCAGGTGCTGACTAGAAATGCTGCCTACGCGCTAGTGCGCTTGGTCCTGGAAACCGGCCGGACACACCAGATTCGGGTGCACTTGGCGCACATCGGCTTCCCCATCATCGGCGACCCGCTGTACAACCAGACGCCTGGTCCCCGGATGTACCTCCACGCCACGGAAATGACGCTCACTCGGCCATTTGCGCCCGCGCAGCTCAAAATTAGCTGTCCGCCCACAGATTTTATGGTCTAAAAAAGGTTCGCCCCAATTAACTGGGACGAACCTTTTGCGTAGTAATCTGCTTATTCTACCGCCAATGCGTCGTGGTACTGCTGGTTAAACCAAATCGCGCCCTCTTCGTCGGGACTAATGACCACAATCGTATCGTGACCCGCAACGGTTCCGGCAACTTGGGCGAAATCCGCATCGTCAATCAGTGCGGCCAGCAGGTTCCCGTTGCTAGGCAGGGTTTTAATGACGTTAATGAACTGGACGCGGGTGATTTTCAGACCCACTTCGCGCACAGTGCTGTTGAGTCGTTCAGTGAGGCTAATATTGCCCTGCTGCAGGATGGTGTAACGACTGCTCCCGTCCAAATCCTTGGACTTCACAATCCGCATCTCCCGGATGTCCCGCGAAACAGTGGCCTGCGTTGCAAAGATACCCGCCTTCTGCAATTCCTTCAGTAACTGTTCCTGCGTCTGAACGACTTTGGTGCCGATAATCTTGGCAACGGCCGCTTGCCGCTCTGCCTTCTTCAATATCGGTTCCTCCCTTACTCACCCGCATTCATGGCGGGCAAAAATTCTATATTGAGATTATACACCACTTCTGGAGAAAATATGCAAAATAATGTATAAATTGCAGCAACCCCCACGTTGTGTCGCATATTGCCCCGAACGCATAAATGGCCCGCGTAACGTGCATCATTACGCGGGCCATTTAATCATGGGTTACATTTCCTTAGGTGCCTTAACCCCGAGCAAGTTCAGGGATTCGGTCAGCACGGTCGAAACACTCTGCACGAGAGCCAAACGGGCTGGCAGCTGCGCATCTTGCACTGCAACCTTCGTGTGGGCGTAGTACTGGTTGAAGGTCTTCGCGAGCTTCAAGGCATACTTCGCAATCACGGATGGTTCGTATTCCTTCGCGGCACGAGCAATCACATCTGGGAATGCGCCCAGCTGCTTGAGCACTGGCCATGCGTTGGCGTCATCCAGGGTGACACTAGCATCGGCCGCCACGTCAAATTCAGCGGTAGCCTTAGCCAGGATTGAGTTCGCCCGGGCGTTCGTGTACTGCACGTACGGACCAGTTTCACCTTCGAAACGGACCACTTCTTCCAGGTTGAAGTCGAACTGGTCAATCCGTTCGTTCTTCAAGTCGTGGAAGACCACGGCGCCCACCCCAACAGCCTCAGCAACTTCATCGGCGTTCTTGAGGTCGGGGTGCTTTTCAGCAATCTGCTCCTTGGCCAGGTCAACGGCTTCTCCGAGAACCTTTTCGAGCAGGATTACGTTCCCCTTACGTGTGGACAACTTCTTCCCGTTAGCGGTAATCAGGCCAAACGGAATGTGGTGGATATCATCAGCCCAGTCGTAACCCATTTCCTTGATTACGGCCTTGAGCTGCTTGAAGTGTTCCGTCTGCTCCATGCCGACAACATACAGACTCTGTTTGAAGTCGTAGTGGTCGTGGCGGTAGAACGCAGCGGCCAAATCCCGGGTCATGTACAGCGTTGCGCCGTCGCTCTTGCGGATCAATGCCGGGTTCAGGTCGTACTTGGACAGGTCCACAATCTCAGCCCCGCGACTTTCCTGAAGCAAGCCCTTTGCTTCCAGCTCGTCGGTAACCTTGTCCATCTTGTCGTTATAGAAGGCTTCACCGTTGAAGCTGTCGAATTCAACGCCGAGAATGTCGTAGATGCGCTTGAATTCCTTCAGGCTTTCGGCCCGGAACCAGCTCCACAGGTGGGTTGCTTCTTCATCGCCGTCTTCCAGCTTCTTGAACCAAGCACGCGCTTCATCGTCCAGTTCGGGTTTGGTTTCAGCTTCGGTGTGGAACCGCACGTAGTATTCGAGCAGGTTCTTGATTGGGTCCGCCTTAACAGCGGCCTCACTCCCCCAAAGTTTGTACGCCACAATCAACTTCCCGAACTGAGTGCCCCAGTCACCAAGGTGGTTGATCTTGATTGGTGTGTACCCAATCTTGGTCAGAATCTTGGCGATGGAGTTCCCAATCACGGTCGAACGCAGGTGGCCCATGGACATTGGCTTGGCAATGTTGGGACTGGACATATCAATTGGCACATTCCCGTGACCGAGTTCCTGCTGCCCGTAATCGGCGCCCTTAGCCGCGATTTCGGCGAGCACCTGCTTGGCAAAGGTCGTCTTCGCGAGGAAGAAGTTCACGTATGCACCGGTCGCCACAACCTTGTCAAAGTTGGCAGCGTCGATCTGGGGTGCCAGTTCGGCTGCAATCTTCACGGGTGCCATGTGCCGCGTCTTCGCCAAAGCGAACGTAGGGAAGGCATAGTCACCCAAGTCGTTGCTCTTGGGGGTTTCAATGAGCTTTGCGACCTGCTCCTTAGGTAATTCGTCGCCCAGAACGGCGGTGATTGCATCAATGACTTGTTGTTTGAAATCCATCGTTTTCCTCCTAGAATATAAAAAAAGCTCGCCTCTTCAAAAAGAAGAGACGAGCAACTGCCCGCGGTACCACTCTTGTTGGCGTTACCGCCCACTCTAATGTTTGATTGAAACCCTCAACAGCGCGCCCCGGAGTGCTCATGCCTGCATCACACTGTAGCAGGCTCACTGAGATGGCGCTATCCGGTTCCTCTCTCTCATTAGGTTGGGATGAAGCGGTCGACGAGAATCGAACTCGCGACACCAGCTTGGGAAGCTGGAGTTTTACCACTAAACTACGACCGCAACAACGATATGTAGTATAGCACGCGGGCAAATAGTTTGCCAAGGGTTTCACCGAAAAAATTGCAAAGTGGGCGCAAGACCCCCCCACGGCCCCGGTTTCAAATAACAGCGGCCTTTTTTGATTGTAGCTGTTCATTATTAGCAGTCACTTGTTGCTTTATCATGTAATCCCCCACCACAGCGGACAAAATGAAGAATATGACCGCAAATTCATTAGGTCACGCGTCCCCGCGCCACGCCAACCATTTATCTGTAAAAATACCGGTAAATCTTTCTACTTTAGGCATTTACGGCCCGCAAACTTTGTGGCACAATTAACGGTCGGTGTGTGTTCTGATTTGCGTCACAACGCCAAAAGTATAAAAAAACAGAAAATTCACTATTAGAGCTTTTGTAGCATTGGTTATTTTCTCTAACCGTGCTATAATCTTATACAGTTGGAGGAGGGACAGACATGGCAAAGAAAGAACGGCGCTACTTTTTTGTAGCGAAGAACGTGAAGACGGACAACGGCTACACAATCGAGTTTCTGAATATTCCGCATGTTTCCGCTTCTGGTGTCACCTATGCCGAGACCGTGTACTACTCATACCGTGCCCTCTCAGACTTTTTGAGCCAGTTGCCTGGGGACGAGGCAGCACTCACCGCATACACACTTTCTGGAATCCCGGAAAACACTGAAAATACTTTTTATTCCATCGTCAGTGTTCCCGGCGATTTCAACCCGCACAAGATGACCACCACATTCACGATTGCGCAAACCCTACCAGACGAGATTCGCAACCAAGCGGCCAAGTTGTCCCACTTAGTCGAATACGACGACAAGCCACTCGCATCAAATCACGCCTAGTAGTAAGATACTTATTCACAGCACCTAACGGATAACGGTTCTAAGACGTGCAGACGTCTCAGAACCGTTATTTCGTTCATCAGTAAGGAGGATTCGCCTTTGAACTCTGATCTCAGTTTCCGCACGGGGCTAAAGGACACCCTGCCGACCGTGTTCGGCTACATCGGGATTGGCCTCGCGTTCGGGATTGTCAGCCGCGCCGCCAGCATGGACGTCTGGATTGCGCTATTACTGTCATTGATTACATATAGCGGTGCCGCCCAGTTCGTCATCGTGTCGATGGTTGCCGCCCAAAGTCCGCTAATTTCCATCGTCCTCTCCGTCTTCATGCTGAGCGCCCGGATGCTGCTCACGAGCATGACCGTTGCGCCTTACTACAAAGACGAAAGCATGGGCAAGAACATCGCGCTCGGGACGCTCCTCACCGACGAAACCTTCGCCCTTTCGATGAGTAAGCTCAATTACACGGACCACAAGCTAAGTTACCCGTGGCTCACCGCCGCCAACCTCTTTGCCTACTCCGCGTGGGCAGCCGCCGCCGTGGCCGGCAACTTAATCGGCAGTCTGATTCCGGATCCGGAAAAATTCGGTCTCGACTACGCCTTAGTCGCCATGTTCATTGGGCTGCTCTACCTGCAAATGATTGGCGACCGCAGCATGAAGTTCAGTTTCCAAGTGGGCCTCGTGCTGGTTGCCCTAGTCCTCACGTACGTCGGAATGATTTTCATTCCCGGCAGTTTGCTCGTCTTGGTGGTCACAATCGTCACCTGCTTAATCGGAATGGGGGTCCGCCGTCATGCAAGCACCAACGTTTAGCTATATGCTATTAGTCATCGTCGCCACGGGGTTTGTCACTTGGCTCTGCCGCGTCCTGCCCTTCGTCGTCCTCAAAAAATGGGGAATGCCCCGCTGGATGGTCGAATTCCTCAGCTTCGTGCCCGTCGCCATCATGAGTGCACTGTTGTTTGACAACCTGTTCATTCAGCACCTGGGCAGCCTGCCAAGCATCAACGTGCCCAACACCCTGGCCGCGATTCCCTGCTTCATCGCGGCCATTGTGACCAAGTCCCTGCTGGTCATTGCCGTTGTCGGCGTGGTCGCCCTCGCGCTATTACGCTTGGTACTCTAGCACCGAAAAGCAAAATCGGCACAAAAAAACAGGACATGCACAATGTCCTGTTTTTTGTGGTCTATTTGAAGTAGTAGCGGGTCGTTTCCAGTGCGCTAGTTTCCATCACGTGCTGCCCGTGCTCGACCAGCGTCTCGGGGGTGACGTTGGTGGCAAAACCGTACTCGCTGGCAATGCTCATTTGCACCTGGGCTTCGCTTTCGCTAACCATGTTGCTGTAAAAACGCAGAACTAGGAAGTATGCGTTGCGGAACTTGTAGAGATCCGATACCCCGCCTTCCATGCGCAGCTCCCGGGCCAAGTTGACCATCGCTTCAAAATCGGGCAGCTGCAGCGTCAATGCAACGCTGTCCCCATCGGCGAAGAAGTCCACGTCATCTTCAGCTTCAGTCTTGGCGTCAGCGTCCTTCTTGCCGTCTGTGAAGCGCTGGAGGGTTTCCCGCGCCAACTGGCTGAACTTGTCGGTGGGCGCGTCCGCAGCCGGGTTAGCGTCGTCGGTAGCGTCCAGGTCTGCTTCGTCATTGCTACTCTTAGAAATGAAGATTTCGAGGCCACTGCCACTTGGCATCACCTGAAAAGTCACCGCGCCATTTTCCGCAAAAGTGTGGTCAGAATCCACTTCGTCAAGCACCCCGTAGAAGAACTTCTCGATGCGTTTGTGGTTGGCCACAAGGTCCACCAGCTGAATTCCCCGGTCCTTGAGTTCTTGTGTATTCATGAAAATCCGGATTGTATCATCGTTGATTCGTTCCATTTCCATGTTGATTCCCCCTAACTTTCACTGGCGCTTTCATTAATGATTAGCCCCTGTTACGTTCTATAATACTCGAATAAACAGTGTAACACCAATCACTAAGAAGATAAACCATTATTTATTTAATACCAGCGAATCATATTAAATTGTTAAGGTTGTCTGGTCGCTTGCAAGCAGCACCGGAATGTTTCCGGCCGTCTTTTCAGCTTGTTGCCGCAGCACTTCAAGGTCCTCAGTCTGGGGCAAGTGTGTCAGCAGCAACGACTTAACGTGGGCGTCACTGGCAACCTGACCGGCTTCACCGCCGGTCAAGTGCCAACGGGGCTGGGGCTTGCTGTTCAGGAAGTTGGTGTCGGCCATCAATAGGTCCGCGTCCTGTGCAAAGGGCGCCAAGCCGGCAAAATAGCGGGTGTCACTCGTGTTCACCACAACCTTGCCCGTGGCGCGTTCGACGATACGCACGGCAAATGCGGGTACTGGGTGTTCGGTTTCGCAGAAGGTCAAATCAAACGGACCAACCGCGAGCTGACTGGCACCGGCGTAACCCACCCCTTTGGTGAACGTCCCAAACGTGAGCGCGGCAAAATTCAGGGGGTCCTTTGTGTGCCCATAAATTGGCAGCACCGGTTCCTTTTTGTCCCCGGGCCGCAGCTGCCACAGGTACTGTAGTGGACCCACGTCTGCCGTGTGGTCGTGGTGATAGTGCGTGAGCAGCACTGCGTCCAGCTGCAGTGGATCCAAGTGCTTTTCCAGTTCCAGCAGCGTGCCACTGCCGGCGTCCATGAGCAAATTAAAGCCATTGCTCGTCACTAAATACCCGCTCGTCCCGATACCGTCAGCGGGATAGCCACCGTAATACCCTAAAATGCGAATTTCCATCTTGTTCGTCCTTTCACGATGCTTTGCTAAAACATCAGCTTAATTCGGTAATGCGGTCATGAAAGCGGTATAATGAGATTGGAGGTGCACTAATGACTAAAACAATCCAAACCGTTTTCGGAACGCAATCATTACTTAATATGCTTATTTCTAAGGTACCGCAACCAGCGTACCTTCTCAAGCCCAGTGGCAATGGTCGGGACTTCATGTTACTCGACATGTCGGGTGCGGGCCAGTTCAGCGCCCCCATTCAGTTCAACGTCGCTCACAGTTACGGCAAGATTAGCCACGGCGAGTTCATTCAGTTCATGTACTTCAACATCACATCTGATCAGGAAACCCTGTTCAACAACGGGATGGACAAACTGTTCGCGAGCCGTGATCGGTTCCCCGGCTTAGGGAACATCACCTTGGGGCGCGCGAAGTCCGACCACATTCAGTACGTGCTCATCTCATCATGGGAACGCAGCACCGACTTCTACCAGCTGAAGGAAACACCCGCTTTCGAACCCATGCGTAAGTACATGGACCGGGCAGCAACCACGCGCGGATACCACGAGACGGGCTACAAGGTTCTGGCCCCACACGAATACCTCGACTAGTTCCATATTCAGTGCCACTTCATCACGGCATAAAAATAACCCCCAAGCGGAATGCTTGGGGGTTACTTTATTGGCTTTTTACTTAACGTTAGCTTCTACAAGGGCCTTGTTCTGGTCGTTGGAGATGTTCTCGTTAATCGCTGTGTCAGCGAGCTTCTTCATGTCTTCGGTGGACAGCTTCTTCATGAGGGAACGAACCTTCAAGATGGAGGTTGCGCTCATGGAGTATTCGTCCAGGCCGAGACCGAGCAGCAGTGGCACCATGATTGGGTCACCAGCAGCTTCACCACACATACCAACCCACTTGCCTTCAGCGTGCGCACTGTCAATAACGTGCTTAACAAGACGCAGGATTGAAGGGTTGTAAGGCTGGTAGAGGTAAGAAACGTGTTCGTTACCACGGTCAGCAGCCATTGTGTACTGAATCAGGTCGTTGGTCCCGATGGAGAAGAAGTCAACGTGCTTAGCAAACTGGTCGGCAAGGACAGCAGCTGCTGGGATTTCAATCATAATCCCGAGCTGAATGTCGTCAGAAATCTTGACGCCATCAGCAACAAGCTTGTCTTTTTCTTCGGTGAAAATCTTCTTCGCTGCTTCAAATTCCTGGATTGTAGCAATCATTGGGAACATGATGCGGAGCTTACCGAATGCAGATGCCCGCAGCAATGCGCGCAACTGGGTGCGGAAGATTTCCTGACGGTCAAGACTAATCCGGATTGCACGGTAACCAAGGAATGGGTTCATTTCTTCTGGCAGTGGCATGTATGGCAGGTGCTTGTCGCCCCCGATATCCATTGTGCGCACAACCACAGGCTTAGGGCTCATGGTTTCAACAACCTGCTTGTAAGCCTGGAACTGATCTTCTTCACTTGGCAGTTCGGCAGAATCCATGTACAGGAATTCTGTCCGGTACAGACCAACGGCTTCAGCACCGTTAGCGAGGACCCCGTCCAAATCCTTTGGTGTACCGATGTTGGCAGCTAAATCGAAGTGCTTGCCATCAGCGGTAACCGTTTCAGCAGTCTTGAGCTGAGCCCATTCAGCCTTCTGTGCGGCGTAGTCAGCAGCTTCCTGCTTGAGCTTTGCCTGTTCGTCAGCTTCTGGGTCAACAACTACCTTCCCGGTCAAACCATCAACTGCAAGCAGCTGACCGTTCTTAACGGAATTGGTGATTTCCTGGGTCCCAACAACAGCTGGGATTTCCAGGTAACGAGCCATGATTGCGGAGTGCGCAGTCCGGCCACCGATATCGGTAACAAACGCCTTAACGTACTTCTTGTTCAGCTGCGCAGTGTCACTTGGCGTCAGGTCGTGGGCAACCACGATTACTTCTTCGTCAATGAGCGCTGGGTTAGGGAGCTGAACACCAAGCAAGTGGCTGAGCACACGCTGGGAAACGTCGCGGACATCCGCAGCACGTTCCTGCATGTATGCATTGTCAGTCATTGCTTCGAAGGTGGCGATAAACATTGAAGAAACGTCGGAAAGTGCCTGTTCAGCGTTTTCCTTGTCGTCTTCAATCTTTGACTTAACAGCGCCAGTGAACTCAGGGTCGGCCAGAATCATCATGTGGGCATCGAACACCTGAGCTTCTTCTTCCCCGAGTGACTCAGCGGCCTTAGCACGGATAAGAGTAAAATCTGAGTTAGAAGCTTCGATAGCAGCATCAAAACGTGCTGCTTCGGCGGCTGTGTCTTCAACTGTTGTTTTGGTAAAGGACAAGTCGGGCTGAACGAGCATGTACGCCTTAGCGATAGCAATCCCGTCGGACGCGGCAATACCCTGAAGTTCCTTGGTCATTATTCAGCCAGGCCTTCCTTCTTCATCGTGTCGTCGATAGCTGCAATTGCGTCAGCTTCGTCGGCACCTTCAGCAGAGATGGTTACGTCGGCACCCTGGCCAACACCAAGGCTCATAACGCCCATGATGGACTTGAGGTTGACAGACTTGCCCTTGTATTCAAGGTTGAGGTCTGAAGTGAACTTGCTTGCTGCCTGAACAAGCAAGGTTGCTGGGCGGGCGTGGATCCCACTAGCTGCAATAACGTTGTATTCACGAGTTTCCATGAAAAATCTCTCCTTTGGTCTGGTTAAAATCAATTCCTGTAAAGGTTACCATTTTTACGGGCAGTTAACAAGTCTTTTATAATAGCGGTTACGCGTTTGCAGATTCGTAATGGTAAATAATGTTCCCACCACGCTTGGCCGTCCCCACGATTTCCTTGCGTTCTGGATAATTAGTCCAGGCAGCCCGAAACTCCATGAAGTTTGCCGGCGAAATATCGATTTCGTCAATTTCACCAGCGCGTAATTTGTCCATTAGCTCGACATAGTTGGTCGCCAAAAATGATTCCTCCCTTTCAGAATGCAAATTAGTTTAACACGCAATCGGTTTCAGTACAATGCACGCCTTTTCATTTTCGCATTTTTTGCCACAAAATTCAGGTGTTCGGGCAGTACTTGCGCCGGAAACTGCTGATAAGACGGTGGGTTGTGGATTATTGAAGAATAAGTAAACTTTTCACCGCACCGGCCCCGTTACAGTCGGTTATTTCTATCTTATCCGCCTAAATGACGTGTTCAGCAGTCACCCATTTTCCCCGCGTTTTGGCCAAAATTAATGCGCTAAATTCACGGTCAAACGCTAACCGGACAGATGGGCTTTTTTGACGGCGCCAGAAATTAGCACTCTCACCTTTAGAGTGCTTGCAATTAGGCGAAGCTGCGTTATACTATGGGCATGGTCAAGGAAGGTCAAGCAGACTTTAACTTGATTTTCGGGCCGCACACCATCAATAGAAAGGTTGTGACAAATAGTGTTGTGTGAAAACTGCAAGAAGAACCCGGCTACTATCCACCTGTACACCAGCGTGAATGGTAGTCGCCAAGAGGTCAACCTGTGCCAGAACTGCTACCAGCAGCTCAAGGAACAGAACATGAACCAGCAGGCAACCAACCAGTCGAACGACCCATTTGGTTTCAACAGCCTCGATGACATTTTCCGGGCAATGGGCAACGGCAATGCTGCGGCGGGCAATCCGCAAAGCGAAAACACTACCGGGCAAATGCGCGGTCAGCGTCAAGGCGGTGGCAATGGCAACCGCGGCGGAATCCTGGGTCAGTACGGGGTTAACCTCACCGATGCAGCTAAGCGCGGCGAGATTGATCCAGTCATCGGCCGCGATAACGAAATCGCACGGGTCATCGAAATTCTCAACCGCCGGACGAAGAACAACCCCGTCTTAATTGGTGAGGCTGGTGTCGGGAAGACGGCGGTCGTTGAAGGACTTGCCCTGAAGATTGCAAATGGCGAAGTACCACAGAAATTGCAGGATCGGCAGGTCATTCGGCTTGACGTTGTTTCCCTTGTTCAAGGCACCAGCATGCGCGGTCAATTCGAACAGCGGATGCAGCAGCTGCTCGACGAACTGAAGAAGCGGACGGACGTCATCCTGTTCATCGATGAAATCCACGAAATCGTTGGCGCGGGTAACGCTGAAGGGGGCATGGACGCGGGTAACGTCTTGAAGCCGGCCCTCGCCCGCGGTGAACTCCAACTTGTTGGGGCCACCACCAGCAGCGAATTCCGGAGCATCGAAAAAGACTCCGCCCTCGCCCGCCGGCTGCAGCCAGTTACAGTCAACGAGCCAACGCCAGAAGAAACCATCAAGATTCTGGAGGGGATTCAGCCCCGTTATGAGGCCTACCACCACGTGCACTACACGGATGACGCCATCAAGGCCGCGGTCCAGTTGTCTGCACGTTACATCCAGGACCGGTTCCTGCCCGACAAGGCAATTGACTTGCTGGATGAATCCGGTAGCCGGAAGAACCTGACGATTACCACCGTTGACCCGAAGGCAATTGAGCAGAAGATTAACGATGCTGAAGCCCAGAAGCAAGCCGCACTGAAGAGTGAAGACTACGAAAAGGCCGCCTTCTACCGGGATCAAGTCACCAAGTTGCAGAAGGTGCAAAAGGACCAGGCAGACCTGCCTGAGGATCAGCAGCCCCAAGTCACCGAGAAGGACATGGAGCAGATTGTTGAAGAGAAAACCGGCATTCCAGTTGGTGAACTCAAGCAGCAAGAACAGCAGCAGCTCAAGGACCTCGCCCCAACTCTGGCCAGCAAGGTGATTGGCCAAAACGCCGCGGTCGACAAGGTTGCCCGGGCAATTCGCCGCAACCGCATCGGCTTCAACAAGACCGGCCGGCCAATCGGCAGCTTCCTGTTCGTTGGCCCAACGGGGGTCGGGAAAACCGAACTGGCCAAGCAATTAGCCGCCGTCCTGTTCGGCTCCGAAGACGCAATGATTCGTTTCGACATGTCTGAGTACATGGAAAAGCACAGCGTCTCTAAGCTCATCGGTTCCCCTCCTGGCTACGTTGGTTACGAGGAAGCCGGGCAGTTGACCGAAAAGGTTCGCCGCAACCCATACAGCTTGATTCTGCTGGATGAAGTTGAAAAGGCGCACCCAGACGTCATGAACATGTTCCTGCAGATTCTGGATGACGGTCGGTTGACCGACAGCCAGGGCCGCGTGGTTTCGTTCAAGGACACGCTGATTATCATGACCAGTAACGCCGGCGCCACTGACGCGGAAGCGAACGTTGGGTTTGGGGCCAGCATCAACGGCACGACCCACAGCGTGCTCAGTCAGTTGGGTAACTACTTCAAACCCGAATTCTTGAACCGCTTCGACGACATCGTTGAGTTCAAGGCCCTCGGCAAGGACAGTCTGCTGAAGATTGTTGACCTGATGATTGCAGACACCAGCGCCAACATTAAGGCACAGGGCCTTTCCATTAAGGTCACTGCTCCCGTCAAGGACAAGCTGGTCGAACTGGGCTATGACCCGGCCATGGGTGCCCGCCCACTGCGCCGCGTTATCCAGGAACAGATTGAAGACCGCATTGCGGACTACTACCTGGATCACCCAGACGCCAAGAATTTGGAAGCACGGATTGTTGACGGTCACATCGCCGTGACGGCCGCCACTGCCAAGTAACCAATGATTACAACTTAATCTGCAAAGTCGCCGCCGCGTGTGGCGACTTTTTTTATGCATTTTGACGGTGGTAGACCAATTTAATGGTGTTCACATTTTACCAGTGCTGCAGCGTACAATTCCGGATAACCTGCGGCCAATTGCCAGCACGCATATGGCGCCGGTGTTAATTACGGGCGCATTTTGTGAAAAAAAGCGCGCCAAATAGCCATATCCAGGGAGCAGGTAAACCAATCACAAATCAATAGTGAACGTTTTCAAAAAATGCTGGAAAGTGACTCCTCATTCCCTTATACTTAACATATACAAGGAACGAAAGGACTGATACACGATGCGGCTTATCGATGTCACCAACTCATACGCACACCTAGTTTCGCAGCAGTTAGCGAACACCAACGCTCAGCTCGTGCAAGTCTACTCCCTGGGTCAGACGACGGTCGTCTTTACCGAATCGCCACACCACCAAGAAGTACTCTTCACAAACGAACGCCGAAATATCCAGAATAGCGAGATTGACTTTGCATTGCGCGAACTAACTGGCAAAACGATTAAAGAGGTCAAGGTACTCCGTTCTCGGCACTTAGCTGAAGTAACGTTCCGGACTACTGAAGACGCAGCGGCCTCCGTTTAGAAGACGCACTGACCCTTACACACCAAAATAAATTCGCCCTGGTTGCGAATCTATTTTGGTGTGTAATTGCATTTACCCCGCACTCAGGAAGACGCCTATGCAAATATCTGATTATTTATGGCAACGCGCACGCCCTGAGTCAAAACGCTCAACTCGGCACCGCCGTCGCCCACATAAAAACAAAATAAATTATAAACTGCCATCAGAGACGCCTGAACTTGGCCCAAAGCAAACAGTACAGCCTGCGACACGGAGTACACCCGCCGCCACGCAGGCGACTGGGTCAGTACGTCGGCCCCACCGCATTCGCGTCCGCGTTGATTACCGGGACATTGACACTGGTGCGCGCATTGCCCAACCAACCATCATTGCTGGGCTTCCAGGCAGCAAATTAGTTCTGAACTATCCGCCCATTGCCGATTGGATTTTCGTCCGCGCCCTTGGCTTTCAACCCACGTTCCCGCACCACCGCAAGAGTATCGTCCTGTATTACGAACGCATTGCTGGCGCCCCCGTGATTGTTTTCCACCGCGATCAAGATGGGCAGCTGCTCTGCCCCGCCGAACGCATTAACGGCAAGCTCGGCGCTGAGTATACCGTCAAACCACTGAATTATTTTGCCGCGATGGTCGTTGGTGCAAGCACTGCAACTGGTACCTTCACCAAGCGCATCCGCGTCGTCACGTTCCGCTACCAAGTAGTGCCCATTACGCCGCTGCATTTGCCCAACGTCGCCTATATCGAACTGCTAACTGATAAGCCGGTCTTCGACGCCCCCGCCGGCGTTTTGCCGCTACCGGTACTGCTCCCCCAGGGCACGTTCTGGCGGGTCTTCGAGGCCGTTCAAACCACAACGGACCACAAAGTGTGGCTCAGTCTCGGCGGTGCCCAATGGCTCACGAACGACAACACCCGCGGTCATCAGCAAAATCCATTCTTACCGCGCTAAAAAGGCTGGGACCTAATCGTCCCAGCCTTTTGCTGTATCAAAATATGAATTTAGAAAAGCCGCCCGATGCCGTAGTGGATAAACATCGTGATGATGCCGATGATGATATTCCGCACTACCGCCGCGCGCACGAACCCGTGCCCCAGCTTGGCGGAAAACAGCCCGGTGAGACCCACGGCAATCACAGTGGCGATGATTGTCCCAATCCAGCGCATAATCCCCGTCAGGAAGGTGAGCGCTGCGAGCGGCAGTGCCCCCCCGATTGCGGCACAGATTAAGCTGGCCAGCGCCGCCATCCAGGGATTCATCAGTTCGCTGGGATCCAAATCATACTTGACCCCGACGACCGTCTTCAGCGGCTGTTTTTGCAGCAGTTCATCCGCAATTTCGTTGGCCGTGTCCACGCTCACCCCACGGTCGGTGTAGCTGGCGACAACTGCCGCCCGCTCACCGGCGAAGTCGGACTTGAGCAGAACCGCCTCTGCACGCACTGCTGAGGCCTCTGTGTCGCGTTGGGAGCTGACACTGGCATATTCCCCGCCGGCCATCGAGAAGGCAACAGCGAGCAAATCAGCCAGTCCAGCGATGAACAAGGTAAATGAATCCGTGGTGACCGCGCCAACAGAAAAGAGGACGCCGACAACGGTGAGAATCCCATCGTTCGCTCCGAGCACCCCCGCACGCAGGGTGTTGGCCCGCATCGCGAGTGATTGTTCCTTTTTCTTCGTATCCATGTTCACCCTCCTAACGCGCAAACAGGTGGCCAACCCCGTACGTGACCGCCATTGTAATCAACCCAGCAATCACGTTCCGGATTAGCGCCCGCACGGCGTTCGCGTTCCCGAGCTTCGCGGCAATCGAGCCGGTCACAGCCAGGGCAATGACCACCGCGCCAATGGTTCCGGCAATGCGCCAAGAAGCCGGCGCAAGTGTGATCATCAGCATCGGCAGCAATGACCCCAGCGGGAAGGAAATCATGGACGTAATGGCAGCGCCCACCGCGGAGGTGGTTGCCGTCGGGTCAATGTTATAGCGTTCACGGACGGCCGTGTTGATTGGCGCCTCAGTGAACATTTCGGTCACCGCCTTGCTGGCCAGTTCGCGGCTAATGCCCGAATCAACGTACTTCTGGGTCACAAATTCACGTTCCCCGGCTTCGTTAACGGCCAGGCGCACCCGCTCGTCAGCAATCGCACGTTTTTCTGCGTCCCGCTGAGCGTGCACGGACACGTATTCACCCATCGCCATCGAGATTGTGCCGGCCAGCATCCCGGCCATCCCGGCGAGCAGCACCGTGGACGCGCTGGCATTGGCCGCCGCGACCCCCAGCACAATTGCCGCGACCGAGAGAATCCCGTCGTTGGCACCCATCACGCCGGCCCGAATTAGATTAATCTTTTCGGCCAGTGACATTGCTTTTTTCTGCAAGAAATCCATCCCCAACTTCTACGTACATATTTATTAATCATTTACCTGTTAAAACTACATCAATAAGTGTAGCACTTGCATGAGTGTTTTCAAACGCATATCGTTATTTTTCCGTCAATATTCGCCCATAGTTAGGCAATCCGAATTAATTTACTGTTGTTCTCTTTACATAAGTGCTTGCAGATACACATCTTTTCTTACCCCCGGTGCGTCCGCAACACGTTTTCAGTAAAAAGCTGACTTTTTGTGGTTAATCTTCCGCTTGCACATAATTAACCGTGATAATATGTGCTGCTGTATAATGGACTTACTAACCAAGGAGGACCGCAAATTGATCGATGTACATAGTCACCTATTGCCAGGTGTGGATGATGGCTCCAGCTCACTGGCCCACTCACTAGAATTGGCCCGAGCCGCCGTGGCCGACGGAATTACCCACGCACTTATGACGCCGCACCACATGAACGGCCGCTACACCAACCACGCCCAAGATGTGATTGATCGCACCGATGCGTTCCAGGCGGAATTGAACAAGGCGGAGATTCCGCTCACCGTCTTCCCGGGCCAAGAAGTGCACATCAATGGTGACTTAATCCAGGCCATCGAGGATGACGACATTCTGACTACCGACGAAAGCGGCCGGTATTTGCTGCTGGAGTTCCCCCACGACGCAGTGCCCGCGTACGCTAGCGACATGATTTTTCAGATTATGCAGCACGGCTTGACCCCGGTCATCGTCCACCCAGAGCGCAACGAGGCCATGATGCACAACCCGCAGCTACTGTACGACCTCATCAGTCGCGGTTGCCTCAGCCAGGTCACCGCCAGCTCGTACGTTGGCACCTTTGGCAAGAACGTCCAGGCCTTTGCCGAAGACATCGTGCGCGCCGGGTTAGCCCACGTTTTTGCCTCTGACGCGCACCATCTGGAGAAGCGAGATTACGAAATGAGTGCCGCCTTCAAACGCCTCGATAAGAAGATGGGCACCGAATACGGCATCCAGTTCGCCGAGAACGCCAAGGCCCTGGTCAACGGCGATAACGTCGCCCGCTTCAATGAACGGCCAATCAAGAAACCACGCTTTTTTGCCCGCTATTAACCCAAAAACGCCCCTGCACAGTTCAGTGCAGGGGCGTTTACGTATCGATCAACTACTTCTTTGCGGGTTTGCTGTCTGATTTGGCCGCCTGGGCCTTGTCTTCAGCAGCCAATTCCTTGGCCAGCTTAATCAGGTATGGGCGCAATTCATCCTTAACTTCAGGGTGGGTCAGACCGTATTCAATGGTGGTCTGGACGAAGCCGAACTTGTTGCCGACATCATAACGGCTACCCGTGAATTCGTGGGCGAAGACGCGCTGAGTCTTGTTGAGCGTGTCGATGGCGTCGGTCAGCTGGATTTCGTTACCCTTCCCTGGCTTCTGGTTGTCCAGAATGTCAAAGATTTCGGGGGTCAGCAGGTAGCGACCGATGATTGCCAGGTCACTAGGGGCATCTTCAACCGCCGGCTTTTCAACAAACCGGGAAACGTTGAACAGGCCTGGGTGCACTTCCGCGTTTGGATCGATGACCCCGTAAGCAGACACTTCATCATGTGGAACACGCTTAACGGCCAGAATGGAGGCATGCGTGCGTTCGTATTCATTGATGAGCTGCTTGGTCAATGGAACTTCGTCTTCCATCAAGTCATCACCGAGCATGACGACAAATGGTTCATCACCAACGAAGGACTTCGCGAGGCGCACCGCGTCCCCGAGGCCCCGTGGGTATGGCTGCCGAACGAAGAACAGGTTAACGCCAATATCGGTGGTTTCGTGGACCATCTTAAGGAGCGCATCCTTGTGCTTAGCTTCCAGGTTCTGTTCCAATTCTGGCGCGGAGTCAAAGTGGTCTTCAATGGAGCGCTTGTTCTTACCTTCGATGATCAGGATGTCTTCAATGCCTGACTTCTTGGCTTCCTCAACGATAAACTGAATCGTTGGCTTATCAACGATTGGCAGCATTTCCTTTGCCAGTGCCTTGGTTGCGGGCAAGAAACGTGTGCCCAGCCCGGCAGCAGGAATAACGGCTTTACGTACCTTCATGTTGTAATCTCCTTTAATTGCGGTTCCCCGTACTTTATGTGCTGGCTTAATTCTACTAAATGTTGCGCAGAGTTGGTAGGGTAAATATGGGCCAGCAAAGCTTGGTTTAGGTACTTTTCACAGTTGCTTTCATTAGGCCACACACCACAAACAGCCTTAATTACTGGTGCTTATTAGTTGTATTGGCTTCCTTGTACCCCGTATCTGTGTCCGGGATGCAACCCGTCATTGTGCGTTTTTCAGAAAATAAAAAATGGCGGGCATTCCGCACCATACGGCGGAAAACCTGCCATTATCTAGTTCGCAATCTTAACCCCGGACTGGGTGAAATTCTGAATCCTGCACTTCATGAACCCGCAGCGGCAAGGGCTCAATCTGAGCCGCCGCCCACTGGGCCAGCAGATTCGTCGTGTCAATGCCGCGGTCGATGAGGACAATCCCGCAGTCCCCACCACCAGCGCCTGAAGACTTCGCCGCGCCCCCGGCCTGTTCGGCGAGGCTGCGCAGCTTGGTCAATGCCGGTGTTTCAATTTGCACCCCCGACAAGTCCGCGAGGCTGGCCAGCAGAATCCGGTTTGCCCGCAGACCGTCCTGAATTCCGCGAATATCCGCGTTGTGGAAGGCTTCGATCATGCCTTGTAATACGGACCGACTGCCTTCAAGGAAGCGGGAGTACTCACCCCACTGCTCACTCTTTGCGTCCGCAATCTTATCCACCAGCCGGGACGTGGAGGCGGGTGAACCCGTCCAGCCAATCATGAGGCGCATGTTGGTTGGGGCCTGGAGCAACTCGATGTTCAGTTGGGGCCACGGCATCTGCAGTAATTCGGTGAGCGTGTGCCGGCGCCGTGCAGAAGCCAGCCATTCTTTGTCAAATGACTGGTAGGCTAGCCAGCCGCCGTAAACGGAAGCAGCAATATCGCCCAGTGACCCGTTACCCTGGACATCCAGGTGCGCGATGGCCGCTAGCTTGTACACGTTCTCCGGGCCCATCCCCAAAGCATAGTACTCGTTGAGGGCCTTCACGGTCGCCACGGTGACGGCCGCTGAACTGCCGAGCCCGTACTTCTTCCCATCCGCCGAGTCCAGATCGGAATCAACTTCGAGGTTGTACAGGCCCAGCGGCTTCCCGCATTCGCGCGCGTACTTTTCGGTTAACCGAATTGCGGACAAAATGTAATGGAATGGGTTATCCCGGTTGTCAAAAACCAGTTCATCCCCGTCGCGGCGCCAGTAGAGCGAATTCTCCTGGTACTGGTGGCTGATGATACTCCCGTACTGCGCTGCGTCCTCAATCGTGACGGTTACGAATTGATTGAGGGCCACCAATATAGCGGGAAAACCCGTCTCCACCACCGCATACTCACCGGCAATATATAATTTGCCCGGTGCCTTAGCTGTTACCACGCTGCCAAACCCCTTCCAAACTTAACTAATATAAGTGCCTTAACACTCCAAGAAAACAATTATACTACTTTCAAACTTTTACCAGCGGGCGGATAACCACCCAAACGGCAAATTTAATCATATCGTGATATTTAATCACCCTGCTTTGCCCCATTACTAAGCAGTTTTTTGGTCATTTTGCGTACCTTGAATGTCACCTTGCTCCCAATCGGCTTGGCCCGGCCATAGAAGCTTTCGTTCACCACGGAGTTCACCACCACCCCAAGGGTAATGATGAACGACATGAAAAACAGCCACAGCAGCAAGACGATAAACGCCCCCAGGGTGCCGTATGTGCTAAACCGCTGGCCGAAATAGGTCATGTACAGCGAGAACGCCTGCGTGAGTCCCAGCAGCCCAATGCCGGTAATCAGAACCCCCGGGACCACGGTCCAAAAGCGCATTTTGGCGTTCGGCAAGAAGTAATCCACAATCAGCAGGACGACCACCAGCACCATGACCGCGACCGGCCACTTCCACGTCTGGAAGGTTTCCAGCCAGTGCGGCGACAACTGCAACTGATTGATGAGCCATTCCAAAAATTGCTGACCAAAGGCGAAGGCCACCATGGTGCCGACGACCGCAATCAGCAGCACCACCATCATGATCATGGCAACAACGCGGCTGACCAAGAAGTTTTGCACCGGGTGGCGAATGCCGTACGCCCGGTTGAACCCATTGCGCAAAGCCGCCAGCCCCAAGCTGGCCGCCCACAGCGTCACAATTGCCCCCACACTCAGCCAAGTCGTACTGGCATTCACGTGCAGGTCGTGGACAATTGGCGTGATGGTGGCGATGATATTCTCCGGAATCAGTTGCTCCAGCACATCCTTGATGCCGCTGAAATCAATCTTGATGTGGGCCACCACGTTAATCCCGAACAGCATCGTGGGGAATAAGGACAGAATCGTATAGTACGCCATCGCCGCAGAGGTCTCGTTAATCTGGGAATCTCCGAGTCGACGCCAAAACAAGGCCAAAATCGCGAGCAATTTGGCCTTGACCGTAGTTTTGCGGCGCATGATTGGCACCAGCCGACTGCCGCCATGCGTACCTTGAATACGCGCAACGAACTTTCTTTTGCTCATGTCTTCTCCCGTTCGCACTCCGTCAGTAACTCCAGCAACGCACGAAGATGGACGCGGAAAGTTCCGCGCCCATTCCCGTTACTATTAATTTTACCCTAGCCAGCGCCTTAAAGGTACTTAGCGTCCGCAATTGGGTCCTGACTGGTCAGAATCTTAGGTCCGTCGTTAGTGATAACCAGTGTGTGTTCGTACTGGGCAGACAATGAACCATCCTGGGAAGTGTAGTATTCCCAGTCTCCTTCTGGCACTTCCTTCACGGCAATGCGCCAGGTCCCGATGTTAATCATTGGCTCGATGGTGATGGTCATCCCCGCCTTGAGCCGTAAGCCCTTGCCGGCAACCCCGTAGTTCGGCACGTTAGGCGCCTCGTGCATGGTTGGCTGAATACCGTGGCCAATGAGGTCGCGGACATCCCCGTAGCCGTTCTCTTCTTCGGTGTACTTCTGAATTGCAGCCCCGATGTCCCCGATGCGGTTACCAACCACCGCCTGGTCAATCCCCAGGTAGAGGGCCTTCTTGGTGACATCCATCAGCCGCTGTGCTTCGGGGCTGATTTCGCCGACTGCGTACGTCCAGCAGGAGTCACTGAAGTAGCCATCCTTGTTAACCACGGTGTCCACCTTCACGATGTCCCCGTTCTTCAGGATGAGATCCTTACGTGGAATTGCGTGGGCAACTTCATCGTTCACGGCCACACAGGTTGCGTACTTGTAGCCCTCGAAGCCCTTCTCGGCGGGAATCGCCTTGTGCTGATCGAAGTACTTCACGGCGAAGTCTTCAATCTCCCAGCTTGAGATGCCTGGCTTGATGATGTCCCGCAACCCGATGTGCATGCCGGCCAGAATCGCGCCCGACTTGCGCATGCCTTCGATTTCACGTTCAGACTTAATTGTAATCAAAATAGTGCCTCCAGATTCACGTACGTATGCACGTGTGATGTTAAATATGCTACTTGATGAAAATATCCTCTACCATCATACACTGTTGGGACAAAAAACGTAAACCACGGCTTCAACTAGTGCCGCTTCGTGCGTGCCGGAAAAGTGCGGCGCTTTATGGTAAACTAACGCTATAACAGACGGTCAATGACCAAGACGGAGGAAAACATGGCTACAGCAAAAATCGTTTACGCCAGCATGACTGGTAACACTCAGGAAATCGCCGAAATCGTGCAGGAGGCCCTCGAAGACCGTGGCGTTCCCACCGAACTTACCGAGATGAGCCAGGCGGTGGCGGCCGACTTCGCGGATGCCGATATCTGCGTGGTCGCTGCCTACACGTACAGTGATGGTGGCCCCGGCCTGCTGCCTGAAGAAGGCGAAGATTTTTACGACGACCTGCGCGCACTCGATCTGTCCGGGAAGGTCTTCGGCACTACCGGGAGCGGTGACCGCTTCTATGATGACTTCGCCACCGCCGTGGATATGTTCGCTGATGCCTTCACCGCAGCCGGCGCGACTAAGGGTGCAGAAGGCGTCAAGGTGGACCTCGCTGCTGAGGCAGAAGACATTGACAATTTGGAGATCTTTGCCGACCAGCTAATTGCGGCCGCGGCTAAGCTGGCTTAAACCCATTAATATAGCGAAATTTTGGCTAATCATCCGTGCCGGTCACGGGTGATTTTTTTGTCTTGTCACCGGGCGAAAGTTCCCGGTATTTTTCCAATCGAATCTATAAGTACGAATAAAGTAACGGTCGAATAACAAGACTGCTGGCCGATTACCCGCCTGCATGTGGGAGCAGTTCATAGGGTTAAATGTTATTATAAAATCCGTCAGTAAAGTACACACTGTTCGATATGTTCACAATTTTGCGCCAAATCAGCGGGCATTTCATCACCTGCGGCAGCAAACCGAAATCGGATTTCACGTCAAATCTGGCCTTCATTGCTTCTTTCCGTTACCGATGTGGCTGCCCCTTTCCCGGCTGATCCCGGCAAAAAATTGTCACTGACCATAAGTTTTTTAACTGACTTCCACAGAAATGCAAAAAAACAACCCACCACAAGGGCGGGTTGCATGCATTTGTTGTTTACTTAGTCCGGGCCGCCATGGCGATAATATCCTCGCCGGCGTGGCCTGAAAGTGAACCATTCTCGATGAATACGTTAATGACCGTCTGCAAAATATCGATCATCTGCGCGTGGGACATGGAGACGAACCCGGATGTCATGAGGTCGGCAATCCCGGTGGCAACAATCCACAGGCCAGTAATGATGTTGTTCTTCTGCGTATCGGACAGGCTCTTCGCCTCTTCGCGTGCTTCAAACCGCTTGAGTGCCGCCGCAATGGCGAACTGGCGCATGTCATCAACCCCGAAGTGATCTTCAACGAAAACCGCTGTGTACAGGTTGTGGTTTTCCAGCGCGAAGTCAATGTAGGTGAGCGCCATATCGATAATTGGGTCGTGTGTGTAGACCTTATCGAACTTTTCGGTCAGTTCTTGTTTGATCTGATCCATGATTGCGGTGCGTAATTCGGCCATGTTGTCGAATTCAAGGTAGATTGGTTGAGTTGAACAACCGATCTGAGCAGCGATGTTGCGCGCGGTGAATTTTGAGAATCCCTCCGCGACAACCAGTTTGTACGCGGCTGCGAGAATCTGGTCGCGCGTGATTGATTTGTGACGAGCCATTTAGTAATCCCCCCGGATAATTTAACGGCAAGCTATCCCCCTGGACACTTACCGTTATTAATTGTATTTTATCAAAATTACGAAAGATAACAATACTATTTTTGTATCATTTTGGAATTTTTTTCTAATATATGGGATTTTCCCGGCAATAGCCCCGTTTTTGTGCAGAAGATTCTCATTTTGGCGGCCAAACGTGTAGCGCTTGTGCACCAGATAACAACTAATGCGAATTTACCCTAGCCAAATTCCGGCCAGGTGGCCCCGCTTACCGGTCATCTAATTCAGTCCGCGCCAAAAGCCGCCTAACTTAACGAAAACGTTTTAGAGCAAATCCTTAACCTATGCTAAAATTAGGCTAACACATGATATTGGAGGCAAAAACATGACATTACCTAACTTTGCAGAGAACCTGAAGAAGTACGCCGACCTTGCCGTTGAAACTGGCGTGGGGGTTAAGCCGGGCGACACCGTCTACGTCCAAGTGGCGATTGACCAGGCACCCCTGGCACGCCTAATCGTGGCCAGTGCTTACCGGGCCGGGGCCGCCGAAGTTAACGTCCAGTGGGCTGACGACACGGTCAAGCGCCTGGATCTCGCCAACCTCGCTGAAGACCGCCTGGCCACCCAGCCACCATTCGTGCAGGCCCAATACGACTACTGGGTCGCCAAAAATGCCAAGCGGATCACCATCAAGAGCGATGATCCCGACAACCTCGCCGGAATTGACGCCAAGCGCATCGCGGCTTATAACGCCGGCCACCAGCAGGCATATGCTAAGCTGAGTAATGCCATCGTCACCAATAAGATTAGCTGGACCATCATCGCCGCTGCCGGCGTGAAGTGGGCGCAGAAGGTCTTCCCTCACGCAGCCACTCCGGAAGCGGCTCAGGACCAGTTGTGGGACGAAATTTTCAAGACCACCCGGATTTACAACGACAGTCCGGAAGCTGCTTGGGCAGCACACGTCGACAAGCTCGAAACCAAGGCGCAGTGGCTCACCGGCCTGCAGCTGGACGCGCTGCACTACAGCGCCCCGGGCACAGACCTGACCGTTGGCTTGCCTAAGAATCACATCTGGAAAGCGGCCGGATCCGTTAACCCCCAAGGTGAATACTTCATGCCGAACATGCCTACTGAAGAAGTCTTCACGGTGCCGGACCACCACCGCATTGACGGGACCGTCAGCTCCACTAAGCCGCTAGCGTACGCGGGTAACATTCTGGACGGCATGCACTTCACCTTCAAGGACGGACAGGTCATCAGTGGTAAAGCCGACAAGGGCCAACACGTTCTGGACGGTTTACTGGACATTCGTGGTGCCCGCTCATTGGGCGAAGTTTCGCTAGTGCCCGACCCGTCACCAATCTCGCAGTCCGGCATCATTTTCTTCAACACCCTCTTTGATGAGAACGCCTCCGACCACATGGCACTCGGTGAAGCGTACCCGTTCTGCGTCGAGGGCGGCGTGGAAATGACGGAAGAAGAACAAGAAGCAGTCGGCTTGAACCACGCCGACACGCACGTTGACTTCATGATGGGTTCAGCAGAAACCGATGTTGACGGGATTACCAAGGATGGGCAGATCATCCCAATTTTCCGCAACGGCAACTGGGCCTAACCTGTTTTAGCACCGAATTTAGCACCACGGAAAGGAAATATCTTGACCACTTTAATCTTTGACCTAGACGATACACTCCTGGACTTCACCGCCAGCGAAGAAAAGGGCCTCACTGGCGTCTTCGCTGACTTTGGGATTCCCGATAACGCAGACACGCGCGCAACCTACAAGCGCGTTAACAGCGGTCTGTGGGCCGCACTAGAACGGGGTGAGTTAACCCGCGCCCAGTTGCTCGACGTGCGCTTTGCCCGCTTTGGTGCCGCCATCGCCAAGCAGGACTTTGACGCCCACGCAGCGGAGAAGGAATACCGCAATTTCCTGAACAACGGCTTTGACCGGGTACCCGGCGCCAAGACCCTGCTCACAAACCTGCAGCAACGCGGCTACCGCATTCTGGCCGGCACGAACGGGAATGCGGCCACCCAGCACAACCGCTTGCTACACAGCCACCTCGGCCCGCTGTTTGACGGCGTCTACATTTCCGAAGAGATTGGCTACGACAAGCCGGACCCCCGCTTCTTTGACGCCATCTTCGCCGCGGAACCACATATTGACCGCAACGATACCATCATGATTGGTGACGGCCTCAACTCGGACATTCGTGGCGGCGTCGACTACCACTTACCGACCATCTGGGTCAACCGCAAGCACCAGGTCAACAAGACTGAGCTGCACCCGACGCACACCGTCACTGACCTGCAGCAACTTTCCGACTTACTGCTCAACGCATAAACATTTAGGAGGAACATTATGAACGATAAGAAAACCACCGTCCTCGGGATCATCTCCACCGCCGCTGCTGGCACCGCGCTTTTGTCCGCGTCTATTGCGCTGGCGAGTGGCATCCTCACCCTTGTCCACGGCACGCGTAACTAACAAAAATTTCGCCAAAAAAATGGACCCGAGCAAAATTGCTCAGGTCCATTTTTGTATTGCTGTAGTCTAGTGGTGCGTCTTGCGGGCCAGGAAGTCCCCGATGAACTGGACGATGAAGACCAAAATCAGGATGAAAATCAGGCAGACCCAAATGACGTCGTTCTGGTAACGCAGGTAACCAGTGTTGATGGCCAGGTTCCCCAGACCACCACCACCAATGGCGCCGGCCATCGCGGTCAGGCCAATGATACTGATAATGGTCAGGACGGACACCCGGATGAGCTCGGACAAGCCTTCACGCAGGTACACGCGGAAGACGATCCCCATTGGCGATACGCCCATGGCCTGGGCGGCTTCAATCACCCCGGGATCCACGGTCAGCAAGGCATTTTGCACCTGCCGGGCGTAGAACGGTGCGGCCCCGATAATCAGGGGCACCAGTGCGGCGCGGGAACCAATCCCCGTCCCGACGATGAAGCGGGTGAAGTCGTTCAAGGCCGCCAGCAAGATGATGAACGGAATGGACCGGAAGATATTAACCAGTTTATCCAGAATGGAATAGAATGGCCGGTTTTCCAGCAAGCCGTGTTCATCTGTCAGCAGCAGCAAGATCCCGACGAACAACCCGATGAGACCAGCAACCAGGGTGGTCCAGAAGGTCATGTACAGCGTCTGGTTGATGGCCCCCGTGAATCCGTCATCCCCACTCCACAGCGGAATGACGTTCGGGAGAAATTTGTCAAAAAAGCTCATATTAGTCCTCCTCCGACACGTTCATGGCAACATCGGTCACGGTGACATCCCCGGCCTTGAGGTACGCAAGCGCACGGTCAATGTCGGCAGCAGCCCCGGTCAAAACGACAATCAGGTTCCCAAATGGCGTGTCCTGCAAGCTCTGAATGTCCCCAAACAGAATGTTGGCAGTCACGTTGTACTCGCCGTACAGGGTCGCAATGAGCGGCTTGTCGGTGCTGGCCCCAACGTAGGTCAAGCGTACCAGGCGTTCATTAGCGCCCAGGTGCTGCACAGCCGGCTGCTTGCTGATGGCCTTCAGGGTTGCATCCAGCTGCATGGTGGTGTCGATGAAGTCCTTAGTCAACTGCTGCTGCGGGTGCGCGAAGATTTCCAGCAGTGAGCCGCGTTCAATCACGGCTCCGGCGTCCATCACGGCCACGCGGTTACAAATCTGCTTAACGGCTTCCATCTGGTGGGTAATCAGCACAATCGTCAGGCCCAGCTTCTCGTTCAAAGACTTGAGGAGGTCCAAAATTGCGGATGTGGTCTTGGGGTCGAGCGCACTGGTTGCTTCATCAGAGATCAGCACTTCGGGATCCGACGCCAGCGCGCGGGCAATCCCGACCCGCTGTTTCTGGCCCCCGGACAGTTCTGCGGGGTACGCGGTCGCCCGGTCTGCCAGGCCAACCAGGTCGAGCAGTTCGGTCACCTTTTCGTTAATCTTGGCCTTGGGCATGGTTCCGCGCAGGGGGAACGCCACGTTATCCGCAATGGTGCGGCTGGCCATCAGGTTGAAGTGCTGGAAGATCATGCCAATCTTCCGCCGCTTACTGCGCAACTGCGCGGCAGACAGCGACAACATGTCGTCGCCAAGAACCGTCACCGTTCCGCTCGTGGGCCGCTGGAGCAGGTTAATCAGGCGCACCAGCGTCGACTTCCCGGCCCCTGAATAACCGACAATTCCGTATATATCCCCGCGGTCCACGCTCAACGTCACGTGGTTGACCGCATGGACAGCCTTCTTCTTCTTTTCTTTAAAGACGACATCAACGTCTTTGAACTGGACTACTTCATCGCTCATGTGTGTGGGTTCCTCCTTCGTTGATTGCTTGAACGTGCAACCAGCGTATGCGTTAGCTAAATGACCGGAGTAAGCGCTAACTGTGTACCTTGATACCAATATCGGGCTCACCCGCTCTGGATAAGCCCGATACCATTTATTGACCATTCTACCACGTCACCGCCACTTTGCGCGGTAACTATGCATTAAGCTCAATAATTATTCAAGTTGGTGCGGCAATGCTCGAGACCTTACTTAGAACTTGGTGTCCCAGGCAGCAATCGTGGAACCATCGTAGACCTTCTTGATCTGCTTCTTGGTTGCGCTGGTCTGGTATGCCTTAACAATCTTCTTGTAAACCGCCTTGTTCTTTTCGCTCTTCTTCGCAACGATGATGTTGATCCATGGCTTGCTTGCCGCGTTAATCTTTTCAACGTAGATAGCGTCGTCTGGGTTCAGCTTTGCGTTCAGGGCCATGTCGTTGTTGACAACAGAAGCGTCCGTGGAGCTCAGGGAACGTGCGGTCTGGGAAGCGTCAACCGTCGTGAACTTGAGGTGCTTAGGGTTGCTCGTGATGTCACGGGTCGTTGGTGAGGACTTGGACTTGTCCAGTTTGATGATGCCGGCAGTTTGCAGCAGGATCAAGGCACGGCCTTCGTTCGTGGTGTCGTTAGGAACAGCGATGTTGGCACCGTTCTTCAGCTGGCTCAGCTTCTTAATCTTGTTGGAGTAAACACGCAGTGGGCCGATGTAGGTGCGGCCGATAACTGCCAGGCTGTTGTCCTTGTTTTCCTTTTCCCAGGTGTTGAAGAAGTCGTAGTGCTGGATGGCGTTCAGGTCCAGGTCACCATCAACAACGGCCTGGTTAACCTTGTTGTAGTCGGTGAACTGCACGAGCTTCAAGTTGATGTTCTGCTTCTTGAGGCGCTGGGCAACTGGCTTCCAAACATCAGCGTCAGAACCAATCACCCCGAGCTTAACGGTGGTTTCTTTGGATTCGCTGGACTTAGAACTGTTGCCGCAAGCGGCGAGCGTCAAGGGAATAATCAATGCGGCAGTTGCAAGTGAGATAAGCTTTTTCTTCATAATGGAAATCCTCCAAGTTTTGTGTGTGGTCTAGTTTAGTGACAACGATAAATGTGTGGCGAGAAACAAAAAAATTCGCCCCTAACCAAAGTTAGAAGCGAATTAACGCGGTACCATTCTAAGTCGTCCCTGCTGCAGTCAGGGACCTCACTAACGGGTCAAACAACCCGTGTGCACTTTAATGGATGCCAGCCATTGCAGCCTGACCCGCAAGCGGGCTCGGTGCACCGATCAGTAGGCCATTTTTGAACCACCGTACCTCCCCGCTTTCACCATCCGGGGTCTCTGTTAAGGTCGTGTAAGTTCGCTCTCCCACGTCTTCGTTTATCGTTGTCTTTCAATGTCTGTATAATAACTAGTTTTCTAATCACTGTCAACATTTTTCCCGAACTTTTTTAATATTCACGCATGAATCATTCTGTTGGGTTCGTAAAATCACCGCGCTCGGCGGCGCCAAACCGCGTCTGATTGGCATTTACGCAACTTTGGTAACTGTGAGAAAAATTAGCAAAATAATTTGGCGACCTCCGCAAGTTAAATAATGTAAATCGGTTTCACGCTATTTTGGTATAATGGACCTAGCATAAAATTGGAGGTCACCCATGGATATCGAAACCATTCCCGAATTACTCAGCGCCCTGCACGCCAAAACCCCGACCATCACGCTACACGGCCCCGCCGCCAAGCTCGTGCGGACGGTGTTAGTGCTCCACACCAAGACCTTCTCCCCGTTCATGCGCTTCATCGACGTGACGGCCGGCATCATCGGCAACGCCCTCAACCAGGACTTCGCGGATCACGAAGGCGAACAGACTGGCCAAATGATGCAGCTATCCCAAGGCCAAATGCAACAATACGGACTGACCCCCGAAAATGCGGTCTTTCTGGTCAACACCGCCAACGAAGAGTACCGCATCACGCCAAAACCCGTGCTGACCTTCACCCTCATCAAAAAACAGCACCCGGACAAGAATAAGATTCCGGATCAGTATTCCAAGTATCTACAGAAATAAAAATGCAGGCCCGCCGTGTAATATGCGGTGGCCCTGCATTTTTGGTTTACGGGTTATCAACCAGTTCGGAACCCTGGCCGCTCCCCTTGAATTCTTCAGTTTGGCTGAACATGTAGCTCTGATGGTGGTACCGCATTGACAGCACCATGCCCACCGAGAACATGTTTGCAAGCAGGAACGAGCCCCCCTGACTAACAAACGGCAGTGGAATCCCGGTCAGTGGCAGAAGCCCAATGTTCATCCCGACGTTTTCCAGCACGTGGAAGAGAATCATCATGATAACGCCGGTTGAAATGTAGGCGTAGAATTCGTTCTTCGTATCAAACGTGACCCGAATCATCTGGTAGATTAGCAGGAAATAGAGGAGAATCAGCACCCCGGCACCGATAAAACCAAACGTTTCGCCGATGACAGAGAAAATCATATCTGACTCCTGCACGGGTACGACCACGTTGAGGTTGCCGAAGCCCGTCCCCGTCATCTGGCCGGAACCAATCGCCTTCATCGCCTGCCAAATCTGGTACGAATCCCCCGACGTGGCGCCGGATGGATTCAGCCACGACTGAATGCGGGCGAACTGGTAGGCCTCAAAGCCGACGTGTTCGAGCAGGTGTTGCCCCCAGGTTTGCGTGGCCAGATACAGTGCTGAGCCGCCGATGAAGATGGCGCCCCCGCCAATTGGCGCGATGATGCGCCACGTGACCCCCGAAACCAGAACCACCCCGGCGAAAATCGCCAGGAAAACCAGCGTCGTCCCCAAGTCATGCTGGGCAATCAGCAGTGCCGCGACGGGCAGCGTCCACAGCAGCATTTTGCCAATGAGGAGCCAGTCGTTCGCGAAATTATGGGGCATCTTCGAGTTATGCAGCGTCACCACCCGGCTGAGCATCAAGATGTACGCCGGCTTCATAACTTCACTAGGCTGGAAGGTAATCGGCCCAACCTTAAACCACGATTTGGCCCCCGTTTTGAACGCAATCTGGCGGTTGTAGAAAATCAGGACGGCCACGAGTAGAAATATCCCAATGCCGAACAGGATTGGCTCAATCCGCCACAGCTGCTCCGCGTCAAATCGCATAATCAGCAGCACACCGACGCCACCCACGGCATACCAGACAACCTGCATGACCACCGCTTTGATTGCGGCCCCCTGCGTGCTGTCATTGGCCACCGCCATGTAGATGGCGCCCATGCCAATGAGCCCCAGAAGCATGATTGTCAGCAAAATCCCGTAGTCCACGCGGTCTTGCTGCGGCGCCTCATTTTTTGCTTGCTGTCTATTCACTTTCCCACTCCTTTGCATAAGGGCGCCATTTTCGCTTTGAAAACGGCGCCCCTAGGTAAATCGTTCACTACGCTAAGCGCGGTGCCTAATGCCGGTGCAAGTGATAACCCGCAATCAAGAAATTAACCGCCTCGTCTTCACTCTTGAAGTTCTGCGGTGCATCTTCCCCGATGAGAAATGCGGCAAACTTACTGCCAGCCGGCTCGATTGAACCAATTTCGTTTTTGCCATCCAGCAAAACAGAAACGGTCTTGCCGCCCCGCTGGACACTGTCCATCGTAATGTTAATGTTGCGCTCTTTAGCCATTATTGCGCCTCCCTGACCTAATTCCATGCTTAATTATTATTTTTAATTGTTTCTTCGTAAACTAAATTTATCGGGTACCGGATCCTGTCCGCCCCGGACAAACGGGTTGCAGCGCAGGATGCGGACCGTGCCCATAAGCAGCCCCCGGAGCACGCCAAACCGCTTGACCGCCACCACCGTGTACTGACTACACGTCGGCTGGTACCGGCAAGACGGCGGGAACGCGGGGGAAATGTACCGCTGATAAAAGTGAATCATTCCGACAACAAGCGTCTGCAACCAAATCACCTTACTTCAAGAAATCAAAGATATGGGTCCACGTGCTCGGGACAAAGACGGCAAAGGGATTGCCGCCACCGATTGCATAACCAATCATTGCCCCTAAAATCATAAGAATAATCCCAATGCCGAGCAGCAAGAGCACCCGGCGGATTGTCCGTGAAAATACATCCATGGAAACGGTCTCCTTCTAACCTGAAAATGCGCGTGTTGCCATAGCAACACGCGCACCCAGAAGTGATTAGTACTGTTTGTGGTGCGCGATGTTATCAAGCAATACACCGGTACCAAGGGCAACGGCATCCAGTGGGTCTTCGGCAAGCAGCACTGGGACGTGCAGTTCGTCGGCGAAGAGCTTGGAAATCCCCTTAAGCAGTGCACCACCACCCGTAAGCATAACGCCCCGGTCAATAATGTCAGCTGACAGTTCAGGTGGCGTCTTCTCCAGCACTTCCTTGGCAGCTGCAATCACGGCGCTCATAACGTCGTGCAGGGCTTCCTGCACTTCGACCGCCGTCACTTCAACTTCACGTGGCAGCCCGGTCGCGATGTCCCGCCCACGGACTTCCATGGAAACAGACTTGTCGGCTTCGTAAACGGCCCCGATCTGAATCTTGAGCTGTTCCGCGGTGTGTTCACCGATGAGCAGCTTGTGCTTAGCCTTCACGTAGCTCACAATCGCTGCGTCCATCTTGTCCCCGGCAAGGCGTAAGGACTGGCTGGTGACGATTTCGCCCATCGACAGGACGGCGACATCACTCGTCCCCCCACCGATATCAATGACCATGTTCCCCTGGGGCTGGAAAATATCGAGACCGGCACCGACAGCGGCAACCTTAGGCTCGAATTCAAGGTACACCTTACCACCGCCGGACTTTTCGGCCGCCTGAATAATGGCCTTCTGTTCGATGGAAGTAATGTTGGTTGGTGCACAAATCAAAATGTTGGGCTTGCTGAGGAACCCCTTAACGTTCAGCTTGTTAATGAAGTATTCCAGCATTGCTTCGGTGATGTCGAAGTCGGCGATGACGCCATCCTTCAGTGGCCGAATGGACCGAATGTTACCTGGAGTCCGGCCGACCATCTTGTACGCTTCAGCACCAACAGCAAGCACCTTGCCCGTCTGGGTATCGATTGCCACAACGGAAGGTTCATTCAGAACAATCCCTTTACCCTTCACGTTGATGAGGACGTTCGCCGTCCCCAGGTCGATCCCGATATCTTTTGCCATTAATGTAATTCTCCCCTCGTTAGACTCTCCATTATACCCTGAAAGCAAAACCTTCTGCAAGGAACCCCAGTGTATGCACATGAGCCCACGTTCTATTTTTCAACGCAATTACTAACTGATTTATTTGTATAAGTACGGCAGATTTTTGAACGCGCCCAGCAGCGACAAAAAACAACTGGAAACCAGGTAACCCAACCCGATGGCGATAAACAACATCAGGATTTGAATCTCGCGTTCATGGCCCGCCTTAAAGATCTTCTCGAGGCGCAATGCAATGAGCGTGCGCCACACCATCAGGATGAAAATGAGGTGCGACATGATGGTGATTAATGCGGATACGCCGAATGATTGTGTCATAAGCAAACCTCCAAGCATAATAATAGCAAAATTATGCAAAGACTAAAAGACGTGCAGGCAATGGTTTACAACCGTTTACGACTTTTTTACCAAAAATAAAGGGTCACGGGCATTTTTCGGGACCAAACCCGTGTGAAAACTGCTCCCCGGGCTTTGTAAATGTATTCACAAAATCTCGCGGGGCAAAATAAAAAAGCGTGCCGGCAAGCCGACACACTTTTCTACTTTGAGCTCTTAACGTTAATCCGGTTGAGCGCACGTTGCAATGCAACTTGTGCCCGCCGCAAATCGTTTTTGTTCTGCTCTTGCTTGGCAGTTTCAATTCTGCGCTCGGCACGCTCACGCGCAGCCTGTGCACGCGTGAGGTCAATGTCCCGCGCGCGTTCGGCAGAATCAGCAACGATGGAAGCCACGTTGTTCGCAACTTCCATGAAGCCGCCGTTCAGCGCAATCCGGTCTTCATGACCAGGATTGTCAATCCGCTGCACGCGAACTTCACCAATCTGCAGGGGGGCCACGATTGGCTCGTGGTTAGCCATAATGCCGAGATCACCGTCTACCGAACGCACAACCACCATTTTTGCGTGGTGATTGTACACAATGCCGTCCGGGGTAACGATATTCACCGTCAACACTTGCTTGTCTTCGGCCATGTCTGTCCCCTCCTACTACTTAGCTGCTGCTGGGTCGTACCCGAGAGTCTTGGCCTTTGCCATCACGTCGTTAATGTCACCGACAAGACGGAATGCTTCTTCAGGAACATCGTCGTATTCACCATCGAGGATGGCCTTGAAGTCCTTAACGGTTTCTTCAACTGGCACGTATGAACCCTTAATCCCGGTGAACCGTTCAGCAACGTTGAAACTCTGTGATAGGAAGAACTGGATGCGACGCGCACGCGCAACAATCAGCTTTTCTTCGTCGGACAGTTCGTCCATCCCGAGAATGGAGATGATGTCCTGGAGTTCCTGGTAACGCTGGAGAACCTGCTGGACCTTGGTGGCAACTTCGTAGTGTTCTTCACCCACGATTTCGGGGGTCAGGGCACTGGAAGAAGAAGCCAGTGGGTCAACAGCGGGGTAAATCCCCATTTGGGTCAGACGACGTTCAAGGTTAGTCGTTGCGTCCAAGTGGGCAAATGTCGTTGCTGGCGCAGGGTCAGTGTAGTCATCGGCAGGCACGTAAACGGCCTGGATTGACGTAACGGAACCCTTCTTGGTGGAAGTAATCCGTTCCTGCAACTGACCCATTTCCGTAGCAAGCGTTGGCTGGTAACCAACGGCACTAGGCACACGGCCGAGCAGCGCGGAAACTTCGGAACCGGCTTGGGTGAAACGGAAAATGTTATCGATGAACAGGAGCACGTCCTGGCCTTCAACATCACGGAAGTATTCAGCGATGGTCAAACCAGTCAGTGCCACACGCATACGGGCACCAGGAGATTCGTTCATTTGTCCGAAGACCATGGCGGTGTTTTCCAGAACGCCAGATTCCTTCATTTCGAAGTAAAGGTCATTACCTTCACGGGTACGTTCACCAACACCGGTGAACACGGAAATCCCACCGTGTTCTTCAGCAATGTTGTGAATGAGTTCCTGAATCAGAACGGTCTTACCAACACCGGCACCACCGAACAGACCGACTTTCCCACCACGAAGGTATGGGGCAAGCAGGTCAATAACCTTAATCCCGGTTTCGAGGATTTCGGAACCAGTGGACAGGTCTTCGAACTTAGGTGCAGACTTGTGAATGCTATCGCGCTTGTGATCAGGACCAAAGTCCTCGCCACCGTCGATTGGCTCTCCCAAAACGTTGAACACACGACCAAGCGTGTCCTTCCCTACAGGCACGGAGATAGGAGCACCGGTGTCGGTAACTTCCATCCCGCGCTGCAAGCCGTCTGTGCTGGCCATCGCAATGGTCCGCATAACGCCATCACCAAGTTCAACGGCAACTTCAACGACAAGCGTTGAACCGTCGGGCTTCTTGATGTTCATAGCGTTGTTAATCTTAGGCAAGGAATCGTTAATGGGAAAGGCCACGTCGACAACAGGGCCGATAACGGTAACGATTTTCCCTGTACTATTACTCAATGTCTGTGTCCTCCCTTTTGTGTTTGGGCGCAGGCAAAAATGCCCGCTGTTGCGGGTCACCTTTGGCCCCGCCCAAACCGTTATATTTGTATTTAACCGTCAGATTACTACTGGCAAAATCATGGTGCTTGCAGTTATTCAACCGCAGCGGCACCAGAAACGATTTCGGTCAGTTCGGTCGTAATCTGTGCCTGACGGGCCCGGTTGTAACGGGTCGACAGGTCGCCAATCAGGTTGTCGGCGTTGTCGGTGGCACTCTTCATGGCCGTCATTGAAGCGGCGTGTTCCGCCGTCTTCGCGTCCATGATGGCCCCGAAAATCAGACTTTCAGCGTACTGAGGCAATACCGCATCCAGAACTGCATCCACATCGGGTTCAGTCAGGTACGATACTGGTGTGTCTTCAACTTCAGCTGGGTCCAAGTCGTTAATTGGCAGCATCTTTTCAACTCGGAAAACGGAGGTCAATGAGTTCACGTGGTGGTTGTAGCACACGTAAAGTTCATCGAACACTTCATTATCGTACATTGAAACCGCCGTCTTAACGATTTCCCGGACTTCGTTGAAGGTTGGCACGTCAGAAATGCCCCGGTATTCGTAAGCCACGCTCACGTTGCGCGCCTTGAAGAAATCGGCACCAACCCCTCCAACCGCAAGTACGGTGGATGGGTGTTCGTCATCCTTCAGCACGTCGAGCATTGGCTTGAGCACGTTGCTGTTATAACTACCAACGAGGCCCCGGTCAGAGGTCATGACTAAGTAGCCGACCTTCTTGACTGGACGTTCTTGCAACAGGTCGGAAACACGCACACGCATGTCCCCAGCCTTGTCGTTGTCGTCACGATTATTGTAATCGCGGTTGGCAGCCATACTCAGCAATTGGCTTTGGGCCAAATGCGTGACCGTCTCACGGATCTTGTCAGCGTAGATCTGATATGCACCGGACTTCTTCTCAACCTGGGACAGTTTTGCCCCGGAGACCATCTGCATGGCCGCCGTAATCTGGCGGGTCTTCTTGGTTGACGCAATGCGCCGCTTGATGTCAATTAAAGAATCAGCCATGTGTACACCCCCTACTTGGTGGTGTCGGCAGAATCGCTAGCGACAAAGCCGGCAGAAAATGCCTTGAGTGCAGCATCCATCTTGTCGGTGTCAGGCAGCTTACCCGTTTCAACAATCTGCTTGAGCAAATCGCTGGCGTTGCTTTCGAAGTAATCAACAACTTCAGATTCGTAGCGCTGAATATCAGCAACAGGAACGGCATCAAGGAAACCGTGCGTCAGAGCGTAAAGAATGACAACCTGGTACTGAACAGGCAATGGCTTGTGCAGTGGCTGCTTCAGAACTTCAACAGTCCGACGCCCACGGTTCAGCTTGGCCTGAGTAGCTGCATCCAGGTCAGAACCGAATTGACTGAAGGCTTCCAGTTCACGGAAACTTGCCAAGTCAAGACGGAGCGTCCCGGCAACCTTCTTCATTGCCTTCAGCTGCGCGTCACCACCGACACGGGAAACAGAAGTCCCGGCGTCGATCGCTGGACGGGTACCAGCGTAGAACAGGTCACTTTGCAAGAAAATCTGTCCGTCAGTAATACTGATAACGTTGGTTGGAATGTATGCGGACACGTCACCGGCCTGGGTTTCGATGATTGGCAAAGCAGTCATTGAGCCCCCACCAAGTTCATCACTGAGCTTAGCGCTACGTTCAAGCAAACGGGAGTGAGTGTAGAAAATGTCACCAGGGTAAGCTTCACGGGAAGGTGGACGACGGAGCAACAGGGATATTTCACGGTAAGCAGAAGCCTGCTTCGTCAAATCATCGTACACGATGAGGACGTGCTTGCCGTTGTACATGAACTCTTCACCCATGGCTGCACCAGCGTAAGGCGCCAGGTACAGCATAGGAGCTGGTTCGGATGGGCCAGCAGAAACAATAATCGTGTAATCCATGGCCCCGAACTTACGGAGGGTTTCCGCCTGTGCACGCACAGTGGAATCCTTCTGCCCGATAGCAACATAGATACAGATCATGTCCTGACCCTTTTGGTTGATAATCGTGTCAATCGCAATGCTGGTCTTCCCAGTCTTACGGTCCCCGATAATCAATTCACGTTGGCCACGGCCGATTGGCACGAGGGCATCAACAGCCTTAAGCCCTGTCTGCAGTGGTTCGAAGACAGACTTACGCTGCATAACACCAGGTGCTTTGTATTCGATAGGACGGGTCTTGTCCGTCTTGATATCACCAAGGCCATCGAGTGGCTGACCGAGCGTGTTCACAACACGACCAATCAGAGCTTCACCGACAGGCACTTCCATGATCCGGCCGGTACGCTTAACCGTGTCGCCTTCGCGGATATCATCGAATTCACCCAGGATAATAATCCCAACGTCATTTGTTTCAAGGTTCTGCGCCATACCGTATGAACCATTTTCAAACTGCAAAAGTTCACCGGCCATGGCATTGTCCAGACCGTGGGCACGGGCAATCCCGTCACCAACGTAGGTAACGGTCCCGATTTCCTCAACATCGAGGTCGGTCTGGTACTGTGCGAGCTGATCCTTGATCAGCGCGCTAATTTCTTCTGCTTTGATAGCCATGACTTCACCTCTTCACTAAAAATCTAATGTGCCAGCAATGCCGCACGCATCTGTTGGATCCGGTGTGCAACCGTTCCGTCGATGATCCGGTTTGCTGCTTCTACTCGCACACCACCAAGAACACTAGCATCTACTACTGGTGTCAGGTGTGCTGTTTTCGCCGACAACTTAGCCGCAATCGCGCTGCTAAGTTGCTGAGCCTGCTGATCACTCAGCGGCACGGCGGAAGTGACGGTACCTTCTACGATACCGGCATCCGCCTGTGCTGAGACCGCAAAGTCATCAATGATGGCGGGCAATGCGCCGATTCGACCGTAATCGAACGTCATCTGGATGAGATTGGCAACTGGCTGGATTGCATCCTTTTTCAGGGTGTCAATCAACTGCTGCTTGGCCGCTGGCGTCAGCTCGGGAGCGTCTAAAGCGGCGAGTAGTTGAGGCGCAGCATCGCAAACAGCTTTGAGCTGCTGTAATTCTTCGTTAATCAGGTCAACCTGATTCGTCTCACGCGCGAGTGCGTACAAAGCCGTACCGTAACGTGGGGCAACTACCGCGTTCGTTAGCGCCATTCTAATCACCTAGCCCCTTGATGTAATCGTCAATGAGGGCCTGCTGGTCGCTTGTTGACAGTTCCTTACCGATAATCTTGCTGGCAATGGCAACTGACAGGTCAGCAACCTGGTCACGGGCGCCATTCAGTGCGTCCTGCTTAGCCTGGGCGATATCTGCTTCGGCCTTGGACTTGAGGTCCGTTGCTTCAGCGTGTGCGTCAGCAACGATCTTCTTGCTCTGCGCTTCACCGTTAGCCTTAGCCGTGTTGATAATGTTCACAGCGTCAGTCTGGGTGCTTTGCAGTTCGCTCTTGCGCTGGGCAAGCAGCTTTTCCGCTTCGTCGCGGCTGTTGTCTGCGTAGTCAAGGTCAGAGGTAATCTTGTCCTGACGTGCAGCCATCATTGCGACAACTGGCTTCCAAGCAAACTTCCCAACAACAAGAAGCAGCACGATGAAGGTAATGAGTCCGAAGAGCATATCCCCAAGTTCAAGGGCACCGGCGGCACTAATCATTCCGTAATTCATTTATGCCACTCCCTTCTTTTTCATCAAATACGTGACGATGCACGTGAATTACATGAAAAGGATAAGGAAGGAGATAGCAATCGCGATGATTGGCACAGCTTCGATCAAACCAACACCAAGAAGCATGGTCCCACGGAGCTGACCAGAAAGTTCTGGCTGGCGAGCCATGCTTTCGATGGTCCGGCTAATAACCTGACCGTTACCAAGACTAGCAGCCAGGGCTGCCATACCAGCTACGATAGCTGTTGCGAGATATTTCATGAGTATATTTCCTCCTAAAAACTATTCTGAGATAACTTGGTGAGACGTGTAAACCGTCCCGAGAATTACAAAAATGTACGCTTGGATACTGCCAATGAAAACTGAGAATCCCATCCATGCCATCTCGGCGACAAACCCAAATGGGAACGTGAAGATAGGCGCGACGCCAGATAATGCCATGTTGCGGATAAGCATAATCAGAATTTCACCAGCGAAGATGTTACCGTACAGACGCAGTGACAGCGTCATGAAGTTGGTAAACTCTTCAAGCAGGTTCATCGGGTTAAGGTACCGCTTCATGTATCCGAGGAAGCCCTTGTTCCGGACCCCATAGTAGTGGGAAAGGAACAACACCGTGGATGCAAGCGTCATTGTGATTAATGGACTTGCCGTTGGTGAGTGGAACCACGAAACACCACCGATATTCACATCAATGAACAGCCCCAGTTGGTTCATAACGAATATGAACAGGAACATTGTGAATGCGAAAAGTTGGAAAAAGCTACCTGACTTACCCGGCATTTCACCGCCAACGATGCCCTTAATGAAATCAATCAGCCATTCAAGCACGTTCTGCTTGCCGCCTGGACGCAGCTTAGGGTTGCGTGACAGGTAAATAACAAGCGCCGCGATGATGATGGCGGAAAGTAGCATTGGGATGTCGTTCGCTAAGTTGAAACGAACCGGCCCTATTGCGAGATAGGGATACTTATCGTTCACAGAATTCACCTCCTTACGAAAGCTAGTGCCCAGAAAGATCCTTATCATCTGAGAGGGACTAAGTTTTCTTAATACGGATTTTGTAGAGTCCCACAAAATACACTGATAACTCTACCACCTTCAACTGTAAAAGACAAAGGAAAAAGCACGCGACAAGCGAGGTTACATACCTTTTCATTGAAAGCGGAAAACTCCGCGCCGAATAAAGGGTGACCGCGTATACCAGTTGCGGAACAACAAAAAAATTAAATAAATTTCTGACACAATGTCACAAAAGTGTCGCGTCTATTGGCGCACCCGTCGAATTTCGCCAACCGCGAATAACAAAAAAATCCGCTATTTGCGGACCATTAAACGTGCAAATACGCACGCACTTGTCTGCAATAACGGATTATTAAGTAATTTATAAATATCTTTACTTGGTGCCGAACAGCCGGTCCCCTGCGTCACCAAGACCAGGGAAGATATAGCCACTTTCGGTCAGGTGGTCATCGAGCGCAGCTGCGTAAATGTCAACGTCTGGGTGGGCTTCCTGAACGGCCTTCACGCCTTCTGGAGCCGCAACGAGGACGACGAGCCGCATGGACTGGGCACCGCGCTTCTTCAGGGCGTCAATGGCCATGATAGCCGATCCACCAGTTGCGAGCATTGGGTCAACGATGATCAGGTCACGCTGGTCAATATCGGTTGGCATCTTAACGAAGTATTCATGTGGCTTCAGGGTTTCTTCGTCGCGGTACATGCCGATGTGGCCCACCTTAGCTGCGGGAATCAGTTCCAGCACGCCGTCCACCATGCCGAGGCCGGCACGGAGAATCGGAATCACTGCCAGTTTCTTCCCGGCAAGCTGCTTCTGGACGCTGTGGCCCATTGGGGTTTCAACTTCAACGTCCTCAAGGGGCAAATCACGGGTAATTTCGTATACCATTAATTCGGCAATTTCGTTAGCAACCTCGCGGAATTCCTTGGTCCCAACATTCTTGTCCCGAATAATCGTTAATTTGTGTTGAATCAGCGGGTGGTTCAAAACGGTAAATTTACCCATGTTGTTTGTCTCTCCTATCTATGGTGCGTGCCACACACACGCATCGCCTTAAACATTATAGCGGTGAAGCTAGTGGCGCGCAAGACGATTCCGGATTCGCACGCAATAAAAAGGCCCCGCACTGAAATTGCCGTGCAGGGGGCCTCAATTATCGTTTTTGGGTTAGGTTTCACTAAGAATATTAATAGAAGAAACTAGTTACGCCTCAGTGAAATGCTGACCACCAGCGGATTTGCCGAGCCGGTTCATGTACGCCGCCCCAAAGCCGTCATCAGCAAACGCCTGGGCCAACACCACCAACACGTCGGGGTGGAGGTCAAAGTATCGTAGCCCGGCAAACAGGTCGCGCGTTGCAGAAGTCAGGTCTTTGCCAAGTGAGTACTGGGGCAAACCCTGGGCGTGGGCCGTAAGAATTGCGTCCGTCGCGAGCACGCCAAAGTCATAACCCTGCGCCTTAGCCCACGCGATAGCTGCGGGGAACTGTTCCGGGTGGTCCACAATGATGACCTGGGCTTCGGGAGCGTAGTGCTTGTACTTCATGCCCGGTGCTTTTGGTGTTTCCTTAGCGCCCACCTTGTGTTTGTCTGTCGCCACGGGGCCAACGATTGGTTCCAACATCGCTTCATCCACTGCGCCGGGCCGCAAGATGGCTGGCACATCCCCAGACATGTCGATTACCGTGGATTCAACCCCCACACGGCACGGGCCATCGTCCAAAATTCCGGCAATCCGCCCGTCCATGTCGTGCAGCACGTGCTGGGCGGTTGTTGGGCTCGGCTTACCCGATAGGTTCGCGGACGGCCCGACAATCGGCGTGCCGGCAAGCCGAATCAAGTCGCGGGTTGCATCATTATCGGGTTCACGGAAAGCAGCCGTCTGCAGGCCACCCGTCACCGCCATGTCCAGTGCCCCAGGAATGATGGGCAGGATAATGGTAAGGGGGCCGGGCCAGAACTTGGCCATCAGCTTTTCAGCCGCTGGGGTCACCTGGGCGAACTTGGCCACGGTCTCCGGATCAGCGACCGTAACAATCAGCGGGTTGTCTGAAGGCCGGCCCTTGGCCACGTATACCTTCTTGACTGCGTCCACGTTCGTTGCATCGGCACCCAAGCCGTAGACAGTTTCGGTCGGAAAAGAAACGAGTTCCCCGGCCTGCAATAACTTGGCGGCACTAGCAACAGTGTCGTGGGTAAATATTGTGGTTTTCATTTCTGCACTTCCAATTAATTAATCAATGTCGCGCGGAAAAGGGCAAAAGTCCCCCTTTGCCCTTCCGCCTAGAACTGAATCCGTACTGCGCGCGGGTTCCCCGCCTCGTCAACCCGAAAATCGGCGTGGCCTAATGGCAGCATCTCCGCAATCATGCGCTCCAAGGCTGGCTGCTGGCGATACCCAAACTCGAGGTAAACCACACCGCCTGGGCGCAGGTGGCGCGGAATCTGGTCGAAGAGTTCCCGAAACAACGCGAGCCCGTGTTCCTTGGCAAACAAGGCTAGGTGCGGCTCGTAGTCAATTACCGACTGATCCATCACGTTCGTTTCGTCCGGGTCAATGTACGGCAGGTTGGCCACGATGAAGTCGAATTTGCCCGTTCCCGTCAGTAGGTCACCCTGGTTAACCTGCACTTGCGCCCCTAGTGTCTGCGCATTGGCCGTGGCTACGGCCAGTGCCGGCTGGGAAATGTCAGACAGCGTCATTTCCATTAGCGGCCGTTCTAGCTTCAAGGTGATGCCAATCGCGCCGCTACCGGTGCCGATGTCGATACCAAAGCCACCGACCGCATCCTCCAGCATCCATTCCACCAGAATTTCGGTGTCGAACTGGGGGATCAAGACGGCTGGGTTCACGTTAAACATGCGCCCCCAAAACGGTGCGCGGCCCACGATGTACTGTGCTGGTTGCCCGGCAAGCAGGTTATCAATATCCGCATTGAATTGCTGCGCCACGTCAGCGTCCATCTCGTCCCGACCGTGCAGAACCAGCTGGCTGCGTGTCCAGTTTTGACGCACAGACAGCACGAAATTCGCGCCGTCGCCGTCAATCTCCGCCCGTTCAAGCTTATCCGTCGCGTTGCGTAAGGCCGCAGCGTAACTAGTCATTGGCCAACTGCTCCAACTTTGCGGTCTGGTCGTGCAGGATGAGTGCGTCGATGATGTCATCCAGTTCCCCGTTCATGATGCGGTCTAGCTTGTTGAGGCTCAGGCCAATCCGGTGGTCCGTCACCCGGTTTTGCGGGTAGTTGTAGGTCCGAATACGTTCAGAACGGTCCCCCGTCCCGACGGAAGTCTTCCGCTTTTCCGCGTAAGCTTCCGCGTTTTGGCTTTCGTAGTAATCGTACACACGGGTGGTCAAAATCTGCAGCGCCTTCACCCGGTTCTGTTGCTGGGAACGCTGGTCCTGCATGGAAACCACGATGTTGGTTGGAATATGCGTCATCCTCACAGCCGAACTGGTCTTGTTAATGTGCTGACCACCGGCACCGGAGGAACGGAAGACGTCGGTACGGATATCCTTAGGGTCGAGCACCAGGTCAACCTGTTCGTATTCGGGCATTACGCCCACCGTTGCGGTACTGGTGTGCACGCGGCCCGCACTTTCAGTTGCCGGAATCCGCTGCACTCGGTGCGCCCCGTTCTCAAACTTCAGCTTGGAGTAGACAGAATCGCCGGTAATCATGACGACAACTTCCTTGTACCCCCCGACTTCGGTTGGGTTTTCGTCAATGATTTCGGTCTTCCACCCCTGGCGTTCAGCGTAACGGGAATACATGTTAAGCAAGTCGGCAGCAAACAGACTGGCTTCATCCCCACCAGCAGCACCGCGGATTTCCATGATGATGTTCTTATCGTCGTTGGGGTCCTTAGGCAGCATCAAGATCTTCATCTTGTCTTCCAGCTCGGCCTTCTCCTTGCGCCCATCTTCGAGTTCTTCCTTGGCCATTTCGAGCATTTCGGGGTCCTTGGTTTCCCGCATAATCTCGTCGGAACCTTCGATGTCATCGAGGACTTCCTTGTAGCGCTTGTACGCCGCAACGACATCGCGCAGGGAGCCTTCTTCCTTTGCGAGCGCCATGTAGCGGTCGGTGTCGGCAATGATGTCCGGGTCAGACATCTGTTCCTGAATATCATCGTAATGAATCAGGACGCTCTCAAGTTGTTCAAAAATTTTATCCATTATTACTCCTTATTACTGGGGAATGCGACTTCCCCAAATCTAGTGACAGTCATGATTACCAGACTGGCTAGCTAACGAAATGGGGGGTTGTTGTAGTGCTTGCGGCAGACTGGGTAGTAACTCTCGTTGCCGCCAATCTGAATCTGCTCACCCGCGTAAACGGGGTGACCGTCGTGCACCCGCAAGTTCATGATGGCCTTCTTGGTGCAGAACCAGCAGATGGTCTTCATCTCTTCAATCTTGTCGGCCTGGAGGAGCAGTGCCTCACTGCCTTCGAACAGGTTGTTCATGAAGTCATTCTTGAGGCCGAACGCCATCACCGGAATGTTCAGTTCGTCAACGACCCGGGCGCACTCGGTCACGTGGTGCTTCTCCAAGAACTGGGCTTCGTCAATGAGCACGCACGCGGCCTGGGGGTTTTCACGCTGCACCAGGTCGAACACGTTGGTTGCACTCTCGATTGGCGTGGCCTTGCGTTCCAGCCCAATGCGACTGGCAATGACGCCAACGCCGGAGCGGGAATCGACCCCGCTGGTCAAAATGATGACCTGCTTACCCTGCTCCTCATAGTTGTGTGCCACTTTGAGGATTTCGATACTTTTACCGCTATTCATCGCACCGTAGCGGAAAAACAGTTGTGCCATTTCGTTTTCTCCAATCTGGTGGACTGAAACTCCGCACAATCCACGCATCTTAACCTAACTATTATAGCGGGACAGCGCAAATTCCACAAATTGGAATTCACGCCGCCCCGCTACATGTGGCCTGGCCAGCATTATTTAACTAGTTTCCCCTGCGCATCAACCGTTTTGGTCTGCGTGCTATTCTGCAACCACGCCTCAGTTAAGCCATTGATTGTGTTGTAATAACCGACAAAGTAATTGGTGCCGGTCTGATTAATCACGGCGGGCACCAAACCCTTGTAATTGGCCGTCTGCGCCAGTGTGTGGACGAACGCGGCCGGAATCGTCGAATAAGTGCTGGCCGACTTGGTGAAAGTTTGAACCGACCCGTTGCCAATTTTGACCATCTTCGTCGGCGTCAAGAACAAATATGTGTACTCATTCGTGTTCGCCCCACGTGTTGTTGCCTTGGGCATTGCGTAACCAGAGTTCGCTGCCGTTCCGAGCACACTAAGGAATTGGGTCGTGTACAACTGCTTAGCCGGCAGTTTGCGCAGGTCCTGCACGCGGGTGCGGAACACGAACATGCCGTTGTTCTCGCTGCGATACAGCATCCCGTCCTGCACGAGCACACTGGCATCACTCTCCTGTGTGTCCAGTGGCGACCAGCGCCCGTTCAGCTGGGCATCGGTCAGGTGCTTCTTGGGCGCCGTTAATCCGGAGCGCGTGTAGAGATAGAGCGCGTCGTTTGCCCCAGTCGTCCCGTAACTATAGGAAAGCGCGAGGGCGTACAGGTTGTTTTTGTGCACCACGTAGCCCAAACGGTTGCCCTTGAAGAACACCAGGTCACTAATCTTGGTTAACTTAATGCCGGCATGGGCCGCTTTCAGGTTGGCGTTCAACTGAGCGAGTGTGTACTGCTTGGTTTTGCCCGTTGCACCCACCTGGTTCAGCGACGATTGGTACTTGAACGCGGCATAGCTCTGCTGGCCTTGCCCCAGATCGAGCTTCCCGCCGTGCGACACCGTCACTAACCCTGCACCCTGCTGCTGCAAACTGCGCTTGCCGAGCTGACCTTTTTTGCTCACGTTGATGCTCAGGTACTTGGTGCCCTGCCACGTATTGTCCGTCTGGGCGAGCACCTTTTGCGTCGCCGGTTTCGGTGAGCTGACCGGATTTTGCGTCGCCGTCTTGCCACACGCAGCCAGCGTCAGTCCCAAGGCGGCGGCCAAGAGTAAGATGATCTTTTTGTGCATGCACGTGTCCTCCATTTGCGAAAAAAACTGAACAAAGCTGGGCCTTGTTCAGTTCAGAAAATGATTTATGCTTCTTTGCCTGGGGTTGAGGCGATGATGTCGAGTTTCCCGTTAATCGTCCAGCTTGCAATCTGACTTGGCACAAGCAGGTGCGTCCCCTTAGTCAGGGCGAACGTCTTGTCGTCGGCCGTAATGGTCCCGTCGCCATCCAGGACGGAAATGAGCGTGTAGTCCGCGGACTTAGTAAGCTTAAGTTCGCCGTTAACCTGCCAGCGGTACACGGAGAAAAATGGACTCGTTGGTGCGGTTACGAACGTGGTGATGGTCGAATCGCCAATCTTTTCCGTGGTGATGTCGAGTTTAGGGTCAACGTGTGGCACGATGGTCACATCTTCGGACTGCTTGAGGTGCAACTCACGCTTGTTTCCTGCATCGTCCGTCCGGTCGTAGTCGTACAAGCGGTACGTGGTGTCGGAACTCTGCTGGGTTTCGAGCACCATGATGCCCTTGGTCAGTGCATGAATGGTTCCACTAGGCACGTAGAAGAAGTCGCCCGCCTTAACTGGCACCTTCCGCAGCAGCTTGTCCCACTGTCCGTTTTCAATCATGGACACAAGTTCTTCATGTGTCTGGGCGTGGTGGCCGTAGATCAGGTAGGAACCTGGGTCCGCATTAATCACGTACCAGCATTCGGTCTTACCCAGTTCGTGCTCGTGGATTGCCGCATATTCGTCATCCGGGTGCACCTGGACGGAAAGTGCATCTTCCGCATCCAGAATCTTGGTGAGCAGCGGGAAGACCTTGCTGCTTGGGTTACCGAAGTATTCTGGGTTATCACTGTAGGCCTCAGCCAGCGTCTTGCCGGCCAGTGGTCCGTTTTCGATGGTTGCGGGGCCATGGGGGTGGGCCGAGATTGCCCAGCATTCACCGATCTTACCCTCAGGCAGATCGTAGCCGAATGTTTCAAGTTTGCGGCCACCCCAGATTTTTGGTTGGAAATATGGTTTCAGGAAAAATGGTTCAGTCAAAATAATTCCTCCATCTGTATGCATAGCGTTTATCAATTCCCGTTAATTCTAACACAGAAATCACTTCCAGAAAACGGTCACAACGGGATTGGTATGGGTCACCACCCGCCCCACTAATCCACTTTTGCTGCAAAAAATTGGACTTTTGCTTAACCAAAATGCTCAAGAACGCAGCAAAATTTGGCTCGCCGCCACCCCCTCTTCGCGACAAGCTAAGCAGCGCAAGGCCTGCAGTCGATAGCTAACCCCAGCCATTTATTATTTGCTTGCCAGCAATTACGATGAATGTAGGTTAAAGACCAAGTTGCTCGTCACCCCAATGTTTGCGTGGCCGTGCGCCACGTATCTGACCGTAAACTGAGTTGTGACCGGTAGTACCCTAGCTCCGGTCCAAGGGAGGAAATCATGGCTGATAACCAAACACCGACCAAGACCCCTTTCTGGAAAAAGGCGTGGTTCTGGGTTCTCGTCGTACTCGTCGTTGCCATCACCTGGGGCGCGCTTGCTGCCAATAACAGTAGCAAGTCCACCGCGGACAAAGATCCGGCATCGACGGTGGTCACAGAAAAGTCATCCAGTAAGAAGAAGGTGCCAAAATCGTACAAGGAGGCCCTCAACCGCGCAGACGCGTATGTCACCAATACCCACCCGTCGCGCAAAGGCTTGTACAAACTCTTAACGAACAAAAAGGGTGAAGGCTTTAGCGCAGGTGCCGCAACTTACGCGGTGGGTCACGTCAGCGCGGACTGGAACCGTAACGCGACCATCAGGGGCGCCCAGATTGCTAAGTCCAAGCACCTCTCGAAAAAAGGGCTCTATAACGAATTGACCGCCGCCAGTGGCGAAGGCTTCGCGAAGACCGAAGCCAAATACGCGGTCGAGCACATTCACGTTAACTACAAGAAGAATGCGGCCGCCGCGGCCATCACGCTCCAAAAGCGCGAGCACATGTCTGCTGCCGCCATCGAAGCCCACCTCGCTTCCGATAATGGCGAGAAGTTCACAAAGGCCGAAGCTGCATTTGCGGTTGACCAGCTCCATGAATAACCAGAATTGAGGCACTAATGCTAATCCGGGGCGGACAAAATTTGTCCGCCCCGGATTGATTTGTTATGCAGCTAATCGAACGGGAACGTCATTCCCCACTGGTTGCGCACATCGGACATGATGTGGCTAACATCATGTGAGAGCGCTAGTTGGCCATCATCATGGCCTTGATCAACGTACCGCTGCATGTCCTGCACCTCGTAGACCAACGCATCCGCCGCGTTCCCCGCGGTAATGGTCTCAGTAGTGGTGGTGTGGGCGTCAGCAGTGTACGTGATTTCCGCGGTTGTTGCCCGCGGGTAATCATTGATTTCGATGTAGCCCTTAGTCCCCGAAATCACCCCGCGTTTGGGCTGCTTCGCCCGCAGCGACAGTGCCATCACCGCCATTTGTTCATCAGGCGTCTTCAGAATAATCCCCGATTGTTCGTCAACTCCGGTTGGGAAGTACTTCACCGTGGTCAAAGAGACATTCGGTTGCTGGTTGAGGAACGTCCGGGCAAACGCGGTTGCGTACCCGCCAATATCCAGCAGCGCGCCGCCAGCCAAGTCCTTGTTGAAGAACCGGTTCTGCGGGTCATAATCCTTCAGACTGCCGAAATTGACCTGCACCATGTGGATGTCACCCAGTTTGCCAGCCGCAATCAGCGCCTGCACCTTCTGGTAGAGTGGCATGTGCAGCAGCGTCAGGCCCTCGGTGAGAATTAGCCCCTTGGCCTTGGCGAGGGCCTGCACCTCATCGAACTGCTTGGCGTTTACGGTAATCGCCTTTTCCGCGAACACGTGCTTCCCCGCGTTCAACGCCTGCTTAATGTATGGGTAGTGAAAGGTATGGGGCGTGGCAATATAAATCACGTCGATGTTCGGATCCGCAATCATCGCGTCCGCATCGGTGAATGTCCGGCGAATGTGCTTTTCACGGGCAAACTTAGCCAACATCTCCGCATTCACGTCGGCCACGGCGTAAATCTCACCATTAACGCGGTTCAGTGCATCTGCCATTTCGTGGGCAATCCAGCCCGTTCCAATCATGCCCCAATTCAATTTTGTCATGAGTTCCTCCTTATAACATCCGGACGCCGTCATCCGGTGTTTCAATCAATACTTGCGTTGCTAAGTTCGTGAACAAAGAACTGCCCACAACCCCGTTCACTTGGGTTAAAGCTGCATTCTGTTCACGAATCCGCGCCCATTCATCAGCTTTGCAGAAACAGTCAAGCAACCGGTTCCCCCGTTCACCTTGAACAACCGGCCGCACACGGACATCTAAGTCCAGGTTCTTTGCTGCCTGCACAACCTGCGCCGCCATGATTGGCACCACCTCTAGAGTCAGCGGAATCGTCGTGTCGAGGGTTGGCTGAACCCGCGCTTCCGGCGTTAGGATGACATATTCTGTACACAGTGTTGCGTATGCCTTCTCGTCCACGAAGATTCCGCCCATGCTCTTGAGCAAGTTCAGATAGCCATCAACTGCATCACAGCCATCAAAGCCCAAATCGATTTGCTGGGGCGCATCGATCACGCTGAACCCCACCTGGCGACAATAATCGCGCACAAGTGCAAGTGGACTGGTGACAGATATATCCAAGTTACGGACAGCCACAGCGTCAATTAACGCGCGCACGTGCTGACCCCCACCGAAACTAACGCTCATTCCTGGCTTAACCATCTGCGCTGCCATCTCAATTTGTCTAGTCATTTTCACACGCCTTACAATCATGAAATTAATTTACAAATAGATACTAATTCAGAAATTAATTTTCGTCAAGCGGCAAATTTGGAAATTGATTTTCAGGTGGTGCTGGCGTACATTAATGGTAACAACCACGGAGGCGCACACTATGGCAAGTCAGGCGACAATCATCGATACACTCTACAGCAAGCTACCCACCCTATCGGCAACGGATCACAAAATCGCGCAATACGTGCTCACCCACCCCAATCAGGTCGTGAACATGACCATCTCGGCACTCGCGCAGGCGGCTGGGGTTAGTGACGCCTCCGTGTCGCGCTTCAGCAAGAACATCGGGCTGGACGGCTTCCATCAGCTCAAGATTGAACTTGCGCGCGTGGCGGAGAATCAAGACAGCTATTATCAACAAATCAATCCGGATGATTTCGGTCAGGCTCTGCAAAGCATTAGCGCCAATAAGGTAGCAGAAATCAATAGCACGCTGGCCCAGACAGCGGCGCCGGTGCTCAAAGAGATCGTGCAAGCAATCGCGGCCGCACCAATTGTGCAGGTTGCCGGCGCTGGGGGCACCTTTCCCGTGGCGGCCGATGCGGTGTAAAAGTTCAACCAGTTGGGCAAGCTGGCCATTACGGATTCCGTGTGGGACACAGCGGTGGCCCAAACCCTCAACTTACCGCAAACCGCGGTGCTGCTGGTAATTTCTAACTCTGGGGAAACCCGCGACTTACTCACCCAGGTCAATGTCGCCAAAAAGCGCAGCATCAAAGTCGTCGCCATTACCAATCACGCGGATTCACCGATTGCGCAGCGGGCTGACCTGCACATGCTAACCGCAGTTCGGCAGCGGGTCTTCGAGTCGGAATACTACTTCTCCCGCGTCGCCGCGATGACCGCGGTGGAAGCAATCTTCCTGCTGCTTGCCGATGACAAAACGCGACTTAAGCACATCAAGCAGCACGAAAGCATCGTCGCCACAACCAAAATCTAAAATAAAGACCAGGAACCCCCGCAGTCAGTAACGACTGCGGAGTTCCTGGTCTTTTTTCATGGTAATAGGTAAACCCAACTACGCCAAGCTGAGCACCATGTTGTACCACACCTCACCAGCATGTTGCGAGTCCGCCACACCTTCATTCACGTAGCCATGCTTGGCGTAGTACGGCACGAGGCGCTCTAGGCAGGTCAACGAAATGAGTTCGCGGTGTTGTTTTTGCGCCTGCTTGGCAAAGGCGGTCAGCAATGCCGTGCCAAGCCCCTGTCCGCGGGTGGCCGGATCAACGGCAATGCTCAGCACCGCAACGCACTTGTCTGCATCGCGATTAACAGTCAAGTGATCAAACAAATCATCGGTCAGATAACGGGCACTGATTGCCGGCCCCACAATGAAGCCGACAACCTGCCCCGCACTTTCCGCGACAAGGAACGTGTCTGGAATCTTGGCGATGCGCTCCGCCATACTCGCTTCACTGGCCGCTTCTGCTGGCGTGAACCCCGCCCGTTCAATGCGCATGATGGCCCCGAGGTCAGCGGCGCCGGCACTGCGAATTACAATATTCATATTATTCTCCCGTCCTGAAAAAATCATCGTGCCTTTAATATAGAAGAAACGGTGCCGACAAACAAGGTGCACCTAATTGACGTCTTTTGACCGTTTAAGCGAAAAATCAGCCGCTGACCGGCATTTTGCCCGCTTATTGGGCAGTTTTGGCCATTTTCATGAACTTTTTTGAATGTTTTTGACGTTTTTTACTTGATTGTAACCGGTTGCTGTGTATAATAAGAATCAAGAGGTGAATGAAAGTGCTTACTGAAGAACGCAAACAACGCATATTGACCGATATTGACCGGAACGGCGTCGTCCAGATTCGCGAACTCATCGCGCAACTGGATGCCTCCGAATCCACCATCCGCCGGGACCTTGGTGAACTGGCCAAAGCGGGCCTGGTCCGCCGCGTCCATGGTGGCGCCCAGAAAATCAGCTCCCTGCGCGACGAACCTGGCGTCCAGGAAAAAGCCACGACGCACACCACCGCTAAGGCCGCAATTGCGCGCGCCGCAGCCAACATGGTGGCGGACGGCGATTTGATTTTCCTCGACGCCGGCACCACCACCGCGCAGATGATTCCGCTGCTGCAGGATAAGGACGTCACCGTCGTCACCACCGGGGTCGACAACGCGTCACTCCTGGCTGATTACGGCATTAAGACCATCATGCTCGGCGGCACCATCAAGCCGCTGACAAAAGCGATTATCGGGGCGCAGGCTGCACAACAGCTAGCCCAGTACCGGTTCAACAGCGCGTTCATCGGCGCTAACGGTATCCACATCGATTACGGCTGCACCACCCCGGACCCCGAGGAAGCCGCAACCAAGCGGGTCGCCATCAGTCAAGCCGCTTGCACCTACATGCTCGCCGACGCCAGCAAGTTCGGCAGTGTTTCATTCGCCCAAATCGCGCCACTGAACACAACCGCAATCATCACGGATGACTTCACGGCAATCGACCCAGCATTCACCAAACTCGACAACATCAAGGAGGCAACACTTTGATCTACTCCATCACATTGAACCCAGCCATTGATTACGTGATTGGGCTCCCCAAACTGGAACTAGGGCTGGTCAACCGGCTCGACACCGCCATCAAGCTCCCTGGCGGTAAAGGCATCAACGTTTCCCGCATCCTCAAGGAACTGGACATTGACACCACCGCCTGGGGCTTTACCGGCGGGATGCCCGGCCGCTTCATCGAAGAGCAGTTGCAGGCCCTCAGCTTACGCACCGACTTCACCCGCATCAACGGCGACACACGCATTAACGTCAAGCTCAAGGCCGACCAAGAAACCGAACTGAATGCGCCTGGCCCCCAGATTACTGACGATGAAGTTGCCGCCTTCCGTGCCCGGTTCAACCAGCTGCAGCAGGGCGATGTGGTCATCATGGCCGGTAGTATTCCGGCTGGGTTACCCGAATCCTTCTACCGCGACCTCATTCCCCTCATCCACGAACACGGTGCCGATTTCGTCATCGACACCACGGGGCAGGCACTGCTGGACACATTGCCAAGCAAGCCGCTGGTCGTGAAGCCAAACCACCACGAACTGGCAGAGCTGTTCGGCGACGCAGAATATCCAGACCTGCAGGCAACCGTTGCCGCTGGGCGCAAGCTGCTCGGACTCGGCGCCAAGCACGTACTGGTCTCAATGGCCGGTGCGGGTGCGCTCATGATTACTGCGGACAAGGCTTGGCACGGCACCGTGCCGAAGGGGGACGTGAAGAACTCAGTCGGGGCCGGTGACAGCATGCTCGCCGGATTCACCGGCACGTTCGCCCGCACCCACGACCCACTGCTCGCCTTCAAGAAGGCCATCGCGTGCGGTAGTGCCACCGCCTTTTCCACCGACCTTGCCGATCGCGCCAAGATTGATGAAGTTGAAGCCACCATCTCGATTGAAGAAATCTAACTAGTAGAAGGAGACAAAATCATGGACATCCGTGAATTACTACGCAAAGATATCATGATCATGGACCTGAAGAGCACCACCAAGGCCGATGTGATTGACGAATTAGTTGCCAAGTACGCCGCCAGCGGCATTATCACCGACGCTGACCTGTACAAGCAGGACATTCTGAAGCGTGAAGCTGAATCCACCACCGGGATTGGTGATGGCATCGCCATGCCGCACGCGAAGGACAAGGCGGTCAGTCAGGCCGCAGTACTCTTCGCCAAGAGTGACGCCGGGGTCGAATACGACGCACTTGACGGTCAGCCAGTGCACCTGTTCTTCATGATTGCTGCGCCAGAGGGTGCAGATAACACGCACCTCGCCGCGCTTTCCGCCCTGTCTTCACTACTCATCAATCCAGACTTCGTGGCCCAGTTGCGCGACGCCAAGACGCCTGATGAAGTGCAGCGCCTATTCGCCGCCGCGCAGGAAGCCAAGGATGCCAAGGACAAGGCCGATGAAGCTAAGGAAAAGGCGCAGGAAGCTCAGCGCGCCGCCGCTGCAGAAGCCGCTGCCGACAAGCCATTCATCGTCGCCGTCACCGCCTGCCCAACCGGGATTGCGCACACCTACATGGCTGAAGCGGCCCTCAAGGAAACCGCCGAGAAGATGGGCGTCGACATCAAGGTCGAAACCAACGGCTCTGAAGGGGTCAAGCACCGCCTCACGAGCGATGACATCAACCGCGCCGTCGGGGTCATCATTGCTGCTGACAAGAAGGTGGAGATGAACCGGTTCTCCGGCAAGCACCTGATCAACCACCCCGTCATTGACGGCATTAAGAAGCCAACCGAACTGATTCAGGACACCCTGGACGAAAAGGGCGGAATTTACGCCGGCAACAGCAATGAAGAAAGCAGTGGTGAAGAAGAAACCACTGGCACCCTGTGGAACCGCATCTACAAGGACCTCATGAACGGGGTTTCCAACATGCTGCCATTCGTTGTTGGTGGGGGAATCATCATGGCCCTCTCCTTCATCTTCGAACAGTATGCGGGCAAAGAATCATTGTGGTTCACCTTCACTAACAACTTGGGGAACTACGCATTTAGCTTCCTGGTTCCCGTCCTCGCCGCTTACATCGCGATGAGTATCGGCGACCGGCCAGCGCTCATGCCTGGGTTCGTCGGTGGGTACATGGCCACCATTGCGACCGCCTCGATCGTTAAGGCTTCCAATCCATCCGGGTTCCTGGGCGGCCTGGTTGCTGGGTTCGTCGCTGGTTGGCTCGTCGTTTACCTGAAGAAAGCCTTCAAGGGCTTGCCAAAGTCGCTTGACGGGCTTAAAACGATTCTCCTGTACCCAGTTGTCGGGCTTGCGTTAATCGGGATTATCATGTTCTTCATCGTTAACCCCATTTTCGCTGCCATCAACGGCGCCCTGATTAGCTTCCTTGAAGGTATGGGTACTGGTAACGCCATCCTGGTCGGCGTCATTCTCGCCGCCATGATGAGTATCGACATGGGCGGTCCCTTCAACAAGGCTGCTTACACCTTCGCCATTGGGATCTACTCCGCATCCAACTACACCGACGGCCGCTGGATGGCCGCAGTCATGGTTGGGGGGATGATTCCCCCACTGGCCATCGCCATTGCTTCCACCTTCTTCCCCGCTAAGTTCACGGAAAACGAACGCCAGTCTGGTTTATCCAACTACGTGCTCGGGCTCACCTTCATCACTGAAGGGGCCATCCCGTTCGCCGCAACCGACCCCGTACACATCATCGGTAGCTCCGTTATCGGGAGTGCCATTGCCGGTGGGTTGACCCAGTTGTTCAAGGTTAACGTACCCGCACCACACGGGGGCATTGTGGCCCTCGCACTGACGGATCAGAAGGTCGGCTTCCTGGTTTCCCTGCTCGTTGGTGCCATCGTCGCCGGGGTTATCCTCGGTATCTGGCGGCCAAAGGCAAAGCAAGACTAACCTTAATAGGTACGCAAAGAGGGTCAGACAAATGTCTGACCCTCTTTTTTATGCCGTTCGGCGACTGAACCGGGTGAGCAGGTACACAACCATAATCCAAACCACCGTGGCGCCCATTGCGATTGCCGTTTCGAAGGTGAACAGCATGATGACTACCACCATGGCCAGAAATGCGAGCACTAAGTAATCGGCCGCCGGGAAAAGCGGCGCCTTGAACGCACTACCGGCAGGATTTTGCCGCCGGTAGCGAATGTGCGCCAGAATAATCATCACCCAAACGAATAGGAAACTGATGGTCGCCACACTGGACACCAAGGCAAATACGGAGGCGGGTAGAAACATGTTGAGCACCACCGCAATGGCGATCACCGCTGCCGATAGCGCAATGGCCCGCGCCGGAACCTGGTGCCGCGACAGCTTGCTGAGCCGGTGCAGCCGCTGATTATTACTCGTCATGGTCAGTGACAAGAGCATCCGCCCCGTGCTGAAGAGCCCCGAGTTGCAGGCGGAGGCCGCGGCCGTTAACACCACAAAATTGATGATGTCGCTGGCGCCAGGTAGCCCCACTTGTTCAAAGACCTGGACGAACGGGCTGTTGTCCGGACTAACTGCGGTCCAGGGGTTAATCGCCATAATCACGACCAGCGCCCCGATGTAGAACAGAATTACGCGCACCGGCAGCTTGTTGATGGCGTCCGGAATGGTTTTGCCCGGATCCGCGGTCTCCCCCGCTGTCATCCCCACGAGCTCAATGCCGGTGAAGGCGAATACGACCATCTGGAAGGACATCAGAAAGCCGCCGAGGCCCTTGGGGAATAAGCCGCCGTAAGCCCACAGATTGCTCAAGCTGACGTGTCCGTAATTGGTCGGGTGGTGCAAGATGAGCAGCACGACTCCGACCGCAATCAGCCCGATGATGGCCACAACCTTAATGAGGGCAAACCAAAATTCCGCCTCACCGAACAGACCCACGGAGATTAGATTCATTAACAATAAGACAACCAGCACCACTAGCCCCGGCAGCCACTGCGGCAAAAGTGGCCACCAGTTGCGCACGTATACGCCAATTGCCGTGACTTCCGCCATTGCTAGGGCCAGCCAGCACACCCAGTACGTCCAGCCGGTGACTACCGCCCACGTTTTGCCCAGGTACTTGTCGATGCTCTCGACAAATGAATGCTGGTGCAAATCCGCCACGAGCAGTTCCCCGAGGGCGCGCATGATGAGGAAACACACAATCCCCGTCAACAGGTACGCAAAAATGATTGCGGGCCCGGCGCGGTGAATGGATTGACCGGCGCCCAAGAACAGCCCGGTCCCGATAGTGCCCCCGATTGCCATCAGCTGAATGTGGCGACTCTTAAGATTGCGTGCTAGTTGCGGTTTTGCTTCTGCCATGGTGCCTCCTTGGTTAGCCTGCGTGCGTAATATAAGCATTATACACAAGTGTGCACGTCTTGCGAACTAGCCTTCATTTTATTTTCAGAAACTGCGGTGGATATCTGGCAATAATTCTTATCTTGCGGCCACAAAAAAGGCAAAGCCACCCTGTGCTTTGCCTGAAAACCTAATATTTAGCTAATTGCGCGGCACTGGTAACGTTGATAATCCGGGCGCCGTTATGAATTCGGCGCATGAAAGAGAGCATTGTGCTCCGCGGCACGGAGACACAGCCCGCCGTCGCGCCGCGTCCGTTCACGTGCAGGAAGAACGCCGACCCACCACCGACGCCGTGGTTGTAGCCGATAACAATTCCGTATTGATACTGGACCGGATAATCGGCCAGGTGCTCGTCCTTGCTGCTAGACTTGCGGCGCTCCTGCCAGGTATTGTACTGCTTGTCCTTGGGGTTAGAAATATAGTACGACTGCTCAGTAATCTGCCGGTAAGTGAGCTTGGTCCCCGGATTCTTCCCCGTCCCAAAGGCAAAGGTCAGCGGGTATGCGCCCCGCGGCGTGCGGCCAGAACCTTCACGGGCGGTGCCCACGCCATTGTATCCGACCCGCCCGGCAACACTTACGGCCTGCACCCAGATACCACCCGATTTTTCGAACAGGTAAACCTGTGCGTGACTGCCACTGGCCACCACCCCGACAATCTGATCGGTCTTCTTGGCCGTCTTGCTCGTGGCGGCGTAACTGCGCGCTGTGGCCTTGGGCTTAGTGCTCGCCTTCGTGGCCGTCGCGTTGAGGTACCCAAACCACCAGCCATCCTGGTAGAGCGAGTAGTACACACTGCCATTGCTGTGATAGTACACACATTTGACCTGAAACACGTGGTTGAACCAGTTCTTGGTAAGGTGCTTACTTTGCCAGTTAAATCCGCCCCAAACGGTCGCGCGTTTACTCGTAATCTTGACGTACTTGTTTGCGCCCACCGCGATTCCCTGGGCACCCTTGGCCACCTGGACCGCGCTGGCATTCAGGTACCCGAACCACTTGCCGTTACGGTAGAGCGAATAGTAGGCGGACCCATTGCTGTGGTAGTAAATAATTTTGGCCTGTAGCGTGACATGATATGCGTTTTTGGTGTTCGCGCGCTTTTTGCGCCAGGCAAAATCACCCCAGACGGTGAAATTCTTCTTAGTGATCGTTACGTACTGATTAGTCGCAACGGCCCCGCCCTGGGCCCCCTGACCGACTTTCACCGCCCGCGCGTTGAGATAACCCAGCCACTTTTTGCCCGCATACAGTGAGTAGTAGGTACTCCCGTTCGCGTGGTGGTACGCCACCTTTGCCAGATAGGTGTGGTGGTACAACTTGGCCGACTGGTTGCGCACTGCCCAGTCAAAATTGCCCCAGACACTGTAATTAGAGCTAGTCACCGTGACGTACTGCCCAAATTTTTGGGCCGCACCCTGGGGCTTTGGGGTCTGGTTACTGGTTGCGGCTACCTGCTGGGTCGTTGGTGTGGCCGCCTGCGTAATTTGGCCACTGCTGCAGGTTAACCCCAAAAGAACGCTCGCCCAGATTAACATGAATCCCAGTACGCACGGTTTGTGCCGTCTAAACTTGCCCATTTTTTTGCACCTCACTCATTGATACTTTAATCATACAGGCTGGCCCCAATTTAGCCAACCGCTTTGCAAGGGTTTCCTTTCTGGCGGCCATTGCTATATAATAGTAAGTAGGAAGACAATAATTTTTCTAATGGAGGATGATATTCATGCGTGAATTTACCAAGGAACAATTAGCCGAATTCGACGGGCAGAAAAATCCCGAAAAGTACGTTGCAGTTGACGGCGTCGTCTATGATTTAACTAACGTGCCCGCGTGGAGTGGTGACAACCACCACGGCAACGTTGCGGGCCAGGACTTATCAATCGCCATCACCCACTCACCACACGGGAAGAAGTTCCTCGATGACAAGCCGGTCGTTGGTAAGTACATCGGCTAAGCGCCGCACCGAACTTTTTGCGCAGAACGGTTGACAGACACCCCCCATTTCCGGTATGATATTTCTTGTGCTTGAGGCACAACTACCAATGATGCGGGTGTGGCGGAACTGGTAGACGCGCAAGATTAAGGATCTTGTGGCCAATTACGGCCGTGAAGGTTCAAGTCCTTTCACCCGCATTGCTGCGCTGAACGAGGTTACTCATTCCGCGCTTTTTTTATACCGGCCACAACATTCCGGTTTGCAGCACATAAAATGGGTCCGACTGCCTTTACGCAGTCGGACCCATTTTTGAATTCAGATTAAATGCCTAGTAGGTATATATAACTTAGTGCAGCGATAGTTTGCACCCCACCAACTGCCAGGGCGTAAAGCATGAACTTCGGCCCTTCCTTGATGAAGCGGGCAAAATCCAGCCGCAACCCGATTGCCGCCAGCGCGATGGTCTCACACCACCCACTCAGCCAGTGCGCACCCGTACCCAGAAATACGGGCAAGGTGACCGCGCTGTTCATGACGCACAGAATCAGAAAGCCGAGCACGTACCACTGCAGCGGCAGCTTGAACTTATGCGGCGCGGTTGCACCAGCACTTTGCGGCCGGCCGCCTTGTACCTTACGCGTGAACAGGTACACCACAACCACCAGCATGATGATGCGCATGATTTTGAACAACATGGCGAACTGCACGGTGTGGGCGTTGACCAAACTGGCACCGGCCACCACCTGCCCCACCGACTGCAGGGTGCCGCCCAGCAAGGCGCTTGTCGCCAAACTGTTTTTGCCCAAAAGCGTCATGCCCAGAAACGGCAACGTCAGCATCATGACCGTTCCCAGCAAGTTCACCAGCGTGATAATCTGACCCTTATCTGCGTCGTCAGCGTCAATGGCCGGCGCGATTGCCCCAATGGCCGACGAGCCGCAGACCGCGTTGCCGCCCGCCATCATCAGCGCCATTTTCTCCCCGAACCCGAGCTTGCGGCCAATCCCGTACGCCGCCAGGATCACCGTGGTCATCATCATGAGCACGAAGATTCCGCCGCGCAGCCCGATTTGGCCGATGGTTTGAAACGTAACGGTGAGCCCAAGCAGCACCACCGAGACCTCCAGCAGCTTGCTTTCAGCAAATTTGGTGCCGGCACCTAAGTATGCTTGCCGAAAAATCGTGTTGCCCAGCACAATCCCGAGTAAAATGGCGATGGTCGCTCCACCGAGGCTGGGAACCAGTGTCCCCAATAATTTAGCGGCGATTGCCACAATGGTCGCGAGGGCAAGGCCCGGAACAATTGCATTCTTGGCCGTCAATCGGGCCATTGTTGTCGTTTTTTCCATTACCAACATCCTTCCTGTCAGTAATTAGTTTACTTGATGGTTTTCATCAATGGGAGTGATTGCTATAATATCAACTATCACAAATCGTAATGGAGAACTCATGTTTAAAAACCTCGCCACCTTCAAGGCAGTCTACGAAGCGCGCAGCTTCTCCCGTGCCGCCGACCTGCTCTTCATCGCCCAGCCCACTGTGTCGGCGCAAATCAAACAGCTCGAAACCGAATTCGGGGCGCAACTGTTCGTCCGCAACGGGCGCGGGGAGATTGGCCTCACCCCAGCTGCCGACACCCTTTACGCCCAAACCCTGCAGCTCCTCGGTACGTGGAACACGCTCCACACACAGCTCCAAGCCACGGCTGCCCAGAAGCGGACTTGCCGCCTCGCCAGTTCGCACACCTTCGCTACCTACATCCTGCCCCACCTTTTGCCCATGCTTGAGCAAACATTTGCCAACGTGCAATTCAGTGTCCACATGGGCAACTCGCAGGACGTCCAAACCCGGCTGCTGCACCACGACGCCGACATCGGCTTCATCGAAAAACCACTCGCCAGTACCCAGCTGCACCGCACCGTCTTGCTCGCCGATCAGCTCGTGCATGCTGGCACCAGCGGCCCCTGGCTCACCCGCGAACCCGACTCTGGAGTCTATTACTACACCAAGCGCTACATGGAAGAGGCGGGCATCGCGGGGCCGACCATCGAAATCGACAACAACGCCGTGATTGTCAACCTGCTACAAACCGGCTTTGGCCAGTCCATTATTTCCCAGCGCGCCGCGGGCAATATTCCGCACCAATCGCTTGGCAGCAAGTTCACCCGCCAGTTTTACATGCTGACGGCCAGGGACCGCCAGGATGAAGAACTTGATGACTACACCCGCATCACCCGTGCCATCAAGCATGCAACGCACGAACTAACTGAATAACGCACAAATGCCGTCCGCATCCACGGACGGCATTTTCTTTGCGCTTAATGCGAATTTTCAACTTTGACTACTTCACCACTGGTAAAGGTGTGCACCGTGCCAAACACGTCGCGCAGCACCAGTCCGCCGTTATCGGCGATGTCCAGCACCTTGCCGAGCACCCGTTCATTGCCGAGGTTCAACGTCACCTGCTTGCCGATGGTTACCGACCGCTGCCGGTACGCGGGCAAAAAGGCGCCATCCCCGTAGTGTGCATACAACTGCGTGACGTGGTCAATAATGCGCGCTGCCAGCAGGTTGCGGTCAACATCCGCGCCAACCTGAATGGCGCCCGCCACATCCGTCAACGCGGCGGGAAAATCAGCGGTGGTCAGGTTCAGACCGATGCCGATGATAAAGGCCGCGGTTGACGTGGACTCGAGTTCCAGCACCGCCTCGGTGATAATCCCGCCCACCTTGTGCCCGTTTAGCAGCACATCATTCACCCACTTGAGGCCAAAATTCTGCCCGGGGAACGTGGCCGCCAGCACATCCACCACGGCATTAGCCACCCCGGTAGTGAGGAGCCCCACATTCTGCAAGGTCGCGCCCGCATTAGGCAACACCATGCTTAGATACAGGCCGCTGCTGGCGGGGGCGTAAAAATGCCGCCCGCGCCGCCCATACGCGCCACTTTGCTGATCGGCTAGAACCGCGAACGGAAGCGTTCTGGTGCCTGCATTCACGGCTTCCTTCGCGTACACCTGCGTTGAGTCCACGCTGGCCAGCACCGTGACCGGCATCTGGGTATGGGTGTAAAAACTAATCGCGTCGGCATCGAGCACGGCACTGGCCGCATACCGGTAGCCCAGACTCTTGCGTCCCTCGATGTGGTGCCCCGCTTTGCGCAGCGCATTGATCGCCTTCCACACGGTTTCGCGCGAAACGCCCAGGTCGGCAGCCAGCTCGTCACCGGAACGCCAACCATTCTGATATTGCAGCAGGTCCGTTAAAACCTGTTGCCGGGTACTTTTAGCCATAATTTCTCCTCATGCACCAGCGGCATTCACCCAACATGTTGCTTAGGCAAACGTCGCACCAAAACGACCGTTAATCCTGCTTTCAGTATATCACCCGGGATAATCGCCATGTTCGCAATCATTGCGGCGGCAACCGGCATGTCGGCCTGGTGGGCAAGCCACAATGTTCCGCACAGATCAACGAGCAAGACTCCCGCGAGCAGGACAATTAAAAACTGCCCCCACCAGGTTGTCGCGGCCGGTGCGCCAATTTGGGTCAGCCCCCAGATGCTCACGGGCACCAGTAGCCAGCCCAGCATGTACCCGGCAGTGGGCCCGACAAACATCGCCGCCCCGCCGCGGCCGCCGGTTAAAATGGGCAAGCCCAGACCAACCAGCAGCAACAACAAGCCCACCGCGATGGTGCCATATCGTGGGCCTAAGATTAGCCCCACGAGCATGACGCCCATATTTTGCAGCACCAGCGGGACCGGGATAATCCCCAGCGGAATTCCGGGCAACAGGCCTAGAACAATCAACAGCGCCAGCATCACTGCCGTTAGCGTTAGATTACGCACATTTTGCATCACTTTGCCCTCCATCAGCACGTTGAATGGGTTCAGCATACTAAACTAGTAACCCAACTGTCAATATTAGGGTTACTAAGCAGGCAAATAAAGCGGGCCGCTTGCGCCCGCCCCCTGTTAATACTCTTGGTTAATCTGCAATTCATGACCGGCAAGGGGGGTAACCACATACAGGTGCGCCTTCCCGTTCACGGCCACCGCAAACTGAAACTCCACGTTCGACGCGACGCCGAAGTTGCCGTCCTTATCTAGGGCCACGTAGGAGAATTCCCCCACGTTGCCGTTGCGTGCCTGCAACCGGTCAATAAAGCCGTAAACCGCCTGATTCATCGCCGCCTGCACCGCCATTCCGCGCGCCATCAGGTCAACGATTTCAAAACACAGCGGCCGCTTCATCATGTCTTCACCCAGGCCGGTCGCAACCGCGCCGCCAACTTCACGGTCAACGTAGAAGCCGTTGCCGGCAAGGGGCGAATCGCCCACCCGCCCCGCGTGCTTCATGAACAGACCCGACGTACTGGTACCCGCAACCATCTGCCCGGCATTATCCAGTGCAATCATCCCCACCGTATCGTGGCCATCGTAGGGGGTCAGCCGCGCGCCGGCGGCAACCTCTGCTTTGCGGGCAAGATACTGCGCGCGGGCTTTTGCCGTCACCATGTCTTTGCGCTCAAAGCCGCACGCATCCGCAAAACTCTCTGCGCCCCGGCCAACGAGCACGTTGTTCACGCGTTCTTCACTGAGCCGGCGACTGACACGAATGGGGTTGGCAATGTCGCGCGCGCCGGCAATTGCGCCAATCTGAAAATTGGCGCCGTTCATGAACGCAGAATCCATCTCCAGTACCCCATCCCGGTTGGGCAACGCGCCGTAGCCAACCGAAATGTTCGCGGGGTTGTTCTCCACCGCCATGATGCCCCGCTCCACTGCGTCCGCAGCACTTCCGCCGGCAGCCAAAGCGGGCGCGACAAGCTGCACGCCTTCGCCCGCCATCCGCCAGGTGCCAATAATTGCATTCGTCATTTGTTTTCCTCTTCACTAAGCGGCGCGCGCAAAACGCGCCGCAGATATTCTTGAATCGCTTCTGCATGGGTAGCCACCATGTTCGCGGGCAACTGCGTCAGGGGCACCCAGGCGTATTGCAACGACTCGCCGTCACTGATGCGTGGTGTGCCCGCGACATTTTCCGCGTAATACGCAATCACCACATTGTAGAATTCATCCCCGTTCGGCGCAATCACGTGGTGGTCTGGTCCCGAATAGACATTCAGCAACTGCAAGGCGTCCGGTTCAATGTGCAAACCCGCCTCTTCGGCGACCTCACGCACAACGGTTGCCTGCGTCGTCTCGCCCATTTCCATCAACCCACCGGGCAAACCCCAGCGCTTTTGCGGTTCATTACGCTGCTGCAGTAGCACTTCCGCCTGGTCGTTCACAAGCACCGCGCAGCAGCCATTCAGAATCACTGACCGCGCGCCAATGACCGCACGTAAATCTTCAATATAGCCCATTATTTGCCCCCTTACTTACTGGGAATTTCCTGATAGCCATCTTCCCAGTTCGCGTACAAGGCGGCCGCATACAGAAAGTCAGACACCCGATTCAGGTAGGTCATGCACGCATCCGAGATGTCTTGCTGGTTGCTGAGCGCCACCGCCGCCCGTTCGGCCCGGCGTGCGAGGGTGCGGGCATACTGCAACTGACTGCCGGCACCATTATCCGGGCCGCCGGGGATAATGAACGCATTCAGGTGCGGCATTGCCGCCCAAAACGCATCAATCCGTTGCTCCAACCAAGCGGTCGCTTCCGGGGTCAGCTTGTTACTGCGCGGCACAGCCAGGTCCGCCTGCAAGATATACAACTGCTTTTGCACCGCCTGCAGGTCTGGCGCCAAGTTCAGACTGGTAGGCGCCAGGGCCGCGACCGCCACCCCGAGGTAGGACTGGAACTCGTCGATTGCCCCGAGCGCCTCAATTTGCGGATCCGTCTTCGCAACCATTTTACCGGTCACCTGTTTGGTCTGCCCGTGGTCGCCGACTTTCGTGTATATTTTCATGTCGTCCCTCCATCTGGATCTATATTGCATTCATTTTACCGCATTCCCCGCCATCATTGGCCAAAAAAAGAAGGACCAGTTGCGTCCTTCTGCACCCACTACTTATCCAGTTTAATCTCATCCAGCGGAATCAGCTTCGTCTTGTGGCGCACCTTGTAGTAGACATACAGGATGAGAAACAGCGGCACGGACATGTACGAAATCAGCAATTTTGCCCAGGCGAAGTGGGTCACCGACTGGATATCTTGCCCCAAGATGACAACAATCCCGAGCGCCAGTGCGAGTAGTGGCCCCAACGGGAATAACTTCGCGTGGTACACCAATTCACTGACCTGATGCCCCTGCTTGATGAACGCGCGCCGGAACCGGTAGTGCGAGATAGCAATCCCGAGCCAGGCGATGAAGCCAGTCAGCCCCGAAGCCGCCACAAGTAAAGTGTAAACCTCTGAGCCCATGATGCTGGTGAGGAACGTCAACGCACCGACCGCCGTCGTGACGATGAGGGCGGGCAACGGTACCCCGCGGTTATTGGTCTTGCTGAAGATGCGGGGCGCAAAGCCGGTGCTCCCCATCGCCCACAGCATCCGCGTTGATGCATACATCCCCGAATTGGCGGAGGAAAGCACCGAGGTCAAAATCACGGCGTTCATCACGCTCGCAGCCCCCGCGAGTCCCGTCCGCTTGAAGACCAAGGTGAACGGCGAAATCGCGACGTCCCCGGCGCCAGAGCCGAGCAAATTCGGACTGGTGAACGGAATGATTGCCGCAATCACAGCAATGGCACAGATGTAAAAGAGAATGATGCGCCAAAAAACCTGCTTGATGGCCTTCGGAATACTCTTTTCCGGCGTGGCCGATTCACCCGCCGTAATCCCAATGAGCTCGGTCCCCTGGAAGGAGAATCCGGCAACGACGAACACAGACAGCGCGGCCGGCCACCCATTGTGGAACGGCGCATCGCCGACAGTGTAGTTGTGCAGCCCAATTGCTGGGCCCCCACCCAAAATGCCGATGATGGTGAGCACGCCGACGATGAGGAATACAATTACCGTCACCACTTTCACCATCGACAGCCAGTACTCCGTTTCGCCAAACGCCTTAACCGAAATAATGTTAATGGCGAAAATCAAGGCCAGAAACCCGAGGCTAAAAATCCAGCCGGGCACACTGGGGAGCCAAAAATGCATCAGAATGGAAGTTGTCGCCACGTCCACCGCCAGCGTAATTGCCCAGTTAAACCAGTAATTCCACCCGAGCGCAAAGCCCATTGCCGGGTCAACGAAGCGGCTGGCGTACTCCGAAAAGGAACCGGACACCGGCATATACGTGGCCATCTCGCCCAGACTCGTCATGAGGAAATACACCATTACCCCGATAGCGCCGTATGCGAGGATTGCACCCCCAGGACCGGCCGTGGCAATCGCTGAGCCGCTGGCAACGAACAGCCCCGTGCCGATTGAACCGCCAAGGGCAATCATCGACAGATGCCGGGTTTTTAACGTCCGCTCGACGCCATGATTATTTTCTTTTTGTCCCAAAACTAACTCCTTACGTCACATAATTAAAAGGACCGGACCCAATTCACCAAGACGTCCAGTCCTGAAAGCAGCTTGTAACTGCTAGTTAATAACATTCATATATTTATATTCTGATTTGCATTTTCAATCATAACATTGCGCGTCAGGTCAAGCAAACACGCCACCCCGAATTTATTTGTTATTAACGCTATCTTCATCAGTGCAACCAAATGCACCGGAAATTATGGCGGCTTCCTGACAATGCATAATAATTTAGTCACGTCTGCGCAATAATTACGCCACAGTGCGGCGAACTGCCGTAGCGAACCCAAGCTTTTTGCGCTATCATATGCGTAATCAATCAGTACTTCATGGAGGAACCTAAAATGCCTGCAAATCCGAACGCCATCAGCGACCTGGCCGCTGATGCGCACCAAATCACATTCAGCTATCATAGTTGGCGTGCCCGGATCACCGCCACAAACGACCACATTCTGCGCTTCACGGTTACGGCCACAGATGAGTTTCCGACCCACCCCAACATCCCGGCCGCACCAGAAGTTGTGAAGCACGCCGACGCCACGGTGGCGACCGGCGGCAGCGGTCAGGAATACCGCGAACCCATCGTCGTGAATGGAGCCACGATGCCGCTCACCCTAAACGGCAACCATTTTGGGCTGGGCCAGTACACCGTTACCATCACTGATGGTGCCTTGACTGTGAACCGCGCTGACCAGCTCATCTTGCGCCAGAGTCTGCCCCAGCTGGTCAGTGCAGCCGCAGCGACGGCTGATGCCGACAGCGACGTGAGCACCGCACATTGGACCAGCCGCATTAGCACGACGGCCCACGCCCACTACTTTGGGGGCGGCACCCAAAATGGCATCGTGACGCTCAATGACCGTCTGATCCAGATTAAGAACGAAAACCGCTGGACGCTCGGCGGCGTTTCCAGCCCCGTGCCGTTTTACTGGAGCACCACGGGTTACGGCGTGCTCATCAACTCGTACACCCCCGGCGAATACGACTTCAGCAATCCCCGCGCGGCTTACCTGATGCACGAAGACGCCACCTTTGATGCCTACTTCATTCTTGCGGACACCGCCAGTGGCCTCATTCACGGCTACCACGAATTAACTGGGGCGCCCGCCATCCTGCCCCGGTTTGCCTTTTACCCCGCCCACTTCAACGCCTACAACCGCGACTGCTGGGTCGAGGTTACGCCAGAATCCACCGCCGCGGTCCAGTTTGAGGACAATAAGTGGTACAAAGAATACCAACCGGTTAATCCCGAAACGTTCAACACGGGCTATCGGCCCGGCACCATCACGGTCGCCGGACTCACCCTCATCCCGAACGTGTACGGCGACGGGCAGGTCGAGTTTGTGCACCCCGATGCTGACGGGAACCCGCAAACGGCGATTCACGAGTCCCTTAACGGCGAGCACGACTACCAGTTCTCCGCACGGGCCGTCATCGACCGTTACCGGGCGGCCGGGTTCCCCCTGGGCTGGATTCTGCCGAACGATGGTTACGGTGCCGGTTACGGGCAGACGTCAACGTTTGCGGGTGACCTGGCCAACCTCGCGCAATTCGCTGGTTACGCGAAGGCGCAGGGCGTAACGACCGGTCTGTGGACGCAAAAAACGGTCGCGCCCAAGGACCCCGCTAAGCCGCAAAAAGCCGAACGCGACTTGCACGCAGAAATCGCGGCGGGCGTCCGGGCACTTAAGACGGACGTCGCGTGGATTGGTGAAGGCTACACGTTCGGCGTGAACGCCACCGCCAGTGCTGCACGCGAACTGCAGGCAGTTAACGCCCGGCCCGCCATCGTCACGCTTGATGGCTGGGCCGGCAGCCAGCGCAACGCCCTCATCTGGAGCGGCGACCAGTCTGGCAGCAACTGGCGCAACATCAAATCCCACATTGGCACCTACCTGAGCACCGGCCTGTCCGGGAACCCCAATGTGGCCAGCGACGTCGACGGAATCTATGCCGGCAGCGACCCACTGGTACAGACGCGCGACCTGCAGTGGAAAGCCTTCACGCCCACGTTCTTTGCCATGGATGGTTGGGGCGAAACGGCCAAGCGGCTCGGGCTAGAGCACGGCGAACCGTTCACTTCCATTAACCGCGCCTACCTGGAATACCATTCCAGCATCGTGCCATTCCTGTACAGCCTGGCCACCACCGCCCGGAACACCGGGGCGCCAATTATGCGGCCTACCTGGTGGCTCGAAGCTAACGACTACACGCTGGGCGATGACCTCAACGACCAGCTGCTCATCGGCTCCACGTTCCTGCTTGCTCCCATCACTGGAACCTACCAGCCGGAAGCAAACGGTAATGACGTCCGCCCCGCACTGTATCTGCCGTACGGTGACTGGACCGACTTCTGGACCGGGAAAGAATACACGGGCGGCCGCACCATTGCCGACTTCCCCGCCCCACTTGGCCAGACACCACTGTTCGTGCGTGCCGGCAGCCTCGTGCCCCGCACGGCGCCGCACCTCACGCCAGACGAGATGCCCGCAGAGCGAATCCTGGAATACTACCCGGGGTACGACGAAAGCCACTTCACGGTGTATACCGATGATGGCGTTACCCCGGCGTACCAAGATGGCGCCCAGGCGCAGACCCAAATCGACGCCCGCACCGATGACGACGATACCGTCCACATCACCATTCACAAGACGACGGGCACCTTCGCCGGCCAGGAACTGCGCCAGCCGACGACCATTTTCATTGCCTGCCCCACCGAGCCTGGCTACTCGGTGGTCCAGATGAACGGTGAGATCATCAACGTGCCCAAGCGCTTTGGCCTGCGCGCCCACGACCCATTTGCGGCCATGCGCACCGAAACTGGCTTCACCATCGAGATTCCCGCGATGATGATTAACGCCAACGACCTAGAAATCGAAGTGCAACTGTAACGCCAAAAACGCCCCCGAGAACTGCACCGTGCAGTCCTCGGGGGCGTTTCTTATTCATCCGCTACCGGCGCCACTTATTCTTAGCGGTCCGCATTGCGGCCTTCATGCTTTTCTTGGAGCCGAACATCTTCTCAATCTTGGCGTGTTCCCGCGCCCGACCCCGCAACTCCTTGTTTTCTTTCTGCTCAGCCTGCAGCTGGTGAAAACTACGCAGCCGCTTGGGGTCAAGCTCGCCGGCCGCAATCGCCGCCTGCACCGCACATCCTGGTTCCCGCGTGTGCGTACAATCGTTAAACTTGCACCCCCGCGCCAAATCCGTAATGTCGCTGAACGTGCTATCCAGGTCAGCAGCCACAATCGCGAGTTCCCGCATGCCCGGGGTATCAATCACGATGCCCCCACTTGGCAGCACAATCAGCTGCCGGCTGGTCGTCGTGTGGCGTCCGTGCGCATCGGCTAGGCGAATACCACCAGTGGCGAGTTCATCACTACCCAAAAGGCGGTTAATCAACGTGGATTTGCCCACCCCGGACGAGCCGAGGAACGCGTACGTACGGCCGGGATGGATGCATGCCTGCAACTCCTGCCAGCCGTCAACCTTGGTCGCATCACAGACCAGCACCTGAGCGTCACCAGCCGTTGCGGTAACGGCGGTCAGCTGATTGGCAAAATCGGTCGCCAGGTCGGCTTTGGTCAGCACCACCACGGGAGTAGCCCCACTGTCGCGGGCCACCGCCAAGTAGCGTTCCAGGCGCCGCAGGTTGAAGTTGCCGTCCAGCGCCATACACAAGAACAAGGTATCAACGTTGGCCGCAACCACCTGCAGATTGCTGGTTGTCCCCGCAGCTTTGCGCGTAAAGACTGACTGCCGGGGCACGAGCCGTTCAATAATCCCCGCATCTTGCAGACTAGCCGGCATGCGCAGCAGCACCCAGTCGCCAACGGTTGGGAAGTCCTCTGGCCCAAACGCAATGTTTTGCATACGCCCCGAAACCTGGGCCTGCACCCGCACCGCCGCGGTTTGCACCCCGTACAGATTGCGACTTTGCGCAACCACACGGCCAATGGTGAGCCCGGGGGCGTTCGTCGTTGTCATGTCTGCGGTCAGGCCATATGCGGTAAGTTTGTTACTATTCAATTTATGTGTGTCCTCCAAAAACTGCGCGGGTTCCCCCGCACACACCTGGAGGGCGAAGTCTGTTAGTTGACCGAACCCTCCGCCATCTTAACAACGTCCATCACAATGATCTTCTTTGCCATGATTACACACATCCTTTCTGCTACCAGCCACAACTTAATCTGGCCAGTCGCTGCACTGTTTACGAGTGCCGATAATGCTCAAAGTATAACATTAGCGCCTAATAGCGTCTATATTTCCCGGAAAATACCGTTAACCTGCAGCCACAAAAATCTTCTTAAAGTGCCGCCGGAACAGCCACAAACCAATCAGCATGGTCAAAACATCGGCGACTGGTTGCGCCCAGAGCACACCAATGTAACCAAAAGCCACATGCAGCGCGACGATTACGGGCAGGAAAATCACCCCTTGCCGCGCAATGGCCATCACCAGCGCTGCCGGGGCCGCGCCGATGGTCTGAAACAATGTCGTCATCACCAGGCATACCCCAACCGCCGGGGTGCTGATAAGCAGCACGCGGACCATCGTTGTCCCCAGGTGGATAACTGCACTGCTATGCATGAAGATGGCCACAATGTGCGGCGCAAACACCATCAGGACTGCGGCCAAAATCAACGCGTACACGACCTCGACGAACAAGTCGAAGCGGATAATGGCCTTCAGCCGCGCGTAATTTTTCGCCCCGTAGTTATACCCCAGCAGTGGTTGCGCGCCAAAGGCAAAGCCGACCATCACGAGCATGATGACCATGTAGACCTTCAGCGTGATTCCCAGTGCCGCCATCGCGTTGACCCCGTACTCCACCACATAGCGGTTCAGCACGGCCGTCCCGAACGCCTGCGTGAGGTTCGTAATCGCGGCCGGGACGCCGATTGCGATGACACCCCAAATCATGTGCGGAGTAATTCGCGCCAGCCGCGGATCCACACTCACCGCCTGGGCCCGCTGCAGCGTGAGCCAAATCAGCAACGCATCCGTCAGCACGTAGCCAATCACCGTGGCCAGTGCGGCGCCGGCGGTCCCCATGTGCAAAACCAGGATGAAAATTGGATCGAGCACAATGGTCAGCAGCGTGCCCAGAACCGTCCCCACCATCGACGCCTTGGCCATACCCTCAGTACGGATGATGTTGCTGGGCACGAGCGAGATGATGATAATGGGCGCACCGATGCTCATAATCCGGTAAAAATGCGCCGCCGCGGTGTACGTCGCGTTGGTCGTCCCGAGCAGGTGCAAAATTGGGGCCTCAAAGAGCAGCAGTAAGGCCGCGGTCACAATCCCCACGACCAGCGCCGCATACAGGCACCAACTGCTGACGCGCCGGGTTTGGTCAACATCCTTGGCCCCCAGCAGACGCGAAATCACCGAGCTGCCGCCCAGGCCGAAAATGTCACCAATTGCAAGCAAGAACGAAAATAACGGCGTGCAAATCGCGACCCCCGAAACCAGCCGTGCGTCCTGGGTTTGGGCGATGAAAAACGTGTCCGCCAGGTTGTAGACCATGCTGGCGACCATCCCCGCGACCACCGGCAAGGCCAGCGTGAAGTACGCCTTGGGCACCGAGGTGCGTTCGAATAATTCTTCCATGATTTACCTTCCAATCATTAAACTAGCTATTAGTTTACCGCGAAAAACTAACGGCATGGAAATGTTTCCGTAATTGTTGTAGCATAAAGGCACAATTATGATACAAGGAAGGATTGCACGATGCATTACACATACTTGTGGCAACCACAAGGCGTCACTGCACCCCAGTTGGCTAAAATGCCAATCGGACTAGACATGCGCTGGGTTAGTGACACCGACACTTTTCGCCGAAATTGGAGTCAACTCCAAACCACTATGCATGCCGGCGACACTTTAACGGTTAACGGTTTTGATGCCCTCGGCCCGTCGATCATTGGTGCCCGCAATATCCTGAACCGCTTACTGCACCGGGGCATTAGCGTCAATATCAGCGACATGGGGATGATCAAAGTGACGGCGGCCGGCAAGATTGTGTCTGGCACCTCAATTTTACGCATCATCGACGCTCTGGCTGCCGCGCAGACCCGGATGACGCTGGCAGAGCAGCAATACACCCCCACCGCCAAGCGCCGCGGCCGACCGTTCAAGCTGGAACCTGCTGCCCGGCTGGCGGTCATTGACTATTGCACTACACATACGCAAAATGAAACCGCGGCGCACTTCCATATTTCCCGCGCCACCGTTGCGCGCATTATCCGCGCGCACACACAGCGGTTCAAACACTAACATTGACCGCGCACGCAAACGGCGCTCCCGCAGATGCAGGAGCGCCGTTTTTGTTGGTAGGCTAGATTAATTAACTGATACAAATTGCTGCTGGTGCTGCACCGCAAACTCGGTCGGTGCATCGGCGTTCAGTAAGTCCTCGGTCAACTGAACCCGCGTAATCGTCTGGTCATCGTACGGCTGGAGGAAGTACGTCCGGTCGCTCAGGCTACAGTACGCTCGGTACTGGGAGTAATCGGCACTGAGATTATCCATCAACTTGGCGCCGCGCGGAATGTCGACGGAGTTCATCAGGTGGCTAATCGTGTTGACCGCGTTCGCCTGCCCGGAAACTTTTTCCCCGACCTCACGCATGAAGGCCATGCGCACGAACCGGGAAACGCTCGTGTAATCACCCGGCAGCCCAACGGCCCCGGTTCCGGCACCGAACCCATGCACGTTCAGCGTCCCATATTTGCGCGCTGGTGCTTGCGTTGGCTGCAGCTGCGGGTAGTTCTTCAGGTTCTGCAGGTGCCAGCCAAAGTCGGGGCTGTTGGTCATCACGCCAACCGGGTTGTCGAACAGTTCAAGGCCCGCACCAGTCTGTTCCAAGACGGCACAATCGCCCGTATCGTCCGCCACAATCCAGTGCAGCGGCACAACGATGTTTCCCATGAACGCATTGGCCACGGCGACGATGTTAATGTCATCGAGGTGATCACGCAATTCGGCCACCGTGGTGTAGTTGCCCAGCAAGTACGGCACCATTTCGTAGGAGGCCAGATTTTGCTTTCCCGCAACGGGGCCCTCATTGTACTTAGATTCCACCAGGTACAACGTGGCCGCACCAAAACCGTGTTCGTTAACACCGTCGACCACCGCGTATTCGCCCACTTGGCGCCCGCTACCAACAAAGCCAAACTTGGCCACGATACCCTCTGCATCAACTGCCGCCTTGAAGCGGTAACCACGCGGAATCACGACCGGCCGCGCGCCCATATCAAAATCGAAATCCATTGTCCGTGACAGATACCACTTACCATCGGCATCTTCATATGTAAAACTTGTGCACATAAGCGTTCCCCCTTGATTGCGGCCACACAGTTAGTTAATGCAGCCCGTTAATTTTAGTATGCGCCGGCGAGTTGGGATAAATCAATGAACAAGACGCAAAAACGCGGTGCTAACTGGCAAATGACTGCCAATTAGCACCGCGCATTATCGTTTAGTGTCTGAACATCTTAAATTCCAAGAACATATCATTATACTTACCAACCACGGTCGGCGCCAAATCCTTATACACTTCGAGGCGCTTCATGGTCGCTTCGTCCGGATAGAAGGCCTTGTCCTCCCGCACGGACTTGTCCAGCAGCGCGCGCGCCTTGTTGTTTGGCGTCGCGTACCCCACGTAGTCCGTGTTTTGAGCGGTATTCTTCGGGTCCGACATGAAGTTCAAAAAGGCATAAACGGCCTTCATGTGCTTGGCAGTCTTCGGAATGACAAAGTTGTCGAACCAAAGATTACTCCCCTCAGTCGGCACCACGTAATGCAGGTGACTGTTCTCGTACAGCATTTCGCTGGCTTCACCAGACCAGTCAACCGCCAGTGGTGCCTCGTTGTTTTCCATGTACATCTTGATTTCGTCGGCCACCACGGCCTTAACGTTCGGCGACAATGTGTCGAGCTTGGCTTTGGCTGCCGCCAACGTTGGCGTGTCCGTAGTGTTCATTGACTTGCCCATCGACACGAGGCTCATCCCCATGATGTCGCGCGCGGAGTCAATGAGCATGATTTGCCCCTTGTACTTGGTCGACCACAAGTCGTTCCAGTGCTTGATGGTGCCTGGCTTGATGAATTTATCATTATAGATAATCCCGAGCGTACCCCAGAAGTACGGAATCGAGTACTTGTTGCCCGGGTCGAAGCTCTGGTTCATGAAGTCAGAGCCGAAATTGTTCATCCCGGACAGCTTGCTCTTATCCAGCGGAATCAGCAGCTTGTCGTGCGCCATCTTCTCCACCATGTATTCAGACGGCACAGTGAGGTCATAATGCGTTCCCCCCTGCTTAATCTTCGTGTACATGGCTTCGTTACTATCGAAAGTTTCCTGGTTAACGTGGTAACCAGTTTCCTTTTCGAACTTTTTAATCAGCGCGGGGTCAATGTAATCGCCCCAGTTCGCAAAGTTGAGGACGTTATCCCCGGTCGCCCCCTGGCTCTTGGCCAGGTGGGCACTGGTTGCCGCTAACCCAAAGCAGGCAATGATGATCACGAGGATCCCTGTCAGTAACTTCTTCAATTTAACGACCCCCCTTTTTCTGCCGCCGACTGGACTGCGCCTGCTGGACGAAGTAGTACCCAACTACTAAGACCAAAGCAAACAGGAACATAACTCCAGACAACGCGTTAATCTCCAAACTAATCCCTTGCCGAGCGCGGGCGTAAATTTCAACCGCCAGCGTCTGGAACCCGTTACCCGTCACGAAGAAGGTAACGGCAAAATCATCGAGCGAATACGTGAACGCCATGAAGAACCCGGACAGAATCCCCGGGGTGATGAACGGCAAGATGACGTCGCGCAGTACCTGGAAGTTCGTCGCCCCCAAATCCTCGGCAGCATCCAGCATCGTGCCCGGTAGTTCCTTGAGCTTCGGCAGCACCATCAGCACCACAATCGGAATCGAAAAGGCGATGTGGGACAGCAGCACCGACATGAAGCCTAGGGGCACGTTCAAAGCGGTGAAGAAGATCAAGAAGCTGGCCCCAATGATAACGTCGGGACTAACCATCAGGATGTTGTTCAGCGACAACACTGTGTTGCGCACAACCGCCTTGCTCGTCCGGTTAATGGCCATCGCGCCAAACGTGCCGATGATTGTCGCAACCAGGCCAGCGAGCAGCGCCACGAGCAGCGTGTCCAGCACAATCTGAATCATCCGTGGATCGTTAAACAGTTCGGCATAGTGCCGCAGCGTGAAGCCCTTGAAGTGACTCATGCGCTCGCCATCACTGAAGGAAAAACCAATCAGGTAGCCAATCGGCAGGTAGAGCACGATGAATACGAACACGAGGTAGAGGTGGCCCCATTTGAATTTACGCATGGTGTCGCCCTCCCTTCACGCGGTGCTTGGCGCGTTCGCCGGTAAGGAACATGATGATGAACATGGCCACAATCAGGACCACCCCGATTGTCGAACCCATCCCCCAGTTCATGGTGGTGAGGAAGTGCTCTTCAATGGCGGTCCCCAGCGTAATCACGCGGTTCCCCCCAATCAGGCGGGTCAACATGAAGAGGCTCAGGCTGGGGATGAACACGGCCTGCACCCCACTTTTGACCCCACTCATGGTCAGTGGCAAGGTCACCTTCGTAAACGTCTGCCACGGGCTCGCCCCGAGGTCCTTGCTGGCGTTAACCAGGCTTTCGTCCAATTCCTCGATGCCGTTAAAAATCGGCAGAATCATGAACGGAATCTCGATGTAGGCCGCCACGAAGATGAAGGCGGCGTCGGTGAACAGAATCTGGTGCGGCGCAATGCCGAAGAAACCCAGGAAGTTGTTCACCCCGCCATCCTGGCCGAAAATCCCGATGAACGCGTACGCCTTCAGGAGCAGGTTAATCCACGTCGGCAGGATAATCAGCAGGAGCCACAGCTGCTTATGCTTCATGTAGTGCAAGATGTAAGCAGCCGGGTAACTAATCAGCAGCGTGACCGCCGTAATCACGAACGCGTACCAGACCGAGTTAAAGGTCATCGCCAGGTACGTCCCGGACTGGAAGTAAGTCGTGTAGTTGCTGAGAGTGAAGTTGTGGTTAATATCAAAGAAGCTTTGGTAGAAAATCAGCAGCATCGGGGCAATCACGAACAGCCCGAGCCACAGTGCGTAGGGAATGTAGAAAGCAGTATTGACGTTCTTGCGCATGACTATTCCCCCTCGTAACTTTCGAGACGGGCGTCGAAATCCTCCTCGGACTCGCCAAAACGCATAACGTGAATGTCTTCTGGGTCGAAGTACAGGCCCATCAGTTCTACATCCTCAGGTGCCGGGTTGGTGGAATGGATCAACCATTCGTTCTGCCCGTCATCGTACGCGACGATTTCGTAAAAATCGCCGCGGAAAAGCTGCGTGTCAATCCGTACGGCAACGCGCCCCTTATCCACGGGCACCACGTCAAGGTCTTCTGGTCGCAGCACGACTTCAACGTGTTCGTTCGGCCGCATCCCGGCGTCGGCACAGTCGAAGACCTTCCCGTTGAATTCAACCCGGTAGTCTTCCACCATCCGGCCGTCGACGATGTTGCTTTCGCCGATGAAGTCCGCAACGAAGTGGTTAATTGGTTCATCGTAGATATCAACTGGCGTACCACTCTGCTGCACCTTGCCGTCATTCATGACGAAAATTTCGTCGGACAAGGCCAAGGCTTCTTCCTGATCATGCGTGACAAACAGGAAGGTAATGCCGAGCCGCTGTTGCAGATCACGCAGTTCGTACTGCATGTCCTTACGCAACTTGGCGTCCAGTGCGGAGAGTGGTTCATCCAGCAGCAATACTTTTGGCTCCAACACAATCGCGCGCGCAATTGCGACACGCTGCTGCTGGCCACCAGAAAGTTCGCTGATTTCCCGGTTGGCAAGATTCTCCAGCCGGACTTTCTTCAGCGCATCCATAACCCGCGTCTCAATCATTGCCTTGTCGACCTTGCGAATGCGCAGCCCGTAAGCAATGTTTTCAAACACGTTCATGTGCGGGAACAACGAATAATTCTGGAAGACCGTATTGACCTGCCGCAGATTCGCTGGAATATCGTTCACACGTTTACCCGCGATCACTACATCCCCACTGGTAACATTAAGAAAGCCTGCAATTGCCCGCAGAATAGTGGTTTTCCCACTACCTGAGGGCCCCAGTAACGTATAAAACTTCCCTGCCTCCAGGGTAATATCAATGTCATCGAGAACAACGGTATCGTCGTAGCTCTTAAACACGTGGTGCAATTCAACAATCGGTTCGCCCAAAATTTCCGCCTCCCATAGCGCTGTGTGTGCTTGCAGGTATCGCCACGCTCCCCTGCAGCGGCAGGCACAGTGGCCCACCAATTTGAACGTCCGTGGGCCGGACTGCTCAAAAATGGACCCCTGGTTCCCCAAAGGTCCGGTTGTTATTATACGCAAAAAATGCTATAGGTACCAGTCTTCACGGATGGTACCCGCGATTCTGCTGCAAATGTAAACTAGTTGCAACAGAAACGACCACTGGCGGCAACAAAAAAACTTCCACGCTGAGCGCAGAAGTTTTTGTTTACTTACATTCCCTGAATCAGCATCATGATGACTGGCACCACGACGGCGAACAGGATGGTGGATGTGGTTACCACGTTGGTTGCGTACTTCACATCCCCGTGGGCCTGATCCGCCAGAATTGGCAGCACGGCCAGACCAGGAGCGGAAGCCTGGACAATCAGCGTCTGAGCTTCAAGACTTGGCAGGGCGTTCCCCATGTGGGCGCCAAGGACGATGAGGCCAGCAATGAGCGCTGGCGCCAGCACGAAGCGGCCAAGCAGGGCCACGATGGTGTCGCGGTCGAACTTGATGCTCCCTAGGCCGGCCTTGGCCAGCACAATCCCGATGTAAATCAGGGACAGTGGCGTTACCAGGCTACCGACGTAATCGAGGGTGTTCACGGCGAAGCTCAAGGCTGGGACGTTCACGAATGGAATCCGCAGCAGCAGGAAGACCAGGGCAACCAGGAATCCGAGCAGTGGTGGTGGCAAGAGCTTCTTCCAGTTGAAGGCTGCACCCTTTTCGCCCTTTTGCTTCGTTGGGTCATCATTTGCGATGAGGAAGGCACCAAGTGTCCACGTTGACACGGTGTTCACAACATAGTAAACGAGGAAGTACGCTAGGGACTTATCCCCAAACAACGCCAGGTTCAGGGGCAAACCGATGAAGATGGTGTTGGCGTTCACGAACATGTTGATAAAGGTCCCGCGGCGGCCAGGGCGCACCTTCAGTACCTTAACCAGGATGAACGCGATGATGTAACCAAGAATCACGCCACCGAAGCCATAAACCAGGCCGCTGGATAAACTAATCAGTTTGTCGAGCGTCAGGCGTTCAAGGACCGAGATGAAGATGGACGCAGGCAGTGCCACCTTCATCAGTAATGTGGACACGGTGCCGCCGAATTTATCGTCGAACCAGCCCTTCTTTTGCAGAATGTAACCCAGCGCGATGATGAGCACGATGGTCAAGATGCTCTGGATTGATGTTGTTAAAGCAGTCATATTTTTCCTCCACAACTAGCCTAATGGCATTAGAGTTCGGCGTCGATGTTCAGGGCCTTGTATTCAGGTACCCACTTCATGTCAGCCACGGCCTTCTGCACGTCGGCAATTGGCTCTGCGTTCAGCTTTTCGGCAACCGCTGCGGCAGCAACCGCGTTGGCCACGGTCTGGCTGAAGACATCCAGCTTCTTGACTGGTGGCAATACGGCAGCACCTGGCTGGTCAGGGTCAACAATCCCGCCCAGCGAGTGGGCAGCAGCAGAAATCATGCCGTCCGTGAGTAAGGTGGCCGTTGCGGCGATGGTCCCGAGGCCAAGACCTGGGTAAACCAGCGCGTTGTTGGCCTGCCCGATTTCGTAGGTAACACCCTTGTATTCGACTGGTGCGGCCGGAATCCCGGTAGCAACCAGTGCGCGACCATCAGTCCAAGCAATCAGGTCTTCCGCCTTTGCTTCCGCCAGCTTGGTGGGGTTACTCAGTGGGAAAATGATTGGGCGTTCGGTGTGGGCCGCCATTTCCTTCACGATATCTTCGGTGAACGTACCGGGAACGGTGGAAGTACCGACCAAGATTGTTGGGTGCACAGCCTTAACCGCTGCAGCCAAGCTGGTCAATTCGTCGGCGTTAGCGAATTCGCTCCGGGAACGGGCGAATGGCCGCTGCTGTGGGGTCAATGTGTCGTCATCATCAAAGAGCAGCCCCTGCTTATCAACCATGTAGAAGTGCTTCTTGGCTTCTTCAGCACTGAGGCCCGCCTGGATGAATTCATCGTAAATCCGCTTGGTAATCCCAGCCCCGGCAGTCCCGGCACCAAAGCTCATGTAGATTTGGTCGGTCATCTTCTGCTTGGAAATGTTGAGGGCACCCATGATGCCGGCAAGGGTAATAATCCCGGTGCCCTGAATGTCATCGTTGAAGGTGGTCATCTTGTCCTGGTATTTGTTCAGGATGTTATCCGCGTTGCTACGGCCGAAGTCTTCAAAGTGCAGGTAGAGCTTCGGGAACAGGTCGCGCGCAGCCGCCACAAACTTGTCGACGAAATTGTAGTATTCGTCGCCGTAGACCCGCTGCTTACGGTTACCAAGGTACAGGTCATCGTTCAGGAGTGCTTCGTTGTTGGTCCCGGCATCCAGGACAACTGGCAGCACGTTGGCTGGGTCAATCCCGGCAGCGGCCGTGTAGACCATCAGCTTACCCACGGCGATGTCGACCCCCTGGGTACCCCAGTCGCCAATCCCGAGAATCCCCTCGGAGTCGGTGACCACGATCAGACGAATGTCGCGACCGTTGGCACCGTGACGCAGGGCACTAGCGATGTTGTCCTGGTCGTCGATGGAGAGGTACACAGCGTTTTGAGGTTCAATGAACAGTGCACTGTAGTTTTCAATCGTGTCGGCAATGGTTGGGTCGTACACAATCGGCATGAATTCAGCGATGTGTTCGGAGAAGAGCTTGTAGAACAGCACGTGGTTGTGGTTGAAGATATCCATGAGGAAAATCCGCTTTTCCAAGTCACTTGGCTTGCTCTGCAGCTGGGCGTAGGCCTGTGCTACCTGCTGGTCCAGGGTCTGGACCGCTGGGGGCAAGATGCCGGCCAAGCCGTACTGCTGGCGTTCAGCCTGCGTGAAGGCAGTGCCCTTGTTCAGGAATGGGTCGTTTAAAATTTGTTCTGGTGTATAACGCATATTTATATCCTCCGTATTCGTGAATCGTTGCGGTAATCACCGCGTTGCTTACGATATCTACAATACACGGGGCAAAAAAATATAGTCAAACACGGCAGCTGTGATAAAATATATTTATAAGCAAGCTGGAAACGGCGGAAGGACGGCGTTTAGATGAACACCCGCGATTTAGAATATTTCACCCAATTATGTAAATTAAAAAATTTTTCGCTCGTCGCCAATTATTTTCAGGTGAGTCAGCCAACAGTGTCGCTCGCGTTAAAGCGGCTCGAAACAATGTACGGCATTGAACTGATTCACCGCGACAAGAGCCATAACACCATCACCGTGACCGACGCCGGGCGGCAGCTGGAAGCCCACGCGCAGAACATCCTGCGTGAACTCGACCAGACACAAAGCGAAATCACCGCCCTGCAGCAAGAAATTATCACCCTGGGCCTGCCGCCAATTATCGGCAACTACTTCTTCCCCTCCACCGTTGACCGGCTGCTGGAGCACGGCCTCGTCCAGCACCTGCGCACCGTGGAGGCGGGATCTGGGGAACTGCTCGCCCAATTGCGCAACGGCGAACTCGAAATGGCCCTGCTTGGCAGCGTGGGCCCGCTGGACGAACCCGACCTAGACGTCACCCAGCTGGCCCAGCCGGAATTCACCATCATCGCCAGCAAGCAGCGGGAATTGGGGCACGGGGGCCAAGTTGCCTTTAGCGAACTGGCCCACGAGTCATTCGTCTCCCTGACCGTCGGCTTCATGCACTCCGAGGCATTTCGGCGCCTGACTGCGGCGAACCACGTGCATCCCCGGATTGTGTTCCGCACCAGCGACGTCGGCCTAATCAAGAAGATGGTGCACCAGAACGTCGGCATTGCGCTATTAGTCGACCTGGCCGTCACCCCGGACGATGACTTGCAAACCTTGCACCTCAGTGATCCCGACCAGCCGCAATTTTGCATCTCCATCGTCCACCGCAAACACCAGGTGCTCTCGCCGATGCAGCGGAACTTGAAAAAACTGCTGGCTTACAACCCCACCTAACGTAAAGAAACAGCGCCGGCCCAACATTCTGGGCCGGCGCTGTTTCTTTGTCTGTATCAGTTATGCGGGCTGTTTTTCCCACGTGAATTCACGCTTAGCGAGGCGAATCACACCGTCGCACTGCTTGGCCACATCGGGTTCGTGGGTGACAATAATCACGCACTTGCCCTGCTCGTGGGCAATCTTCTGGAATAAGGCGATGACTTCATTGGTATTCGTCTCATCCAGGTTCCCGGTTGGTTCGTCGGCGACTACCAGTGGCGCGTCACAAACCATGGTGCGGGCGATGGCCACACGTTGCTGCTGGCCCCCGGAGAGCTTCTGGACGTTCTTTTTCATCTGGTCATCGGTCAACCCGAGCTTGCGCAACATATCCTGGGCGTAGGTCTTGTCGCCCTTGTGCTTCGACTCCGTGATGGCCATAGCCGTCATCAAGTTCTCCGTTGCGGACATGTAGGTGAACAGGTTGTACGCCTGGAAGACAATCGCCACGTCATGCCGACGATACGTCGTGAGGCCAATCTTGTTCAAGTCCTTGCCCTTCAGCTCGATTGATCCGGACTTGGGTTTATCCAGCCCGGCCAGGAGCGAGACCAGGGTCGTTTTCCCGGAACCCGACTGGCCTACGATGGCATACGAGTGGCCGGCGTTAAAAGTGAGGTCAACATCCTTGAAGAGGTAATCCTCCTCGTGGGTGTACCAGTAACCTAATTTATTGGTATTTAGCATTGCTTGCCGCTCCTTTCTTTAACCAATCAGGACTTTCTTCGGCTGGAGTCGCAGGATACCACCCGCCCCGGCCAGGATGGCAATCAAAATGATTACTAATCCCAGAGCGAAGAGAATCCCCATATCCGCGGCAGTCACCTTCGTCGTCAGCTTCGCCTGCTTCTGCTGCTGGGCCGCAAACTGACTGGCACGACCGCCCATCTGGCCACTTGGCGCGGAACCACTCTTGCTGGCACCAGGGCCACCCTGACCACCAGGCATGTTGCCGCCCATGGAGCTCGAGCTGGTTGTGGTCGTCTGCGTGGAGGTAATGAGCTGCTGCCCGAGTTTATCGCCGACGAACTTGCCGCCGATGCCGGCCACGCCCACCCCAATCAGGAGAATGACCAATAATTCGGTGAAGAACTGGGCGATAATCTTGCCGCGTTTTTCACCCAGTGACAGCAGAACCCCGATTTCAAACCGGCGCTCGCGAATCATCAGGATGACAATCAGCGCGAGGATAATCGTCCCAGCAATCGCGACAAGCCAGACAATCTTGTTGGCAAAACTCGTCACGGTCGACATGGATGCCTTCACGGTCTGGTACGTTGCGTCGTCCGCCGTCAAACTGAACTTACTGGTGATTAACTGCTTGGCCGCCTTCTTCACGCTCGCCACCTTGGCGGGCTTGGAAACGGTGAAGACAACGGAATCAGCAGTGTTCTTGTACTTGCTGCCCTTCAGCGTGTTAGCGAAGGTGTATGAAGTGAACACGGTGTTACTTGGATCAGACTGACCAGGCCCCATCTGCGTGGAACTGCTACTCTTCGCCTTGTAAATCCCGACAACCTTGAGCGAGTACGTCTTCTTGGTGCCGGTGGTTGACTTCAGCTTAATGGTGTCGCCGACCTTAATGGAGTTCTGAGTGGCCAGTTCCGACTCAATCACGATGTTATTCGTGCCGACATCCTTGCTGGTCAGACCGCGGCCAGACTTAATGGAATAGGTCCCATTACTGAAGTTGGTGCTGCTGGCGGTGCTGGTCACCCCACTAACCGTGATGTCCCCACTGCTGGTGGCCCCAGGCATTTTGCCGCCGAACCCGCTCGAATCGCTGCTGGTTTCGATGGCGTCGAAGCCCTTAGCGTTGGCCGAGGTGGACACGGTCGCCGAGTAACTCTCAACGTTATTCAGCTTGGCAATCTTCTTGGCGGTGCTGAGCTTGACCGGCGACATCGACAGACTAGGCTTGCTGCCCGAAGTCGAGCTCGACCGCATCTTCTTGAACGCCGCTTGCCGGTTGGCACTCAGCGTCAAGGTGGCGCCGACCGAATCCTTCGCGTTCTCGGTGGCGGTGGTTGCCGCCCCGCGAATCAGGATTCCGGCCAGCACGAACAGCATAATCGCGGACGTAACCAGAATCAGTAGTGCCGTCCGCCCCTTTTTGGCAATCAGGTTCAGCCATGCACGTTTGGCAAAATTCATAAAAATTGCTCCCATCAATAATATATTGAGCGCCGCCGTGGCAACGCCCTTATCTCTGGTACCCAATTTACTGGCCAAATTCGTGCAAAATGTGAACAGAATGCGTGCAAATTTGCCTTTAAACGGGAAAATTCAATGGCGTACGCACTAAAAGTAACGTCCACCACTGAATTTTCACTGCTTAATATGCGGTCATCTGCACGCCCGGTTTAAGGTTATTCTGGACCCGCTTGTAACCATCCTGTTTGTAGCCTGTCTGCTGGAAATAATTGCCCACAACCTTCGCGACACTGACCGGATCCGACTGCGGTTCGGCGGTCGGGGTCACCGTGCCCTGATTGATACTCATGCTGGTCATGTCGGTCAGCTTGGTTTTCTTACCCTGTACCCCGTTCAGCGCGTATAACGTCATCGTTCCATTAACTTCATAAGCATAATTAGTGTAATAAGTGGTGCCAGCCAGAGTGTAGTAGTAGGCAATGAACAATTGCCCGCCGTTATGCACAATCTGGTAATAGTAGCTGCCACCACCAGAATTACCCGTAAACTGGGAATACGCGTCCTTGCCGAGGAAGGAATAATAGGTCATGTAGTACATCACGGCTTTGTCCGCGTCTGTAACCTTGGCCAGTACACTAGCAGAAGCTGGCGTGGCGGCGAAGACGTCAGTCGTGCTGGCTTCCTTGTTGCTGGGCACTTGGTTATCGTCGCTAGCACTACCAGAACGTGAAGTAGCCGCAGAACTGGAACCAGCAGCGCTAGAATCCGTACTACTGGTTGTAGCGGCAGTGCTAGTAGCACTAGTGGATTCGCTAGCATCAGTATTCATGGCTCCTGCAAGCGCAGAAAGCCCAGACGGTGTGTCCGGCAGCACCCCCAACTGGCCCGCCATGGCTAGACCAAATAGCGTGACGCCGAGCAATGCCGCATCCGCTAACCGTACCTTCAGGCGCTTGCTGGACACTGCTTCCGGTTCCCAGAAGACAACGCGGGCATTGTCGCCATTGCCCGCAATCTCCAGCTGTACGATTTGCCATTCGCCAACGCCGGCAAAAATACCAGCCAGAATTCCGGTTCCAGCAGCGACCCACAAAAGGTTGGTCCGCAACAAATTCGAACCGCTGAAAAACCACACGAGCAGCGCGGACCCGTCTAGTCCAACCGGAGCGGACACAAATTGCAGAAACAAGACGAACAGCAGCAGGAGCGCCGTGATGACGCCGAAAGTAACGCCGAGAATCCGCCACATTTGCACTTGCTTATGCGTTCGCCGCAAATTCCGCCGAAAAGCGCGCCGGGCACCCCAGATTTGCTGGGGGAACAGCTCCTTGTGCGCCTCAAGTTGAATCTGTTCCACTTGCTGGTCCAGACGCCGCACAACCAAGATGCTAGCAACAAACGCCAACATGATGGCCACGGCCATGATGATGAAAAATGTCTGCACGAATTCTGCCCCCAATACACGCAAAAGTTTGATTACGCAAACTGTACCGTAATCGCAGAAACAATGCTAGGTGCAGATGAGCAATATCGGGTTAATTATCGCCTAAATTTCACCGCCAGAATGCAAAAAATCAGGGCGAAATCCGCCCTGATTCGTAATTATGCATTTGCCTTACTGAATTGCTTTTCCATCAACCTGAGCAGCCGGGTCAGCCCGAACGTGAGGACAAAGTATATCCCAGCAGTAATCATGAGTGGCAGGAACGCCCGGAACGACGCCCCCTGCACCACGGAGGTCTGGAACGTTAATTCGCCGACCCCGATAACCGAGATGACGGAGCCTTCCTTGATGACCGACACGAATTCATTCCCCAGCGCCGGCAGAATCGTCCGCAATGCTTGCGGCAACACCACCAGCTGCATGGTCTGACTACCGCTTAACCCAAGCGACCGCGCGGCTTCTTCTTGACCCTTCGGCACGGAGTTCAGCCCGGACCGAATGATTTCGGCCACGTACGCCCCCGAGTTCAGGAACATGGCGATGGCCCCGGAAACGAACCCGGAGACGGACAGGCCGATGATTTGCGTCCCGAAGAACACGATGAAGACCTGAATGAGTAGCGGCGTGCCCCGAACGAACTCAATATAGATGTTCGCGAGTGCCTTCAGAATCCAGAGCTTGGACCGCTTCATCATTGCGAGCACGGTGCCGAGCACGAAGCCAAGCGCCACCCCGATAACGGCTAATCCAAGCGTGTACTCAGTCCCCTTCAGGAAGTACGGGCCGTATTTGCTCAAGAACGACTTCTTAACCGTCATCTGTTTGATGGCTGCATCCCGCCACGTGCGGATGGGCTTGCCAATCACCTCAGTCTTCAGGATGTGGTTCAGTTTCGCCTGCAGCGCCGTGGACCCTTCTGGCAGCACGACGGCGGATTCGCCGCCCCCACCAGGAATCTTCACGGGCGCGATGGCGAAGCTACCATCCTGCATGATGTAGGACTTCGCCGTGGTCGTTGGCACCACAATCCCGTCCAGTTTGCCCTGACTGAGCTGTGCGGCCTCATCCGTGACCTTCTTCAGGGAGGTGACCGTCGCGCCCTTCAGGTACTTCTTGGCCTGATCTTCCTGAATGGTGGTAATTTGCGCACCGATTTTAGCGTTCTTGAAGCTGCTCAGCGACTTGAACTTGTTCTTGTCGGCCTTCTTCACGAGCACCACGTTCGGGTCGTTGAAGTACGGAATGGTGAAATCAACCATCTTGTCCCGTTCGGGCGTGGGCGTAATCCCGGAAACAACCAGATCCACCTTGCCAGATTCCAACGCCGCGAGCAGCGCATCGTTGTCCATCTGCACGAGCTTCAGCTTCACTCCGAGCCGCTTAGCTAGCAGTTTGTCCATCGTGATGTCAAACCCCACGATTTTGTCCTTCCCGCTGGCCGTGCTGTGAAATTCGTACGGTGCGTAATCGGGCGACACGCCGACGCGAACCACGCCGGCCTTTTCGATTTTCGTGAGTGTCGGGTCGGTCTTGGTTGCGGCCGTTACCTGCTTTGCGTTTAGCCCCGCCGCCAGCGTCACGCTAGTCAGTAAGGCAAAGCCAATTTTCTGCCATAATTTCATTTAGTCTTCCTCAAGCTGCTTCTGCGCCAGCGCAATCTGGGCGCGAACTGAATCAAAGCCAGTACCACCAAAACTGGTGCGTCGGGCAACGGCAACGACCGGATCCAGGTCCTTGTAGACATCCGCTTCAATCAGGTCACTGGCCGCCTGCAACTGGGTTAGCGGCATGTCCTGTAGCGGCGTGTGCGTCTTAATCCCGGTCAAGACCAGTTGACCCACAACGGCGTGGGCCTGGCGGAACGGCAGCCCCTTGGTCGCCAGGTAGTCGGCCAATTCGGTGGCGTTACTGAAGTCGTTCTGCACGGCCGCCGCCATGTTGTCCTGCTTGATGTGTAGCGTGGACATCATCCCCGTCATCACGTGCAAGCTGCCCATGATGGTGGTCGTCGCGTCGAACACGCCCTCTTTGTCTTCCTGCATGTCCTTGTTGTATGCCAGGGGCAAGCCCTTCATCACCGTGAGCAAGCTGGTCAAATCACCATAGACTCGCCCAACCTTGCCGCGAATCAGTTCGGCATAATCAGCGTTCTTCTTCTGCGGCATGATGGATGAGCCGGTCGAATATGCGTCATCCAACTCCACGTACTGGTACTCGAAGCTGGCCCAGATGATTAGTTCCTCAGACAGCCGGGACAGGTGCATCATTAGCAGCGCCGCGTTGCTCAGGTACTCGACTGCGAAGTCACGGTCGGACACTGCATCCAGCGAGTTGGTGTAGACACTGTTGAAATGCAGCAGATCCGCGGTTTGTTGCCGGTCAATCGGGAAGGTTGTCCCGGCCAACGCGGCAGCTCCCAGCGGTGAGATGCTTGCGTGTTGCTGGTTGAACTGGAAGCGTTCCTTGTCCCGCTGCAACATTGAGTAATAGGACATGAAGTAATGCCCCAGTGAAATCGGCTGGGCGTGCTGCAAGTGGGTCGTGCCCGGCAAAATGGTCTCTACGTTAGCCTCTGCCAGCTGCACGAGCACTGCCTGCAACTTGCTGATGGCCGCAGTCACTTCGGGCAGGCGGTGGGTTACCCACAGGTGGAAGTCAGTGGCCACCTGATCATTACGCGAGCGGGCGGTGTGCAGTTTGCCCGCCACCGGCCCAATTTTGGCCGTGAGGATGGCCTCAATGTTCATGTGGATGTCTTCATTGGCCACATCAAATTCCAGTTTGCCCGCGGCCAACTCACTTTGAATTTCAAGCAGCCCGGCCTTAATTTTGTCCGCATCGGCCTGGGGCAAAATCCCCGTGGTCCCCAGCATGGTGACGTGGGCGATGGAACCTTCGATATCTTCGGCGGCCATCACCTGATCAAAGCTAATGGAGGCACCAAACTCTTGCGCAAATTCGGGACTAACGGCGGTAAAGCGCCCACCCCACATTTTTTTCACAGCCATAATCATGTCCTCCTCAGAATTGTTGTCATTATGTAGATGGGTCATTCGCGCCGGGCGAATGACCCATCTTTTTTCCTTAAGCTAAGTGTTTAATGGAAAGTTCCGTTGACCGGTGCAACGGATATGTCAGTGGTTGCCGGCAAAATGCGTCCGTTAGTTTTCAGACAGTTCGGGCTTCTTCGCCGTCTTGCCGTTAACCTGTGAGTAAACCGTGCTTGGCAGGCTCCACAGCTTGATGAAGCCGACCGCTGCCTGCTGGTCGAAGGAATCGGCAGACGTGTAGGTCGCCAGGTTCTCGTCGTACAGGGAGTTCGTGTCGGACTTCCGCGCAACGGCGGTGGCCGTCCCCTTGAACAACTTCATCTTCACCACCCCGTTGACCACCTTCTGCGTGTCGTCAACGAATGCCTGCAGGGAATCCATCAGCGGTGAGTACCAGAGGCCGTTGTAAATGGTGTTGGTAATCTGCTGTTCAATGAGGGGCTTGAAGTGCGCCACGTCGCGTTCGAAGGTCAGGTCTTCCAGGTCCTTGTGCGCGGTCATGATGACTGCAGCACCGGGTGCTTCATAGATTTCACGGGACTTAATCCCCACGAGCCGGTTTTCGATGTGGTCAATCCGGCCAATCCCTTGGGCGCCGGCCATCTTGTTCAGCTTAAGAATCAGCTTGTACAGTGGCAGTTCTTCACCGTCAATGGCAACGGGCAAGCCTGCCTTAAAGGTCAAATCGATGAATTCTGGTGTGTCAGGCGCTTCCTCAACGGGTACGGTCAAAGCGTACGCATCTTCTGGTGCCTGGTTCCATGGGTTTTCCAAAATCCCACATTCGTTGGCCCGACCCCAGAGGTTCTGGTCAATGGAGTATGGGGACTTCTTGCCGATTGGCACCGGTACGTTGTGTTCCTTGGCGTAGTCGATTTCTTCTTCACGGCTCCAGTGGAATTCACGGATTGGCGCTTCAATGGCCATGTCGGGATCCAGCGCGTGGATGGCGGCTTCGAACCGGACCTGGTCGTTCCCCTTCCCCGTTGAACCATGGGCGATGGCGACCGCCCCGTTTTCGTGGGCGATGTCCACCAGCTTCTTAATGATGAGTGGGCGGGACAGTGCGGACACCAGTGGGTATTCACCTTCGTAAAGCGCGTTGGCCTTAATTACTGGGGCCACGTAATTAGCGGCGAATTCTTCTTCGGCGTTAATGGCGTAGCTGGCAATGGCGCCAATGCTGATGGCCTTTTCCTTAATGAAGTCGACGTCCTTGTCCATTTCGCCGACATTCAGGTTCACGGCAATGACTTCATAGCCGCGATCCATGAGCCACGGAATCGCAACGGATGTGTCCAAACCGCCTGAATATGCCAGAACAATCTTCTTTGTCATAATGAATATCCTCCACGTTTATGCATTAATATATGCAATTTGTTTTATGCTTATTAACTCGATGAATGTATCATAGCACCAGCTTTCATAAAAATAAACACCTAATATGCATTTTTTGGCAAATATTTGCGTTTTTATTTTCAAATGTTGCATATTCTTACATTTGATGTATACTGCATTTATGAATAAAAATAAGGAGCGCGACACGCAGTCCGTTCCCCCAACAACTACTTCCTATATAAGGAGACCTAAATCATGAATGAACACTTCCAGGGCAAATCCCTACTCGCAGAAAAAGACTTCACTGGCGCTGAGCTGTACACCTTAATCAAGCTGGCGGAACACCTCAAGTACCTGAAGGAACACAATATTGAACACCACTACTTGGCCGGCAAGAACATCGCCTTGCTCTTCGCCAAGACCTCCACGCGGACCCGGTCATCGTTCACCGTCGCCGCCACTGACCTCGGTGCCCACCCCGAATTCTTGGGCGCCCAGGACATCCAGTTCGGCAAGAAGGAATCCCTCATTGATACGGCCAAGGTGCTCGGCTCAATGTACGATGGCATCGAATACCGCGGTTACGACCAGAAAATCGTTGAGGGGCTCGCACAATACTCCGGGGTACCCGTCTGGAACGGTCTGACCGACGAATGGCACCCCACCCAGATGCTCGCCGACTTCATGACCATCGATGAAGTGTTCGGCCACATCAAGGGGATCACGCTGACCTACCTGGGCGATGCGCGCAACAACGTCGCCAACTCGCTGCTGGTTACCGGGGCAATGCTGGGCGCGAACATTCACCTGGTCGGCCCCAAGACGCTCCAGCCAACCGCTGAAGTCCAAGCCATTGCCGCGAAGTTTGCCGCCCAAACCGGCAGCGAACTGCTCATTACCGATGACCTCGACGCGGGCGTTGCTGGCAGTGACGTTCTGTACACCGACATTTGGGCGTCCATGGGTGAAGAAGATCAGTGGGCAGAACGGATTAAACTGCTGCAGCCATACCAGCTCAACATGGCAGCCGTGCAGAAGACGGGCAAGGATTCAACCATCGTGATGCACGACTTACCCGCCTATCACGACCTTAACACCAAGCTGGCGCAGGACATCCACGCACAGTTCGGCCTAACAGAACTAGAAATCACCGACGAAGTGTTCTCCGCCCCGTTTGCCAAGCAATTCCAGCAGGCCGCAAACCGGATGCACACCATCAAAGCCATCATGGCTGCCAGCCTGGGCCACCTGTTTATCGGGGCCCTAACTGAAGAATAAGTTGATCTTGCAACGCATAACAAAGGAATGAAGCACATGAAACGCTACTTAGTTCTTGCAAATGGCCAGGTATTTGCCGGTACCGGCTTTGGCAGCGCCAAAACCACGGCGGGTGAAGTCGTCTTCACCACCGGCATGACCGGCTATCAGGAAGCAATCACCGACGCGTCATATTTCGGCCAAATCCTGACCTTCACGTACCCGTTAATCGGGAACTACGGGGTCAATCCCGCCGACTATGAATCAAATGGGGCCAAGCCCAGCGCCATTATTTGTCACGAACTCGCCCGGCGGCCATCGAACTGGCGGGCCACGATGAGCCTCGCGGACTGGGCCACAGAGCAGGATTTACCCGGTATCACCGACGTGGACACCCGGGAACTCACCCGCACGATTCGTGACGCTGGGGTCATGCAGGCCCTCATTGTTGACGAGGTGACGCCCGCCGTAATTGCGGCGGCCAAGGCGCGCACGGGCATCAATGACCAAGTGGCGCACGTGACCGACCAGGCACTGACCCAGACAGCCACCCTGCCTGCTGACGCACCACGCGTTGCGGTGCTTGACTTTGGCCTCAAGGACTCGATTTTGTGTGCCCTCAATCAGATTGGCCTGCAAACCGTGGTTTTCCCCGCGACCACCCCGGCAGCAACCATCCTCGCGGCCAATGTTGACGGCGTGATGCTCTCCAACGGCCCCGGCGACCCAGAAAGCTTGCCGGAGGTGCTGCCCGTGATTCGTACGCTCCAGGACCAGTTGCCCCTGATGGCGATTTGCCTTGGCCACCAGCTATTTGCCCTGGCAAACGGCGCGACCACGTTCAAGATGAAGTTCGGGCACCGCGGTTTCAACCACGCCGTCCGCAACCTCAAAACGGGCACCATCGGCTTCACCTCCCAGAACCACGGATACGCCGTTGACCGCCAGTCACTGCAAAGCACCGCACTCACCATTACCCACGAAGAAATTAACGACCACACCGTTGAGGGCCTAAAACTGGCGGACCACGCAGCCTTTTCCGTCCAATTCCACCCCGACGCGGCGCCGGGTCCGCACGATTACGCAGACCTATTTGCTGACTTCAAGGCCAACATTCTGCAGCACCAAAAGGAGATACACCATGCCTAAACGTTCTGATATTCACAAAATCCTCATCATTGGCTCCGGCCCCATCATCATCGGGCAAGCCGCTGAGTTCGACTACTCAGGCTCCCAAGCGGCCATTGCCCTGCGCGAAGAAGGCTATAACGTGGTGCTGGTCAACTCCAACCCCGCAACCATCATGACTGATCAGGAAATGGCCGACAAAATTTACATTGAACCCCTCACCCTGGCGGCACTCAAGCCCATTTTGCAGACCGAACGGCCCGATGCCATCTTGCCTACGCTTGGCGGCCAAACCGGACTGAACATGGCCCGTGAACTGGCCGAATCCGGAATTCTGGACGAGCTGCACATTGAATTGCTCGGCACGAAGATGAGCGCGATTGCGGAAGCCGAAGACCGGGAACTCTTCAAGGAACTCATGGATCGGCTGGGTGAACCCATCCCCGCCTCCACCGTAGCAACCACCGTCGACGAAGCCCTGGCGTTTTCTGCGCAGATTGGTTACCCCGTAATCGTCCGGCCCGCCTACACTATGGGTGGCACCGGCGGCGGGATTGCCGCGAGCGCCACCGAACTCAGTGCGATTGCGACGAACGGCTTGGACCTGTCACCCGTTACCCAGGTGTTAATCGAGCAGTCCATCGCCGGGTTTAAGGAAATCGAATTCGAAGTCATGCGTGATCACCACGACAACGCGCTGATTGTGGCCTCGATGGAAAATTTCGACCCTGTCGGCATCCACACCGGCGACTCAATCGTGGTGGCACCGGTGCAAACCTTAGCCGACCACGAACTACAGATGCTGCGTGACGCCGCGCTGCGGATTATTCGTGCCCTCAAAATCGAGGGTGGTTGCAATATCCAGATGGCACTGGATCCCGAAAGTGACCAGTACTACATCATCGAAGTGAACCCCCGAGTCTCGCGGTCCAGTGCCTTGGCTTCCAAGGCAACGGGCTACCCGATTGCCAAGATGGCCGCCAAAATTGCGGTCGGGTTGACCCTCGACGAAATCGTCAACCCCGTCACCGGCGCAACGATGGCCGAACTAGAACCAGCCCTGGATTACGTAGTGTGCAAGATTCCGCGCTGGCCATTTGACAAGTTCACCACCGCCGACCGGACGCTGGGTACCCAGATGAAGGCCACCGGGGAAGTCATGGCGATTGGCCGCAACCTCGAAGAAGCCATGAACAAAGCCGTGCGGTCGCTCGAAATTGGTGTCACCGGTCTGACCGATAAGCGCTACCCCGACGTGGACACCGCGGCGCTGCTCGCCGACCTGATGCCGGCTAAGGACGACCGGATTTTCACAATCACCGAGCTGCTGCGGCGTGGCGTCACCATCGACACCATCCACGCGGTGACCAAAATCGACGAGTTCTTCCTCGATAAGTTGCTGCACATCACCGAAATCGAGCAGGAATTGGCTGCAAGTGCGCCGCTGAACCCTGAACTCCTGGCAACCGCGAAGAAGTACGGACTGGCGGACCAAACCATCGCCAATTTGACCAACACCTCTGCAGCCGCAATCGCCAGTGCACGGGATGCGCAAGGTCTGCACCCAGTCTACAAAATGGTCGATACGGTTGCCGCAGAGTTTGCTTCCAGCACCCCGTATTTTTACAGCAGCTACGACCAGTACACCGAGTCAACCCCACTGACCACCCCCTCCGTGCTGGTGCTCGGTTCCGGACCGATTCGCATCGGCCAGGGCGTGGAGTTCGACTACGCAACGGTGCATGCAGCCGAAAGCATCCGCAAGTGCGGCTACAAGGCCATCATCATCAATTCCAACCCCGAGACGGTTTCCACCGATTTTTCCGTGTCCGATAAGTTGTACTTCGAACCCCTGACCTTCGAGGACGTGATGAACGTGATTAACCTCGAACAGCCAGTTGGGGTGGTCGTCCAGTTCGGGGGCCAAACCGCCATCAACCTGGCCGCCAGCCTGGCCGCGGCGGGCGTCAAGATCTTGGGCACCACGCTCAGTGACCTTAACCGGGCAGAGGACCGGGAAGAGTTCAACCAGGTGATCAAAAAACTGGGCCTGCCGCAGCCCCAAGGCAAAACCGCGATGACGAGTGCAGAAGCCTTGCAAGCCGCAGACGAACTGGGTTACCCCGTATTGATCCGCCCATCCTACGTGCTGGGTGGGCGCGCCATGGAAATCGTGCACAATTCGTTCGAGCTACAAGACTACATCGACCGCGCCGTCAAGATTTCGCATAACCACCCAGTGCTGGTGGACTCCTACCTGACCGGCTCCGAGGCCGAAACCGACATCATCGCGGATGGCGAAACCGTGGTCATCCCCGGCATCATGGAGCACATCGAACGCGCCGGGGTGCACTCCGGTGACTCAATGTCCGTTTACCCACCCCAACAAATGTCAGCCAAGGTGAAACACGAAATCATCAATGCGGCAATTGCGCTGGGGCACGAGCTGCACACAGTCGGAATCATGAACGTGCAGTTCGTCATCCATAACGACACCGCCTACGTGATTGAGGTTAACCCGCGCGCTTCCCGGACTGTCCCGTTCATCTCCAAGGTGACCAACGTCCCGATGACCCAACTTGCGACCGCCGCAATGCTCGGGCATAAACTGAGCGAATACGGCTACTCCACGGGACTGGTGGCAGAACCGACCAGCATCCACGTCAAGTCCCCCGTCTTCTCCTTCACGAAGCTGCCGGGCGTTGACCCCTTGCTAGTACCCGAAATGAAGTCAACCGGTGAAGTCATGGGCAGTGGTGCCACCTACGCTGATGCCCTCGCCCGCGTATTTGCTGGCGCTAAGGTGCCCGCAACCACCACGCCGCTCATCGCCTACATCAGTGCGGACAAGCACACACTGAACGAGATGGTGGCAACCGCCCGCGCCTTACAGCAAGCTGGCTTTAAGCTCACCGGCGACCAGGATGCCATCACCTACCTCACGGCGGCCGGCATCCACGCAACCCTCTGCGAACAGCCGCTGACCGCCATTCGGGCTAAGCAGCTTGGTCTCATCCTGAGCACCGTCCCCACCGAGGATGCAGACGCCGTCGCCCTGCGCGAACTGGCCATTGTCCACAAGGTGCCACTATTCACCTGTATCGATACGCTGATGGCCTACCTCACAGCGCACGCATAACGTGGAGCGTCCCCAAGAAAAATAACCTTAAGCATGCAAAAAACGCCTGGCACTACCCTGTGGAAAAATCAACCACAGCGTACTAGCCACGCGTCATGCGGGATGAATATGGGGAACATTGGGAGTGTAAGTTTGGTTTGTTAGGAGGTTGGGGGGCCTCCCTACACTTAATATAATAACGATTTGCACAACCAATACGGGCCGATATTCAATAGAACTTGTTTTCATTTTTGCATTTGTGTAAGCTGCACGTTATAGCTCAATCACTTTTAAATGCCAGGAGCTGGTGGAAATTCCGTCAGCTCCTGGCATTTTTGGCCCCATCGCAAAAAAGCGGCCCCCAATTCGGGTGCCGCCTTGAGTTAATATTATGCCAACGCGAGTTTCTTACCCGACAGCTGGTAATTATGTGCGTACTTTTGCATCCGCCCGTAGATTAAGGCAGCCTCTTCGTCGTTACCGCGCAGTTCGTACAGGCCAATGAGTGGCGTGTTGAACCGGCGTGCATAGTGCTTTGCGGTGAGGCCGAACTGGGCGTTGAAGTTGCGGTTGCCACTGCCCACAATGCCCAGCATGTTCGCGGTGTTCGCAGCATCCAGTTCATCGCGTAGATCAATGGTCAGAATTTCGTGGTAGCCGGTGTGGATCCCGTCGCCCCCATCGAGGTACGTCGGCACGAACACGAAGTACGGCTGGTCGAAGATGCGTTCGTCAAACTGTTCACTGTACTCAAACGCCTCAACCAGCGGCTTGTCCGCATTTTTGGCGTGTTCTTTGGCCGCCAGTTCCGCCACCTTTTCAACGAAGGCTTCAGTGTTGCCGGAGATACTGATATAAACAATGCGTAATGGTGCCATTTTACTTGTCCCCCTCATCTGGGAGCGTGTCGTCAATCCCGATTGTGTAATCGTCGTCGCTCATCGCTTCAACCTGGCCCAGCAGGTAGCCATTCCCCACCTGCGAGAAGAAGTCGTGGTTCGAAGTCGTGGTGTTAATCCCGTTCATGATGATTGGGTTCACGTCACTGGCCGTGGTCGGGAACAAGCCCTCTTTGCCCAGGTTCATCAGCGCCTTGTTCGCGTTGTACTGGACGAAGGTCAGCACGTCGTTCGTCCACCCTACTTGGTCGTAGCACAGGGACGCATATTTTTCTTCGTTCGCGTACAGTTTGTAGAGCAAATCGTACGCCCAGTCATCCTGCTTCTGCTGCTCGGCCTGGCTGAGCTGGTTGTAACCCACCTGGTATTTGTAGCCAATGTACGTGCCGTGCACAGATTCGTCACGTAGGATGAGCTTGATGATCTCAGCGACGTTCACCAGCTTGTTGTTGCCCAGGTAATACAGCGGGGTGTAGAACCCGGAATAGAACAAGCAAGTTTCGAGAAAGACGTTGGCCACCTTCTTGTGCAGCGGATCCGGGTCGTTGCGGTATAAGTCAACAATCCAGCGGGCCTTATTCTGCAGGTATTCTTCGGAGTCTGACCAGTGGAAGATTTCGTCGATTTCCGTTTGCGTGTTCAGAGTGGAGAAGATGGTGGAGTATGACTTCGCGTGCACGGATTCCATGAACTGAATGTTGTTCAGCACCGCCTTTTCGTGTGGGGTCACGGCGCCCAACTGCAGCGAACGCATCCCGTCTTGTGATTGCACCGTATCGAGCAGGGTGAGCCCCCCGAACACGTGGCCAACCACCCATTGGTGCGTATCATCGAGTTCACGCCAGTCGTTCGTGTCGTTGGAGACCGGAATCCGGGTATCCAGCCAGAACTGTTCAGTCAGCTTCTCCCAGGTTGCCTTATCAATCGCGTCATCAACGCGATCCCAGTTAATGGTCTTGTAATTCCCAATATCACTTAATTTGTCCGTCATGGTTGCCCTCCGTTTACTCGCTTGCGACAGGAATGAATAACGCCCGTTTGGTACGCGCAGTCGGCCGCTTTAGTTACGTATAGCCAAACTTTAGCACGGGGGCAAACGATGCTCAAGTTACATTTATGCGGCAAAATTTAATTTTTGGCCGGCAAAAAGTAGGTAGCTTGTGTTAAAGCGCGCGGCGACGCGGTTTACATGCGTTTTTCATCACCCACAAGATATTGTGCCCATGTTGAACCGATTATCAATATCAAGTATAATGTTGACATTAAGTAAGTGGCACCCACAACCAGTAGTGGGTAGCCCCAAGTTAGCGAGGATATTAGATATGAAGAACATTACTCTTTTCACAAAGAATGGTTGCCCCCAGTGCCGGATGACGCGCAACTACTTGCAGACGCACAACATCCCCTTCACGGAACACAACATCAATAACGAACCCGAATGCGTCGACTACCTCAAGCAGCAGGGCTTCAAGGCTGTCCCGGTGGTCGAAGCTGACGGCATGAGCGCCTTCTCTGGTTTCCGCCCCGACGCTCTGGCAAAACTGAACTAAGCGCAACCCGCGACGAATATTGACTGCAACTTGGCGCTGATCACCTGTCAGCGCCAATTATTGTAACTGGAGGAAATCATGGGACTTAAAGACATCGATCCGGAAAGCGTCACTTATTACAAGCTCAACAACGAAATCAACATCCCCGTGGACGGCCAGATTCCGCTGAACAAGGACAAGGAAGCTCTGGCCGCATTCTTCAAGGAGAACGTCGAACCCAACACGCTGCGGTTTGCTTCCCTCAAGGAGCGGCTCGACTGGCTAGTGGCGCACAATTACTACGAGGCGGCGTTTTTGGCCAAGTACACGGATGCGTTCAAGCAGCAACTGGACGACTACCTGGTGGCCCAGGACTTCCACTTCCAAAGCTTCATGGCGGCCTACAAGTTCCACGCCCAGTACGCGCTGAAAACTGACGACGGCGAGCAGTACCTTGAAAGTTTCAAGGACCGGGTCTTCGCGAACGCCCTATTCTTCGCTGACGGCAACGAGCAGCTGGCCATGCAGCTGGCCGACGAAATGATTCACCAGCGCTACCAGCCCGCAACGCCGTCCTTCCTGAACGCCGGCCGAGCCCGCCGCGGTGAATTAGTATCGTGTTTCCTGCTGCAAGTCACCGATGACATGAACAGCATCGGCCGGGCCATCAACTCCGCCCTCGAACTGTCCCGCATTGGCGGTGGCGTCGGCCTGACCCTCTCCAACCTGCGTGAAGGCGGCGCCCCCATCAAGGGCATCGAGGGTGCGGCCAGTGGCGTGCTGCCCGTCATGAAGCTCCTTGAAGACTCGTTCTCCTACTCCAACCAGCTCGGCCAGCGTCAAGGGGCCGGCGTGGTGTACCTGAACGTCTTCCACCCCGACATCATCGCGTTCCTGGGGGCCAAGAAGGAAAATGCGGATGAAAAATACCGCTTGAAGACACTGAGCCTCGGCGTGATTGTCCCCGACAAGTACTACGAGCTCGTCCGGGAAGACGCCGACATGTACCTCTTCTCGCCCTACAGTGTGGAGCGTAAATATGGCAAACCATTTTCCTACATCGACATCACCAAGGAATACGACAACCTGGTGGCCGACCCCGACATTCGTAAAACCAAGATTCGCGCCCGCGACCTGGAAAACGAAATCAGCAAGCTGCAGCAGGAATCGGGCTACCCGTACATCCTGAACATCGACACCGTCAATAATGCTAACCCCATCGCTGGCAAAATCATCATGAGCAACCTCTGCTCTGAAATCCTGCAGGTGCAGACACCAAGCAAGCTGAATAACCGGCAGGAATACGATGTTTTGGGGACCGATGTGTCGTGTAACTTAGGCTCAACCAACATCCCGAACCTGATGCACAGCCCCGACTTCGGCAAGAGCGTGGACGCCATGGTGCGTGCCCTCACCTACGTTACCGACCATTCCGATATCGACGTGGTCCCATCCGTCCAGCACGGTAACAACTTGGCCCACTCAATTGGCCTCGGCGGCATGGGACTGCACACCTACTTTGCTAAGCAACACATGCACTACGGCAGTCCCGAATCCCTGGACTTCACCAGCGTGTACTTCATGTGCCTCAACTACTACACCCTGAAGGCCTCCAACCGGATTGCAAAAGAACGCGGCGAATCTTTCCACAATTTCGCCAGCAGCAAGTACGCAGATGGCTCGTACTTCGATAAGTACACAACCAAGGACTGGGGGCCAAAGTCCGCAACCGTTAAGCAGCAGTTTGCTGGGATTAAGGTGCCAACCCAGGCCGACTGGGCGCAACTACGCGCCGACGTCATGCGCGACGGTCTCTACCACCAGAACCGCCTGGCTGTAGCACCAAACGGGTCGATCAGCTACATTAACGACACCAGCTCTTCCCTGCACCCGATTGTTAACCGCATCGAGGACCGCCAAGAAAAGAAGATTGGCACGATTTACTACCCTGCTAGCGGCCTGGCCAATGACACTCTGCCCTACTACCAGAGTGCCTATGATACCGACATGCGCAAGGTGATCGACGTCTACGCGGCCGCGCAAGAACACATCGACCAGGGCATGGCCATGACCCTGTTCATGCGCAGTACCATCCCCGAAGGCCTCTATCCGTGGAAGGCGGGGCGGACCAACAAGATGACGACCCGGGATTTGAACATCCTGCGCAACTATGCCCACCACAAGGGCGTCAAATCGATTTACTACATCCGCACGTTCACTGATTCCGAAGACGAAATCGGCGCCAATGCGTGCGAAAGCTGCTCCATCTAGGCTCCTGCTGCTAACGGGTGCCGGCCAAAGCGTAACTGCTGCGGCCGGCACCCGTTTTTGTCAAATATTCAGAAAATTGGTCTCAGTTTTTGCAACACAAACCCTGATTTGTCGGCCAACATAGGACAATTGGTCGATATTGACGGCATTTACGCAAGTAGTGCTTACATGAAAATAATTTCAGTTGTAGACTGGATATGATACTAACGATGGAGGTTCATTATGCTCGAGAAAACACTGTACGCAAAGATGTTCGCTAGTTCCTTCAAGGACATCACCGTAACCGTGAACTATTGGGACGGTACGACTGAAACCTATGGCGACGGCAAAGTTGACGCCACCATCACTTTCAAGAAGGCAATTCCGGTTAAAGAATTAACCAAGAACGCGTCCCTCGCACTCGGTGAAGCTTACCAACAAGGCGACATTGAAGTTGAGGGTGCTGGCCGGCCATTGCAGAAGTTACTCACGGCCGCCTACGAAAGCGCAGATTCATTCATGCGCAATAGCAAGCTCATGCGGATTATCCCCAAGCAATCCCACAGTGAGCGCGCCAGCAAGAAGGATATCCAGAAGCACTACGACGTCGGCAATGACTTCTACCGCCTCTGGCTCGACCCAACGATGACGTATTCCTGTGCCTACTTTGAGCACGATGACGACACCCTGGCCAAGGCGCAGATGCACAAGGTACACCACATTTTGCGGAAGCTGGACCCCCAGCCAGGACGCACCCTGCTCGACATCGGTTGCGGTTGGGGCACACTCATGCTGACGGCAGCCAAGGAATACAACTTGCACGTTGCCGGCATCACCTTGTCCCAGGAACAATTCGATTTCGTCCAGAACAAGATCAAGGAAGAACACCTGGAAGACCAAGCAGAAATCTTCCTGTGTGACTACCGCGAACTGAAGCACGAACCTTTCGATTACGTGACCTCAGTTGGCATGTTCGAACACGTTGGTGAAGAGAACCTCGGCCTGTACTTCAAGGATGTTGCCCGCTTCATGAAGAATGACGGGACGGCCCTGATTCACGGGATTACGCGGCAGCAAGGTGGCGCCACGAACGCCTGGCTCACCAAGTACATCTTCCCCGGTGGTTACGTCCCTGGTTTGACCGAGAACCTCGGCCACATCATTGACGCTGGCCTCCAGGTGAACGACCTCGAACCCCTGCGCCGCCACTACCAGCGCACCACCGAGATGTGGGACGACAACTTCAACGCCGTCCGGGACCAGGTGCAGGACATGATGGGCGAAGAGTTCACCCGCATGTGGGACTTGTACCTGCAGGCATGTGCCGCTTCATTCGAATCCGGCAACATTGACGTCATTCAGTACCTGCTCAACAAGGGTGCTTCCGGCAAGACATTGCCAATGACACGTGAATACATGTACAAGTAAATGTGGCTTTTGACCTCGGACCGTGACCACGGTTCGAGGTTTTTTTAATCACAATTGGATAGCCACAGCGATTTTAAGCTTCTTGATGTTGTAGAAGTTCAACTTCTACATCGGATTACGCGCAAAATAATGTCGCTAAACACAAAAACGGCGCTCCACAGAATGCCTGTGGGGCGCCGTTTTGACTTAGCTATGCAGCTAAATTAGAAATTGAATTTCTTGATGTTGTAGAAGGACTTGCGACCCTTGTACTGTGCAGCAGTACCAAGCTGGTCTTCAATCCGCATGAGCTGGTTGTACTTAGCGATACGGTCAGTACGGCTCATGGAACCAGTCTTGATCTGGCCCGCGTTTGTAGCAACAACGAGGTCAGCAATCGTGGTGTCTTCAGTTTCACCGGAACGGTGGGAAACAACGGCGGTGAAGCCAGCTTCCTTAGCCATTTCGATAGCTTCGAAGGTTTCGGTAAGTGTACCGATCTGGTTAAGCTTGATCAGGATGGAGTTAGAAACGCCCATGTCGATACCCTTCTGCAGGTAGTCGGTGTTCGTTACGAACAGGTCATCACCAACGAGCTGAACCTTGTCACCGAGCTTAGCGGTGATCTTCTGCCAGTCTTCCCAGTTGTTTTCGTCGATAGGGTCTTCGATGGAAACGATTGGGTACTTGTCAACGAAGCTTGCAATCAGGTCGATGAATTCGTCCGTGTTGTAAACCTTGTCTGGGTTGCTCCAACGAAGAACGTAACCATTCTTCTCGGTGTCCCAAAGTTCGGAAGAAGCAACGTCAAAGGCAAGAGCAACGTCTTCACCAGGCTTGTAGCCGGCCTTCTTGATAGCTTCAACAAGGATTTCGAATGCTTCTTCGTTGTCCTTAAGGTTAGGTGCGAAACCACCTTCATCACCAACAGAGGTGATGTCGCCCTTTTCCTTCAGGAGAGCCTGAAGTGCGTGGAAGGTTTCGGAACCCATCCGGATTGCTTCGTGGACACTCTTAGCCCCGATAGGCATAATCATGAATTCCTGGAAGTCAATCGTGTTGGTGGAGTGAGCACCACCGTTGATAACGTTCATCATAGGTGTAGGAAGAACGTGACCATTAGGGCCGCCAAGGTATTCGTAAAGTGGCAGGCCAAGTTCGTCAGCAGCGGCACGTGCAGCAGCCAGGGAAACACCAAGAATAGCGTTAGCACCAAGCTTGCCCTTGTTAGGGGTACCGTCGAGTTCAATCATGGTTGCGTCGATGAGGCGCTGGTCGGTAACGTCAAGACCGATAACAGCCTTGGAAATCTTTTCGTTAACGTTAGCAACGGCCTTGAGCACACCCTTGCCACCGAAACGGCTCTTGTCGCCGTCACGGAGTTCTACGGCTTCGTGTTCACCGGTAGAAGCACCTGAAGGAACAAGTGCGCGGCCGAAACCGCCATCTTCGGTGTACATTTCAACTTCAACAGTTGGGTTGCCACGAGAGTCGAGGACTTCACGAGCAAAGACATCAGTAATGATAGACATTGTGTGATTTTCTCCTTTATTTTGCCTTTACGGCTTTGTTGGGTGGACAAAGCGTTCTACCCCACAACATATTTTAACAAATAAGCGCGCTTAAGCATATTGTTATGTTGCGGTGATACCGCTTTATCCGGTTTTTTAGGACTAAATTAAACGAAATTCAGCAGCAGCTTGCTGCCTAAATCAGTTAGATAATTAGTTCTTGTAGTTTGCCAGTGCAAGGAAGCTTTCTGGAACAAGGGATGCACCGCCGACGAGACCGCCATCGATGTCTTCCTTGCTCATGAGTTCCTTAACGTTAGCAGGCTTGACGGAACCACCGTACTGAATGCGAACGTTCGCAGCGGTTTCTTCGTTGTACAGGGAAGCAACCGTCTTACGGATGTGTGCGCACATTTCCTGTGCCTGGTCAGCAGTAGCGGTCTTGCCGGTACCGATAGCCCAGATTGGTTCGTAAGCCAGAACAGACTTGGAAACCTGTTCAGCAGTAAGGCCGTCAAGAGCAGCCTTAATCTGACCAGCTACCCAGCTTTCTGCGTCGCCGGCTTCGCGCTGTTCAAGCGTTTCACCACAGCAGATGATTGGCAGCATGTTGTTACGGAAGATGGCCTTAGCCTTCTTGTTGATGTCTTCGTTCGTTTCGTGGAAGTATTCACGACGTTCGGAGTGACCAATAACAACGTAGTCAACGCCCATTTCGGAGAGGGCCTTAGGACTGGTTTCACCAGTGAAGGCACCTTCGTCTTCGAAGTAGCAGTTTTCAGCAGCAACCTTGAGTTCTTCGTCCTTGGCGAACCAGGTCAAAGCGTTCAGGTCAATAGCTGGTGCAGCAATAACAGTTTCAACGTCGGTGCTCTTAGGCAGCTTGCCCTTGATTGCATCTACGAAAGCCTGAGTTTCCTGGGGGTTCTTGTTGAGCTTCCAGTTACCGGCAATAATTGGGGTACGCATAATATGCTTTCTTCCTTTCGAAATTATCCCGTCTAGGCGGGAATTATGGTTGCGGGATTAGCCGCGGCGCAATTACGCTTCGAACTAACAGCTAAGCACACAAGCGTCCTTCCGTGCTTAGCATCCGGCAAACTGCCAGATCAATTGTTAGTTCGAGCAGTAATCACTTGTTACGCGTTATTACTTGTTGGTAATAGCAGCGATACCAGGCAATTCCTTACCTTCAAGGTATTCAAGACTTGCACCACCACCAGTGGAGATGTGGGTAATCTTGTCTGCAAGGCCAAGTTCTACGGCTGCAGCAGTGGAGTCCCCACCACCGATGATTGTGGTAGCATCCTTGAGGTCACCAAGTGCGGTACCAACTTCGAGAGTACCCTTAGCAAAGTTGCTCATTTCGAACACACCCATTGGGCCGTTCCAAACAACAGTCTTTGCACCCTTCAGAGTTTCCTTGAAGAGTTCAACGGACTTTTCACCGATATCAAGAGCCATGTAGCCATCAGGAATGTCACCTTCGACGGTCTTGTGTGGAGCGTCGTTGTTGAATTCGGTTGCTACAACGTTGTCGATAGGCAGAACGAGCTTGTCGCCTGCTTCAGCGATGATTTCCTTAGCAAGGTCAACCTTGTCTGCTTCAACAAGGGAGTTACCAATGGAAAGACCCTTAGCTTCGTAGAACGTGTAGGTCATACCACCACCGACGATGATCTTGTCAGCCTTAGGAATGAGGTTCTTGATCACACCGATCTTGTCAGAAACCTTAGCACCACCCAAGATAGCTACGAATGGGTGCTGTGGGTTTTCAACGGCGTCACCCAAGAACTTGATTTCCTTTTCCATCAAGAAACCAGCAGCGGTCTGCTTCATGTTGGAAGCAATACCGACGTTGGAAGCGTGGGAACGGTGTGCGGTACCGAAAGCATCGTTGACGAACAGGTCGCCAAGGCTTGCCCAGTACTTGCCCAGTTCTGGGTTGTTGCCGGATTCCTTCTTGCCGTCGAGGTCTTCGAAACGAGTGTTTTCCATAACGAGGACGTCACCATCGTTCATGTTGCCGATAGCATCTTCGAGTTCCTTACCGCGAGTAGCAGGAACGAAGGTAACAGGCTTGCCGAGAAGTTCGGAAAGGTGTTCTGCAACTGGACGAAGACTCAGCTTAGCCTTGTCTTCTTCAGTCTTAATACGGCCAAGGTGAGAAAGCAGGATTGCCTTACCACCGTGTTCGATTACGTACTTGATGGTAGGCAGAGCAGCTACAACACGGTTGTCGTTACCAATAACGCCATCCTTGATAGGAACATTGAAGTCGACACGGATAAGGACCTTTTTGCCCTTAACATCGAGGTCAGAAACGATAAGTTTTGCCACGAATATTTCCTCCTAATTTTGCACGCGTAAATGCGTGTGTAAAAGATTGGACGCGTTGCCCGCACGTGGTGGGCAGCATGTCTGAAAACATACAAAAAGGGGTAGGGAGTAACCTCCCTCCCCTTTTCGGCAGTGCGGTGTAACTATTATTCGCTAGATAGCGACTAATAAATTAGTCAGCAAGCTTTGCGAATGCAAGCAGGGTACGAACCATCTGGCAAGTGAAGCCGTATTCGTTGTCGTACCAAGCAACGGTCTTAACAAGCTGGTAGTCGCCTGCGGTTGTAACTTCGGTCTGAGTAGGGTCGAAGATTGAACCGTAAGTTGTACCTACGATGTCGCCAGAAACGACTTCGTCAGCGTTGTAACCGAAGGATTCGTTGCCTTCAGTAGCCTTGCGAAGAGTTTCGTTAACTTCGTCAGCAGTAACCTTCTTGCTGAGGATGGAAACGAGTTCTGTAAGGGAACCATCAGGAACAGCAACACGCTGTGCGTGGCCCTGAAGCTTGCCAAGGAGTTCTGGGATAACCAGACCGATAGCCTTAGCAGCACCAGTCGTGTGAGGAATGGTGTTGTAAGCAGCAGAACGTGCAGCACGCTTGTTACCACCGCGAACAGGTGCATCCAGAAGCTTCTGGGTACCAGTGTAAGCGTGAACCGTGGTCATGGTACCAACTTCGATACCGAAGGCCTTGTTCAGGAAGTATGCCATTGGTGCAAGACAGTTGGTCGTGCAAGAACCAGCGGAGACGATACGGTCGTCGGAGGTAAGGCTTTCGTGGTTAACGTTGTAAACGATGGTCTTGATCTTGCCGGCTGGGGCAGAGATCAGAACACGCTTAGCACCAGCGTTGATGTGAGCCTGTGCCTTCTCTTCAGAGGTGTAGAAGCCGGTGCATTCGAGAACGTAGTCAACACCGTCGTTCTTAACCCAAGGAATGTTGTTTGCGTCTGCTTCAGCGTAAACAGGGTATTCCTTACCATCAACAATGATGGAGTTGTCGGTTGCGCTGATTTCGCCATCAAAAGTACCGTGGGTTGAGTCGTACTTGAGAAGGTGTGCCAGCATTGCTGGGGTGGTCAAGTCGTTGATAGCGACAACTTCGATGTCACTGGACTTTGCACCAAGTTCGTGGATACGACGGAAAGCCAAACGGCCAATACGGCCGAAACCGTTGATACCAATCTTAACAGTCATGTTAAAATTTCCTCCTTTAGGAAATGAGAAGTTTTATTTTAACGGGTTCCCCCGGTTAAAATCGAGTTTGCCGCACCCGCATCGGTGATTAACCACGTCTGCTTGGGTGCGTGTTGCATGTACGCCTCAATTGCTTTGGCCTTACTACGGCCGCCGGCAATTGCAAAGACGAACGGAATATTATCAAGATCCCTAATCCTCAAACCGATTTTCGGAATCTTGTACACCACCTGGCCATCGGCATCGAAAAACGTGCCGAATGTTTCTGCGACCGCATGGTGCTCACGAAGCATTTTCTGGATGTCGGTCGGCATGTTCCGCCGCCGGGCCATTACCAATGCTTCTCCTACACTATGAATCACTACGGAACTATTGTCAATCAGTTCCAATACTTCCTTAACACTTGGTTCCTTTAATAGTGGTTGGTAGGTTTCTTCGCTGACATTTTCGGGAATGTAAAGCACCTTGTAAGTGCCCCCCGTTGACTGCGCCATTGCCGCAGCCACGGAGTTTGCCTGAATGTCAACTGTCTCGCCGACCCCACCGCGAGCTGGCACAAACACCAAATCGCGCCCGGTCGAGAGCTGGAAACTGAACTGCCGTGCTGCCCGGGCCAATGTCGTCCCACCCATGACCGCGATTGTTTGCCGCCCGGTTGGCAGCAATAATTGCATCATTCTGGCAAGATTCTTGCCCATGTCATCCAGAACCCGGCTGCTTTGATCAGCATCCCCCGAAACGATGAGGCAATGTTCAATCCCCAAGCGTTTCGCCAGTGCCTTCTCGTCGGAACGAATTCCGAGCACCTGATTCATGAAGTCATCCATGCTGGCAAACACATCACGGCCCTTAGCGGTTAAAACCATGCCGCTGCGGGAACTCTCTAGGAGTCCTTGGCGTCGCATAAAATCAACTTCGGTGCGTAACATGCGTTCAGTTGTGTGCATCTGGTCAGCAAGTGCGCGGCGCCCAACCGGCTCCATCCACCCCACATATTGAAGAATCTGATAGCGTTTTGTGGCCACGGCCAGCATGTCTGGCGCGATGGCCTCAATCCAGGCAAAATCAGATTGCATAACTCTTCCTTCTTTGTGGGACGTTTGGCGGCCAACAGGTCCTTAAAGCGACCCATCAACTGTAAAAAAATTTTGGATTACCGGTGCAAGCCGTCCTCCTTACCAACGGTTCTTATTATAACAACCCCCGGGAAGCGAATGCAAGGCGTGGAGGCAAAACGTCACAATTTTCAGGCAGAAAATTCGGATTATGGAAGCATTTTTGCAACAACTTGTTTTTTCGTTCGCATTTTACGCACATATAACCCCTTGATTGGGCAATCCGTTCGGTCATACATTCGGATTGTATCTAATTACTATTTAATGAAAGCCCCTAACCGTCATTATGAAAACGTTCTATAACTAAAATTCATGTCCGGCAAGCCAAAAGTTGCGCCGGTTTCGCCGCAATACCGGACAAAACGGGCCGGCTGCACGATTTACGCACACTGTCAACGCTCAGTCTATTCTATATATGCCCCCTGGCCGCACTAAAACCACCCGTAGCTTTGCGTAAAACACTTGCAATTTTGCCACATACCAGATATTATAGTTAAGTACTTTGCGCGGTTAGTGTAATGGATCGCACGTGAGATTCCGGTTCTCGAAATCCGGGTTCGACTCCCGGGCTGCGCATCGTCTAGCGTCACTGTCATTCGGCAGTGGCGTTTTTTGTTTTCCCCGCCGACACCTCAGCCTTTGTGTCCCGCATTAGTTGTCAGCCTGAATCCAGATGGCTTATACTCAGGCAAAGCGCTGATTTGTACGCAAAAAACATTGCAAATCATTTGACCTAGTTTGACGTTTGGTGTAATGTTAGCACTGTAATAAAACGAGTGCCAAACGTACCCGCTAATTCTCTATTATTTAGGAGGTATCCCATGTTAGTACCTACAGTTATTGAACAGACTAGCCGCGGCGAACGCGCCTACGATATCTACTCCCGCCTGCTCAAGGACCGCATCATCATGCTGTCCGGCGAGATCAACGACCAGATGGCCAACACAATTATTGCGCAGCTCCTCTTCCTGGACGCGCAAGACTCAGACAAAGACATTTACCTGTACATTAACTCCCCAGGTGGTGTGATTACTTCCGGGCTCGCAATCCTCGACACGATGAACCTCATCAAGTCCGACGTCCAGACGATTGCGGTCGGCATGGCTGCTTCCATGGCCAGTGTGCTGCTCGCATGCGGGACCAAGGGCAAGCGTTTTGCCCTGCCTAACTCAGAAGTCCTCATCCACCAGCCACTTGGCGGCGCTCAGGGCCAGCAAACCGAAATCGAAATCGCTGCCCAGCAGATTCTGAAGGCGCGGGAGAAGCTCACCAAGATGCTCGCTGATGCATCTGGTCAGCCAATCGAGAAGGTTAAGGCGGACACAGAACGTGACCACTACCTTTCCGCTGACGAAGCTAAGGAATATGGCCTCATTGACGATATTCTGACCGGCAACAAGAAGTAAATTCTGCAAAATAAAGCCCGTGTCCACTTCAATTAGTGGGCACGGGCTTTTTTGACTACCTTAAGCTAAGTTCGCGCGCATGGACTCCGCTAGCTCGTTCAGCTTGCGGAGCCGGTGGTTAACCCCAGATTTGGAAATCGGGCCACCAGGAACCAGCGTCCCCAGCTCCGTCAACGATACTTCTGGGTGGTCAACGCGCACTTGCGCCATCTCGGCGAGGCGAACCGGCAGCTGATCCAAACCGCCGTGGGCCTGGATGAACTTGATGTTGTCAATCTGCTTCTGGGCGGCGTTGACCGTCTTCGACATGTTCGCCGTCTCGCAGTTCACGAGCCGGTTGACCGAATTGCGCATGTCGCGCATAATCCGCACATCTTCGAACTTCAGCATGGCGTTCGTCGCGCCGATGACGTTCAGGAAATCCGCAATTTTTTCGGCTTCCTTCAAGTAAACAATGTTGCCACTGCGGCGCGCCACGGTGCGGGCGTTCAGGTCGAAGTGGTTCATCATCTGCATAATGCCTTCATTGTGGTCAGCATAAAGGGAGTAGATTTCTAGGTGGTAGCGACTGGTTTCGGGATTATTCACCGACCCGCCCGCCAAAAACGCACCGCGCAGGTACGACCGCATCCGCTGCGGTTCGTTCAGCACGCTATCGGCCACCGCGGTGTTAATGCTCAGGCCCAGCGGATCAAGAATCGAGAGGTCCTGGAGCATCGGCTTCACGTCGTGGCTGAGACGCACCACGTACTGGTTGTTCTTCTTCAGTTTCATTTTCCGGCGCACAATGAGGTTGGCTTCCTGCTTGTACAACTGCCGAATCAGTGCGTACAGGCGCCGCGCAATTGCCGGATTTTCCGTCTGGACGTCTAGGCCCAGCTGGTGGTTCACGATGGTTAATGTCCCGTTCATGCGAATCAGCGCGGATAGTTCCGCCTTCGCGTGTTCCGGATGGACCTCTAGTTGGGTCAGTTCTTTTTTGACCTGACTGGCAAAACTCGCCATTGTGTCACCTCTTATTCTTTAAGTTGGCTTGGAAGGCTAAATTCATGATTTCGTCCGCGACCTTGTTCCCGTCGTGGAAAACCCCACCGCCGCGTAATTCGAGGAAGTCGGAGGAAATCACCCGGCACCCCATCTTGCGCAACCCGGCGTAGTCACTGCGGACGGGCCTGGTGGAGATTTCGGTATACTTCTGCGTATCCAGATACCCAACAGGTACGTGCTCGATGTTGACGAGCACGGTGTCCACGAAGTCCTGGTGCAGGTGGTTGTGCAACACGCGCACGTGGTCGGCATCGGTGAAGTTATCCGTTTCGCCCTTTTGCGTCATGATGTTGACGATGTAGATGACTTCCGCCTTGGTTTTGAGCACGGCATCGCCCACGTTCTTAATCATCAGGTTGGGCAAAATGCTGGTGAATAAACTCCCGGGGCCCATAACCACCACGTCGGCGTCCATGATTGCGTCAATCACTTCCTGCTCGGCGGCCGGCTGTCCCCCATTATCACTGCGGGTCACCCAGACGCGCTTAATCATCTTCCCTGCGGCAGTGATTTCAGCTTCCCCCGCCAGCGTCGAACCATCACTGAATTCGGCATTCAGGGTTAGCGGCGTGTTGCAGGCAGGGTATACGTGCCCGTCGACCTGCATCATCGCGCTGAGCTGCTGGATGGCGCTGAAAATCCCGCCTTGCATCTCGGACAGCGCCGCGATGATCAGATTGCCAATGGCGTGGCCAGCAAAGAACGAGTCGGTGCTGGCAAAACGGTACTGAAACACTTCTCGCTGCAATGCGGGCATGTCGGACAGCGCCACCATGACGTTCCGAATATCACCAGGCGGCACAACGTTAATGTAGTTGCGCAGGGCGCCACTGGAGCCCCCGTCGTCGGCAACAGTCACGACGGCGGTGACGTCGGCGTTTTGGTTGTGCAGGGCTTTGACGATGACGGGCAGGCCCGTCCCCCCGCCAATCACAACGACTTTGGGCCGGCGTCCCCGAATAACCCGAATTATTTTGTGGTCTGCGGTCATGAGCGGTTCACCGTTTCCTTTCGCTTGTGGGCATCACGGTGCGTCACGTCCACAGGATATTCGTTCTTAAAGCTGTTGCCGATGCGCCGCGCGAAGGCCACGCTCCGGTGCTGGCCCCCAGTACAACCAATCGCAATCGTCAGGCTCGTTTTGCCTTCCTTGATGTACGCCGGCATGATGTCGTGCAGCATCTTGCTGTATTGCTGGTAGAAGTTCTCGGCCATGGGGTTGCCCATCACGTAATCGTAGACGGCCTTGTCCTCGCCGTTCTTCTCCTTCAGTTCCGGAATGTAGTATGGGTTCGGCAAGAAGCGCACGTCCATCACGATATCCGCGTCGATTGGCAAACCGTATTTGAACCCGAAACTCATCACTTCGATGTGGAATACCGGCTTCTTCTCGTTCTTGAAGCTGGCAAACAGCTCTTCCCGCAACTCACGCGGGCTGAGGTTGCTCGTGTCGATGATTACCGCCGCGTGGTTGCGCAATGGCTTGAGCAGTTCGCGTTCCTTGTTGATGCCATCCATGAGCCGCCCTTCCATGGCGAGCGGGTGGGACCGCCGTGTTTCCTTATAGCGCGAAACCAGTTCGGTATCCGTGGCGTCAAGGAAAATAATCCGGGCGTGAACCGATTCAGTGTTCTCCATTTCGTGCAGCACATCAACAATTTGGTCGTAAAAGGCCCGACTGCGCATGTCCACAACCAGCGCGACCTTCTTGATCTTGCCTGAATTCTCCAGCAGCTCCCAGAACTTCGGAATCAGTGCTGGCGGCATGTTATCGATACAAAAATAGCCCAAGTCCTCAAAGGCCTGCATGGCAACGGTCTTCCCCGCTCCGGACATTCCGGAAATAATCACTAATTCAATCTTGTTATCTGCTTCTGTCATTCCGTGGCCTCCAGTTAGTGATGCAATCAATCCTATTTACATTGTAACATTCCGGGCGTGTCTTTAATAGTGGCCCCCCTGATTAACCCGCAACGCACCCCAAATCTGCCACGTGCAAGCTAACTTGACGTTCATTCCACCAGTAACCACTATATCTGGTGTATAATAAAGCAAAACATTCCGGGAGTGACCACATATGGCAGATAAACGATTAGATTGGGACGAATACTTCATGATTCAGGCAATCCTGCTGGCTTCCCGCAGCACCTGCGCCCGCCTCTCCGTTGGCGCCGCGATTGTCCGCGACAAGCGCATCATTGCGGGCGGCTACAACGGCGCGGTCTCCGGCGATGAGCACTGTATCGATTCGGGCTGCTTGCTGCGGGATGGCCACTGTGTCCGCACGATTCACGCCGAAATGAACGCGGTGCTGCAGTGCGCTAAGTTCGGTGTCTCCATGGACGGCGCCAGCGTGTACGTCACCGATTTCCCCTGCCTGCAGTGCACCAAGATGCTGCTGCAAGCCGGCATTCGCCACATTTACTACCTGCGCAATTACCACAACGACGAGTACGCCGTGCAATTAATCAAGCTCAAGCAGGTTGGCGTCACCCAGATTAAGTTGACTCAAGAGGCACTGGAGCGCGCCCACCTCAGTGATTACATTCCCGAATAGACAGCAAAAGGGCCAGGAAAAATTTCCTGGCCCTTTTTGCGCACTTCACTAACTGCTTAGCGTCCACGCGCAATGGAAATGATGATGGAGTTAATCCCGAACAGAATCAGGTAGATGGCAACGATGGTGGCGAAGGAGATTGCCGCAACCACTGGCTGCATAATCAGCAAGATGGCAACCAGAATCGTCGCAATGTCCAAGATAAGGGACAGAACGAACCAGCCAGTGCCCATCCGGCGCAGGTGGCTAGAAGTCAATAAGTTCCCGATGGCATCGATGAGGAACCACACCGCAAAGAGGATGGTAATCCCCACAATTCCAGCCGGTACGTTAAACAGGAACAGGACCCCCAGAATCAGGTCCAGGACCCCAGACAATGCATAGATCCACGATAGCCGGGGCAAGTACTGCCGCATCTTGCTAAAGGCAGCGAGCACCGTAATCCCGCGGATAATGGCCACCACCGCAAAGAGCAGTGCCATCGTTACCAAGCCAACTTGCGGGTGCATGAACATGAATATCCCCGCGATGACAAACAACACCCCAGTGATTAATTCACGCCAGTCAAAACCCCACCGATCACGTGTACTGAACATAATACCCCTGCTTTCTTCACCAATATCTATCTAGTTCCGCAGTTGGCGCACGCACCAACTTAATTCCTACATAGATTGTACCATGAAAGCGTGTGCGCGTAATCCTACACCTCGCGCGCCTTGTCGCGTCTGAGAATTGCGCCCAGGTATTGCCCCGTGTAGCTGTCCTGCACCGCGGCAACTTGTTCCGGCGTGCCGGTCGCAATGATCTGGCCACCGCCATCCCCGCCTTCAGGGCCCAAGTCAATGACCCAGTCGGCGCACTTGATGACGTCCAGATTGTGTTCAATCACCAGCACGGTGTTTCCTTCGTCGACGAGCCGCTGCAACACATCCAGCAGGCGGTTAATATCATCCGTGTGCAAACCGGTCGTTGGTTCGTCCAGGATGTAGAAGTTCTTGCCGGTGCTCTTCTTCTGCAGTTCACTGGCCAGCTTCATCCGCTGGGCTTCCCCACCGGACAGCGTGGTGGCGGACTGCCCCATGCTGACGTAGCCGAGACCAACGTCAACGATAGTTTGCAGTTTGCGCGCAATCTTTGGAATTGGGGCGAAGAACTTCACGGCTTCACTGACGGTCATATCGAGCACTTCAGAAATGTTCTTGCCCTTGTAGGTCACTTCCAGAGTTTCGGAGTTATAGCGCCGCCCGTGACAAACTTCACACGGCACGTAAACGTCAGGCAGGAAGTTCATTTCAATCTTAATAATCCCGTCGCCCTTACAGTTCTCACAGCGGCCACCCTTGACGTTGAAGCTAAACCGGCCCTTGCTGTAACCGCGCAGCTTCGCCTCCGTGGTCTGCGCGAACAGGCCGCGAATGTCGTCGAAGACGCTGGTGTACGTTGCCGGGTTACTCCGCGGCGTACGGCCAATTGGCGACTGGTCGATGTCGATGACCTTCTCCAGCTTCTCGTAGCCACTAATCTTCTTGTAGGCGCCCGGTTTGTTGGAATTCCGGTTCAGCTTCTGCTTCAGGGCCCGCTTCAAGATGGAGTTCACCAGCGTTGATTTCCCGGAGCCGGACACACCGGTAACGGCCACCAACTTGCCCAGCGGGAACTTCGCGGTAATGTTCTTCAGGTTGTGCTCCGTAGCCCCGGTAACCGTAATGACCCCGCCGTTCCCCGGCCGCCGCACGTGCGGCACCTTGATGAATTTCTTCCCGGACAAATACTGCCCGGTCAGTGACTTGCGACTCTTCATCACCTGCTTCGGCGTACCGGCAGCCATCACGTGGCCCCCGTTCGCGCCGGCGCCGGGACCAATGTCAATCAGGTAGTCCGCGGCGAGCATCGTGTCCTCGTCGTGTTCAACGACTACGAGCGTGTTGCCCAAGTCGCGCATCTTCTTCAGTGAGTCAATCAAACGGGCATTATCGCGTTGGTGCAGTCCGATAGACGGTTCGTCCAGGACGTACAACACCCCAGACAGGTTCGAGCCAATCTGCGTGGCGAGGCGAATCCGCTGAGCTTCCCCACCGGACAGGGTGCCGGCACTGCGGGAAAGCGTCAGGTAGTCCAGCCCCACGTTGATCAGGAACGTCAAGCGGTCAACCACTTCCTTGACAATCGGCTGCGCCACAACGCGGTTCTGTTCGCCCAGTTCAATCCGCTGGAAGAATGGCAGTTCGTCCTTGATGGCGAGGTCGCTGGCTTCGGCAATATCCAGACCACCAACTTTCACCGCCAAAGCCGCCCGGTTCAGGCGCTTCCCGCCACATGCGGGACACTTCAGCGCGGTCATGTACAGGCGCATCTGGTTGCGGGTGAAATCACTGCTGGTTTCGTGGTAACGCCGGTCGATGTTGGCCATGACCCCTTCGAATTCAACGTCGACATCGCGCACCCCACCGAAGTCATTCTCGTAGTGGAAGTGGAACGTCTTGCCGTTACTGCCGTGCAGCACAAAGTCCTTCTGGGGCTGGGTCAAATCCGTAAACGGCACGTCCATGGGGATGCCGAAGTGTTCGCAGGCCTGCCGCAGCAATTCAGGATAGTACTGGGAACTAATCGGATTCCAGGGGGCAATGGCGCCCTGGGTAAGGGTTAAACTGTCGTCAGGCACGACCAGGTCGACGTCGACGTTCAGCTTCTGGCCCAACCCATCACATTCGGGGCAGGCCCCAAACGGCGCGTTGAAACTAAAGAGCCGGGGTTCAAGCGCACCCACGGAGAAACCGCACAGGGGGCAGGCGTAGTGTTCCGAAAAGACGAGCGGTTCGCCACCGATGACGTCCACCACGGCGTACCCGTCGGACAAACGCAGGGCCGCTTCGAACGAGTCAAAGAGCCGGGACCGCACATCTGGCTTGACCACAATCCGGTCAATGACGATGTCGATATCGTGGAACTTCTTGCGGTCCACCTCAAAGTCGGGGTTCACGTCCACGATTTCGCCATCCACGCGCATACGGACGTACCCTTCACGCTGAATCTTGGCGAAGACCTTCTTGTGTCCCCCTTTGCGATGCCGCACCACCGGACTCATAATTTGAATCCGGGTACGCTCTGGCAGCTCCAGCACGTGGTTGACCATCTGTTCAACCGACTGGCTCTCAATCTTGGTCCCGTCATTTGGACAAATTGGCGTCCCCACGCGCGCCCAGAGCAGCCGCAGGTAGTCGTTGATTTCGGTAACCGTCCCCACGGTACTACGCGGGTTCTTCGACGTTGTCTTCTGGTCAATGGAAATCGCGGGTGACAGGCCGTCAATCGAATCGACATCCGGTTTGTCCATTTGCCCGAGGAACTGCCGTGCGTACGCGGACAGACTCTCCACGTACCGCCGCTGGCCTTCAGCGTACAGGGTGTCAAACGCCAAGGAACTCTTCCCGGAGCCGGACAAACCGGTCACCACGACCAGTTTGTCGCGCGGAATCGTTACGTCGATATTCTTTAAGTTGTGGCTGCGTGCGCCGTGAATTTCAATTTTATCTGCTGCCATATTTACCTCTACATCATTCACCGCCCGGCAGCAAACGCGGCCGGGTTCTCTGTCTTCACACCAGGACTACTTTTCCAATTCCAGAATCGTGTCCCGCAAACTTGCCGCCTGCTCGAAGTCCAGCTTCTTGGCCGCGGCCCGCATCTGTTCGCGCAGGTTGCTGATGAGCTCCTGTTTTTCTTCCTTGGACATATCGGCCAGGTCAACTTCAGCAAAGGACTTGTCATCATCAGCGTTGCCATCGCTCTTGACCGCGGAAATATTATCGCGAATCGGCTTGACGATGGTCTTCGGCGTGATGCCGTGGTCTTCGTTAAACTGCTCCTGAATTTGCCGGCGCCGCTTGGTCTCGTCAATCGCACCGCGCATGGAGTCGGTAATCTTGTCCGCGTACATGATGACCCGCCCGTGCTCGTTCCGGCTGGCGCGGCCAATGGTCTGAATCAGTGACCGTTCAGCGCGCAGGAATCCTTCCTTGTCGGCGTCCAGAATCGCAATCAAGGAAACTTCAGGCACGTCAATCCCTTCACGTAGCAGGTTGATCCCGATGAGCACGTCGAACTTGCCCAGGCGCAAATCACGGATGATTTGCGTCCGCTCCAGGGTCTTGATGTCGGAGTGCAGGTACTTCACCTTGATGCCCAAGTCCTTCATGTAATCGGTCAGGTCCTCGGCCATCTTCTTGGTCAGCGTGGTCACGAAGACCCGCTCGTGCCTTTCAACCCGCTTGTTGATTTCGGAGACCAGATCATCAATCTGGCCCATAATCGGCCGCACTTCAATCTGCGGATCCAGCAGCCCGGTCGGCCGAATAATCTGTTCGGCCACGTCCTCTTTGGGTACGCGCTCTTCTTCGTACGGCCCCGGCGTGGCGGAAACGTACAGAATCTGGTTCACGCGCTCCTCGAACTCGCCAATCTTGAGCGGCCGGTTATCCAGCGCACTTGGCAGGCGGAACCCGTAATCAATCAGGGTTTGCTTCCGGGCCCGGTCACCGTTGTACATTGCCCGCACTTGCGGCATCGTCACGTGGCTTTCATCGACCATAATCAGGAAATCCTTGGGGAAGAAATCTAGCAACGTGTATGGTGGTTCGCCCGGCTTGCGGCCATCCATGTGCCGCGAGTAGTTTTCAATCCCACTCGTAAAGCCCATTTCCCGCAGCATCTCGATGTCGTAGTTCGTGCGCTGCTCCAGACGTTGGGCCTCCAGCAATTTGTTCTCACCGCGCAACTTGGCCAGCTGCTGGTTGAGTTCGGCGCTGATGCTGGCAATCGCCTTGTCCATCGCGTCATCGTTGGTCATGAAGTGCGTCGCCGGGAAGATTGCGACGTGTTCCCGTGTCCCGATGATTTCTCCGGTCAGCGCGTCCACTTCGGTAATCCGGTCAATCTCATCGCCGAAGAATTCCACCCGAATCGCGTGGTCGTCCTTGCTGGCGGGGAAAATCTCGACGACATCCCCACGCACGCGGAACCGCCCACGCTGGAAGTCAATGTCGTTGCGGTCGTACTGAATGTCCACCAACTTCCGCAGCAGCGTGTTACGGTCGATTTCTTGCCCCACGTGCAGCGAAATCAGGTGGTCGAAGTATTCCTTAGGGTCCCCTAACCCGAAGATACTGGACACCGACGCCACCACAATCGTGTCGCTGCGGGTGAGCAGGGAACTGGTGGCGGAGTGGCGCAACTGGTCGATTTCGTCGTTAATGGACGAGTCCTTTTCGATGTACGTATCGGAACTAGGCACGTACGCTTCTGGTTGGTAGTAATCATAGTACGAAACGAAATATTCGACGGCGTTGTGCGGGAAGAACTGCTTGAATTCACCGTAGAGCTGGCCGGCCAGGGTCTTGTTGTGGGACAAAATCAGCGTGGGCCGGTTCAGGTTCGCGATGACGTTACTCATGGTGAAAGTTTTCCCGGTCCCCGTTGCCCCGAGTAGAATCTGGGCCTTCTTGCCTTCTTCAAAGCCCTCAGTCAACTGCTTGATGGCCTGGGGCTGATCCCCCGCTGGCTTGTACGGTGACACCAGTTCAAACTTGCGCTGTTCACGTGTATCGTCCATGATATTCCTCCAATCTTCCGCAACTAAAAAGCGGATAATGCTCACGCACAATCCGCCTTCTGGTTTAGGACGCGGCTGGGCAGCCCGCAACAATCTTGGTGCTACCCTTCGTATGCCAAGTCTAACATAGCGAACAAACTTTCGCCACGTATCTCGTCCTGAATATTGAATAATTTATGGTCAAAATTGACGGCCTGTCCGCTGAAATGAACGGCGGCGTGAACACCAATTCACTTGCCAAATTCATGCTCATCAAGCGTTCGCATTGCGCCGCTTTGCGTAGGCAATCATGCCGATGGTGACGAGCAAAATCCCGGCAACCACCATCATGATGATGCCGCGGCCACCGGTGTGGGGCAGCACGTTCTCGGGCTTATCGCCGATGAGGTTCTCCGCGCTGTCGGCTTCGGGGTCTTCAGAAGTGCCGACTTGGACCTTGCCGCCAACATAATTGAAGGCGGTCGTGTAGCCTTTTGGCGCCTTGGTTTCAACCAAACCGTACGTCGCGTCGGTGCTGAGGCCGCTGAAGACACCATCTATGTGGCTTTCTGGTTCGCCAGTCACCCCAAATGCCCCATTTTCGTCGGAAGTGAACTTGGTGGCTGAGTTCTGGTCCGCCACCCAGGTAATCTTCTGGGACTCAGGTTCAAAGCCCTTAATCGCGGTCTTCCCATCAACCACCGCGTACAATGTGGTATCCCCGACGGTGCGGGTGATTTCAAATTCCGCACCGGCCAGAGCTGTAGTGGTGTTGTACTTGTCCACCTTCTTGAACTTCAAGAAGTAGTGGTTCTTAATGGCATCCTTAGGGTAAACGTACAGGTTTGCCGGGTACGTACCATCGCCGGCAGCATATGGCAGGCCGAGCAGGAAGTCGGCGGAAGGGTTGTAGCCCTTAGGCGTCACCGACTCGCGGAACAGGTAAACAGCGCCGCGAACGCCTGTGCTCTTGGTGGGTAGGTTTGCATTGTCATTTTCACCCGTCGTCATCGTGGCAACCGGAGTGAGTTTAGACACGTCAAAATTCTTGGCGTCCGTCTTACTACTGTCAGTGCCAACATCCCCGATATTAGTCTTGTTAATGTCATCCTTGGCCATTTCCGACCAGTACTGATCCGTCACGTCGTATACGGCACCGCTTCAGCCGCCGCTGCCGGTGCGTTTGCCGCGTGTGCTGCGCCGAGTCCCAGCGCCGCCACCACGATTGCGGCCGTCGCGGTCAGTCGCCGGCCAATCTTATTCATCATCATCATTATCTACCTCTCTTTGGATTCGAACCCGCACGCCAACCATTAGCGCGAGGGCCCCAATTATCACGCCTAAAATCAATAACCACCGGTGCCACTGGCCATCAGTTTGGGGCAAATTACCGCCAAACGTGTTCGGCAGCGACGGATGTTCTGGCGGGCTGCCCGCGGTATCCGGCAACGGCGGGCCGGGCGCACCGGCCTTGGGGTACACAGTCAATTGGCTCCGTACCCGTCCGGCCCGCACGACCGGCAAAACCACCACCACTGGCTGGACATTTTGCGCGTCCAATGTGCGCACCAGATACACCGCGTTTGCACCCGCCCTGTGTGTGGGCAGCAAAAACTCCGCCCGACCAGCACGTACAGTGCGCACGGCCACGGGGGCTTGACCCGTTAGCCTGAGCCGTGCCACCTGCTGCATCCGCGAATTTAGTGCGCTGCCGTGGGGATTGGTCCGCCAAAACTGGGCGGTCACGTCATACGCCCCAAACGTTTGCCCGTCCGCTGCCACGCAATCAATCTGAATGGCCGTCTGCGTGGCGGCCGCAGCCACCGGTCCCGCCCGCACGGCCACAAAGGCGAGTACGATCCCAAAAATCCAGGCTAGCTTGGCCTTCATTCGCGCCACCTCCCTGCATGCTTAACCTGCAGCATGACCAGCACGGCAAACCCGCCGAGCACAAACACGACCAGCGGCGCCCACCACGGATTCCCCGGGCCCCCCGTGTGTGGCATGACCGCCGCCGGTGCCGGCTCATCGTTCACCACGAGCACCAGGTTCGTCGGTGAAGTGAGTGCAAAACCGCTTGCGTAGCCATTACCTTTCTGCTGGATGCCATCGCTGATGGGCGTGCCCGTGCGGGTTTGCCACTGACCAGCAGCCGTGAGCCGGAAATAATGCGGCGTTTTATCGACCGCGTACCCGGGTGGCGCCACCGTTTCCGTGATGCTGTACTTCCCGGGAACAACCGCCGCGTTCAACTTAACGGGCGTGCCCGTATCCTGCCAATTATCGAGGTGGCGCAAAGTAAACTGCGCGCCGCTGAGCAATTCCCGGTGCCCCGTCGCGTACTTGCGCACCGTGACCGCGTACTGGGTGTTGGTCACCGCCGCTTCGTCGTCTTCGCTGGTTAGCCAGTCAATGTCGTTGTCGATGTCAACGGCATAACCGGGCGCTTGTTCCGCCGTGACGAAATACCGTAGTTTTTGACCATTGTCATCATAGGCGGGCATGGCCAGCGCCGCGCCATCCGTCCCAGTCGCCGCAAAGTATTCGTGTTCCCAATAATCATCGTCCTCGGCATCCTGGTTGGTGAGGGTCACTTGGCCCACCCAGTCTGGATCAACGCTGGCCTTGGTGCGTCGCTGCACGGTAAATAGCAGGCTGGCCGGCAACTCGGCGTTCTGCGGCACCTGCCAATGCTTATCGATTTCCAGTTCTCGCGCCGGCGCCCGCGCTGATGGCACGCCGAAGTTCACGGATGTATCCGGGTCCGCACCCACAGGCGTGAGCGTGGTTGGCCCGTTCAACTGGTACCAGTAATTCGTCTTGAAATCTGGGGTCTGCGTTTGCAGTTGCACCTGGTAATGCAGGCGCACCTCCTGCCCCGCACCGAGATTAATCCCGGTAACCGTGAGGCCGGCGGCACCCAGCTGAACGCGTGGATCCTGCGCCCCACCGTACGTGGTCACGTCGCACTGGTCGCTCACCATTTTGAATTGGGTTCCCAGCGGGTCGTGCACCTGACCATCAACAATCACGTCGGCAGTCAGTTCTTGCTCCACCAATTTAGCCTGCTCCAAGAGGTACGCGGTGATGTCTGCCGGACTCTCCGCGCGTTCAAACTCCCGCTTCCCGTTTGCGTCCGTGCTCGCAACGAGTCTAAATCTGGCCGCCACATCATCCACTGACATATCCGCCATCGGGTCGGGCTGCAACTGAATCCCGAGTGCCCGCACATCCACATTGCCCTGGATTGTGCGCGCCGTCCCGAGCGTCGCCGGCCAGGTGCTGGCAATGGTCAGCCCGTTCACGTTGTACTCGTTGGCCCGTTCCGGCAAATTATGCGCGTGCGGGTGGGTGCGGCCGGAAAAGGCTGCGGTGTTGGCCAACCCTTCCACAGCGCGATAGTTAAAGTCGGTGCCGAAGATGCGCCCGCTCGCCATTTGCGCCCCAGTCACGTGGTAGCTGTACGTCGGCACGCCGTCGGAGAGCACAATCATCATCTTGCGGGCAGCTGGCCGGCCGCCATTCAGCATCTGCTCGCCGTCCAGCATCCCCGACTGGGTGAAAGTCGCGCCGGAAAAATCCATGTTCACCAAATTATCGATGGCCGCCGTTTGCGCGTTCGAGACCGCTCCTAACGCCACCGATTTACCGTTGGTCGCGTAGGTCGGTTCGGAGAAGGTAACGGCGCCAACGTGGAGGGCTGCTTTTTGCTCCGCATTCAATGTATTCAATTGGGTCATAAATTCATGCAGGCCGACCCGCATAGCCTGGGCCTTGGTTTGCCAATCCCAGTATCCGCTGGTGTCAGCCACAAAGCCGGGATTGGCCGTTGAATAATAGTGGTACCCCAGAAAAACTTTTTTCCGGGTAAAAAATTCGTTGTGATCAGCTTTGTTGCGCATCAGCACCGTTTTGTCTGCATTAATAAAGGCCTCCATGCTGACCCGCTGATTGTTGCTGTCGCGGTACATCACGTCATCATCATCAGCATCTCGCCACCAATAATCGCCATTCTGGCCCCGATAAGCGCTGTTAATGTGTTGCAGCTGCGTGCCGGGCTTTATTTCTTCCATGCTTCCCGACACGTCGATGACAAAGACGATGTCCAGCGGCTCAATGGTCGTGGTCGTGGTTGTGCCTCCGCGTACGTTCAGGTAGACGTCATACCGCCCCGGGGTCTTGGTCTCACGGGCAAATTTGCGCACCGCATAAGCCCCCTGAGTCGAATTCCCGAACTGCCGGTAGGAATGCGTGCGGTCATCCGGATCGCCCGCCCAACTCGTCACCCCATCAGGCCGCTGTCCATCGTCGCCCTGCGCATTAATCACCGTGTCCTGGTGCGGAATTTGCCAACTCGCCGCGGGGTACGTGCCCTTCGCATCGGTCGTGTAGGTCGGCGCGCTATTTGTCGCGCTGAGTGTCCGGGCCCCGGCCGCACAAAAAATGCTGACCGTTGCGACCAGCATTAACACCATCAATCCGCGCCGCCACTTATGCACAGTAATGCCCCCTTGCCCTCGATAACACGTGTTTTTGATATCGCAGCTAGATTAACATCTTTCAACACCCCGGCAGTGCACAACGTTAACTAGCTAGACAACGTATAAATGCCGGTATCACGGGCTTTACGCACGTTCTTCCCGACATTAATATGCATAAACTGGGTCAATGGCTCAATGAAATTGCTAGTTTGAACGCACAAAAAAACACGGCCTGCGCAAATTCACGCAAACCGTGTATCATTTTTTCAACTATTCTGCAGATTCGGCAAAGGTGTTCAGCGCCGTTGCGTACTGGTGCAACTTAGCCTGGGCGTCAGCGTCACTCTTGCCCTGCACGCCGATGTAGAACTTCACCTTGGGCTCGGTGCCACTTGGACGGATGGCAATCCAGGTACCATCTTCCATGTAGTACTTGAGCACGTTAGCCTTCGGGAGGGTGATGGCGGTAGTGGTACCGTCCTCCAGCTGGGCCTGCTGGGTCAGGTAATCTTCAACCCGGGCAATCTTAACGCCGGCAAATTCGGTTGGCGCCTCTTCGCGGAAGGCCACCATGAGTGCCGCCATCTTCTTGGGCCCGGTCACCCCGGCGAATTCGAGCGAGGTCGTCTGTTCCGCGTAGTAACCGTAGCGCTGGTACAGGGCGTCAATGGCGTCGGCGAGGGTCATGCCGCGTTCCTGGTAGTAAGCCGCAACTTCGGCCAGCAGCAATGTGGACTGGACCGCATCCTTATCGCGGACAAACGGCTTGATGAGGTAGCCGTAACTTTCCTCGAATCCGAACATGAAGGTGTGGTCGCCGGTGGTTTCGTAGTGGGCAATCTGGTCGCCAATGAACTTGAAGCCCGTTTCGACGTTAATCATTGCCACGCCGTAATCCTTGCAGATGGCGTCGGCTAGTTCGGTGGAAACGAAACTCTTCACGACCGCCGCGTTGGCTGGCAGTGTGCCCGCCTGCTTGTTGGCTTCCAAAATGTAGTGCAGCAGCAAGCTAGCAATCTGGTTCCCGGTGAGCAAATGATATTCGCCATCTTTGCGTACAGCCGCACCCAGACGGTCGGCGTCGGGATCAGTGGCAATGAGCAAGTCAGCGTCCTGCTCGCGGCCCAATTTAATCGCCAGGTCGAAGGCTTCCTTGAATTCAGGGTTCGGGTGGGTCACCGTACTAAATTCTGGGTCGTAGATAGCCTGCTGGCGCACCATGGCGAAGTTGGCGAAACCGGCGTGCTGCAATGCGCGCATGACGGGCACCTTCCCCGTCCCGTGCAGTGGCGAGTAAACCAGCTTCATGGTTTTACCTACACGCCGCACCAGTTCTGGGTTCACCGTGACGGTTGCGACTGCGTCCAGGTAGGCCGCATCGATGTCTTCACCAATCAGCTGCATCAGCCCACTTGCGCGCAGTTCGGTTTCATCCGCCTGCGCAATGTTGAAGATGTCGGTGACGGCACGCACGTATTCGGTAATCTTGTCGGATGCTTCTGGTGGCAGCTGGCCGCCATCTTCACCGTACAGCTTGTAGCCGTTGTACTGCTTAGGGTTGTGGCTGGCGGTGATCATAATCCCGGCAAAAGCGTGCAGTTCCCGAACAGCAAAGGACAGCTCTGGCGTTGGCCGCAATGCGTCGAACACGTAGCTCTTGATGCCGGCAGCACCCAAAACGTGCGCACTCACATGGGCGAACAGTTCAGAATTGTGGCGGGAGTCGAAGCTAATGGCGACCCCACGCGCACAGGTTGCTGCCCCCAATTCGTTCATGTACCGCGCCAATCCAGCTGTTGCCTGCGCCACGGTGTAGATGTTCATCCGGTTGATGCCGGCTCCATACACCCCGCGCATGCCCGCCGTCCCGAATGACATTGGCACAGCAAAGGCATCCTCGCGTGCTTCCGCGTCATCCTTCTGTGCGGCAAGATCCTTTGCCAATTCTTCCGGCAAGTTGGTTTGCTTTGCCCAAACTGCATACGTATCGTCGTAACCCATATCTGCCACTCCCATTTCATTGATTTCTACTTTGTAAGTATACCCGTAATCATTGCACGGCAAAATGGCAAAATAAAAACATCCCGCCTAAATCGGCGAAATGTTTCTGAAAACGGCAATTTGATTTGTGAAAATACAAATCATACTGCCTATTTATTATTGTGGTTAAGTTGCGGTCTAAGCCTCAATTGCTTCGTCGCCCAAGCTCTGGATGTAATTGAAAACACCCTGGCCAGCAAGTCCGCCATCCCCAACGGCCGTGGTGATCTGCCGCAATGAGGTCTGACGCACGTCCCCAATGGCGAAAATGCCGGGAACGCTGGTCTCCATCTTGTCGTTCGTGATTACCCAACCATGCTCGTCGAGGACACCGAGACCGGCAAATGCGTCGGTCATTGGCTTGATCCCAACGTAGATGAACACACCGGCAGCGGGAATCGTGGTCTCTTCGCCACTGAACTTGTCCTTGTAGGTGACACCAGTGACTTCCTTGCCGTCACCCTCAACGGACTGCACGAGTCCATTCCAGATGAAGTGCATCTTGTCGTTCGCAAAAGCACGCTTCTGAATAATCTTCTGCGCCCGGAGCTGATCACGCCGGTGGATAACGGTGACGGACTTAGCGAGTTGGGTCAGGTACAAGCCTTCCTCAATCGCGGAGTCACCCCCACCAATCACAACGAGGTCCCGGTCCTTGAAGAACGCGCCATCACATACGGCACAGTATGACACACCGCGGCCAGCGTATTCTTCCTCCCCAGGAATCCCCACTTTACGGTGTTCCGCCCCGGTGGCCAAAATGACCGCCTTGGTTTCGTAGTCACCGTCATCGGTGTGCACAATCTTCGTTGCACCCAGGTCCTCGATGCCAGTCACGTTACCGTATTCGTACTCGGCACCGAACTGGGTCGCGCCCGCGTACATTTTTTCACCCAAATCTGGGCCAAGAATTGAGGAGTATCCGGGATAGTTTTCAATTGTTGCCGTGTTGTTCATCTGGCCACCGTAAATCCCGCGGTCAATCATCACAACGGACAGGTTTGCCCGGGAGGCGTAAAGCGCCGCGGTCATCCCACCTGGGCCGGCACCAATTACGACTACATCTACTTTTTTCGTCATGGAACACATCTCCAATTCATGTTCGCTTACTAATTGTAAGCTTGTCGTTAAAATGAGTATACCATCATTCTACCAAAAGTAAAGCCACGGCGGGAAACAAATCCCAAAAGCGCCCGGACGACGCGCCCCAGTTGTCCCCGCCACGCAAAAAGCGATAATAACCGCCCAAATCAAAATGGCGGTTACTATCGCTTCTAAGCTGCAAGTTTAGTAGTCGAATTCAGGCTTGGAATCGCGTTCCATCAGGGAAACAATGGTTTCACGAATTGGCTTGTTTTCGTACAGAACACCGTAGATTGCGTCGGTGATTGGCATCTCGACACCCTTCTTCTGGGCGAGTTCGTGTGCCACCTTGGCCGTGGAAACCCCTTCGACAACCTGGCCCATGTTGTCCAGAATGTCCTGCAGTGCTTCACCATGGCCCAATGCGTTACCACAGCGCCAGTTACGGGAGTGGACACTCGTCGCGGTCACAATCAAGTCACCAACCCCGGACAACCCGGAGAAGGTCAGTGGGTCAGCACCCATCGTTACCCCAAGGCGGGTGATTTCAGCAAGTCCGCGGGTGATGAGGGCGGCCTTCGTGTTGTCGCCGTAGCCCAAACCGTGGAGCGCGCCGGCACCGATAGCAATCACGTTCTTGAGTGCGGCACCCATTTCGACACCAACCACGTCCTGGTTGGTGTAGAGCCGGAAGTAACTGTTCATGAAGACCTTCTGGACGTACTGAGCTGCTTCCAGGTTGGTGGACGCTGCGGTCAAAGTGGTGATGTCCTTGGTTGAAGTGTCTTCAGCGTGGCTAGGACCAGAAATAACAACAATCCCGGAGTGGTTCTCGGCCGGAATGACTGAGGCCAGAATCTCGGAGATGCGGTCGTACGTGCCCACTTCCAGACCCTTAGCGGCGGATACCAGAACGGGCTTGTTGCCGGATTCCTTAAGCAGTGGCAGCAGCTGTTCCGCAACGCCACGGACAACGTTGGTTGGCACAACGAAGAGGATCAGGTTGGCACCATCAGTAGCGTCCTTGAGGTTTGAGGTTGCCTTGAGCCGTTCGTTGAGCTTGAAGCCTGGCAGGTAGTGCTCATTCGTGTGCTGGTCGTTCAGTTCGTGTGCATCCTTGTCGAGGTATGCCCACACGGTAACGTCATGGCCGTTATCCGTGAGTAAGTTAGCAAGAACAGTGCCCCATGACCCAGCACCTAGAACAGCAATTTTTTCAGACAAAATGTTCACTCCTTAAATTGTGAATGCGGCTTAGACCGCGTGATTATTGATTGCAGCATTGAGATTACCGGCGAGATAATCGGGCGTGTCTGCCCGGTGGCGCCGGTAAAGCCAAATGATGATTGCCCCAACGAACAGGACGATTGAAACCAGTTGTGAAACCCGGAGTCCCGGCATCAGGTACAGGCTGTCGGTGCGCATCCCTTCAACGAAGAAGCGCCCGAAACTGTACCACATTGCGTAACTCAGGAAAATTTCACCCTGCTTGAACCATCCCCGGTGGTGACGAATCGACATTATGAGGATAAACCCAATTACGTTCCATGTCGACTCAAATAAGAAAGTTGGCATGCGGTAATGGCCACCGATTAACATTTGTTGGATTATCCATTCAGGTAAATGCAACTCGTGCAGGAAGTGCAGCGAGGTAATCTGTCCGAACGCTTCCTGGTTCATGAAGTTACCCCAGCGGCCAATCGCTTGGGCAATCATGACGGTTGGCGCCGCGATGTCCAGGACCAGCCAGATGGACAGATCCTTCACCCGGCAGTACACGATGAAGACAATTGCCGCGGCGATGAGCGCCCCGTAGATGGCAATGCCCCCATTCCAAATGGCAATGATTTCGCTTGGATGCTTCGAGTAGTACGACCACTCGAAGAACACGTAGTAGGCCCGCGCCCCGATGAGGGCAAACGGCAGCGAGTACAGCACCAAGTTTAAAATGTGATCTTCCGCGACATTACGCCGCTTGGCCTCGCGAATTGCTAAAATCACGGCGAGAATCACACCACTAGCGATGATTACCCCGTACCAGTGAACCTCAAGCGGCCCCAGGTTAACGGCAATCGGGTTTAGTGCAGCAGATAGCATGTATTTCTCCTTCAGCCAAAGTCAAAGCAGCATGTGGTACCACCGTGGCTTGGATATTATTGGTGCTTAACCCCCCGCTTAATCCGCAGATTCGTTCTGCGCGATTAGCTTATTGAGGTTGGCCTCGAACTTCTTGGTGGCGTCATAGCCCATGGTCTTGGCGCGGAAGTTCATCGCCGCAACCTCGATAATAATGGCAATGTTCCGCCCAACACGAACGGGAACGGTAATCTTCGGCACTTCCACGTCAAAGATGGACTGACTCTGAACCCCGCTACCCAGGCGGTCAAAGTTCTTGTCCGGCGTCCAGTTAGCAAGGTGGACAATCAAATTAATCTGGGAGTTGGTGCGCACGGCGCCGGCCCCGAACAGGTCCATGACGTCGATAATCCCAATTCCGCGGACTTCAAGTAGGTGGGACAAAATGGCTGGGGCTTCCCCAATCAGCGTGCGCTCGTCTTGCTGGTAAACATCGACCCGATCATCAGCAATGAGCCGGTGGCCCCGCTGAATGAGTTCCAGCGCGGTTTCAGACTTACCAATCCCGGAATCCCCGGTAATCAGCACCCCGAGCCCGAAGATTTCGACCAGCACCCCGTGCAGACTCTGACGTTCAGCCAGTTCCCCGTCGAGGAAATCGGTGATGAGCGAGGACAGCCGCGTGGTTGGCAAGTTGGAGCTCAGCACTGGAATCTGGGCCGCAGCGGCCGCACTCAGCATTTCTGCTGGCGGGGTCAGGCCACGGGACACAACAAACGCCGGCGTGTCGCGCGCGCACATGCGCTTCAGCACGTCAGTCCGTTCCTCCTGCGTCATGTTGCGCGTATACGAAATTTCGGTCCGGCCGAACAACTGAATCCGTTCGTGGGGGTAATAATTGAAGTACCCGGTTAATTCCAAACCTGGACGCGAAATATCACTGACAACAATCTTGCGGTCCTGCAAATGCTCGGAGCCACTAACCACGGTGAGGTTCGCGGATTTAACCAACGTCTCGACCGTAACATAGTCAGCCATAATGATTCACCTACCCTTTTTAACTTTAACCCTAATTTTACCATACCCACGTGTCCCTGGGCCATAATTCCGTATTTCGCAATTCGCCGCGGGCATAAAAAAAGCAGGACCCGTAAGTCCTGCTTGGCCGCACTTAGAAATCATCCCAACTGTCAGGATGGTTTGACTGGTGGTGCGGCTTCTTCACGTCCTTTTCCTGCACGTTATGCAGTTCACGCCGCTGCGTATGTTGCTGCGGGTGCGTGTTGTGGAACTGGCTGGCTCTGTACGGGTTGCGCGTGCGCTTACGTGGTTGCCGGTCGCGCCGCAGCCAGAAGAGCACTGCAATCAGAATCAATGCGGGGACGAAAAGCATCTTGACCAGCACCGCGACGAGCGCGAATGCGAGGCCCAGAACGATTAATACCCCAAGGATGAGGAGTGGGATAACTAATAGTGGCAAATTGTCGTCTCCTAACTATCTTACTTACTTATTCAGGTCGGTATCCTTGAGCAGGATATCCCCCGTCACCGTGCTGATGTTAACCGTGGCGAGCGTTGCGCCGGGACGGTCAAAGTCGAGCGTGTGCATCAACTTGTTGGGCGTCTTCACGTCCTGCATCCGGGAGCGGATACTCCCGAAGCGGGTCTTGGCGTGGCCGGAAATGCCTTGTTCGAGCGGCAGCGCCAATTTGACGTCGCCATTAACACTGGTGGCAGCCACACTCGCAAGTGGCTTGCTAATGGTTACTTTAGCATCCCCATTCACCGTTGTCAGCTTCAAACTGTTCGACTGACCGGCAAACCGGGTGTCGCCATTAACCGTGGAGAGCACGGCGGTCTTCAAGGCACTGTCCACCGCCTTGACGCTCCCATTCACGTTCTCGGCTTCGAGCATGACCGCGTGGGTGTTGCGGAAGCGCAGATCCCCGTTGGTGGTCTTCACGAAGAAGTCCTTCCCGTGAATGTCCTCGAAGTTAATGTTACCGTTCAGGGTGCGGGCTGCCAGGTGGTCAAACTCACGGCGCGGCAAGCTGATGGTCAAGTTAGCTTCAATCCGCTTGTTAGGTACCTGGAAGATAAAGCTGTCGTCATCAGCTTCAATCCGGCTCCGCTCACTGAAAGCGGTGAAGGGGTCGCCTTCAACCTTACCGAACAGGCGGACATTCGCAATCACCTGGATGTCATCCTTGTCCCACGTGTTGAAGTGCACGTCCCCGTTGGCCACGTTCACGTCGACCACCGTTGCGGCGTTCTTTTCGAAGTTGAAGGTGTGGGTGAAGCGCTGGGTGACAATCCCTGGCACCCGCACCGTAACGTCCTTCCAGTCCACGTTGTCAATCACGGACTTAGCCGTCTTCTTGACGATGGAACCAATCTGACTGGTGGCGTCGGAAACGGTCTTGCCGAGATCGGCAGTTGCGCTCTTGACCTGTTCCTGCCAGTCATCAGGCAGCACCTTGTCGAAGCTGGCGTGCACCTGGTGCTTGCGCAGGTCGCGTTCAAGATCGCTGAGTTCCTGCTTGGCGTTAACCCGCTCTTCTTCAAGCGCGGTGGCCTTGGCCGTCAATTCCTTGTTCTGGCCCTTGAGACTGAGGCGTGCTTCCGCCTTGTCCGGCGTCAGCGTGTCGAGGTCTTCCATCGTGTCGTAAACGATAATCTGTTCGTCGTTTGCGGCAATCTGGCGACGCAGGTTTGCCAACTCGTCCGTAGTGGTGTCGAGCTTGGTCTTGGCTGCGGCCCGCTTGCTTTCGAGTTCGTCCAGGGCGCTGTCATGTGCTTCAGGCTGCGCGGCTTCTTCTGGCTGCTTCACCGGTGCTTCAGGTTCAGCTGGCGTGCCCGCTGGTTCCTTGCCCTGTTTGGCCAGGTTTTCAAGCAAAACCAGACCCTCTTCACTAGATAAAATGCCTTTTTTTACTAAGTCTAAAATCCGTTCACGTTCGTTCATTGATATGACCCTCCATTTTGCTGGTTCATTCGATAAGTCTATTATGCAAGTCCCGCGTGAAAAAAACATAGGGCCAAAGGTTGATATTTTTGTCGGCAGCTGGTCCGAGAAACTACCGTGCATGCACAAATGGCAGCTGCACCAAATGCAGCCGCCACCAGTTTAAAACTTATCTTCGTCGGTACTGGAGTTCAGTTCAACCAGTTTGCCCGTCTTCAGGTATACAATCCATTCACAGATATTCGTCACGTAATCCCCGATGCGTTCCAAATACGAGGCCACCAGCATGTAGTCCATGCCCCCAACAATCGTGTCCTTGTCTTCCTTCATGTTCTGAATGCACTCAGTGTAGATTTGGCGTGAGTAATCATTAATCCCGTGATCCTCGGTGGCAATCGCCCGGGCCCGCGATTCGTCGTCGTGGACATACGCGTCGAGCACCTCATCGGACATCTTCTTGACCGCATCCGACATCTTGTGCAGGTGCGCCTCAATACTAGGCACACGCGTGTTGCCCTTAACCCGAATGGTGGACTTAGCAATCGAAACGGCATGGTCCCCCATGCGTTCCAAATCTGAGCTTGCCTTCATCGCCGTCACCACCAGCCGTAAGTCAGACGTCACGGGCTGCTGCAGGGCAATGAGCTCAAAGCAGCGTTTTTCAAGGCTCATCTGCCGTTCGTTAATCAGGTGATCGTGATCAATTACTTGCCGGGCTAATTCCTTATCGTGGTTGATGAACGCCTTGGCCGACTTGTACACGGCGGCGTTCACCATCATTCCGAGCTCGGAGAAATCAACGTGCAGGTTTTCGAGTTCCTGACTGAATTCTTGACGCATTGTGGGGGTCCTCCTATCCGCGGGCCGCGACTATCCGAAACGGCCACTGATATAATCTTCAGTTTCTTTTTTGTCTGGATTCATGAAAATCTTCTTGGTTGGGGCGTATTCAATCAAGTTCCCCTGCAGGAAAAATGCGGTCCGGTCGGAAATTCGTGAAGCCTGGTGCATGTTGTGGGTCACAATAATAATCGTGTACTGCTCCCGTAATTCAAGCAGCATATTCTCAATCTGGGTCGAGGAAATGGGGTCGAGTGCACTGGTCGGTTCGTCCATCAAAATCACTTCGGGTTCAACCGCCAGTACCCGCGCAATGGCGACACGCTGCTGCTGGCCCCCGGATAAACCGAGCGCTGAATCATGCAGCTTGTCCTTAACCTCATCCCACAAGGCCGCCTGCCGCAGTGATTTTTCCACCGCCGCATCGAGCACGGCGCGGTCCTTCACGCCGGCCAGCCGCAGCCCGTAGATGACATTCTCGTAAATGCTAAACGGAAATGGGACTGGCTGCTGGAACACCATGCCCACGCGCTTGCGCAATTGCACGACGTCCGTATCTCCGGCGTAGATGTCCTGGCCGTCCAGCCGAATATCGCCAGTGACCTTGGCCGTATCAATCAGGTCGTTCATGCGGTTCAAACAACGCAGGAAGGTCGACTTACCGCAGCCACTGGGGCCAATCATCGCCGTGATTTCACCGCGGTTGAATTCAAGGTTAATGCCGTGTAGTGCTTCAAATTCGCCGTAGTGCAGTCGTACATCCTTGGCGGTAATAATTGGTTCAGCCATCTTGCTGTCCTCCATCGTTAATTATACCCGGTACTTAGCCGAAATGACCAGCAACGTAATCATCCGTAGCCTGAATCTTTGGCCGGGTGAAGATTCGCCGTGTTTCGTCGTATTCCACGCAGTCGCCATTGTAGAAAAAGGCGGTGTAGTCACTAATCCGCGCGGCCTGCTGCATGTTGTGGGTTACGATAATAATCGTGTATTTGTCCCGCAGCTGCATCATGGTGTCTTCAACCGCGGCGGTAGAAATCGGATCCAGCGCGCTGGCAGGTTCATCCATGAGTAAAACGTCCGGTTGCATGGCAATCGCGCGGGCAATGCACAGGCGCTGCTGCTGGCCCCCGGACAGTGCCTGGGCGCTTTGGTGCAGCTTATCCTTGACTTCATCCCACAAGGCCGCCTGCTTTAGACTGGTCTCAACGGCTTCGTCCAGCACCTGCTTGTCCTTCTCGCCAAAGCGCTTGAGGGCAAAGGTGATGTTATCATAAATCGATTTGGCGAACGGGTTGGGCCGCTGGAACACCATCCCGATGTGTTTGCGCATCTCGTACACGTCGATGCCCTTCGCGTTGATATCTAAGTCGCGGTACATAATCTTACCCGTCACCCGACTCCCATCAACGGTGTCGTTCATCCGGTTCAGGGACCGCAAAAAGGTCGACTTCCCCGAACCACTGGGGCCAATCAGTGCGGTAATCTTGTAGCGTTCAAAGGGCAAGCTCACGCCGTGCACCGCCTCTTTGGTCCCGTAGAACACGCGCAAGTCTTCGGTGCTTAAGGCCAGTTCGGCATCTTGCGGTAATTCACGAATAAAAGTTTCTTGGTTAGTCATCAATAATTCCTCCGGGCACACCGGCAATTCCGGCACACTACTAAGCTGCAGTCATCTTCTTGTGCAGTAATTTACCAATGTAGCGGGCCCCGAAGTTGAACAGCAGGACCACGATAATCAGAACCGCACTGGCGCCAGCTGACACCGCAGCGGCATCGGGCTGAATCCCTTCTGAGTTGATCTTCCAAATGTGCACCGCCAGGGTTTCGGCCGGCCGAAACGGAGACAGCGGACTGGAAATAGAGAGCGGGTTCCAGTTGGTGAAGTCCAGCGCAGGGGCACTCTGGCCCGCCGTGTAGATGAGCGCGGCGGCTTCACCGAACACGCGCCCGGCGCCGAGCACCATCCCGGACACAATGCCGGGTAGTGCTTCGGGAATCACCACGTGCGTGACGGTTTCCCACCGCGACAGCCCGAGAGCCAGACCGGCTTCACGCTGGGCGAAGTTCACCTGGCGCAGTGCGTCTTCAACGTTCCGGGTCAACAGTGGCAAGTTGAAGACAGTCAAAGCAAGCGCCCCACTCAAAATGGAGAAGCCCATCTTCCACTGCAACACGAAAATCAGGAAGCCGAACAACCCAACCACCACGGACGGCAAGCTGCTCAGGATTTCGATCGAAGTCCGCACCACGTCGGTCACCCAGTTCTTGCGGGCGTATTCCGCCAGGTAAATCCCGGCGCCCATGGCCAGCGGCACGGAAATCAGCATGGACAAAATGAGCAGGTAAAACGAGTTAAACAGCTGGTAGGCAATCCCGCCCCCAGCTTCGAAGGCCTTAGCCGGGCTAGTCAGGAAGTGCCAGGAAATCTGTGGTACTCCGCGGAAGAGGATGTAACCGAGCAAGCTCGCGAGAATGAGCACGATGACCCCGGCTAGAGCGTCAATGACGGCCGTTGCAATTTTGTCTGCACGTTTTGCACCCATTACTTCATCTCCCCTCGTTTACCAATCCAGCGCACGACCAAGTTGAACGCCAGGGACATCAGCAGCAAGAGCAAGGCTAATGACCACAACGCGTTGTTTTCCAAACTACCCATGACCGTGTTCCCAATCCCGCTGGTCAGAACTGAAGTCAACGTGCTTGCGGGACTAATCAGGTTCGTCGGCATCAGCGCGGCGTTCCCGATTACCATCTGCACGGCTAGCGCTTCACCGAACGCGCGGGCCATCCCGAAGACAATCCCGGTCAAGATGCCGGGCATGGCTGCACGCAAGATGACCTTGTAAATCGTCTGCCAACGGGTCGCCCCGAGTGCCAGGGACGCTTCCCGGTAGCGCCGCGGCACGGCCTTAATCGCTTCAATCGTCATTGAGGTGACGGTGGGCAGAATCATGACGAACAGGACGAACATCCCCGCCAGAATCCCAAACCCAGTGCCGCCGAAAACGTGGCGAATGAAGGGTACGACCACGGTCAGACCGATGAACCCGTACACAACTGACGGAATGCCGACCAGCAAGTCAATCACCGGCTGGAGAATCTTCCCGCCCCACTTGGGGGCAATCTCGGTCATGAACAAGGCCGCCCCGATGGCAAATGGGGTCGCAATCAACGCGGACAGGAAGGTTACGCCAAAACTGCCGACAATCATCGGCAACGCCCCGGTCTTCGGCACCCCGGAAGCATCCGTTGTTCCAGGCGCCCACGCTGTTTTACTCAGGAAGCTCCACAGATTGACCCCGTCCTTGGTGAAGGTGGCAATCCCGCGACTAGCCACAAACCAGAAGATGGCGGCCACAACCACCACAATCAGCGTGATGCAGCTCAGGCTAATCAGTTTGCCCATTGTTTCGGTGCGTGCGGCCCGCGACTTTTTTTGCAGAGCCTGCCGAATTTCATCATTTTGCATCTTTGTCACCTCCACTACTTCAGGTTGGTTACGTGGCCGTCTGCGTCCCGTTCAATCAGCATATCGGCTACCGGAATGTAACCCATCCCCGTCACCAGTTTCTGCTGAATATGGTCACTTAACATGTACTTGAGGAACTTTTTCGTTAACGCGTCACGCTTTTTTTGCGTGTACATGTGCTCGTACGCCCAGATTTGCCACTTACCAGTCGTGACGTTCTTGGCGGTTGGCTGCACACCATCCACGTTCATCGTCTTCACGGTCTTGTCGGCGTAAGAAAACGCGACGTACGAAATCGCCCCCGGGGTACTGGCCACAATCTGGCGGACCATCCCCGTGGAATCCTGTTCCTGCGCCGCGAGCGCGGGTTGCCCCGCCATCACCCACTTCTCGAAGGTGGCGCGGGTCCCGGAACCCTGCGCCCGGTTCACGAGCACAATCTTCTGGTTCTGACCGCCCACCTGCTTCCAGTTGGTGATGGTCCCGGTGAAAATCCCGCGCAGCTGCTTCATCGTCAGGTTCTGCACCTTAATGCCGCGGTTCACAATCGGGGTAATCCCCACCACCGCAACCTTGTGATCCACAAGCTTGCTGGCATTAATGCCGGTTTTTTCGCTCGCGAATACATCAGAATTCCCGATGGCCACGGCGCCCTCTTGAATCTGGGACAGGCCCGTACCGGAACCCCCGCCCTGAACGTTAATGAAAACTCCGGGCCGACTACTGGTGTATTCCTCGCTGGCCGCTTCCACGAGCGGCTGCAGGGCCGAACTACCAACTACCGTAATTGACTCGCCCTGATCCGTTTTGCAACCAGTCAGACCAAGAGTCAACACCATCAATGTGAACAAGCCAATCACTATGTTGCGCGTCCGCATACGGTCCACCTCCAATTCATTATTATGATAATAACAAGTTTATGTAACGGTCATTTGGAAGCAATGTAAAGGTTCAGTAAAAGACGGGCCAAATGCGTTAATTATCACGCTTTACCGTGCTTGTTTCATTGATGAAAGCGGGTAGTTTTAGACCAAAAAAGCCGGTAAGCAGCGTCATTTAACGCTAACTTACCGGCGACCAAATCCTATTCTTTAGGGCACAACAACCGTGAAGGTGGTGCCGACATTCAGCTCGCTGTGCAAACTGATACTACCGCCCAGTGCCCGGACGGCTTCAGCAGTAATGGCTAGGCCCAGGCCCGTGCCCCCATTGTTGCGACTACGGGCTTTATCGACCCGGTAAAACCGCTCAAAGACGCGCTGCTGGTCAGCTTCAGGAATCCCAATCCCGGTGTCCGCAACACTAAACCGAAAACCAGCTGTTTCCGGCTGCACCACCACTTTGACCACCCCGTGCTCCCGATTATAGAAAACCGCATTATCAATCAGGTTACGCACAATCTGGGTGATACGGCCCGGCGAACTGGTGACTAATAGTTCAGTGGGCATGGTGACGTCGATTTTGACGTGCTTTTTGTCCGCCACCTTCTGCAAGTTGTTGACGGTGGTTTGCACAATCTCGGCCACATTCACCGTTTTCCGCTCTTCCGTTGCGGGATTGCGTTGCAGGGTCAAGATATCGTTAATCAAGGTGGTGAGGCGCCGCGCTTCTTTTTGAATAATCTCCAGGAACTGCGTCAACGCAGCGGGATCATCCTTCGCCCCACCCAGCAGCGTTTCCGCGAAACCACTGATGGCCGTTACGGGAGTCTTGAGCTCGTGGCTGACGTTGGCAACGAAATCAGCCTGCATCTTCTCCACGTGGTGAATCTCCGTTAAGTCATAGAGAATCACCAGCACTTGAGCCACCTGGTTGTCATCACGGATTGCCACAATCGACGCGTCAACGGTCTTCCCTGTGGCGTCTAACGTCAGCTCCCGGTGCTCGCTCACGCCGCTAGCCAGGACCGCTTCAATGCTGTGCACCAACTCGTATTCCTTGACGTCATCCACGTACGGGTGCTCGGATTCACCAATCACAATGCCGAGCAAATCCCCGCATGCCGGGTTTGCCAGCACCACGTTACGGTCCGCATCAATCAGCATCACCCCTTGGGGCAAATAATCCAGCAGGCGGGCAAACCGCGCGCTGCGGACTCGCATGTGCCGACGCATTGACGCCAGCGCCTCGTTCAACTGCTGGGTCTCCCGCACGAGACCGAAAATCCGCGAATGTTGCGTCACGAGAACCGGCTGGGCCACCTGACCCACGCGCATGGCGTGCAGCGCCGTTTGCAGGGACAATAATTCCTGACGCAATTTGCGGTCCGCATGCACCCGCAGGCCCAGCAGCATGATGATCAACAACCAGTAGAGCAGCGCGGCGCTCACTACCAGCTTGGGCGCAACCGTCATCAGGCTCTGCCGCGGCTGGGTAATCGCAACCAGTTCACCATCAACTTCTGCGCGGTAAACCAGCTCTGCCTTGCCATGGGGGTGGATGAGATCAAACGAGTTGGCCCGCGGGGCGTGGCCGCTCACGGTGTGGCTGCGCAAATCGCGTGCCCGCAACGAGTTGCCGGCCAAATCCACAATGTGCAGGTCACCCTTCGTGGGCACGGTGTCCTTGGTAATCACCGTGGCAATTGATTTCAACGCCTCCCGCTGATGCTGGTGTACCGCCTCGTTTGCCCCGAAGCCGAGGGCAAAAAAGCCCACTATCGCTAGCAGACTTAACAGGATTAATCTTCGCCGTTCGTGTTTAAGCATCCGTTGGTTCCTCCAGCTGGTAGCCAAAACCGCGAATCGTCCGCAGGTAGCGCGGGTTCTTCGTGTCGGGTTCCAGCTTGTCACGCAGGTGGCTAATCTGAATGTCGACCATCCGCGTGTTGCCGGTAAACTCGGCGCCCCACACTTTTTCTAACAGTTGATCGCGGCTGAGTGTCTGCCCGACGTTGCGGGCAAAACACGCCAGTAACCGGAACTCGGTCGGCGTGAGGTCCAGCTTGCGGCCATCAACCTCCGCCTTGTGGGCCACGGTATCGATGGCCAGGCCACCCACCCGCAAATTAGTGGCGCCCGTGCGCGGTTTCTCAGCTACCCGCCGACTAATGGCCTTGATGCGTGCAATCACTTCCCGCGGCGAAAACGGCTTGGTGACGTAATCGTCGGCGCCCAGTTCAAGGCCGATAATCTTGTCCATTTCTTCGTCCTTGGCCGTGAGCATGATGATGGGCGTGTGGACCCCGGCCTCACGCAGCCGCCGCGTCACCCCATAACCGTCCAGTTTGGGGAGCATCAGGTCGAGCAAGATGCACTGGAAGTCCGTCGCAATGGCCTTATTCACCGCTTCCAACCCGTCACTGGCTGTGGTCACACTGTACTTAGCTTGTTCCAAGTTGTACTGAAGCAAGGTGACAATCGCGGGTTCATCGTCAACAACAAGAATTTTGTCCACCGTTAATCCTCCTCCGGAAATGTGATGATGCCGAGCATGTGTGGTGCACCCTGGAAAATTGCCGTTTCGGTTAAGCGAATCTGACCGTCAAATCCGCGTACGCGTAAGTGGCAGAAGGTTCCCAGGTTCTGCGTCGCGGCATAAAGGTCGCTGCTGCTGGGCACATCCCGTCCGTTGCACTGCAAAATCGTATCCCCCGGACGCAATTGCATCTTGGCCGCGGGGGTTCCCGCCTGCACCGCCAGCACGCGCACACCGCCGGCAGCGGGCGCAATCGCTGGTCGCTGATATCGCGCCATGAGGCACACAATGAGGCCAAACACACTCACCTCAGCCACCATGAGGAGCACCATCCCCGCACCGAGCAACCCCGCACGGCCCAGAATGCCCAAAACGAGTGTCGCCAGGCCCACGATGCCGGACGTCCACGCGTCCCGGCGCAAAAGTACCTGCGCTGATGGCTGGCGGTGCCGAAAACCCAAGCCCAAAAAGGCTGGCAGCAAGGTTAGAGCAATCGTGGTTCCGCCAAGACTGATATGTGGCCACCACGCGATGTTGCTGACCAGGTTGTAGGGAATTGGCACCACGAGTGGCAGCCAAACCCGTTGCTGCACCACGTACTGCACCCACGTCCGGCCGTGGCGGCTAAACAGGCGCGGTGAGCTGGCGAACGGCAATACAATGTCACTGACCGCTGCCAGCAGTGTCAGTGCGCCGACGATGATGGCAAAATTTGGTGCCCAGGAAATAAGCGGCACGCGGGTGGTGTGGAGGAGCAACCGCCAAACACCATTAGGTACAACTGCCACGATGAGCCCGGTCAGGCCCAGCAAGACGGGCAGGTACTGCGGCAGAATTGCCAGAATGAGCCCGATAATGCCCAGACCCACGATTGAAGCCGGTGTGAGCCACGTGTGGGTCAGTAGCAATAACCCGCTGAGCATAATTCCGGGGACAATCCCCAGTAGCCAATACCGCGGCGTCTCCGTGGTGTCCGGCTTAACCGCCATCCGGAACTGCCGGCGCTCTGTCACCACCCGCCGTCCGGCCACCATGGCCGTCAGGAGACCCATGAGTGCGGTCGCGCAGATAAAAATAATGATTAGTAACCAGTTTGCATCCACCATGCGTCCTCCAACATTTGCAACATTTTCCCCTTAAGTATACCAGCTAGATTCGCGACTTGCCGCTAGAAAAACAAAATCCGCACCTGCGGAATGCGCAGGCACGGATCTTGAGGAAATATGGGTCTACACTTTCTGGTGTTGGAGATTTTTCTCCAACTCAGAGGTGTAGGCCC
>NZ_AYYO01000043.1 GCF_001436225.1 Lacticaseibacillus sharpeae JCM 1186 = DSM 20505 | reverse complement strand
TTTTTTATTTCAGAAGAACTTGGTCACGAGTGGCTAACTTGATTATAAAATCTGCCCTTGTAAAATAATTGCAAAAACTAGCACACCGACCCGTTTGCAAAAATGCAAAATAAAAAGTCGGCCTTCGAAATCAACATACACACAATCCTGATTCTTGAAATCAATCAAGATGTGTATAGTATCTTAGTCGGCCGACTAAATCATACGTATAATTAATTATATAGTAGGACAGCAAGTAAACGTTGTCAATATTAAACGAGCTTAAACTAATAAATGTGGATTCCGCAACAACGGCTTTGCCGCTCGCGGGCTTTTTTATATGACGCAGCCGTTGCGCGCTACTATCGTAATCAGCATTTGAAAAACGCGTTACTTCAGTCGATTGAAAACATTGAAATGGCACTTAATGCACGCACTGCATATGTGCTTGGAAAACATACACAAGTATTCGGTTATCTAAAGTTTGCTAACCGGTACAACCATATTTGGATGAAACTCATCAAGTCTTCCCAGTCGTTCACCACAGACTTTTCCACATGACTTTGTTGCATAGAGCTATAAATTTACAGGTAGTTAACATCGTTGATTATTATGGTCAATCCAAATCATTAGTATATAATCCGCCATACACCTCATGATATAATCAAGACACTAAAGCAACTGGAGGGCACAAATGAAGCGACTATTACACTGGACTATCGGTATCCTGATTCTAGCTTTAATCGCATTCGGTGGACTTATGGCTATTCGGAGCACGGGCACAGAAACCGAAAAATCAACGGCAAATTACGATGTCAAAGAAGTGGGGCAGTTGGATACGACCAGCATCTACTATGACAAGGTAGTTAAAACAAATGAAGTGAAAAAATTTTTGAACGTGAAGGTTGGCAAAGAGACATCGCTATACATCTTCCACTTTAAGGCTCAAATCTACTACAATCTTGATAAGGCCCACAGCGACTATAACGAAAGCACCAAAACTTTGACCGTAACGATGCCACAGCCAGAAGTAAAATTACTCCTCAAAGACTCTAATTATGCAGCCGACTGCGACTACTATAAGGTCAAAGACTCCATGCTGATTGCAGACAAGAATAACAAAGGGCTCAAGATTCAAAAAGAAGCGGCTCAGGACGTTAAAACCGACATTCTTGCAAAAAAGGATTTCACTAATACAGCGCAGCAAAGTGCTAAAAAAGTCCTAAGTAAAATGTTCAGCAACGATAAAATCAAAGTAGTATGTGAATTTGCATAGCAAAAAAAGCAACATCACAGTCGACAAAATCGACTGCGATGTTGCTTTTCTACATAGGATAATAGGACGAATGTGTGCCCAATTACATGTTTACTCTAGTTTGGCTCCTACAAAGTATCCACAAAATCGTGCTTAATTGCTTCACCTTCAGCTTGCCAGACCTCAAACTCGCTCTGAAATGCTTCTCGATCAGATACCACGGATTCTAGAGTTTTTACCTTCCTTTGTAAATCCAAATAGTTAGGGAAAAATTGTGCGATAAATGTCTCGCGTTTGCTCAGCATTTCAAGATACTCCTTGCGTTCCTTTTCAAGACTTTCCACGACACTCTGTTTGTATTTTTCAAAAGCCTGTTTTTGTTTCGCTGCTTTCATACTGTTCCAGGCCTCAAAACCAATATCTAATAGTGGACCGATAAGCGGCAGTGCACCATTAATACCCTTTGCCAGCTTTACTGCCTCCCACGGTTTGAACTTTAGGCTTGGCATAACAAAATTGCGCACGTGCAAAATAGTTTCATTCGAGATTTCCTTCAACGGAATCGACTTAATGCCTTTAGCTGCAGATTTCATAATATCTGAGCTTAAACTGTTGTAATGCTGAAGACTACCATCATAACTCGATTCAAGCTTTGAGATGTCTTTTGCCACTGCACCTGTTTGCTGCTCAAATTCAGTGTTAACAGTAGTTTCACGAACTATCCCCTCTGCGCCAATGTTCCGTTCAAAGAATTCTGGAAAAGTATCCTTATCTGTTCCGTTAGCTTGTACAACCAAATCGGTGAAATACTGGTTCACGAAGGTCTGTAAATTCAAACGAGCTTTATTAATTCGCTCTTCCGTTTTTGACTGCTCATCGTTGATGTCCTGCAAGGATGAACGCAAATTGGCCAAATCCTGTGTGACTTGCGACAAACGAGACTCAATTTCAGGAAATTGACGTTCCATTACATTTTGAATGATACTTTGACTGGTAGCCAGAACTAGTGGCGTAGAACCACCAGCCTTCGTAATCAGTGCGGTGGTCGCGGTTCTTAGTGTTTCGATATTTGAAAGTTGTTCATATTCATCCTTATGCGCCAACCAATAGTCTAAACCTTCACTAAATGGGTTCGCAGCAACGGCCACAATTGGAACAGACTGATTTCCTTGAATAATGCCAAAGTCGACCAGTCGGCCCAGAATATTTGCCTTTTTTGTTTCAAATCGAGCTTCGAAGTCCATTGGATCTTCAATATCGGCTTCCTCATCAAATTTACTGATTACAAACACCGTTCTCGACAATAATCCAAGGTCATTAAACAACCATTCTAGTTCTTCTTTGTGGCTGTCTTTGATTGGGTTGCTAGGATTCATAACGTACAACACTAAGTTTGCTTCAGAGACATATTTGCGTGTAATTTCTTTGTACTTAACAGCATTATCCGTTTGTTTAAATCCAAACAATCCTGGAGTATCTACCAGGTCAATGTCTTCCAAATGAATAACCTCAACCTGGTCACTGGACTCCGAAACATCAACCTTCATCGTCGTCTTGTCATAATGACCGGACCACCCAGCAGCAATCGACGTTTTTCCTTCAGAGAAGCCTCCAACCAATGCAACTTTTAATTTGCTTGCTTTAGTTTCATCTATACCAGCTTGGACCTTGGCAAGCAATTCATCTGAGTTTTCGAGATTGAATTTTTCTCCGTTCTCAATAAACTTCATCAGACGATTCAGGATTGATACAGCTTGAACCTGTTGGTGTTTATATTCCTCTACAGTTTTCATTTGTGTCCTCCAAAGTAGTTAGTTCAACTGAGTTCCTAGCGTGTCGAGCTCCCGACCCAGGTCCCTAAACATTCTGGCTCCAGCTTCAATTTGCTTACTGGAGTCAGTTATTCCCTTTTTTACATCATTGAGGGATTTAATTATCTCGTCATTTTGTTTGTGCATATGTTCAGAGTATTGTGCCCTAATTTGGTCAGTGATTTTTTCAAGGTTTTTATTAATATTGCTCTTTTGTTGAGCCTTGCGGTATCCAGAATTCAAGGCAGATAACACATTATTAACAATGGTCAAGGCAGCCCCCACAGCTGTAAGAACCAAACTAAAACCACCTGTTGGTATAGCTAATATAAATCCAAGTAACGCACCAGCAATTGCAAATTTATCAACAACTGATTTAAATTTAAATTCCACATTGACGTCAATGTCACTACTGATTTCTGCGTTGCTACTTGCCATAAGCTCTTCGGAATATCGCTGAAATCGTTTGATAATATTCTTCAATTCGTCAGTTAATTTTTTTGTGGTGGCAACATAGTCACTTTGCAATTTAGCATCACACTCTGCGGCTCCCCGCTCCAGTTCCTGCTTCAATGTGTCTTTGAACTCGGCATTTTTGATACCATTATCGACAATTTGGTACATTTTTTTACGCACATCAGATTCAAATGTACGAATGTTCCGTTTCACCAATTGATCACAATCATCTGTATACGTCGCAACCGTCTTATCCATTACCGTTAGCGTTGCTTCCACATTGGCATTAGATTTCTTGGCTAATTTTGAGAAATACTGATATAGGCGTCGCACCTTAGTATTGGTATTGTCAATAGCATTAGCAACTTTGCGATAATTTGAAGCAACAATTTTGTTTTTAACATCCACGATGAGATTGGTGGATAGCCATCTGGTAAATTCTGGTAAATGGGTCATTTGATTTGCCTTATTCGCGTCACCAAAATACTCCAAAAATCGTTTCTGCTTGTTAGCAAGCTTGTTACCGTAGAAAACCCCATTCGCGATTAGTGCCGGAAGAGCAGCAAGCACTTTATGTCCAGCATACTGCTCACCAAACACATCAGCCATAACCTCATCAACTTTAATAAGTGCCGACTCTTCGTCTTCATCAATTAGTGGCGTTTTTAATTGACGCGGACCTGGTACGGACTTATTAAACAAGAAATAGACCTCGGTTTGTTGACTCAATTGTCTAGAAATCTTTTCGATTGTGCCCAGTTCCTTATCATCCCCCTTTTGTGGTGGGGTCGCCTGTCTAGAAACGTAAATTACCACATGTGCTCTTTCAACGCCATCAGCAATTTGTTCTTGGACGTCAGTTTCCTTGCCTTCGATTCCTGGCAAGTCCAAGATAGCGAAGCGCTTCTCGCCTTCCGTAAATGTGTATTCATTGACACTCTGAGTATAGTCTGATCGGCCATCACCGACGATTGCGCCATCGCTTAATTGCGTTAATTCAGAACCAGTTTGATTGAAATCATCCTGAAGGGATACAAGTGAGTGCTTCATCGCACTCTGCTGAAGTTCACCCGCCGTCTTTGCCTTCTTGTAATCATCCTCGACAAGTCCACGTTGTTTCTGATTATCATCTATCTTGTGTTGCCAATCATTTACGGAAATCTCTATTTGGTCAGACTCCCCCTGCAGCTGTCGTCCCGCTTCAAGCAACTCTTCCTTGTGCTCAGGCACTTTCTTTTTCAATGATACAATCTTACTTTGCTCCGGAAGCCGATTAAGAATACTAAGAAATAACTGCCAGTTACTTTTGAGCATTTTAGTTCGTAATTGAATACTGAGCGTACCAATTTGATTTAGTAATTCTGCGTAGTTACCAATTATTTCATCTTCATTATCCTGAAGCACCTGATATTTGGCATAATGTTTCTCTAACGAGGTTGCTGCTTCCGATTGTATCTGCTGTCCATCCGCAGCCAAAGCATCTTGCTTGCTAGTAATTGCCGCCAATTGTGCGTCAAGCCTGGCATGTTCTTCGGCACAGTGAGCTTTCTGATCAGTAAGGCGTTTTTCTATCGCATCCAGTTCACCCTTCTTTGCTTTGAAACGCTGGTGTTCCTGAACCTTGCCATCTTCGTTAAAGGCAATTCTAAGTGTTTCAATCAATGTGGATTTACCAGCATTTGTTTCACCGTAAAAAGCAATCGTGAAAGTCTTCCATTCAGAATTTCTTTCCAAAGAATGGAGTTCAGTAACCAAGCTTGACTGAATTTTTTTAGTTGCATTTATGGCATCATGTCGAAGCTCCTCGGCCTCGTCTGTCATTTTAGTGGCTGAGATGCTTTTAAGCGTCGCAGACACGCTTGTTAATATATGCTGATATATCTCTTCTGGTTTTTGCAAACTGTTCATGCTGTATACTTCATCCTTAAAGATTATTTTTACATCTATTCATGTAGATGTGCTTTGATTACCCCGCATTTGTGATTTTCTGCATTTTGATTTATTTGTTAAAAAACGATTTCATCACAAAATCAATTATACCAGCAAGCAAAGCGCATACATACACTTTCGTAACATTAGTGGATATTTTCACAAACGAGCACTTTCCGTCTTGCACTTTATGAGCTTTTTCAATTTTTAATTATTATAAATAACGCTAAATGTGGAACTATATTAATAATTTATTGCAGGCTAGGGCTTAAATCATAAATTGAGCAAGTATTACATGGTGTTTATCATGTGTGTGAAAAATTAGTTGTTATGATTAATTCAATTTGATATTATTGATGATGTTCGCAAAAAACATAAAGGAGTTTCAAGATATGAACAAACGTAATACCTTGGGAACATTATTCGTTCTATTGATACTTATATCAACTCTATCCGGATGCGGATATGAAGTTGGCAAACGCAATGTAAGCATATATCTGGACCGTGCATACGGGGCACATGATAATAAGATTGTTGCTGCAGATGAGGCAAAGAGTAGTCATAATCACGGTCATTTTTTCTTCAAGACAAATGGTCACTTCTACTATGAAGCTTTGGAAAAATCGGATGACGAGGATACCCATGCGTTCATGAAAGGCAAATATCACAAGGACGGAAAAAATCTTATTGTTCTGAACGTTACCTGGCTTGGTTATTATGATATTAAGCACTTCAAGTACGAAGATAGTTCGAGTCAGCTAGTTGATAACAAAAATGACACATACTACAAAAGCTACATGAAGCTGGATGATAGCGGCAACATCACTTCAATTGTTGATTACCATGATGGCTACAAAACTGGTGGCAAACTGGCAAAGTCCGGAAAACCGGTTGATAATGGACGAATTGAAGATCCAGTCTACCTTTACAAATCAGAAAAATACGCGTTAAAGCACTAAAAAAGGGTCTACACGGTATGGCATTGGAAATTATTCCAACCCATATGTGTAGACCTTTTCTTATTTCATACAGCAAACCTCATTTCACCAATTCATCCATACTCGGTGTATAACGGCGCAATCCGCAAGCTTTTACAGCCGCATGTAATCACGCCAGGAATCGGTCATCAAGTTCCGTCCTTGTGTCCTCAGGTTCCCGTTCAGTCGCCGAGACGGGCAGTTGCTTCAGCTTCAGTACGTACACACCAGACTGCTCATCGCGAACAACTGTGTACCGACGAAATACGCCTAAACGGACAAGTTGCGGCAATGGCCGACCTTTCCGAAGCTGGACTAACCGCAATAACCACGTCCAGCTAAGCATAGTTACTTGCTGCATCAGGGCCAGCGATGGTGCGTTGACTGAGTGCTCCGCCACGTACCGAGTCAAAGTAACCTTCTTTTTGCCCCGGCCCAAACGGATAACTTCATTTTTAAAAGCCCGCAGCAGGACATTTAATGGTGTCTTGGGACCAAACACAACTGAATACCTACAGCGTCCACGCTTCCGGATGAGGTAGTGATGCTGTTTTACTGGTGCCAGCACACAATACTCACATTCAGCCAGCGTACCAAAGTGTTTTCGTGGAATCGGCCACATAACTTTAAGCTTCGATCCACTTCCTTGGTTAATTTTGCTCCGGACAACCAATTCACTCCGGAGAGTCTCTTGCCTTTTGAGCTCCTGCATCCGATGCTTCACCTGCGCAGCCGCCACTTCTTCGGCATTCTTGAGCCCAGCTGTATGCAGCAAGCTGGGCCAATCGACGTTAAGCCGCCGTTTGAGCCAGTCAGCAGAAGGAGCCAAGCGCGCCCGCTTCCGCTCGTACATAGATTCTTCTGGGTTGTCCACCAGACCCAGCCGTTGCATTTCGAGGCTAAAACGCATCAGCGCCACTTTACGTTCTTGCTTGGTCAAGGCGGGAAATTCAACGTCATCCATCCCCAAAGCATACGCAACTTGTTGATTGGTTCGGTTGCACTGCTTGTGGTCATCTGATGTTGCCTCGGTCTGCACCGCCCCATAGATACTTTTTACCAAGTTGCGCAGCTCTATCGTACCGTCTTTAAACCAACTGGTCAGTACTGCTTCTTCAACCAACGCCCAGCGAGCGTCATAACCGTATTCATTAATTGCCGCAAGCTCTGCATCACGATCCCGCTGTGAAACTCCTTGGGACCACATCACCAGATTCTGCTCGCTAGATTGGGCATAAGCATGCAACACATCAGCTGCACAACCAGTGAAAATGGTGTCATTACTGGCCAGGAGTACTTCCCGGGCACGAGACTGAGCGTTCTTGGCGTTAACAGATTGTTCAATGTAATTGATGTTTGAGTGCATGCTTTTTCCCCCTTGCTGATGTCCTAATTCCAGTATACGAAAGCGCTTAACCAATTTTCAAGAGGTTTATATAACTTTTTTATGAGTCTGTGCATAACGTTTTGCACAAAAAATGCCGCCCGCTCTCCGTCCCCGAAGCGCAGCCAGCATTCACCAATAATAACGCGAAACTATATTTCAAATTAACTTACTTACCGATAATCCCGAATGCCCCTAAAACAATGCCGAGAATCAGCACTGAGACAATTAACCGGGTTGAATTCATCTTTTTCTTCCCTAGCAGCCAGTACGCGACAGCTACGAGGATTACAGGAACCAGTGAAGGCATAATCTGATCCAGCACGGTCTGTGCCTTCAAGACAACCTTCCCCGTCTTAAATACCAGTGGTACGGGTGCGGAAATTACGGTTGGAATCAGTGCCCCAACGACGGTAACCCCCAGCAGAATTGCGGCATCAGTGATGCGGTTCAGCTTATCACCCGCCGCATAGATGAGTTTTTCACCTTGCGAGTAGCCGAGTGGGAGCAAACCGAAACGCAGGAACAAAACGGCAAAGTTGACGAGCAACCAGATGATTGCACCGACCGGGTTACCCTTGAGGCCCATGTATGCAGCGATGGAGCCGAAGATGGTTGGCAGGATAACACCAAAGATAGTATCCCCAACCCCAGCAAATGGACCCATAAGCCCGGTCTTCAAGCCCGCGATTGTCCGTTCGGCTTTGCGACCTTCCTTCTCTTCAATCGCCATGTCCATGCCGACGATGAAGCCGCCGACATACGCGTTCGTGTTGAAGAATTGGTTGTGCATCTTCATCATTGCTTTGCGGTCATCTGGATCTGGGTATAACTTCTTGATGGTTGGCAGCATCGTGTAGAGGTAACCAGTTGACATCATGCGTTCGTAATTCCAGCAGATCTGACTACTCCACAGCCAGCGCCAGTTGGCCTGGAATAAGTCCTTCTTGGTAATCTTGTTAGTCTTCGTATTCGCCGATTTCATTTTCGTGGCCCTCCTTATCGTTAGAATCATCACTGCCGCCAGTGGTGTTGCCGCTACGTGTGTAGTAGATTACTGCCATTGCAAGGCCTAGCAGCGCCACACCCAGCATTGGCACTTTCAGGTATGCCGCGGCGAAGAAACCAATGATTAAGTATGAAATGAAGCGCTTGGTTGGCAGGAACCGGAGCAAAATCGCAATCCCGACAACGGGGAGAATCCCACCAGCAACAGACAGCCCTTTGGTCAGCCATTGAGGCATGGCCGCAACGATCGACTGCACGACATTGTTCCCCACAATCAGCATGACCAGTACGGGGATGGCACGAGACAGTCCCCATGGCAGAACCCCGAGGACAACGTTCCGCGCAACACCGTGAATGTTGTTCTGCTCAATGTTCCGGTCAACGCGGTGCAGGAAGAACGTGTTAGTGAACCGTGCGAGCACGTCCAGTTGCACCATCAGCAGGCCAACTGGAACCGCCAAGCCGATGGCGAAATCAATCCCCCGACCAGTGATGACTGCGTAGGCCGTACCAACGATTGCCCCAGTCATGAAGTCTGGAATTGAAGCCCCGCCATAAGTCCCAACACCCAGGACCATCAACTGGAGTGTTGCCCCGACTACCAAGCCGGTTTTGACATCGCCCATAATAATCCCAGCGACAAAACCAATCAGTAGTGGGTAGTTGCACAGAATTCCGACAGTAATCTGGTCAATAATCATCCAAAAGGCCAGTGCTGTTAGCAATATTATTTGCCACCATGCCATGTCTACTTACTTCCTTTCGCTAATAATTCGTTGAAGTCCGCCTGTGGATCATTGGGGACCATCTGGTGGTACAGCTTCACGCCCTTGTCCGTCAAGTGCTTGAAGACTGCCACGTCATCCGGCGTCACCGCAACGCTCTTCGCAATTTGCGTTGCCCCACTTTGCATGGACATATTGCCGACGTTGACCTTGTCAATCGCCACACCTGCATCGACTAGTTTCTGCAGCATGGTCACATCCCGAACAATCAGGAAGACGCGTTGGCCATTGTATTGCTGCTTACTAAAACGGTCCGCAGCGCCTTGCGCGGTTAGGATACTCAGGTGCACGCCACCAGGCACAGCGGTTTTGAGCGTCGCCTTTTGCACTTCACTCTGGACAATCTCGTCGTCAACAATCATGATGCGCGATGCGGCGACACTCCGGGTCCACATAGTCGCTACCTGGCCGTGAATCAGCCGGGCATCCACACGCACGTTGACTAGTGGGTTGCCGTGATTTTCCGGAACAGCTGCCGGCTTGCTTGCAGTCTTTGCAGCTTGCACCCGGTGTTTCTTACCTACTTCACCAGCCAGCTCTGCCGTTTGGGCGAATGCCGCATCCGGTTCCGTGCCGGTCGCAATCGCTAGCAGCGTCATTAGTGACAGTCCGGCATAGACCTTCGTTGCTGGATGACTTCCTTGAAAAATATGTGCGGCGTTTGCCGGGGTGCCGTTCGGAATGTCCGCAATAATGGTGACGTCTGAATCTTCTGGGTGCTGCTCGATAATCTGTTGATACTGCGCCACGACGTCATCAACCCCCATTGGGTCGTTGAATGACACTGGGTAGAAACCATCAAGCTGACCTGTGATCATTTGGCAGCTCGCTAGTGTTGCTTTTGCGTAGTCACCATGACTTGTCAGGATGAACATAACCTCATCGCCTTCCAAACTAATATAATTGCAAGTTAACGTGTTAAGCTTAAACACAACTACAGCGTAGCACCCGTCAAAAACGTTTACAATGGCGTTTTTAAAATGTTTAAAAAGAATTTTTAGTTCTCGACAAATCAGCTTAACGTGTTAAGATGGTGTCAGAAGTATCAGGGAGGTTGCAGATATGCAGAAAATTGAACCACGCATTAAGCAGTACGAGGATATGGGGCTGGGGCTATTCATTCACTGGGGTCTATACTCACAGCTCGGAGTCGGCGAATGGACCGAATTCATTCACGAACGACCACAGGCAGAATACGAGCAGGCAATCCACACATTCACGGCGGCGGACTTCAATCCCAAGCAGATTGTGCATGAGGCTAAGAAGATGGGGGCGAAGTACATCGTGCTCACCACCAAGCACCACGAAGGGTTCTTCCTGTACGATACGCACGGGTTATCTGACTTTGACGTGATGCACAGTCCGGCTGGTCGGGACCTCATCAAGGAGTTCGTCGACGCCTGCAATAACGAAGGGATTAAGCCCTTCTTCTACATGGCCACCTACGACTGGCACAATCCGCTGTACAAAACTGATTTCAACGCCTACCTGGAATACCTGCGCAAGTCAGTGGAACTGCTGTGCACGAACTACGGCACCATTGGTGGACTCTGGTTCGACGGCAACTGGAACAAGAAGGACGCGGATTGGCACCTTGATGAACTGTACGGCACGATTCGGCGCTACCAGCCCGACGCCATGATCATCAACAACACCGGCCTGAAGAATATGGGCAAGGTCATCAATCCCGAAATCGATGCGGTGACCTATGAACGACACACTCCTGACGCCGTGAACCACGGTGACGCCAGCAAGTACGTCGCGGGCGAAATCTCACTGACACTGAACCAGCACTGGGGATACGCCGCCAACGACCTGAGCTACAAGTCCCCGCGGGAAATCATCGAGAACGTCGCCCACTCCCGCAAAATCGGCGCCAACATTCTGGTGAACATTGGGCTAACAGGCACGGGCGCCATCCCCGAAATGAGTCGCACTTACATGCACCTCCTTGGCCGGTGGACGAACATGGCGGCACCCGCAATTTACGGCGTGCGCCCCGCAGCAGTGGTTGCCGCTGGTAACACCAAGGATTTTGCGGTCACCAACCACCTGAACACCTACCTATTCATTCACGATTTGCAGGTCGTGGGCAATGACAACGTTGTCCTGGGCGGCGAAGGTATAAATTTGCGCTCATTCACCGGAATGTTTGGTAAAATTAAGAGTATCAACTGGCTGGATAACAACGCGCCAGTCTGCTTCATGCAGGATACGAAAAAAGGCGCTCTAACGATTGATGCGACCGGCTTCACGTACGGCACTGATTGGGTCGTCCGTGTTGCGCGCATCACGATGAGCGATTAGGTGAAGAAATGCCACTGTATCAGGATATTACCGATAAGCTAATTGAAGAACTGGACCACGGCGTTTTTGGTCAGGGCGACCGCTTCTACAGCGAGGCCGAAATCTGCAGTAAGTTCAAGGTTAGCTCCACAACTGCCGTCAAGGTGCTGAATGCATTGCAAGAGGCCAATCGGGTAACCCGGATACAGGGGCGTGGCACGTTCGTTGCGGCCGAAAACCACCGGCGGGTCGTGATGTACACGGACCTCAACATGTCGGAGAACCAGAGTGAACACGTTGAGCTGCTCTCCGCCGAGTTCAAGCGGGAACCGGCGATGTTGCAGACACTTGGGCTAACTAGAGAGGACCGGTACTGTGAGCTACGCCGCCTGCGCTTCATCGGCAGCCAGGTCTCCCAATACTCAATCAACTACGTCAACGCTAAGTTCCTCCCGGATGATGTTGATGCTAAGTTCGATCAATCCCAGTCTGTCTACCAGCTGATCAAGGCCACCACCAATCTGGACCCCTACCAGCTCCCCTTCGCCCAGCGGAATACGGCGGTTAAAACCGCGACGACACCCGTAGCCGGCGCATTCTCCGAGAGCGCCGATAGCGACATCGTCATTAACCAGCAGCGCAAAGTCTTCCTTCCCTATGCTAATCACGAACTGCTTGAATATGCCGTTAGCTATAAACTCCCGCAATTCTGGGGGTTCCAAACCGATTCGGTATTCGGCGAACCGGATCACGTTAGCTTCTAAATTAAAAACAGAAAAGCAACGCAAAAATTAAGCCTGTGCCGCAACGAGGAATCATCCCCATTGCCGGACAGGCTTATTTGCATCTCTTCACTTCCGACTCCCATAAACAAACGTCCCCACCAGCGACGCCAGCGCCCCGAACGACAACGCACTCCCGGTCAGTGGCGCGCCGTTGACGGCCACATACGCCCCCGCGACAATCCCGGCGATGCACACCAGAAACCCCAGCACGAGCCCCAGATATTGGTCGCGAATCGTGGCCACGACCTGCGCGCGTTCCAGCCGCTGGCGGTGACTCGCCTGCTGCTCGGCCATCTTAATGATCCGGTCGGCGGCGTTCGGGGCGGCGCGGTTGTATGCGTTCAGTTCCGCCGCGGCGGGTAGTGGGCCGCGCACAGACTGCGCGGCGACTTGCACCTGCTGGGACGAGACGCCAACGGCTGCAGTCCGGGTAGCGGCATAGGCAAAATCCTCCGCCGGCGGCAAATCTGGGTCGTAAACTGGGCGATCGACGGCAGAATCGTCTGCCAAAATATCCTTCCGGCGCGAATTCACGTGCTCCGGCGATAAATCGGCTCCCGGTTGTGCATCCGGCACCACTTTGCGCACGACAAAATGTGCTCCGGTGGCAAAAGAAACCGCACGTTTTGTCGTTCTGCGTTCCCCCAGCGTTTCCCCAGCATCCGAGCCATTCAGCTGCGCCACTTCCGCCTGCACCAACGCCCGGCGTCGTGCGGCCCTCGTCTCGCGCGCACTCCCCGTCATCGCGCGTTACCGCCCGGGTACCAGCCGGGTCGCGGCGGCGTCCAGTTCCATTCCGGCCGCCAGCCAGTCCCCCGCCAGTGCATGGCCATCGCTGCCCCACGCGTCCAGGTCACCGGTAAGCTGACTACTCGTGCGCGGTTGCTGCGGCGCCAGGTGCCCCATCCCCTGCAGCACCGTCCGCCAATTATGTTTTGTCTTCATCGAAATCTCCTCCTCAATATTAGATTTTGCGCCGCGCACAATATGTACGCGGGCAGACGCAACTGCCCGCCGTGACCACTAGCCAGGGGCCGCGGTCACACACCGCTTTGCTTAAGCTTCCGGCGCTTCGTACTGGTAAACTTCCGTGGATTCGGTGTCCACCGCGTGTGCGGAGCCGGGAACGGCGAACTGGTTCACGCCCAGCTTGGCGAACTGCTTGCAGCCAGCCAAGGCGGTCATGAATGCTTCGACCGCAGCCTTGTCGGGGTCGCCCTGGTAGTCAGAGACGCGCACGGACTTGGACTTGTTGTCGGCGGTTTTGAAAGTCATGGTTAATGCTCGGGTCATGGTAATTCCTCCTTAATGGGTGGCGTTAGTTAGCGCCAGATTCAGCGTCAGTCTGTTCCGTAGCGGGTGGCGTTGGGTTATCGTCCGCAGTGAGCACGGAATCCTTATCGATCAGGATATCCTTGAGCGTCATGTACGGAATCACCGCCGCGAGCAGCGTGCCCAGTTCGGTGAGCTTAGCTTCGTCCGGTGTTTCCACCAGGTCCTTGATGGTGTGCTTGACTTCCTTGCCCTCGGTGTCGTTCGGGTCAACGAAGACGTAGGTAACGGATGATGTTTGGAAACTTTGTGCCATGATGGTTCCTCCTATTGGTTGGGTTTGCTAGCCTCACGCCGGCCGGTCGCGAGGAAACGTTGTTGTAGTTGCGCCCTACACTAATAAGAATCCAGATTTACGGAAAAAACTCACCCTGGGAGAATATTTTGCCGTGTATGCCTTTCTTGAGCCGTCGCGTTGGCTTACGCATCAGTAAAAAATCTCCCCGAATGAATTGCACCTGCATTTTTCATTAGTACCTACCACTGCCCAGTCCTTGCTAATTAGGCGTTTGCATGAAAAGCAGCAATAAGATTCTGGCAATGACGACATTAGCAATCGATTCTACAATGTTACTGTGACGAAACGTCATACAAAGGGAGTTATGTGTTTAAGAAAGGAGTGACAACAATGGCAATCAAAAAGATTTTGAGGGGGGAACTGCCGCATGACATATAACGAAACCGAGATGTTCACGCACAACACACGCGTCATCCATAAGGCGATTGCGCGTCTGCATGTGCACCCAGCAACCGAGCTGTACAGCGAGCTGTTCGGCATCGGCTCGGAAGCCTACATCAACTACTTGCGCCACTTCGAGGATCCACTCGAGACTGAGGTTCAGATTGAACGGTTCAACCGAATTGCTGGCAGCATCATCTACCGCGTACTGCTGCGAACCTTGCAGCGGACGCAACGCAACCAGGCCAAGTTCAACAATACGAATCTGGAGGACTTGGTCTACAATGGGCATGAACCCGCGCGCACCGACGACTACAGCCTGCTGGGCTTCAACGTCGACACGTTCTACGGCGCACTCCGCCCCCTCGACCTGAAGATTCTCTATCTGCATGCAACTGGCAAGTCGAATAAGGAAATCGCGCCGGTCATGCAGCTGTCTGAGGCAACGATCAGTCGGCGCATTCGCCGGATGCGCAACCAACTCGTAACCATGATTAATGGAGGTGACATGAACGGTGAGTAATAAGCACGCAACATGGATAGGCATCACCAAGCGGCCTAGGCACGACCACGCGGTTGATTACCTATCACACAAGACGCATACATGCGCAGAACTCGAAGCCCACTTCGCCAATTCTGACGTGCGTGAGGTAACTGCACAAAAAATGGCAACACTCGAAATCATCATTCTACTGGACATCAACAATCCAGAGGCAAAGCGTAAGCACCGCACTCATATCACGCTGGTGCTCACAACCAGCAATTGCGTCTATCTATATCCCAAAGGCGTTCAGGAAACCATGGCGGACATCGCTGAAACGACCAATCACAAAACGATGCAACTGCGGCGACTCTTCACCAGTCAAATTGCTAAGGAAACACTCGCCCTGTCCCACATGCCCACACTGGCAAGACGTTGCAGCCTCCAGCACTTCTTCGTTGCAACGACCAATGATCGTCGCCGGTGTCGCGTCTGGTTCAACTTGGTATACCTGCAGCATATCCGCATTGTCGAAACCAAACATGGGGCCAACCAGGTCAGCATGCATTTCACCAGTGGGCGCAAAACTGCGGATTATTGTGGGAACTTCACTGGCCGCCTGACCGACCTCAGGCAGACAATACACCTGCTGCAAGCCTCGGAGTATGCGTGGCACACAACACCACTGGCGCATACGCTGATTACGAAAATCGGCTGCAAGCTTAGTCATACGACGGAGAATCCACGCAAAAAGGATGCAGCCGACCTACTTGTCCATGATAGTATCGCGTACGAATTGGTGAACAATCCACTTGTGCCGGGAATTATTTGTGACGCCGAGACGTTCCTTGAGCAAGCAAAGAAAGAGTTTGCGCTGCATGTTGAACTACTGAGGCACAATGACCAATTTCTGGGCAAGGAAGCACTAGTGCGCATTGATAAGTATCAGCGTGGCAGTTTTGCGAGTCCGGAACAAGTTGGGGAGGATTTTGCGGAGAGCTATGACTTTTAAGGACCAGCAAGCATTATGAAGTAGAAGAATGAGAAACCGGGCCTACGCTTTCTGAGGCTGGAGATATTTTCCAGTTCAGAGGCGGAGGCCCGGTTTGATGGAACTGCGTATAGGCAAAACGCAATCGAATACTAGATAGTGGCTGGTGAATAATTTGTCCAAGTTATCTGTAACAGCTCCTTAACCCGTTA
>NZ_AYYO01000042.1 GCF_001436225.1 Lacticaseibacillus sharpeae JCM 1186 = DSM 20505 | reverse complement strand
TGATTGATTGAATTGCCGTCCTTTAAAATGATCAGTCATCTGAAAACCTCCAGTTTGAATTCATGATACATGATGCACTCTCCCTAAGTAAAATTTGCACCAGAACCTTTTCGACAAGTTATCACTTTGAGCTGGAGCAGGCAAAAATCGACAAACTACCGATAAATCACGACACCATACCCGTCATCAAGGACTTCGTTCGTCAGTTAAGGGAGGAATACGAGCCAATCTTTTCACACCACTACTGGCTTGATGTTGCTGATCATTACAGTTATCTGATTCTTAAAGCAACCTACGACCTTAAACATCCTAAGACACCAGAGCAACTACAGTCCGCTAAGCTACGGTCTCTATTGAGCAAGCAGACTGTAACTAACCCGGTTGTTGGCATGCGCCTTCATAGTCGCAACTGGGGCCTGGGCGTGATAACCAGCGTTGACCCCAATAATGTCCATTCTTACACCGCCAAATTTGGCGAAAAAGAGTATCAACTGACAACCAGTGCTGCACTAATATCTTCAAAAATTCCAAATGTCTAAATAATAATGTCCACAATGGAGGCCACGAAGCCTCTTTTTATTTGCCCTAGATACTTGCCTAGTACACCTGTGCGGGTCGGGGTCTGCTGGTTTTGACCTTGTTTTTTTGTGCTAGTTTCATCTCTATTTGTGCACGCAGTTCGCAGCGCGCCGAAGGCGTGGCGCTACGAACATGCGCGCTAGGTTGAGGCTTCGATTTACCGGATTTCCCTTTCCCCAAAACATCCGCATCGGTACCCGCAACCACTATGGCATGAGCCTGCGACTGCGCGTGCTTCTGCGCCTATATGTCCGGACGCTCCCTAGCGTCTATAGCGTGAGCCCCGCCAGCGGTTGGCGCGGACGCGTGGGTGGGCGGCGCCAGGGTATGAGTGTGTGCGGCCACTATGGAAGGAGCCCGCGGAGTCGGGGAGCGGGTTCGTTCGCCGCGGAGACCGCGAAGCGGGACTCGCGGGTGGGATCCTAGGCCGTCTCGCCCTAGGCGAGACGGCCGGAAGGAGAGCTCTGTAGGCGAGCCGGAGCGTAGCGGAGGCTCATGGTGTGGTATAGCGCGCTACCCGAGGAGGCCGAAGGCCGGACGCGGGCGCCCGAGGGCCCGAAGGGACCGGGGAGGGGTAATAATATAGTTTACACTCTCACAATTACGTGCTATCGTTGAACCATAGAAAAAATCGTATATGTATCAAGAGCGCCGCGAGTGGCTACACACTATGACCGGCCGGCAACGTACCTTTTGGCAACGTGCCCCACTGTAGACGGATGCACAAGCTAACCCCGTTAGTCGTGCATTTATGTGCGACTTTTTTTATTACTAAAAACAGCGAGGAGCGCTAACTATGCTATACGGAATCAACAACAAACTATCTGAACTACTGGGTCACCGCCCAGCTGTTGAACTCTGGCTTACCAAAACCAGCGCCGATACCTCTATCAACTTCACAGACCTGGATGAACTACTGCTGGCACGCAAATACGCCACGCAGAAGCAACTGCGGCTTATCGACGACTTGGTTGTTGAGAAGCTGCGTACGAACTCAGACCCAAGAAATGCAAGGCCAGGCATGCACCGCGGCTATGCATCTTACATGGCGCGTGCGTGGATCCGCGGACTTGCGGAATGTGAAGAGCTGCCTGACCGTATCCGGGCAGCGGCGAAGGCTTGTCTAGATAACTACAAACCCCACACAAACTGATATACACTGTAGTCGTAATGGGATAGTCGTATACACGACAAGGGGGATTACCATGTCAAAGAAACGCAGCAAACGTAAGCAAAACAAGAACACAATCGTTGTAAACTCGTTAGCGGATGCACTCGTCACGGCATTCGCGCTGACGGCCGAGGAATCACCACGTAAGAAGGGCATTCGGGACCGTGGACGGGCACGTGTGCGGGCACAGAATCCCATTCCTGAGCCAAAACACCGTTTAACGTACGAGTACGAAGAAGAAAATTTCGATGACTACGAACCCGACATTCTCAATGAAGAGCCTGGATTAGACGCCGAGGCAGCAGCCGATGATGAAAATGACCGGCTCGCAGAGGAAGACAAGCAGATACAGCACCAGCTGGAAGAATAAGAAAGCTTCGATCACCTGTTTGAGGGACAGAGTATGGATCCGCTGGACAACGACATGATTGACCGCGGGTGGGGCCTGGATGGAGACGAAGAAGACAACCAAGATTAGATGAAATGACTAGATAAGTTACAGAAAATATAGAGCGAAGCCAAACCATCACCCCTAATAAGTGGTGGAACGGTTTCAATAGCCATATACCTAAAACCAGTCATTACTTTCTTTGGATAAGCAGCTATTTTTCTGGACACTTTGACAGTCAGATTATCGAAACATCAAATCTTACTGGAGTGCTTGGCGGTGCTCTAGAAGTAAGGCAACTGCTTATTGGCGCAGACTTGAATAATAGGGGGCTGCTGAATCCAAACGACCTACCAAAATATATGAAAAATAAGCAAATTATCTTTAGTGAATTATAGATTCTACGGGGCCCATCATCTTATAGACGATGGACCCCGGTTGTGTTATGCTATACACAAATAAGGATGTAATAGGATGTGCGAATATGAGATTCATCGGAAGTAAAGTAAATCTTCTGCCAGAAATTGACAGCGTAATTGCCAAACACGTTGACGGCAGCGAAAAAACATTTGTAGATCTATTCGGAGGATCTAACTCGGTTGGCCAGTACTTCAAAGACAAATATCAAATTGTGTCAAACGACATTATGTACTTCTCCTATGTTATTGCCCGTGCATCAATTCAAATGAATGAATATCCCACATTCACGGGACTCAAGACACTGAACATTGATGATCCCATAAAATATCTACAATCACACGACATTAGCGATGTCCCTGATGGCTACGTAACGACTAATTACTCACCCAATGGCAAAAAAAACAGAATGTATCTAACTCCAGAAAATGCTCGCCGGATAGACTTCATTCGTGACACCATTGAGCAATGGCACGCATCTCATATAATAAACGATGGCGAATTTTTCTACCTTCTTGACGCCCTAATACAGGGAATTCCGTACGTCTCAAACATTACGGGCACGTATGGAGCCTACCTAAAACACTGGGACAAGCGCGCCTATAAATCAATTGAGCTCGTACCTAGTCAAATCATAAACAACCACGTTGCAAACAAGGCTCTGAATGAAGACTCGCTCAATCTAATCAATCACATCAGCGGAGACATCGTCTACATCGATACTCCATACAACTCTCGACAATACGCTCCAAACTATCATGTGCTTGAATCAGTTGCAAAATGGGACAAACAACCATTAAAGGGCGTTACCGGGCAACGCGATTATACAGATGAAAAATCTACCTTTGCCATGAAGTCAAAGGTGTTAGACGCCATGAAGTCCCTTTTCTCTAACTTAAACTTTAAACACGTTATAGTTAGCTATTCCACAGACGGTCTTTTAAGCGAAGAAGACTTACTGTCAATTCTCAAAGACAATGCCGTCAATGAAGATGTCGAAGTCAGCCGCGTCTCATACAGAAAATATAAGTCAAAGATAGTTAACCCGAATACCAGTGTGCAGGAGTTGCTGTTCTACTTCCGTAGTAAAAAATATCAACCTACTGATCAACAACCAACTACCCACGCACCAATAAAAACTACAAAATCCGCTTCAAAGATGGGCTTCATAAAGAGTCCTCTTAACTACATCGGCGGAAAGTACAAACTCTTACCTCAAATCATGCCGCTGTTTCCTCAAAGAATCGATACATTCGTTGATTTGTTCAGCGGAGGAGGAAATGTGGGTATAAATTCAAATGCCAACAAGGTCTACTTCAACGACATCAACACAAAAATTAACGAGCTGTTTAGATTTTTTCAGAACAAGGATCCGCAGAAACTTCTGAACCTCATAAATGAGCGTATTAACGAGTGCCATCTCTCCAAGACCAATGAAGAAGCGTATCTTAATTTTAGAGAACAATACAACGCAAATCCAAATCCCTTAGATTTGTACGTGCTCGTGTCATACTCCTTCAATTACCAATTTCGCTTCAACAATAGTCTTCAATACAACAATCCGTTTGGTCGAAATAGAAGTCACTTCTCAGATAGAATGGCCAACAACCTCTTGCGGTTTGTGTCAAAACTGAATAGTATTGATGCTCGTTTCACAGACGATTACTTCACTAATTTCGACTTTTCAGTTCTGACACCCAACTCGTTCGTGTACGCTGACCCACCATACCTGATAACAACCGGTTCATACAACGATGGCAATCGTGGATTTGTGAACTGGACGGAAAAACAAGAGCAGCAACTATACGATATTCTAGATGAACTAACATCACGAAACATCAAGTTTGCACTTAGCAATGTTACCGACCATAAGGGTAAGAGCAATGACATGCTAAAGGAGTGGAGCAAAAAATACAACACTCACGCACTGCTCTATGACTACCAGAATGCGTCACATAATACCGTGGCTCTCGGTAGCCATGAAGTCCTAATCACTAACTATTAACTAATAAATATCGCACCTCTCAAGGCCCTTTACGGGGCCTTTTTTGGTATTATTAAGTTAAGAAAATATCAGGGAGAACATAATGGCTATCACAATAAACTACTATCCAAAAAATGTTAAGCGTTTCTCAACGGGCCTCGGTCAGGACGTTGGATCGTTGCGCTCAATGATTGATATGCTACAAGTGTTCATTATCGATTCCCCAATCCAGAATAAAGTTAAAGAAAAAATGAACTGGCAATTCGGTGATAATCCTGAGCTAAAAGAAACCATACTTAGTAAGCTATCTACTACGCCGGTACAACTAACAACCGACGAACTTGCGTCAGAATACCCTAAAAAGACTGGCATACCTGCTACCTGGAAAATAAAAAGTGTATTACCTGCAATTATGGATGGCCAAAGTATTGCTAAAAACGAAGATGGGTCAACTCCGACAAATCCAGACGGTGATACCTTTAAAACACCAATGCGTGCTTGGCCAATTCGTAACTTTTTCAGCTCAGCAATCGGGCTCGGACTACTAAACTGGAATCGAATCAATGGCAATATAAGCATAACCACGCTCGGAGAGCAGTTGGCTACTGCCAGTCACTCAGAATCTGAGGAGTTAACTAACGAAGAACTAACTATACTGCAGCTGTCCTTTATGTCATATCCATATGCTGTAGCATTCTTAAAGTCGCTTGAAGACAGCAAGGAAGGACTCAATAAATTTCAGCTAGGCGAATCATTTGGGTTTGCTGGAGAAGCCGGCTTCACTAGTTTTGGTGAAGAACTATATGTCAGTGCTCTTACTGAAGCATATGAGGATGGTGATCGCGCTAGAATTAAGAAAATTAAAAGTAACTGGGAAAGCACGAGCGATAAGTATATCCGAGGAATAGCGAGCCTTCTATCCAAATTGAAGCTAATATCAATCGTCGATCAACTATACAGCTACGAGAGTCCCAAGACTGGCCGCACAAGTCACTTCTCACTACCGGCATACAAGCTAACCGGTTACGGACGGGAAAATCTTGGGATAGCTCTTGGCCGCTCCAAACACAAACGAACGACCAAAAATGTAACCTGGGATATGCTTGCTACAAAGGGTAACGTTGTTTATACCCGCACTGTTCGAGCTCTTATTCTCATGGAGCTGGATAACTCCAGTGGACTTACTGCCGACCAAATTGCTACTAGGATCAACGAAAACAAAGTAAACAAAATGCCAATCTTTGAGGGAGCGACTGTCACTCCTGAAGAAATATCTGACCATATTAATGGACTAAATGGAATTGGTATCCAAATAGATAAAAATGCCAATAACAAATACGTACTGAAGGACCCAATACAAGACTTCGAAATTCCTATCACAGCAAGTGAGCTACCTAAGAAGGACAATGTTCAGCGTCAGCAGGATGAACTCCGTCCTCTACTCAAACATGTCGATCACAGATACCTGCAGCTTGTCGAGTTGGCTCTCGACTCTTCACAGAACTCCGAATACTCAATGCTTGAATCAATGACCATGGAATTACTGTTGACACACCTAGACTTTGATGGTGCTTCCTTAGGTGGCGCAAGTAAGCCCGATGGTATTGCCTGGGATAAAGATGGAAACTTCTTAATCGTCGACACAAAAGCCTACGATAACGGCTACTCCCTTGCAGGAAATACCGATAAAGTTGCCCGATACATTGACGATGTACGGGCGAAAGACCCTAACCGTGCCTCGACATGGTGGACTCAAGTTCCGGAATCGCTTAATGTTGACGATAATTTAAGCTTCATGTATGTATCCGGGTCATTTACAGGAAACTACCAGAGACTGCTTAAGGATCTACGTGCCCGCACAAACGCTCGCGGTGGGCTGACCACCGTTGAAAAGCTTCTGCTAACATCAGAAGCTTACCTTGCCAAGAGCGGCTATGGTCACACCCAGTTACTGAATGACTGGACCGATGACAACATAGATCACAGTGAGTACTATGATAAAATAGTCAACCAAATCTAAACCACAAACGAGGAGGCCGTCATTGATGGCCTCCTCTTCATTATTTTCTATGCGCTGAAATAAAGTTGTGAAATTATAGACTTCTTTCGCTTTAACCACTAACCTGATGGTTAAAAAAGCCGCAGCATCTCTGCTGCGGACATTCAACATTAATCGGGAGATGATTAGTGTTGAAAAAGTTTGCTGGCGAGCTGGAACCCATCTACTGGAACCCGTCCGCAAGGAAAATATATCACAAATCCCGTAACCTAGCCGACCAAGTGCAATAAAACGCCGTTATATCAGCTTCTTTAACTTTAAAATCAAGAAACGAATTTAATGATCTATCAAAATATAAATAGCCACCGCAACGCCCGGTGGCCACGCCCTCTACTCAAACTCCATCTCCCCCACGCTCTCCCATAGCCCTTCAACGACAAGCTTCTCCCGGATAAACTTAACCTAGCCGTCATAGCTCCGTTCGGTCACCTGGTCGCCAATGCTCTCCCAACTGGAGTAAAGAAACGCCTTACTTGTATTCCTTGGAAACAACGTACCACTGACCTGAATCCTTAATCTCTAGATAACCCTGCTCACTAACAGCGTAAATCCTTATCAGCGCTTCATCACTCTCGCCAGGAGCCTTCCCGTAAACATAAATAATAGCCAGACCGTCTTTAAATTTATGAATATAACGGCATGTGCTCATATCTACGTCTGGAATAGTGCTTAAATCTGTCTTGACCCAATGCTCAAACTGAGCTGAGGTTAAATTACGTGGATCCACACTTACGCTTGATGATGAGGCTTTGTCTCGTGCGAACCGGTACTCTGAAGGCGGCGAAGCGAATTGCCCAACTCGGCGATCTTTTTTACCCCATTCGGTGCTAAAATTGACACCACTCGGCGAAAGAATTGACCAAGAATTTCAAAAGTGGCATCGCTGAGCGTTTTCAGCGATGCCACTTTCAGTTTTACGGGAGCTTGTCTCCTCGGCACTTACCCAGGTATTTCACGATGACTTCTTTTCCATATTCGAAAAGCTCGTCATCCGTCAATTTATCGTTATTTTCCCAGATAATGTCCACCAGTGCGTCGCCAAGCACGTTTTCCCAGTCTTCCATTGCGTCTGTATGTGCATAGAACAGCGCCAATCGTTGTTCCAGTTCTACTGAAATCATGCAAATTCGCCTCCGATTCCATACCGCTCGCGCATCGATTTGTCGCCTTGGATAAGGAGCTTGTAAGAATCGTGGACGATTCGGTCAAGGATCGCATCCGCAATCTGTGGATTTCCCAGCTTACTATGCCAGCCTTCCGGCGCGAATTGAGTACAAAAGATTGTTGAACCACGCTGACTTCGATATTCGATCAACTCAAGAATAGTCTGAGCTTGTTCATCGTTGATCGGCGTCAAAAGCCACTCATCGATGATCAAGAGTTCAACTTTCTTGTACCGTTCAATAATCTTATGAAAGTCACCGTTTGCCTCATGCTTCGCTACAATCAAATCATCAATCAGTTCGGGAAGACGCACATATTTTACTTTATGAAACTGATGGCAAGCCTCAATCCCCAAAGCTGTCGCCAACCATGTTTTCCCGTTACCTGAAGCACCCATTAAGATGACGTTATGGTGCTCTTGAATATACGTGCCAGTCGCAAGGCGTTGAATCAAGTTCCGATCCAACTTACGATCCGGCAAGTAATTGATATCAGCTATACATGGCTCATTCGTCCGAAAATTTGCACTCTTGATCAGTCGATTCAGCCTATTTGACTGAAGGCTTGCGTAAGCCGCATCAACGAGTAACTTGAACCGATCATCAAAGTTCATTGATCTATATTCTGTGTTGCTTTCCTGTGCTTCCAAGGCATTTGCCATAGAGGTAAGCTTCATCTGCCGTAACTTCCGTTGAGTTTCGTCATTTACCATTAGTCATTTCCTCCAAAGTATGCTGCACCACGAGTAAAACCGTAGTCGGGTTCGTTAATCGTCTTTGGTGCTGGAATCTTTTGACTTTTCATAACCCGTTCAACTACGGACACCGTCGGTGCGGTCGCAATTTTCATCACGGTCGTACACGCGGCTTCGATTTCAATAGCTGCGTATTTTCTAGCTAAGCCTTTGAATCGAAAAGCTGCACTTAGACCTTGTTTTTCACTTGCCGCCGATTTAAGTAGATATCGCATTACGGCAAGCGTATTGATGCCAACCTCTTCCGCCCAAGCTAATGCGTTCTCAGGTGTATGATCGACGAACAGTTTATGTTCTGCTGGCAAATGATCGTGATTGGTTGAAAATTGCCCGAATTTACCGGTTAGTCGTTTATGGGAGGCAATTCGATTACCTTTGTAGAAAACTTCTACGATATCTTTCGTCACCTTGATATCCACTTTAGATGAGATATACTCGTAAGGAACAGAGTAAAACTGACTTTCCACGTTGATGTGGTAGTCTAATTGCACGATGGCAGTCCGCCAACTGGCCATCGTATAAGCTTGAACAGGTAATGGTCGCAAGGCAAAGCTTTCTTCGTCATGAAACGCCGAAAGGCGACTACCTTGTTTATATTTCTTTGTGAATGGCCGTTCGTTGAACTCCTTGAGTTTGATGCGAACGGCCTTATTTAATTCCTCGAGGCCAAAGAATGTTTCATTTCGTAGCGCTGCTATAATCCATGTTGATACTGTCCCCACAACACCTTCGACAGTCGGCTTATCCTTTGGCTTCCTGACTCGTGCTGGCATCACAATTGTGCCGTAGTGCAAGGCTAGATCTCGATACATTTCATTCAAGATGATTTCGCTATGCTTGTGCGAAGTCACACCCGTTTTGAGATTGTCGGAAATCAGATATTGCGTCACACCACCAAAGAATTCATACGCATGAATGTGTCCAGTAAGCCACGCCTCCTGTTGTTCAGTCATAAATGCCTCACAGTAGCTGTACGCACTACACGGCAAAGAAGCGATGAACAGATATGCCTTGATGATTTCTCCAGTTTCGCGATCGACGATATGCAAAGGTGAGCCCGCCCAATCGACCTCCATCACTTCACCTGGTTTACGCCGGATCCGCATAGTTGCCTTATATTTCTGCGCATAAGCACGATAATACTGGCAAAAGGTTCGATACGCATACGTAATTGTGCCATTTTGTCGGCACTCTTGCTCATATTCATAATGAACCAGGGATAAGGTGACGTTAGGCTTAGCCAATTCCTCGTGTATCTTTTCGAAGTCGGGTATCTGCCGACCTTTTGCCATCGGTTGCTTCTGAGGAAACAACAAGCTTTCCAACCAAATATCATCCACATCATCAGTAAATGGTGGACTAATCTGATGTAGCTCAGCTTGCTTGATAACTTCAGAAATCTTGGGACGTGAATTCCCAGTGATTGCCGCAATGTCTCGCTGCACCAGCTCTTGAGCGTGAAGCTCAAGAATTTGACGGTAATGAATAGCCATTACAAAGACCTCCTGTATTTAAGAATTGCACGCGCTTACACGTATGCTACCCATAGTATACAGGAGGTTTCTGTATTGTTGGTCAATTTCTTCGCCGACCTTGGACAATTTTTTCGCCGAGTGGTGTCAAAAACTTCGCATTACCTGGTAAAGCTATATGCCGTCTTCAGAGGGGGAATTTTTTTAATTCAGTATCTTCCCTTATCTTTAATCGTGTTTTATTTCCACATACAGGACACAATATCCACTTGTAGTTTATAATAACTATCTCCTCCTTTACACTTTAATTCAAATCTTTATTAAAAAATATTTCATCTTATTTAACAAGAAACCATATTTATATAACAACATAAAATACACTAAGTTATTTTATTGAACATATATCGTACTTTATCTATCCGACTATTTGGACGACGGGGCTGGCAAACAGGTTCACCGGTAGTAACATGGTACCCTTTTAACTCTGTTAAACAAACACTACGTCCATTTGTAAAGAAAGTTAAATCACTACGATATTCTTGAATACACCGAGCAGGGATTTCTCCACTAAGAATGACCTCATTATTTTTCAATTGAGTGTCTACGATGTTCGCACAATATTTAGGAGCATCGTTGTATGCTCGTGAAAGATATTCCTGTGGCGCATAAATTTTAAAACTAAGATATGGCTCTAACAATTCTGTTCCAGCTTTTTTTAAGACTTGTTCCAATACAATAGGAGCAAGCATCCGAAAATCTGCTGGGGTACTAACAGGGCTATAGTATAAGCCATACTTAAAACAGATTTTACAGTCCGTCACATTCCAACCATACAATCCTTGTTCACAACCATAGCGTATCCCTTCCATAACTGCATTTTGAAATGATTGATTTAAGTATCCAAGAGAAACCGAGCTCTCATACTGCATTCCACTTCCCAACGGAAGCGGTGATACAGATAAACCAATGGAAGCCCAGAAAGGATTTGGCGGCACTTCGATGTGAATGGTATATTCTGCATTTTTTAACGGTCTCTCCATATAAATGACTGTAGGCTCTTTTAGTTCTATCTCCACATGATACTTTTCTTGCAACAGTGCACTAATCACTTCCATTTGTACTTTCCCTAAGAAAGAAAGTATAATTTCATGTGTCGTAGAATCCACGTAATATCGTAGAAGCGGATCACTATCTGAGATTTCCAAAAGGGCATCAAGCAACATTTCTCTCTGTTCAGGTTTACTCGGTTCAACAGTTGTTTGTAGTAGAGGGTGCGGATTTTCAATCTTTTTTCTCTGTGGCAATAGTTTTGTATCTCCAAGAACACTATTTAACTTCAAAAACTCATTTTGCAAAATAACAATTTCTCCAGAATAAGCTCTATCAATCTTACATAATTCACCATTTATTGAAGTATACATTTCTGTAACTTTTATTTTTTCTTTTTCTGATACTCTAACCGAATCTCGTAAATGTAGTACTCCACTATAAAGGCGTATATATGCAAGACGTTGTCTTTTTTTTGTATATTCAATTTTGAAAACATTTCCGCAAAGTTCAGACGGACCTCGATGTGTTGATGAATAAAATTTATTAGTAATAACTTCTATAAGGTTATCAATCCCTATATTACTTTTTGCACTTCCATGATAAAGAGGGAACAGAGAACAATTCTGAAATCTTATGCTTTCCTCTTGTTCGAGTTCCAATGCTTCTAATGATTTACCGGACATATATTTCTCTAAAAGGTCATCGTTTCCCTCTATTACCGTATCCCATTGTTCAGATTCGGTAAAGTTCGTCACACACACATTAGGATACAGTTCTACCTTCTGTTTGATTACAATTTCGGCAGAAAGTTTCTCTTTAATATCCTGATAAACCGTTGATAAATCAATTCCATTTTGGTCAATCTTATTGATAAAAAAGATTGTGGGAATCCCCATTTTCCTAAGTGCATGAAATAATATACGAGTTTGTGCTTGTACGCCATCTTTTGCAGAAATCAGTAGAATTGCCCCATCTAAAACTGATAATGAACGATATACTTCTGCTAAGAAATCCATATGTCCTGGCGTGTCTATGATGTTCACCTTCGTATTTTCCCACTGAAAAGAGGTTATTCCTGTCTGAATTGTAATTCCTCTCTGACGTTCTAAAAGCGTATTATCCGTCCTCGTTGTACCTTTGTCCACGCTTCCTAATTCTGTAATCGCTCCACTGTTATATAATAAGCTTTCTGTTAAGGTAGTTTTTCCTGCATCAACATGAGCTAAAACTCCAATATTAATAATTTTCATGTGATTTTCCTCCATTCAAAAGCCCAAAAGGGCATAAAAATCCCAGTGATAAATACTCTTATCACTGGGATTTTTATGCATAACCATAGGCATACAAAGCATACAGATATTCTCCGGATACTTTAGAATCACATGATAAAGGTATTCTTAAACTGGGTACAAAAAACTAAGCCCTCCTAAAAAAGGACATCCAATTATTTGTTCCCGCTATCAAATTGACAGTTTATTTAAGAATACCTTGCCGCATATTTATTAACTCCTTTTAAATAGATACTTAAATAATAGCACGTAAGAGCATATTTGTAAAGGAATCTCCAATTTTTTATCAAAGAGAGTACGTGATTACAAAATAGCTGTAATAATGTACCAATATTTGTTATTCTATAATCTTCCAATTACTCCCGTTCTTTTCAAGTACCAAATCAAATTGAGATACCTGCGTTGCTTTGGTCTGCTGGTCGATATACTCCACTGTCAGCGATACCGTGACTTGATTATCCTTACGATTGTGAATAGGATTTACCAGTTCTTGAAAGATGTACTCTTTTCCGATTGGTTTTAATATCCCGTCATTCACATAGTAGGAAAGTTCACTGGCTGTCGCTGTAGGATAGAGCTTGAAGAACGTCGTTAAAAACTCATTGATTTCATTGGTTGTAATGGAATCAACCTGGAATTAAGTCAAGTTTTGAGACAGTGAATCTATTTGATTGTTGCGCTGTGATTTCATGGTAATGCGCTCCAAGCCATCATCTGGCCACTCAAATGAGTAAGTTCATATTGCACTGGACTCATCATTTCTAGTCCTGTGTGAATCCGAGTGCGGTTGTACCACTTCTCAATGTATTCGAAAATGTTCGTTCGTGCTTGTTCAAAAGTGCGGTAATTCTCTGGATAAACGTAATGTTCCTCTTTTTTGAAAGAGGCATGAAATGACTCAATAATCGCATTGTCGTAGGGTGTCGCTTTGCGACTATATGAATGTTTAGCGCCAACTGAAACCAAGATTTCTTCAAAATCTTTGCCGGTAAACTGACTGCCAAGATCTGTGTGTACAGTTAATCCCTCATAAACGTCACGATTGATCAACGCGTTACTAAACGCCTTAATGACTAGGGGCTCCGTCATATCGCGACCGTACGCAAAGCCAACGATGCGGCGTGAAAACAAGTCCATGAAAGTACATAAATAAGTCCAACCATCTTTAGCTGTTTTAACGTAGGTAATATCACCTGCCCATTTCTGATTGATGTTGGTTGTGCTAAAGTCTTGCGCCAAGAGGTTGTTTCGCTCAGCTACTGGGTTCGCCGCCGGCGTCGCGCGATATTTTCGGCGAGTGATCGAACACAATCCTTCTTCGCGCATGAGCTTTTGAATCAGTTTTTGACCCACGCGGTCTTTTCGCTGCTGGTTGATCATAAACGTCAGCTTTGGGGCGCCATAGCGGCCTTTTGAGGCTTTATAGGCAACGTGCAGTTGAGCTTTGATTTCTGCTCGGCGCTTCTCAGTTGGCGTTGCTTCGTGATTACAGTAACGATAATAAGAACCGCGTGGTACGGACAAAGCATCAGTGGCTGTGACGATCGGGAAGTCATGAGTTTTGATAAAGGCATACAAGTCGCGGTTCGTCACTTGTTTTGTTTCGCGAAGATGCCCAAGGCTTTTTTTAGGATCTCATTCTCCTGTTTCATCTGAAGATAGTCAGCCCGCATCTTCGCAACATCAGCGCTTGAAAGGTCCTTGGTCGTTGCTTGTTTGTGCTCGGTGAACCATTTGCCCAAAGTCGCGATGGGCACCTCGTAGTCTTTGCTTAATTCGCCTGTCCTTTTGCCAGCTGCATGCAATTCGATGAGCATGTCTTTGAAATCTTGGTTGTACTTCTTAGCCATAACAGATCCTCCAGTCATCATACTTTGATGTTATTATACTAGATTCACTGTCTCACTTTTGAGGGTAACACCACCTGTTGCCGCTTAATAAAACGGTGATCTTGCTCAATCAGATTATTGCGATATTT
>NZ_AYYO01000041.1 GCF_001436225.1 Lacticaseibacillus sharpeae JCM 1186 = DSM 20505 | reverse complement strand
AAGGACGAACTCCAAATGATAAATTTACTATTCAACACCGTTTGACATAGTTCCCTTTAATTTGCATAAATTATGCGTTAGCCTTCTTGGCAGTTTCAGCAAGTGCAGTAAATGCAGCTGCGTCACTGATAGCAAGGTCGGCGAGCATCTTACGGTTCATGTCGATACCAGCAACCTTGAGGCCGTGCATCAGCTTGCTGTAGGAAATGTCGTTAAGACGTGCAGCAGCGTTGATACGGGTGATCCACAGGGAACGGTATTCACGCTTCTTAGCGCGACGGTCGCGGAATGCGTACCGGTAGGAAACCATAACCTGAGCGTTAGCAGCCTTGAACAGGCGGTGCTTGGAGCCGCGGTAACCCTTGGCGAGCTTCAGAATCTTCTTACGACGTTTGCGAGTAACAGTTCCACCCTTAACACGTGGCATAGTAAAACCTCCTAGATATACGAGAAAATCTGGAACGAATCAAAGTCGTTCCGAACGTTACGTAATTGCGCAGTGGCAATTACTTCATGTAGGTCAGCATCTGACGGATACGACGCATATCCGTTGCGTGAACTACACCAGACTTGCGAAGCTGACGACGCTGCTTCTTGGTCTTACCGTGGAAACGGTGGGACGTGTAGGCGTGGCCGCGCTTGAGCAGGCCGCTAGCGGTCCGCTTGAAACGCTTTGCGGATGCACGGTGAGTCTTGAACTTAGGCATAATAAATTCCTCCTAAAATACTGGTCCCGGGTCTCCGGGGAGTTAGTACTGACTAGTTTTCCTTGTCAGCCTTTGGCGCCAGGAGCAAGAACATGCTCCGGCCATCCATCTTTGGCTTGGATTCAACAGTTGCGATGTCCTTAGTGGCATCAGCAAGCTTTTCCAACACCTTTTGACCAATTTCCTTATGCGTAATGGCACGCCCGCGGAAACGTACTGAAGCCTTGACCTTAGCCCCCTTGTTCAGGAACTTAACGGCGTTGTTCAGCTTGGTCTGGAAGTCGTTTTCTTCAATTACTGGAGAAAGACGGACTTCCTTGATGTTGATGGTTTTCTGTTTCTTCCGGGCATCACGCTGCTTCTTCTGCAGTTCGAAACGGTACTTACCGTAATCCATGATGCGGGCGACAGGCGGCTTGGCAGTCGGTGCCACAAGAACAACATCGAGGTTGCTCTGTTCGGCAAGAGCAATCGCATCGCGCGTGCTCTTCACTCCGAGTTGCTCACCTGATTCACTAATCAGACGAACCTCGCGAGCGCGAATACCATCGTTGACCATCATATCTTTTGCTATGGTTGTTCACCTCCAGATTTAATCCGAGAGAAAGCCAGAAAAAACGGCCGTGTGAGTGCAAACACACTCCCACGACCGTAAGTAAATATCCGTACGTTATAAGCCTAGAGGTCAGATGACTTGGGCGAGAAGTGGGACTTCTGCTTTTTCTCAACTTAAATAGATTATACTACATTGCGTTCACTGTCAAGGCAAAAGCCAGACAAACAGAAATTTTCTGCAAGCGGCGTGTCTCAACACTCAACCAACCTAGCATACCACGTCAGGCGCCATTGTGCACCTCTGCAACTTCCCCGGTGATAATGAGCGCTTCCGCATCGCGACCGTGAATGACGCGCAGTGCGTGCTTGTAATCGGATTGTTCCACGACCACCAGTAAGAAGTCATGGCCCCACGAACCATCCGTGCCCGAAACCAGAACCAAGTCCACCGCCGCACCGAACTGTGCGCGCAGGTGGTCACGAATGTCATCGAGGTGGTCGCGGCTAATCACGTGCAAGAGCTGCTTGCGATCCAGCCCCGTTTGCATGTAGGTCATCGCCAGCTTGGTAATGCCCAGCGAGAACACCGCCAAAATGAAGGCTTCGATGCCCGCAACCGGAATATTCAGCAGCGATACCAGAATATCAACCACGAACAAACTGGTCGCGGTTTTAACGTGCCAATACTTGAGGAAAATCAGCGGTGGCACCGTCGTTCCCCCACTGGAGGCGTCCACGGCGTACAGCATCGTGAAGCCCACCGCCATGATGACACTCCCAACCATCACGGCCAGGGTCCGGTCACCGACAATTTTGACTTCCGGAATCACGGCCATGATGAGGGGCAACATCAAGCTGCCGTACAGAATGCGCAGTGTCGTGGCTTTAGAGAGCAAGAATGCCGCCAAGATCAGCATGACGATGTTGATGGCCAGCGTACTGATATATACCGGAACGCCCAACAGTTCTTGGACGATAATGGCAATCCCGGTTGCCCCACCGGCCGCAACCCCGTGCGGCGCGAAGAACAGGTTGATGGCCGCCGCGATGACGGCAAGAGCGGCAGTGATGAATGCAAGTCGATATGACTGGCGGCTACGAATGATATTCATGGGTACCTCCGGATTGGGTGCGTGACTGGCTTGCGCTGACAATATGTACGAATTTCTTACTTGTATTATAAGTGTAACATAAATAAAAAAACGCCTCAAACTATCGGCAACGATAATTTGGGGCACCAATTTATTTTTCCGCGAGTTTCTTCTCGGCCGCTTTGGCGTTCTCTTCGCCAATGACTTCCCGCAGCAACTTCTTGCCGTTTTTGTCTAATTCCACTTGTTCAAGCAGGTCAGGCCGGCGCAGGTACGTCCGGCGCAGACTCTCCTTCATGCGCCAACGGTCAATCAGCGCGTGGTTTCCGTTTTGAAGCACGAACGGTACGTCCATCCCCCGGTAACTTGCTGGACGGGTGTACTGCGGATATTCAAGCAGTCCGTTCTGGAAGCTATCCGTTTCGGGTGATTCCGAGTTGCCGAGTACTCCTGGCAGCAGGCGGGCCGTAGCGTCAATCATCGCCATTGAGGCAATTTCACCGCCGGTCAGTACGAAGTCCCCGAGGGAGAATTCATCCGTCACCAGCGTGCGGATTCGTTCATCGTAACCTTCGTAATGGCCACAGATGAACACTAGGTGCTCTTCATGCGCCAGTTCGTCGGCTGCGGCCTGATCGAATTTGCGGCCAGCGGGGTCGAGCAGAATCACGCGCTTGGTCGCTGCGGTTGCTGGATTCTGCGCGTTGATGTCATCCATCGCTTCAAACAAGGGCTCGGGCTTGAGCAACATCCCCGCACCCCCACCGTATGGCGTATCATCGACATGCTGATGCCGGTCGTGCGTGAACTGGCGGAAGTCAATCAGGTTTAAATCCAGTAGCCCGTCTTCCGTCGCCTTACCAATGAGCGACTGCTGCAAGGGCGCGAACATGTCGGGAAATAGCGTCAGTACATCAATCTTCATCTGGATCCAACCCTTCTGGAATATCAACCGTCGCCGTCTTGGCGTTCACGTCGACGGTCAAAACAACACTCTTGATGAATGGCAGCAGCAAGTCGTGCTTGCCCGTGCGCTTAACCACCCACACATCGTTCGGCCCCAGTTCCATGATTTCTTTAACTTGGCCGACCAGCGTGCCGTCTTCAGTCTTAATGTCCATCCCGATGATGTCTTTATAGTAGAATTCATCCTGCTTCAGCGGTGCCGTCTCCAGCGTCGCGGCATCGACCGCGAGCTCCATGCCCTTAAACGGCAGCACTTCATTGATGTCCCCGTAGCCCTCGAATGTGAGCAGGGTGAAGTCCTTATGCTTCCGCTTGCTGGACACAGTGACTGCCTTAGCGGGCTGGCTGAGCACAAACAGCTTGGCCCCCTTCTTGAAGCGTTCATCTGGGAAATCAGTATTGGCCATCACGCGCACTTCACCGCGAATGCCGTGCGTGTTCACGATTTTGCCAACTGGGTAGTATTCAGGCAACTTAGTATCCTCCATCTAATTATGGTGTATTTAGCAATTATTATACTCGATGTGCGGGCTAAAAGAAAAACCTCCGCCAAAACGGCGAAGGTTCATATCCGATTACTGTTTGACGATGTTCAGCCGCACGCGCTTCGTGTATGGTGACTTAACCCCATACACAACCGCCCGCAACGCCTGCGCAACTCGGCCCTGACGCCCGATGACCGTTCCGATATCTTCCGGGTCAACGGTCAGGTCGAATGCCATGTACTCAGCAGTCTCATGCTGGGTCACGGTCACCGCCTCCGGATGGTCGACGAGTGGCCGCACCAACGCTTCAACGAGTGGTACGATCGCAACCGTCATAATTACTTGCTGTAACGAGCTTCGTGGTACTTCTGCATGAGGCCTTCGTTAGAGAGCAAGGTCCGAACTGTGTCGGATGGCTGTGCGCCCTTCTGAAGCCATGCAAGGGTAGCTTCGTCGTCCAGCTTAACTGTAGCTGGGTCTGTGAGTGGGTTGTAGTAACCAAGCTGCTGAATGAAACGGCCGTCACGTGGTGCACGGCTGTCAGCAACAACAACACGGTAGAATGGGTTCTTCTTGGAACCCATACGCTTCAAACGAATCTTAACTGCCATGAGTAAATAGCCTCCTATAATTCTTAACTTGTATAGAATACCAGAAGTTAAATGACGTGTAAAGTGTTTTTTCTTTACAGCTGCAAATTGTCCAGATTTGGGCATTTTCTGTCCGCATTTGCCCGCCAAGCCGTGGCATTCAGCCCGCCGCGGCGGTAAACTGGCCTTATTAACAGGAGGATCAACATGGCACAATACATAATTGGTGTAGACATCGGCACAACGAGCACCAAAACAATTCTGTTCGATATTGCCGGAACGGCGCACGCCAAAAGCAATCAAGGCTACCCGCTAATTCAAGATGCAGTCGGGATGGCGGAACAGGCGCCGGCGCAGATACTGCAGGCTGTCTATTCTGGCATCCGCGCTGTCACCGCCGATATCGCCCCGACCAGCATCGTCGGAATTGCCTTTTCGGCCGCCATGCACAGTTTAATCCTATTAGATGATCAGCAACAGCCACTGACCCGCAGCATCACCTGGGCGGATAATCGTGCAGCCGCAGCGGCAGCAAAGTTAAAGGCAATGCAGGGCGCAACCGCCCGGGAACTACGCACCGGTGTGCCGACCCACCCGATGACGCCGCTCAGTAAGCTGGTTTGGCTCCGGGAAAACCGCCCCGAGCTGATGCAGCAGGCTAAGTACATCGTGGGCATTAAAGAATACGTACTGCTGCAGCTAACTGGTCAGCTGGTAACGGACTACTCGTTAGCAGGCGCCACTGGCATGTTCAACCTGAACACGTGTGATTGGGACGACGCAGCCTTGCACCTTGCCGGAATTACCCGCACGCAGCTGCCACCGCTAGTGCCAACCACGAAGCAATTGGACGGACTGACTGTGGCCGCCAGCAAGGAGACCGGCTTACCGCAAAACACCCCGGTCATCGTTGGTGCCAGTGACGGCTGTCTCAGCAACCTCGGTCTGGGCGCGATTGACGCCGGCGATGTGGCGCTAACCATCGGCACATCTGGCGCCGTCCGCACGGCCTGCAAACAGCCTGTGCCCACAACCGTGACTTTCACCTACTACCTCGCCCCAGATTTGTGGATTCAGGGCGGACCCACGAATAACGGCGGCAACGTACTCCAGTGGCTGGATCGCAGTTTGTTCCCTGATTTTGGTCACGATTACCCCCGACTGCTTGAGACGGTTGGCTCTGTGCCCGCTGGCAGTCATCACCTCCTGTGCTTGCCATTTTTTAGCGGTGAACGCGCGCCCATCTGGGACTGGAACGCCCGCGCCAGTTTCATCGGTCTAACCGCCACCCACACGCGCGCCGACATGGCCCGCGCCGCACTGGAAGGCGTGGCATTTAACTTGCGTGCAATTCTCCTGCGCACTTCCCGGCAGCCAAAACGGATTCTGGCCACCGGCGGATTCGCCCAGAGTAAGCAGTGGGCACAATTGCTGGCCGACAGTCTGGGCCAACCAATCCAGATTCCGGATAACTACGAGAGTTCTGCGCTCGGCGCTGCCATTTTGGGCTTGAATAGTCTCGGCCTGCTTAGTGGTTTGAAGCTGCCCCAGACCACTACCGCCCCCGCTACCATCATCAAACCCAATCCCGCCACGCACACATTTTATGCCGCCTGGTTTGCGCTATGGCAAGATGCTGTGGCCCAGACCGCTACTATCAATCATGCAATTGCCAAATTGAGGGGCTAAGTGGCACTGGTATAGGCGTAGATTTCGTCACCGACCCGGTCACCATCCTTGTAGTCACTGGTTAAATACGGTAATTTTAGCACTCGCTTTACACGAGTGCTAATTAGTGGTACATTATAACTGTAGTGAGGCGGAGGTAGTAATCATCCCCCACTGCAAGTACTAAATAACCACGAAAGGAAGAATCAGTTATGGCTAACGATGAAATGATGACACGGCGGAACAATTGGGCAGAAGACCCATTCTTTAATAATTTAGGACGGCGTTTCTTCGGCCCAGTTGGCGACTGGTTCGACGACTTCGACCGTGGCGTGGGTGCCACCGCAATGAACGGTTTGCCAACCGACGTCAAGGAAACCAAGGACAGTTACCAGCTCAAGGTCGATGTTCCCGGCGTGGACAAGAAGGACATCAAGCTCAGCTACAAGGATCACGTACTGACCGTGGCTGTGACCAAGAAGGAAATTGACGACCACACCGATAAGGATGGCAACTTGCTCATGTCTGAACGGACAACTGGCGCTACCAGCCGTTCATACCAGCTGCCTAACGTTGATGCACAGCACATTGACGCCCAGTACACTGCCGGTGTGCTCACGGTAAAGTTGCCAAAGCTCACCGAAATCACGGACAGCGACAATCACATCGAAATTAAGTAGTTTAACCGCAAACGGGCCGGACGTATTGAGTGCGTCCGACCCGTTTTTTGCCTAATTACTCTGATTTCGGCAACAATGACCTTCAAGTGCTTGGTTGCCCGTGAACACGCCACATAGAGCCGGTGGCGCCTTTTTTTGGCCAAATTTGCCCTTGGCTTTTGTTTTTTTAACAATCAGATGCGCTTCAGCAGTAGTAATTGCGTAAATCGACTTGCACAAGCAGGCCTACGTCGTTAATCAATTTTCCGGACGTTTACAGCGGTATTTTTCACAAACAGCTGGATTTTCCGGCTTCCCAGTGCCATTTCGCAACCCCACCCTCGTCTGTTTACAGCAAATTCCAGTTATTTAATATAAGTGGTAGGTACAACTACCATAATTTTCGGCAATGGTATGCTAAAATACATTCTAGTAAATCATTGGGGAAGTGGGATTGGCAATGCTGCGCTATTTTGGACAACCGAAGTTTAAAGTCACGGATGCGGACAAGCTTCCCATCAGCTATGAATTCCTGATTCGCGAACGCGAAAACGCGGATGAGCGTTGGCACCTGCCAGAAGATTTCAACGCCCTGACGCCCGCAATCATCGAACCGTTGCTGAACGCAACCATCGCCACCCTGCCGGCACACATCAAGCATATTTCCTTCAACCTGGAACTCACCCAGTTCGTTGATCCCACCTATGCGGAAATGGTGGCGCGGATTCAGCAGCAAACCGACGTTCACGTGATTACCGAAGTCACAGAACGCCAAGATTTCCACGTCACCACAACGCAATTCATGGAAGCCGCAGCCGATTTTTACGCGCGCAATCTGGCCGTCGCGCTTGACGACATCGGGCTGGACGGCAACTCGTTGGCACGGCTGTACACGGTGCTGCCGAGCATCGAGGGGTTCAAGTACCCACTGCAAAACCTGCGGCCCTTCAGTGACTTCGGGCGTATCAGCACCGCCATCAAGTACTGGGCGGGCGTGGCCAGCCACAACAACAAACTGTTCGCAGTGGAAGGCATTGAGACCAAGGATGAACTCGACAATCTGCGGGCACTTTACCCCTACGCCTACGTTCAGGGCTATTATCTGGGTAAACCCGAGCTGTTGCCCCTCCCGGATGATCCCGAATACCAGGTCCTGCAAGCAATCAAGGCAAAGCAGATTCGCTGCGCTGCGCAAAAGGAAGCCGATTACTGGACCCATAATCGCGCACTGTAAGTAAAACAAAGAGGACGGAACTGCGTGTTCCGTCCTCTTTTGTGCCCTTATTTGCCAATTCGGACTTGATCAAAGGAAATCAAGCCGTTGGGACTAAGCTGCATGCCGTGTACCTGCGCGTTGGTCAGATGTGCGGCACCACGCTGATAAAAGCTAATGACGCCAACCTCACTGCTGAGAACTGCAGTCGCCCGCTGCATGTCCGCCCACCGCTTAGTTGGGCTGGCAGCATCGACCCCTTCAGCTTTTTTGACCAGCTGATTATATTCAGTATTGTGCCATAAACCCGTATTGTACTGGTTTTGCGCAGTGAACAGGTCGAGGAAACTACTTGGGTCCGGGTAGTTGGCCCCCCAGGCAGAAACCACCATGTCAACATCGTGACTGGTACTCAGCGCCAGGCGGGTCTTAAACGGGACGGACTTGGTATTCACGGTCACCTTGTAGCCACCTGTGCTCAGCTTACCGAACGCCGCTTGCAGGTAACTCAAGGTGTTCTTCGCCCCATCGGTATCATCTGACACCAGCGTGAACTTCAACTCTTTGGTGCCGACCTGCTGCATCCCCTTGGCCAATAGCTTCCGCGCCGCCGGTAAGTCATACTTGGCGTACTTAGCCACTTTGGCACCCGCCTCGGTGGCAAAGTCCGCGCCGTTCGTTCCACTGTACATCATCCCCGCCGGAATCACGGTCGTCGCTGGCTGCGAACCATCACCCAACACTTGCTGGACGAACTGTTTGCGATTAATGGCCATCGACAGCGCCCGCCGCACATCGCGGTTGGCGAAGGCCGGCACCCGCTTGCCATTCATCTCGATGTAAAATGTTGCGTTCTGTGGCACCACGTTAAAGACGGACCGGTTCTGCAATTGCTTAGCCGTATCGCCCGTCACCACCACGTCGTCGAGCTTGCCAGCATCAAATAGCTGCAAGGCGGTCGCGGAGTCCTTCACCACCCGGTTCTTAATAGCCGTCAGGTGGACATTCTTGGCGTTCCAGTAGCGCGCATTCTTCTTTTGCGTCCAACTGCCTGCTGCTTCCCGCCAGCCACTCATCGTGAAGGGCCCGTTGAACGTCAACGTGTGCCCACTGGTGCCGAACTTGTCGCCATACTTCAGCACCTGCTTCTTCTCCACGGGGTAGAAGGTCTTGAGCGTCAGCAACGGCTCGAAGTACGGAATGGTGCGTGAAAGTTCAACTTTCAGGGTGGTCTTATTCACCGCAGTCACCCCCAGCCGGTTAGGTGCCTTCTCACCGCGCATGATGGCATCCGCGTTCTTGAAGCCACTAAACAGGTAGGCATATTCGGACTTGGTGGCCGGATCAACCACCCGTTGCCAGGCGTAAACGAAATCTTCGGCCGTCACCTGCTTACCGTCCGACCAACGCGCGTTTTTGCGCAGCGTAAACGTGTAGGTGTGGTGGTGGTTGCTGACGCGTGCCCGCCCGGTAGCCATGTCGCCCGTCAGCGTCTTGCCGTCGTAACGGTACAGACCGGCGTAGACGTTAGCCATCGCCTGACTGGAAATCGCGTCCGTTGCGCGGGCTGGGTCCATTGTCGGAATGTTGTCGCTCTCCATCCGCGTGAGTACCGTCTGCTTCGGCGCACTGACCGGCTTCTTCCCGCAACCGGCAAGCACCACCGCGATGAGCACGGCGGAGAGCACTCCCAGTTTCAATCTAATCCCCATGAATAAGGCTTCCTCCATCAATCTTCAGGCAAACAGAAAGCGCAGGCCAAAGTCTGCGCTTTCCTTCTTGAAACGTGCTGGCTACTTCTTGCCTTTACGTGCCTTTTTCAGTAACTTCTGTTTGGCCTTCGCCTGCTTCTTCATCATTGAGCGCATGGCCATCTTGCCCATCCGGCCCTTGACGCCGCCGCCTAACATGCTGTCCATGCCGTTCATATTGCCTTTGCTCATCTGGTTCATGAGCTTCTTGGACATGTCGAACTGCTTAATCATGCGGTTGACTTCCTGAACTGGGCGGCCAGAACCGGCAGCAATCCGCCGGCGCCGTGAAGGGTTAAGCAGGTCCGGGTTGGCCCGTTCCTTCGGCGTCATGGAGTAGACCACGGCGCGCATGTGGGCCAAGTCCTTAGGGTCCATGTTCATGTTCTTGAGGGCCGGGTTGTTCGCCATCCCCGGAATCATCTTCATGACGTCTTCCAGTGGCCCCATCTTTTCCATCTGGTCCATCTGCACCAGGAAGTCGTTGAAGTCAAAAGAGTTGGCCTGAATCTTCTCGGTTAATTCTTGCGCCTGCTTCTCGTCGAAGTTCTTCTGGGCCTTATCAACCAGGGTGAGGATGTCCCCCATCCCCAAGATGCGGTTGGCCATGCGGTCGGGGTAGAACACGTCCAGCGCGTCCATCTTTTCACCCTGCCCGGTGAACTTAATTGGCTTGCCGGTGACGGCGCGGATTGAGAGCGCCGCCCCACCACGGGTGTCCCCATCGAGCTTGGTCAGGACAATCCCGGTAACGCCGAGCTGTTCGTTGAACCCCTTGGCCACGTCAACGGCTGCTTGCCCAGTCATGGCATCGACAACCAGCAGAATTTCGTCTGGGTGCGCGATGTCCTTGATGTCGGACAGTTCCTGCATCAGCTTCTCGTCAATCTGCAGCCGACCGGCCGTATCAATCAGGACGTAATCGTTGTGGTTGGCCGCAGCCTGGGCCATCCCCTGACGCACGATTTCGCGCGGGTTGGTGTCGGTGCCCATTTCAAAGACGGGGGCGCCAACTTGTTCACCCACGACCTGCAATTGCTTGATGGCAGCAGGGCGGTAAACGTCGGCCGCAATCAGCAGTGGGCGCGCCTTTTCGGTTTCTTCCAGGTACTTGGTCAGCTTCCCGACCGTGGTGGTTTTACCAGCCCCTTGGAGCCCCGCCATCATGATAACGGTAGGCACCTTGGCGGACTTGTTCAGCGGTACGGCCGCTTCCCCCATCGTCTTGGTCAGTTCGTCGTTAACAATCTTAACAATCTGCTGACCGGGGTTAATGCCGTCCAGCACTTCCGCCCCGAGCGCCTTTTCCCGGACGCTCTTGACGAAATCCTTAACCACGTCAAAGTTAACGTCGGCTTCCAGTAAGGCCAGGCGGATTTCGCGCATCGCATCGCGAACGTCGCTTTCACTTACCTTACCTTTACGACTGAGACTCTTAAATGCCTTCTGTAGGCGGTCGGTCAATCCTTCAAATGCCACGTGTATTCCTCCATCGGCGCCACAAATTGGCGCCACTCATTTAATTTGTTTTCAATTGCTTACGCATCAACCGTGCCCTGAACTGTACCCAGCAGGTGGCGCAAGTCGTCATCATCCGGGTAATGTTCCTTAACGTACTTGCTGAGTGCATCGACCGCGCCGTTGCTGGCGGTGAACTTGGCGAGCATGTGCAACTTGGCCTCGTACTGCTCCAGCGAATGCGCGGACCGGCGGATGTTGTCGTAAACCGCCTGGCGACTAACACCGAAATCATCGGCAATCTCGCCTAAGGAATAATCATCACCGTAGTACAGCTCCAGGTAATCCTGCTGCTTCTTGGTGAGCAGTCCGCGGTAGAACGCGAACAGGTCATTCATGCGGTTGGTTTTTTCTAATTCCAAACAGATTCAACTCCCTACAAGTCGGTAGTTGGGGTCAGCAAAAGCGCAAACCCATACATAGTATAGAATACCGGTGCACGGGCCGAGCGTCAATGTATTCCTACTATACTGCTGGATGCAAAAAGAACATCGGGCCGCGGTCCGATGTTCTGCATGCCACCATATTTTTAACACAGCCTAACCTAATCCTGGCCGAACATGCTATGATGAGGCTAGCACAACCAAACCAACATTGCGAAAGTGTGATTAACATGGATATCGAAGTCTTTAACGGCAAGAAGCAAAAGAAAATGCTGAACGTGAACAGCGTACATGACATTGAAAAGCTCAAGCAGACCATGGGCAAAGACGGCCGGCTACATTACACCGTCACCATCGACAAGCGCAGCTATGGCGTGTCCGACGTTGAAGGTACGCGGATAAAGAAGCTTTTGAACAAGTAACATAAAAATGCGCGATGCACTGGAAAATCAGTGCATCGCGCATTTTGTTTAATGTCGAAAAATTAAATTCTAGTTTTTCAGCGCAGCCTTTTTGTTCTGGTGCCGTGCCAGTGCTGGCATCACGAAGCCCAGACCGAACAAGACGATAACCGAAATGATGTTAAGCCACATCTGGTGATCAAATGCGGCCGTCCCAAACTTGGTGTCCTGCGGAATGAAGCCCATCGTCGCGCAGACGAAGGTGAACAGGAAGCACCAGCCCCCAACAATCATGGCCCCGGTCTTGTTCTTGATGAACGTGTAACCGGACGTGAATTTGTCCTGCTGCGCCCGCAATGCGAGGAAGGCAACGAATACCCATGCCGTCTTGTATGGTGACACAATCCCGTTCAGGTTGAGCAGCCAGTTGAAAATCATGTTGATATCTGGCAGCGTGCCGGCAAGCAGGATGAGGAACAGGCAGATACCCGCGGTCAGCAGGTACGAGTGGATTGGCCGCCCCTGTCGATTCTTCTTGAGCAGCCACTTCGGCATGAACTTAACGGCCGTGTCCGCGGACAGCACCCGGCTGGCAGCGTCAATCAGCACGGCCAGTTGCGCGAGCATGAAGACCAGCTGCGTGCCGGCAAACATGTACAGGAACAGTTTACCCACGTGCCACTGCTGACCAAGATACTGGAAAGCGTAGAACGCACCGTTCATCTTCAGGTCATCAGGCAGGTGGTTGGCGTCGAAGAACACACCCAGGGCCAGGGACCCGAAGATAATCAGGAAACCGGTCATGATGGCCAACATCCACATTGACTTCGGGAATTCCTTCTTCGGGTTGCGCACCTGCTGAATGTAGGTCGCACCCAGTTCCGCACCGGATGTCGCAAAAATCAGCAGCCCGGTCGTGGAGAAGTAGTGCACGGAGAAGTGCGGCTTGAACGCGGACAGGTCGAAGATGTTGCTGGCAGGGTGGTAACCCTTGGCCACGGCAGCAAAAGCCATGAACACGAAGAGCATCCCCATGATGAACATCGCCGCCCCCCCGATGAGCGACGTGATTTCCATCGCGCGGGAGAACACGTTTTCCAGCACAATGAAAATCAGAATCACGGCGAAGGTGAAAATCCCGAACCACATTGGTGACATGTAGTGATCCAGCGTGTTGTCCCCCAGGATGAGCCAGGACAGCGCCACGATGATGGCGTTGGCAACGTCAACCAGGTATGGCAACGTGGAACTCCAGTACATCCAGGACACAACGTAACCCAGTGTGTCGTTGGTCGTCCGGCGCACCCAGGTCGCCAGGCCGCCACCTTCGTGGGTGAAGGTTGTCCCAATCTGGGCAGAAATCAGTGCGTAAGGCACGATGTAGGTTAGCAGCAGAAAAATCCAGGAGAAGATGACGGATAATCCCTGGTTCTGGAATGGGTAGAGAATGTTCTCGAACCCGATAACGGTGACAAATGTCAGCAGGCCCAGTACCTGCCAGGACATGTACTTAGGCTTTTCCTGCCCAAGCAGTGGTGTTTCATTCATTAATTGATCCTCCTAGTTGAGCACAGGCCCAACTTAACTCGCGGTCTGAAGATTAACGTGTATAATGAACACCGGCTTTGACGGCGGCTTGTTGACTGACAGTCCGCTATTGAACGCCACGATGGTTCCCCCTATTCGATAAACAAATTATTTGGCCGAAATTTTAATAAATCATTGCGTAAATTAATTATTGTGGCCTAAACTTAAGTAATTCTAAGATAGTATACCGCTTATCAACGTGGCTGCAAAGATTTTCTGAAAGGACCTTTTGAAATGCATTTAAAAATTGGTATTAGTCCGAATATTTCCGGTGATTATGGCACGATGCCCATCACCCAAATCACAGATGCTCCCATCGGTGCGCTTGGTGCAGCCGTCTTAACTCACGGCGATGAAGCACTCGCTGCGCACCTAGTTGCCAGCCAGCTGCCTCTGCCCATTTTCTGGATTGGTGACCCTGCACCAGCAAAGTTGTCCACAGCGCACCTCCAGACCATTAGTGAGTTGAATCACGCAAATCGTTCTCTAATTACGCAGGCCGCCGCGCAGTACGAAGCCGAGGAAGTGCCCGCATTTGTGCTGGACCTTTTGCAGTTTGCCGAAGATGACCCCACTACCTTCGCCACGCCTGGCCATCACGCTGGCCACTATGATGATTTGGCGCCCGCTGGTTACCTATTCCATCAGGCATACGGCCAGACCTTCTTCAGCAGCGACACCAGTGACGTGGTGACGGCTCTGGGCGACATGCTCACCCACGGCGGCACGCCACTCGCTGCCGAGCAAGCTGCAGCTAAGCAGTTCCACGCCGACAAGACCTACTTCGTCACGAACGGTACCACTGGCAGCAATAATGTCGTCGCCAGTGCCGCACTGACGCCCGGCGACCTGGTTCTCTTTGACCGCAACAACCACAAGTCATTCTACAATGGCGCACTGGCCCAGTGTGGCGCGATCCCGGTCTACCTCGACACCCTGCGCAACGAAAACGCGCTGATTGGTCCGGTCAATTTAAACAACATCAACGAAGCCGCCCTGCGTGCGGAGGTGGCCAAGATCGCACCCGAAAAGGCTAACTTAAAGCGGCCATTCCGCCTGGCAATCCTCGAGCTAGAGACGTTCGACGGGATTGTGCCGGATGCCAAAACGCTCATCAAAACATTCGGGCCGCTCTGTGACTACATCGCCTTCGATGCGGCCTGGGGTGGCTACGAGCCGTTCATTCCAGCGATGAAGGCCATGGACCCACTACAGGTCGAATTAGGACCCGATGACCCCGGCATCATCGTCACCCAGTCCGTCCACAAGCAACAAAGCGGGTTGGCGCAGACTTCCCAGATTCACAAGAAGGACAGTCACATCAAGGGCCAAGCACGTTACATCAGCCACGCACAGTTCAACCACGCCTACCTCAAGCACGTCACGACAAGTTTCTCGTACCCCGTCTACGCCTCACTGGCCGTTAACGTCGCGTTGAACGAAGGCGCGCGCGGGCAAAAGATCTGGACGGATGCCGTGGCCGCCGCCAACGATTTCCGCCGCGACCTGCAGCAAACGCGGCTGTTTAGTGCCTTGAATGCGCCAGAACTGCTGACCACCAGCAATGCAGACGCGACTACGGAAAGTTCCGCTTGGGCACTGCAGCCAAGCGCCAGGTGGCACGGTTTTACCGGCCTCAAGGAAGGTCAAGCATATCTTGATCCCGGCAAAGTCACCATCAAGCTGCCCAAGTCCCACGAACTGGGCGTTTCCGGTTGGCTCGTTGACCGGTACCTACTCGACCACGGCATTGTGCCCGAAAAGGCGGATCCCAACTCCGTGCTGTTCCTGGTGACGCCTGGTTCCGATGCGACCGACTGGCACAAACTGTTAACCGTCCTGCAGCAATTCGAAGCTGATTTCTTCGCGGACAAGACGGTGGCGGAGGTATTGCCCAAGCTAGTCGCCGAAACGGGCACGCGTTATGCCCACACGACACTGCGGGCGCTGGCGCAAGAGTTGTCTGATTTCTTCATCGACAACCAACTGGCCGCCAAGCAAGCCGCCCTCTTCACCGGTAGCAACAACGTTCCGCGCGCAACCACGCCGCGGGCAGCCGACCTCGCATTCGTCCGCGGGCAGTTCACAACCGTCGCCCTCCACGATGCTGTCGGCCACGTCGCTGTCGAGGGGGCGCTGCCATACCCTCCCGGGATCTTCGTTGTGGTGCCCGGTGAAGTGTGGACGACGCCAGCAGTCGCCTACTTCGAGACCCTCTACACCGCCGTCGACCGCTTTCCTGGCTTCACCCCGGAGATTCAGGGTGTCTTCAGTGGTCAGAACAATGTTCCATCAGTGCACGTCATTAAATAGATTCGCTAATTTGGCAAGGGCAGGACGCAATGCGTCCTGCCCTTTTTGCCGTCCACCAAGCAGACAGCATGATATGTATTTCCAGAATTCTGGCCAAAAAAAATGACCGGCTCCCCAGCCGGTCCCCCATACTTATTAAAAATCTATTTTTGGTACTCTCCGGCTCCCCAGCCGGAACGATATGCATCGTCGGAATGCTTGACTAAACTTACATTGAATTGGTAATACTTAAAACCTAAAACTTAAAACTAACGTGCCCATACCAAGCGGTTAACTGTGCTGCTGATGCAGGTCTGTAGAACAACTTGTTCACCCTGGTTAGCACTGACAATCTTACCGTAAACGCTGGTGTTCGTACCTTCGATGTAGCCCTGGTCAGTAACGTTCTTGACCGAGTAAACGTGGTACGTACGTGTGTTGCCGTTGCCGTCGGTGACGGTAACAGGCGAGCCTGCACCCAGAGCCATGATGCGCCCGAAGCTGGATGTGTTGTGGCCGATGATGTGCGTGGACTGACCGTCCGTAACTGACAGATGCGTTTGACCTCCCCAGGTCTGCGCAACGTTACCGGATGGTGCAGTGGTGACGCTCATGCTACCGGTGATCACGCTCATGGTGACCCCCGCAAAGCTGATGGTGTTGCGCCGTACTGCTGGCTTAGCAGCGGTGCGGGTCGCCGTCCGGGTTGCAACGCGGCGCGTAGATGAACTTGCTGCGGTGCGGCTGGAACTGGCTACCTTGCTGCTAGTTGCGGCATGGCTGGAACTGGTGGTGCTAGTTTTAGCAACGGAGCTCTTAACAGCGCTCTTAGCGGATGAACTGGCAACCTGTGACTTGCTGGAAGAACTGCTGCTTGCTGGTGCCTTAGTGGCAACCTTCTTGGCGGTATTCTTCGCAGGTGTCTTAGCTGAGGTCTTGGTCTCAGCGGTACTTACTTGTACCTTTTTCGTAGTGCTGGTCTTCTTGGCAGCTGCGGACTTCTTAACGTTAGCGCCCCCGCGCTGAACTGTCCGTGTGTTGTCATTCGTACTGTTAGCCGCTGTAGCAACTGCACCCTTCCCCAAGAGTGCGACTGTTGTAGCGAGGGCTAAGCCTGCGACAAGACGTGAATATTTAGTTTTCATAATGAACTCTCCTAAACTTACGCTCCCGACGAGCATTCAGGGAAAATCCGTGCTCCCCAGCACATCCCTTTGAACATCTTTAATAATACACCATTAATTACATCTTGCAACCCCTTGAGCGTTATTTTTTCAAATTTTCTCAAAAAGAATAGCACCGACAAATGTTGATAAATCAACGTTTGTCGGTGCTATTCAAGTGGCATAATGAAAACCTTATTGTAGTTTTATATAACGATTAAGCAAGTTTAGTGGAATGCCATTTAATCCTCGCTCAGGGCCGCTACATCAAGGTTTCTATTTGCGGGCATCCTTACGTGAGTAGTTCGCAACATCGGCCTTGACGGCGTTCACAAACATCTCGGCTGACTGGCTCCAAGCCTTATCTTCACCATAACGGCGAACTGATACTGTGGCGGAGTCGAGTTCGGAGTCCCCAACAACGACCGTGTATGGCACCTTCTTGGTCTGGGCTTCACGAATCTTGTAACCCATCTTCTCGTTGCGGTCGTCAATCTTGACGCGCAGACCGGCCTCAACCATCTTGTCGCGGATCATCTTGACGTAATCCAGGTGCAGGTCGTTCTTAACGGGAATCAGGACAGCCTGAGTAGGTGCGAGCCAGGTTGGGAAGGCACCCTTGTACTGTTCGATGAGGTAGGCGATGAAGCGTTCCATCGTCCCCACAATCCCACGGTGAATCATAACTGGCTGGTGTTCTTCGCCATCTGACCCAATGTAGGTCAGGCCGAAGCGTTCTGGCAGCATGAAGTCGAGCTGGATGGTGGACATGGTTTCGTCATTGCCCAGCGCGGTCTTGGTCTGGATGTCCAGCTTAGGACCGTAGAATGCGGCTTCCCCTTCAGCTTCGTAGTAGTCAAGGCCCAGGTTGTCCATGGCTGCCTTCAACATGCTCTGGGACTTGTTCCACATTTCGTCGTTAGCGTAGTACTTCTCGGTGTTCTTAGGGTCGCGGTATGAAAGACGGAAGGAGTAGTCCGTGATGTCGAAGTCTTCGTAAACACTCATGATGAGCTTCAAGATCTTCTGGAATTCATCCTGCACCTGATCCAAGGCAACGAAGGTGTGGCCATCGTTCAGGGTCATGGCACGCACACGCTGCAAGCCGGACAGGGCCCCAGACTTTTCGTACCGGTGCATCAGACCCAGTTCAGCAATCCGCAGTGGCAAATCGCGGTATGAACGAATGTGGTGCTTGTAAATCTGAATGTGGCTTGGGCAGTTCATTGGCCGGAGTTCAAGTTCTTCACCTTCACCCATGTCCATTGGTGGGAACATGTCTTCGCGGTAGTGCTGCCAGTGACCAGAAGTCTTGTACAGGTTCAGGTTAGCTGCAACTGGGGTGTAGACGTGTTCGTAACCATCGGCAACTTCGCGGTCCACGATGTAACGTTCAACCGTGCGGCGAATGGTGGCACCGTTTGGCATCCAGTAAGGCATCCCGGCCCCAACTTCAGGGTCAACGAAGAACAAGTCGAGGTCCCGGCCGATTGTCCGGTGGTCGCGTTCCTTGGCTTCCTGACGGCGCTTAGCATCCTCTTCCAGGTCACTAGCCTTGAAGTAGGCCGTGCCGTAAACCCGCTGGAGCATTGGGTTGGAAGACTTACCTTCCCAGTAGGCCCCGGCAACACTGAGCAGGTCGAAGTGCTTGAGCAACTTCAAATCTGGCAGCAGTGCACCTTCTTCAAAGTCGAAGAAGTCGCCGAGCTTGTGGCCGGAGATTGGGTCGCCAGCGTTTGCCGCGAGCTGGCTCTTGAACTGGTCGCCCTGGTAACGCGCCTTGGCGTCAGCGGCACTGATTGAAGCGAGTTCAATCTTGCCCCCAGCCTTAATGATTGCGGCCATCTTGTTCTTGATGGCTTCGAGGTCAGTTACCGCAACCTGGCCGTTGTCCTTGTCGGTGTCGTAGAAGAAACCGTCATCCGTGGACGCACCCTGACCAAAACGCAGGCCGGGGAACAACTGGGACAGAGCGTCTGCCAGCACGAAAGCAGCGGTGTGGCGCAGCACTTCGAGGGCTTCCTTGCTGTCTTGGGTGATGATCTCAATGGCGCCGTCAGCAGTGATTGGGGCGAGCAGGTCAACCAGCTTGCCGTCAAGCTTGCCGGCGAGGGCCTTCTTGCCGAGGGAAATGCTGATGCTGGAAGCAACATCCTTGGTGGTTACACCGTCGTCAAAAGACTTGACGTTGCCATCTGGAAAAGTAAGTGAAAGTGACATGTGAATCTTCCTTTCTTATTTGGCGCACACGCGTCGTTAATAACTAGTTTGAATCGAAGTGGCGGGAACAAAAAAAGTCCCCAACGTTAATTGCTTAACGTCAGGGACGAATTACTTCGCGGTTCCACCCGGATTGGCAGGCGCACGACACGCCTGTCCTCTCAAATACCCGTAACCTGGGCGAGGGCCAATACTGGCAATCTCGGGAAGTGGTGCGGTTTGCTATCTACGTCGTTTGCAGCCTTGGCGACGCTCTCTGGTTTAGCCAACCTTTTGTTCCGTCTTCGATACTCGTATTAAACCACACGTAATTCAGAATTGCAATAATTTGCAAGAAATCCATGCAGAAATTGTGAACACGTGTCTGTGAACCGCTGTCATATTGTGCTTATTCTTGCGTATCGCGGCGGTTTGGACCCTCAATCGTGATCTGCTTAGTTAAGAAATTCACGCGTTCCATAATCCGGCTCGCCTTAATGGATTCCTCATCCCCGCGTTCGTTACCGGCCAAAAAACCCTGCAGTTGCTTTTTATCCTTGTTGGAGGAGAAGCAAACGGGCAGCTGCTCCTGCATGCGGTATTGGAGAATGACGCCCAGTACCTCATCTCGGAACCACGGACTGAAGCTTTCAGAGCCGATATCATCCAGCATCAGCACGGGCACCTTCTTGATGGCCTCAATCCGTGCCAGAACTCCGCCATCCTTAATCGCATCCTTCATCTCCACAGCAAAGGTCGGCAGGTGAAGGAGCAAGACAGCAACCCCCCGGCGTGCAAGTTCATTCGCCATGGCCCCAAGCAGGTAGGTTTTGCCCACGCCAAACGGTCCGTAGAGGTACAGGCCAGGGGCAAAGCGTTCTTTGTCCTCGCCGACCTGCTTAACAAAGTTGTACGCCGCCACAATCGCCGCTTCCCGGCCACTGTTCTCGTCGTACTTATCCAGCATCGCACTGCGTACATCGCGCGGTACGTTCTCCATGCGCACCAAGTGTAGCCGGCGACTGCGTTCGTCATCGGCCACCTTCTGGGCACTGGGCTGGTACTCGATGTCGATGAGGTGCCCAGCCACCACAAGCCGCGGCACATAGCCCGGTGCAAAGGCGTCGGGACCGCCACTCTTTGACCGCTGCCGAATGTATTCGTAGAGCTTGGCCGCGCCACGATCAGCCGCGTCGGGGGCCAATTCGTCGGCGTGGTCGTGCAAAAATTGTTGCACGTCCGCATCCGCCATGACGGTCTTCTTCATTTCGTTGAAGCGCCGCGTAACGCCCCGGCCCTTCATCATTTCTTGGAGGTGTTCAGATAGATTATCCATTATGAATCTCCCTTACCGGAATTTTGCAGACGCGCCCGGGCTTCCGCAATTGCCTTCTTCGCTGAATCCGAAATCGGTCCAGTCGGCGCCTTATAATCCGCCTTCGCCCAATCTGGCACCGGCTCTTTACGTTGTTGCCGGCCGTAATTACTCCGCCTGTGGCCTTGACCGGACTTTGCCGCATTGCCCGCCTTGAAGTTCTGGATTTCAACCAGCGCCTTTTCCGGGGTGTCGACCTTATCGCGAATCCAGCCGTTGGCCACCGAGTTCAGGTAGGCCGCACTGATGCTCGCGCGGTTTTGCAGGACGTAATAAACCAGCACGTTCAAAGTGGCCGTATTAAACACATTGCGTTCAAGTAAGCCCTCAACCGCAAACCGCTCATTATCCGCCACGAACATATTCGGGTCTTTGGCCTTCTTGGTTACTTCCAAGAACTCACGGGTTGGCAAAGTCTTCGCCTGCTGCAGCACAGTTAATTCGGCCGCCGAGAACTTAGGGGTGTCGGCCTGCGTTGGCGTGGTTGCTGCCTCTGGTTCGGTTTGTTCGTGCGCCACTTTGGCCGCCGCAATCGCCGCACTAGTGGCGTGCAGTCGACTCGTGCCCGGCTTGGAGTAGGTTTGTTCCGCTTCCCGCCGCAGTCTGGCTTCGCTGATTTCACCGGTCAAAAGGTCCAGCGAGCGTTCAATCAGCCGACTCAAACTACTGGTGCCCAGTCCGTAAAAACCGGCGATCTGGGTGATTGCGTGCTGGTGGGCGGCCAGCTGTCCATCCGCCAGCCCAACGTGGTCTAGCTGCCGCGTCAGTAGTTCCCAGTCGACGTGGTTCTTGCTGATTGCGACGGCTGGCTTAGCCGGGCGCGTCGTGGCCGTACGGACTTCCCGCACCGTTGCGGGCGCTGCCGTCACCTCTGCCGTAACGTGGAACACATCCGTGAACTTCTTGCTGATGTCGTGCATGTCACTACGCCGAACGGGGGTCACCGTGAAGCTGGCACTAATTTCGCGATATCGCTCCTCACCTACAGTGTCGTAAAGTGCGACGCTGAATAGGTCGTCGGCAAAGAACTCTTCCGGCCGCAGCGGCGCGTACATTTCGTACACATAATGCCGCGCTGTATCGAACTGGGTGTACGTCTTAATGAGGCCGACCGCTTCTAGCCGAACGCGCGCATCGTACAATTCATCCAGACTAATCGCGAGGGTCGCAAGCAAGTTCGTGTGGGCGCGCCGATCCTGGGTAAACATCGGGTGCTGCTTCACCTGGGCCCACAGACTGCCATAGAGTGCGGACGCCACCGCCCCAATGAGTGGCTGGTACAAGTAGACCAGTGTCTTCCGGTCCAAATCCGTTAACAGCTCGGCCTGGGTGACCAGATAGTCATCCTGGGCCATAAAGTTCGCTGGTGCTGCCATGGACTCTCCTCCTTCCGCATAGAACAAGTACGGCCCGCCCATCACTGGGTCGGGCCGCATCCTGTTAGTTACTTGTTCTTTTCTTTATTCATCATGTCCTTGAGTTCATCCATGAACACAGACATGTCCTTGAACTGGCGGTAAACACTGGCGAAACGAATGTACGCCACGTCGTCAACATCCGCCAGCATGCTCATCACATACTCACCGATGCTCTGACTGGACACTTCATTCTCCCCAATCGCCCGCAGTTTGGTTTCGACTGACTCGACAATCTGCTGCATCTGTTCCATGGTTACCGGACGTTTTTCCGCCGCACGGATAAGTCCGCGCAGAATCTTCTCCCGGTTAAACTCTTCACGGGTACCATTCTTCTTGATGACGAGTAATGGCGTCTGTTCAACGCGTTCGAATGTGGTAAAGCGATAACCGCAATTCTCACACTCACGGCGCCGCCGAATTGCGGCCCCGCCATCGGTTGGCCGTGAATCAACGACCCGTGAACTATTTTTATGACAATGTGGACACTGCACGGACTAATCCCCCATTACATGGTATGCGTTTCTAGCGAGCACGAAAAACGATAATAACTCTCGGTGATGATTATACCAAATTTTTGATGTGACGTACTAGTTGCATTACTTGAACATGACGCAATTCTTCTGGACCCATCGTATTCACGGTAAAATCAGCCTGCTGTACCTTGCTACTGAGCGGCATTTGGGCCTCAATGCGGTGCCGAGCCTGCACTTGCGACAGACCATCCCGGGCCATGATGCGCTCGAGCTGATATTCTTTGTCAGCCACCGCCACCACGATACCATCAAAATACTCTTGGTACTGCTGCTCAAACAGCAGTGGCACATCACCCACCACAATTTCTGCGCCCGTCGCCACAGCTGCATGCAGTTGCCGGACAAATTCGCGGCGAATTGCCGGCTGCATGAGCGCGTTCAGCCGCCCCAACGCTGCATCATGACCAAAAACCAGTTGCGCCAGCGCGGGCCGGTTCAACGTGCCATCTTGGTCCACAACTTCCGCGCCAAATTCAGTGGCAATCGCCGCCAGCAGCGGACTGCCTGGCGCCACCACCTGCCGCGCAATCGAGTCGGCATCCACCACTGGGAAACCCAGTGCTGCCAATTCACGGGCAATCGACGACTTCCCGGTCGCAATGCCGCCCGTCACCCCTAACTTATACGTCATTGGCTAACCCTCGCTGGGCGCAAGCTGGCAGTGGGGGCAAAAGTGTGTGCCGCGCCCGCCAACTTTAATCTTTTCAATCGGCGTTCCGCAACGCAGGCACGGCTCACCAGTCCGGCCGTATACGTTCAGCTTGTTCTGGAAGCCGCCTTCCTTGCCGAGCGCATTGACGTATGAATGCACCGTCGTCCCGCCCAGGTCAATCGCCTGGCTAAGCTCCGCGATGATGTTGTCGTGCAGCGCCTGCACCTCTTCCGGCTGCAGACTGTTGGCTGGCCGTTCTGGGTGAATCTTGCTCATCCACAGCGTTTCGTCGGCGTAAATATTGCCGACCCCCGCAACCGTAGCCTGATCCAGAATCACGGACTTAATGGCCTTCTTGTGCCGGGCGAGCTTGCTGGCAAAATCGGTCACCGAAAAGTCCGCGGCGGTTGGCTCTGGGCCAATTGTCGCCAGGCCCGCCGTCTGCATTTCTGTCCCGGTCTGCACCAAGGTCATCCGGCCGAACTTACGCGAGTCAAAGTAGCGTAATTCGCTGCCATCGGTGAATGTGAACCAGACGTGCGTGAAACGGGCATGCGGTTCATCATGGTCTTCCATCAGCGCATACTTACCTTCCATGCGCAAATGGCTAATAATCGTGTTGTCCCCGCTGAGCCGCAGCAAGAGGTACTTCCCGCGCCGGTCGACAGCGATGAACCGCTGCCCAATGAGTGCATCGCGAAAAAGCTGGAGTCCCCCATTCAGGATTTTCTCCCAGTCGGTTCCCACCTGACTGATTTGCTTGCCAATAATAAGACCCGACAGATTCCGCCGCACCGTTTCAACTTCTGGTAATTCTGGCATGACTACCCCACCAATCTATTAATAACTTGATATCAGCGTACACCGAATGCCGGCATTACGCCACTACTTCGCATCGTACCACGTATCACCGTAATTGCTCTCAACCTTCAGCGGCACATCGAGCTTGACGGCCGAATCCATGACTTGCGGCACGAGCTTAGCCAGCACTGCAACTTCACTGCGCGGCGCCTCAAAAATCAGTTCGTCATGAACCTGCAGCAGCATCTTGGCCTGCAGGTGGTGTTCCGTGAGCGCCTGCTGCATCCGTACCATGGCAACTTTGATGATGTCCGCGGCACTGCCCTGGATCGGCGTGTTCATCGCGGTCCGCTCTGCAAAGCTGCGCAGGTTGAAGTTACGGCTGTGAATATCGCGCAGGTACCGGCGCCGGTTAAACAGCGTCTCGACGTAGCCATCCTCGCGCGCCTTGGCCACCATCTTGTCCATGTACGTCTTCACGTCCGGATACTGCTCGAAGTAACCGGCAATGAACGCCTTGGCCTGGCTACGGGTAATCCCAATGTTCGCGGCGAGCCCGAAGTCCGAAATCCCGTAAACAATCCCGAAGTTAGTCGCCTTAGCCTGCCGCCGCATGTCTGGCGTTACCTGATCCGCAGAGTCGAGGCCAAAAATCTTCATCGCGGTGTTCGCGTGAATGTCGCGGTCCTCCTTGAACGCCTCCTGCATGTTCTTGTCGCCCGAAATGTGGGCGAGGACTCGCAGTTCAATCTGGGAGTAGTCGGAACTGAAAATAACCCAATCCGGCTTGCTCGGCACGAAGGCGTACCGCACCTGCTTACCGAGACCGCGCGCCGGAATGTTTTGCATGTTCGGATCCACGGAGCTCAGCCGGCCCGTCTGGGTGAGCGTCTGCAGGTAGCGCGTGTGAATCTTGCCATCCGCGTGCAGCGCCTTTTGCAGCCCGTTAACGTAGGTCGACTGCAGCTTGGCCAGACCGCGCCAGTCGAGAATCTTCTGGATGATTGGGTGACTAGACTTCAGCTGTTCAAGCACGTCGACACTGGTCGAATAGCCAGTCTTGGTCTTCTTAATCACGGGCAGGCCCAGCTCTTCAAACAGCACTACGCCCAGTTGCTTGGGAGAGTTGAGGTTAAACTCGCGGCCCGCTTCGTTGTAGATTTCCTGTTCGAGCACATTCATGCTGCCAGTCCACTGCTCGCCCATACCTTGCAGGACGTCAGCATCCATCGTAATCCCGGCCATTTCCATCTGGGCGAGCACGGTCGACAGGGGCAATTCGAGGTCTGTAAACAGCGCGCTTTCATCCTGCTTAGCCAATTCAGCCAACAGTTGTGGCCGCAATGTCAGCAGCGCATCCGCTTTTTGTGCCAGGAAGTTGCAGAAATCCGCTTTTTCCGGCATGTGCAACTTCGCACCCTTGCCGAAAACGTCGACATCGGCCTGCAACTGCATGTAATCGTGGTTGCGCGCCAGGGTACCCAGGTCAGTGCTGTTATCGTCTGGATCAAGCAGGTAGGACGCCAGGAGCGCATCGAAGTCGGGGTGTAGATCCACACCTGCCCGACTGCCCGCAACAATATTGCGTTTTGCATCGAACACCGTCAGCTGGCGGGCCGCGTCGCCCAGCCACATGCTGAACTCAAGGTCACCAAGGAGCGAAACGTCGGTGCTGACAAAAATCTGGTTCGCATCCGCAACCATGAAGCCGCGCAACGCTTCCGTGTGGTAATTATCCCCCAGCATGGACAATTCAAAGGCGACGGGCGCCTTAAGTTGCATCGCCAGCGCCAAATTGTCGGCAGTCAGTTCGGTGTATTCAACCTGCTTCACCGCAACCGGCACCGCGCCCAACCGCTTCAGGGCCGACTTCATGTCCATTTCGGTGAAGAAGTCGCGCAACGTGTCCACATCGGGCCCCGCATAATCGATATCATCCAGCCCGATAGTGAGCGGTGCATCCAGCCGGATGGTCGCCAGGTCCTTACTCATGAAGGCATTATCCCGATCATTAATCAGGTTTTCCTTCATTTTGCTCTTCTTGAGTTCGTCGACGTGCGCGTAGAGGTTTTCGATACTACCAAACTCCTTAATGAGCTTGATCGCCGTCTTCTCCCCCACCTTGGTTACACCCGGATAATTGTCGGACGTGTCACCCATCAGTCCCTTAAGGTCGATAAACTGCTTGGGCGTCACTTCAAACTTATCCTGCATGTGCGCCGGCGTGTAGCTTTCAGTCTCCTGCACGCCCTTAATCGTCACCGCGACCGTCACGTTATCGGTGGCTAATTGCGTCAAGTCACGGTCCCCGGTCACAATCGTTACGGTGTCGCCCGCTAAGTCAGCCTGGTGGGACAGGGTACCGATGATGTCATCAGCCTCATAGTTCGCCAGTTCGTAGTGCTGAATTCCATAACCTTCCAGCATTTGCTTAATCAGTGGCATCTGCTCAAGCAATTCTTCCGGCGTCTTCTGGCGGCCGCCCTTATAGTTGTCGTACTTCTTGGTGCGGAAAGTGGTCTTCCCCGCGTCGAAGGCCACCAGCACCTTATCTGGGGTGTCCCGCTTCAGCAAGGTCGCCAGCATGTTGTCGAAGCCAAAAATCGCGTTGGTGTGCACCCCCGCGTGGTTGGTGAAGTTATCCAGTGCCGTATAGGTGGCATAGAACGCCCGAAACGCAACTGAGTTCCCATCGATTAACAATACCTTGCTCATATATCCTCCTGTAATGGTGGCGGCAAAATCTGCCGCACCCCGCACGTAAAGCGCCATATCCGAAATTCCGTCTACTACCATTCTACCATAAGCGGCATTTATCCTTACGCCTTTCCGCTGACAACATTATCGCCACGAAAAAAGACAGGGAACTGCATCCCTGCCTTAGCAATCTCAGTTTATTTGTGGAACAGACGCGCCCAGAAACCGCGCTTTTGCTCGACAATCTTCGCGAGCGGCACCGTCTCGCCGAGCAGACGCCGTGCCACGTCCCGGTAACCCCGGGAAGCCGCATTGTCGGGGTTCATGACAATCGTCTCGCCCTTGTTCGAGGTGGCAATCACGGCGTCATCGTCGTTGATAATCCCGAGCAAGTCAATCCCGAGGTGCGTTGTAATCTCGTCGATGTCCATTGCCGTCCCGTCAGCAAGCATGTTCGCCCGCACCCGGTTGATAAGCAGCCGCGGCTTGATGGACATTGGCTTTTGTTCGATAAGGCCCACCACCCGGTCGGCGTCAGAAACCGCACTGATTTCGGGCGTGGTCACCACGATGGCCCCGTCAGCACCAGCCACGGAGTTCCGGAAGCCTTGCTCAATCCCCGCTGGTGAATCCAGGATGATGAAGTCAAAATCAGGCTTCAGATCATTCACGATTGCCGCAACTTGCTCGGGCGTTAATGCGTCCTTATCGGCGTTCTGTGGGGCCGGCAAGAGGTACAGCAAATCGTCAAACCGCTTGTCCTTGATGAGGGCCTGGTGCAGCTTGGCCCGGCCGTTTGCGACGTCAACAATGTCGTAAATGATGCGGTTGGACAACCCGAGCACAGCGTCGAGGTTCCGCAGGCCAATATCTAGGTCTAGTAGAACCACTCGCTTGCCTTGCAGCGCGAGCGCCGTCCCGATGTTTGCACTAGTAGTAGTTTTGCCAACCCCACCCTTACCAGATGTGACAACAAGTGCTGTTCCCATTACGCTTCCTCCGTCTGATCAAAAATCTGTGGGCGAATATCCCTTAACTTGGCCAACGCGTCGTGTGCGAGCAAGTGCTGGTCGGTCATGAAGCACACAGCGGGCTGCGCGTAGGTTTCTGGTTCCACGATTTCTACCGCGTCCGCAATTCGTACCTGCGTCAGTCCGCCCAGGTTCCCCGCGACGACCGCATTGCTGTTGTCGGGGAACCCGGCGTGCACAATTCCGTTCGCGGCGCCCAAGATGAACACCGAACCACTCGCGCGTACCTGACCACCTGGATGCAAAACGCCAGCGAAGACCACATCCCCGTTAAACGTCAGGGCCTGCCCGGAACGCACGATGCCCCCGGCGAAGTGGGTCTTGGCCGCGGCAATACGCGCGTCAACCGTAGATGATGCAACGACGCTGCTGCTAACCATACGCACCGCGAAACGTGGATACTGCGCAAAGACTTGGTCAAGCTGCTGCCGCTGCTGCTCATCAAACAACCGGTTGCCAGTATCAACGGTGAAGTTCACACTGCCCTCCGGCGTATCCTTGTACAGCCGGCCCAACAGCGCGTCCAGTTGCGCAATAATCTCCGTCACCGCCGCGTCCGCATTCAGCCGCAAGCCGAAGCCGTCAGCCGTTCCTTTTAGAATTACTGCATCCATCACAGTACCCCCAACTTAAATTATCTCTGGGTTAATTTTACCAGTAATCGCGTACATGGGAAGTAGAGAATGATGAATAAAATGATATTCACCGTCAAACTTGGTGCCAAATGCTGTGTTACCAGTAGCTTGAGGCTCACATCGGTTTGACCCATGAAATGTAATAACGCGTATTCGCCGAACATCTGGACCGCCACGGCGATGATGAAAATCGCCCAGGTGACAACACTCGTGTGGGCAACATACGGCCGCAACTGGCGCACTAAATACGTCAGCAGCGGCAAGATCAGCGCGTTGACCCCAATAATGCCGGTGTAGTACATGTCCATGAGTACCCCAAAGACCAGGGCCATCCAGACAATCCAGTTATCATCCGGCACGAAAATCGCAACAAAAATCAGCATCATCAGCAAAATCTGGGGCACTCCCGGTCCAGCTGGACTCTTGGACCAGATTGCGAGGATTTGCGTCACGGTGCCGTCAAATAGCAAAGCTAAAAAGAGCGCAACTGCCGACACCCAGTGCCGTGTAAATGGTTTATCATTCATCACGGTCACCTACTGCACAGTCCGGTCAATAACGGTCACAACGGACACGTCGTTGAGGCTGCCGGCTGGCTTCAGGTAAATCGTGTTGGCCAAACCGTAATCGTCCTTCTTGACGGTGCTGACGGTCCCGATGAACAGGCCCTTTGGCGTCCGTCCACCAAGTCCGGACGTGTACACCTTGGTTCCCTTCTTCACCTTCGCGTCGGTCGTGAGTTGGCCCATGACCAAGCGCCCCGAAGCGGTGTCGTACCCGGTAATCACCCCGTTGATGGTCTTATTACCCACATCAACTTGGGCAGCAAAGCGGTTGGCCGCATTGTTATCCGTGGAGACCAATTCCACCTTCGAGTTGGTTTTGTTCACTTCCGTCACGCGGCCAATCAGCCCCTTGCCGGACATGACGGGCATGTTCTTCTTCACCCCGGAAACGGAACCCTTGTCGATGATCAACACGTTCAGCCAGTTAGATGGTGAGCGGGACTCAACCGCCGCGGTGACGGTGTCGTAGTCCGCCAGCGTGGCCGTTAACTTCAGCTGCTTTTTCAACTGCTTGTTTTCCCGGCTTAACGTCTGGTTACGCACCTTCGTCTGGGCAAGGTCGTCAAGTTTTGACTTCAGGCGCTCATTTTCCGAGTACGTGTTCATCAAGTTGGCGATGTCGCTCAGGCCACCATTAATGGCGTTCGCCGGTCCGGCAACCACCCAACCCGCAATCCCCACCGCGTCGTTACCCACTTGCTGGATAAGTGGCGGGGTTGCTTTTTTGTCCCGCACCGCAATGGAGGCCGAAATGAAGCCGACACTAAGAATCAGTGCCACCAACAGAACGATCAGGCGTTTATTTGAAAAAAACTTCTGCATGCCAAAACTCCTTATTCCGTTGCCACTAATTACCTGCCGAATTATACAAACGGGGGACGGAACGACGCATCCGTCATGCCCTCCCCCGGTCAAAGCGGCGCACGGCTGACTAGCAGCCATGCAACGCGAACCAAAATCATTCGCGGCCGTATAATTCGTCAACTTAGCGCAAACCGCATCTGCAGTCGCCTAAGTTAACCCCTTGTTTGTAATTAGTGTTTCTTCATGGCCTCAATGTTCTTGAGGGATTCACCGGTCCCAACCGCAACACAGTCCAGTGGATCCTGGGCGATGAAGACTGGCACCTTGGTTTCGTCGCTGATGACCTTGTCCAGGCTCTTGAGCATTGCGCCACCACCAGTGAGAACAATCCCGTGGTCGATTACGTCCGCGGCGATTTCTGGGGATGTTTCTTCCAGTGTTTCCTTGATGGCTTCGATGATGCCAGTAACGACTTCGTTCATCGCGTGGGCAATGTCGGTCGCCTTGATTTCAACCGTCTTAGGCAGGCCAGAAAGCAGGTCGCGACCGCGCACGGTCATGCCATCCAGAGTCTTAGCTTCTTCAAGGGAGGCAGAACCAATCTGAATCTTGATGTCTTCCGCGGTCCGTTCCCCAATCAGCAGGTTGTAGTGCTGACGAATGTAGGTCGTGATGGCTTCGTCGATCTTGTCGCCGGCCATGCGGATGGAACGGCTGGACACAATCCCCCCAAGGGAAATCGTAGCCACGTCGGTCGTACCACCACCGATATCAACAACCATGCTCCCGGTTGGGTCCATTACGGGCAACCCGGCACCGATTGCGGCTGCATATGGTTCTTCGATGACGTAAGCGTCACGGGCACCGGCAACCTTAGCGGCATCAATCACGGCCCGCTTTTCAACTTCAGTCACACCACTTGGAACGCAGACCATCACGTATGGATGGCTGTTGCCACCAAGTGCCTTGCCCATGAAGTACTTGAGCATTGCGGCGGTGGTGTCGTAGTCTGCAATCACGCCGTCCTTCATTGGGCGGATAGCCGTGATGTTGACTGGCGTGCGGCCAATCATGTCGCGGGCTTCTGCACCCACCGCAATGATTTCGCCGCTTTGTGTGTTCTTAGCAACGACAGAAGGTTCACTAAGGACAATCCCCTTACCCTCAACGTACACGAGGGTGTTTGCCGTACCGAGATCAATCCCAATGTTCTTTGCACCTAATCCAAACAAGATGTTCTCTCCTTTATCTCGAGCCGCTTCAGCTTGTAGTATCCACTACGCACCTGCCACCCGAATCGTGGGCGGCCCGAATTCTTTCTGGAAGAATTATAACATACGCTGAACGATTTTCCGTAAATAACCCGTTTGTTGCGTGAAATAGATGGTAATTTTTGGCCACTTTTAACTGTTCCTTATAAATACAGGCGCCGGCAAAACGCAAACAAGACATTTTTGCCCGCCAAAACTGGGCAAAAATGTCTTGCGTGTAAAAAGCACTAAAGCTCACCCTCCTCCCGGAAGGACAGGTAGTCATCACGGCCGACGATGATGTGATCCAGCAAGTTCACACCGACAATCTGGCCGGCAGCAAATAAGTGGCTGGTGGCCTCCTCGTCCTCAGCACTGGGGTGCAGCGAGCCACTCGGATGATTGTGCGCAATGATGAGGCGGCTGGAGCCAAGCAGCAACGCGCGGCGCAGAATCACCCGCTGGTCAGTCACACTCGATTCAATGCTGCCCTTGAACATGGTTTGTTCCTCGATGATTTCGTTCTTCACGTTGAGGAAAAACACCAGCATCTGCTCCTGAATCAGGCCGGACATCCGGCGGACCAACAGCTCACCTAGTTGGTCCGAGCTGACTACCTGGTTCTGCGCGAAGGTGAGATTGCGCACCGCGTACTCGCCCGCATCCACCGCGGCAATTAGTAACCGCGCCCGCTCTGGACCAACACCATTAAGTGCGGCCAGTTCGTCTTCGTCCGCCACCGCCAGCCCGGCCATGTGCGGGTAGCGCACACAGATTGAATTCACCGCTATCTGGTCAGTGAGATTCGCCGCCCCGAATAAGCGGGTGACAAGTTCGCGGGTCACATCCGTCACGTTTACGCGTGGTAATTCGTCAATATTAATGTTTGTCATTTTCTGCCTCCTATAACTATAGATTGCGCGAAAAAACGACAAAACCCCCGAAACTTTTTGCGTTTCGGGGGAATTTTTTTATTGCGGCACTAACTCCTGCCGCACAGCGGAGGCCAAATAGAGCGAACCAATAATCAGAATTAGCCCGTCCGTATTGCTGTAGATAGCGTCAATCAGAGCATCATGCCATTCCATAACGCGCCAGGTACCTCCCGCCGCGCGGTAATCCGCTTCGCTGGCCGCCCGCGGATTGTCCGGTACGGTGGTCAAAATGACGTCCGCACCGGTCGCCCGCAACTGGCTCATCATCTCGGGCAGGGCCTTATCCGCCAAAATGCCGGCGATGATTGTGACCTGCGGATAGTGCAAAGCCTTAACTGCCTTGAGCGCGTGACCCAGGCCATCCGGGTTGTGGCCCCCATCGATGACAATTGTCGGGTCGGTTTTAATCCGCTCCAGCCGTGCCGGCCAGGTAGCTGCGGCCAGCCCGGTGCGAATCTGCGTGTCCGTCAGTTCGCGGCCCGTGCGCGTAGCAAACACGCGGGCAGCTTGCACCGCCACCGCCGCGTTTTGCACTTGATAATCACCTAAAAGCGGGAATTCGAGCTTGTTAATCGGCCCATCTGCATCGGTGTAATCGAGGCTGCTGCCAAAAATGCGCGCGTTCGGTTTGCCCTTAGCCGCAAAATCGCGACCAAACACATATTCCTTGCTGCCCGTCTGTTTGGCCCGGTCACGGACAATTGCGGCAGCGGATTGGACCAAGGGCCCGGTGACTACTGGGACGCCAGACTTAATAATGCCCGATTTTTCATGGGCAATCGATTCCAGCGAACCGCCCAGTAGCGCCACGTGATCGAGCGCCACATTCGTGATGACAGCCACCTCGGGCATGATGACGTTGGTTGAATCGTGTTCTCCACCAATGCCGACCTCAACCACCGCCACGTCGACGTCCGCCTCAGCAAAGGCGAGCAGGCCAAGCGCCGTGTCCACCTCGAATTCTTTGACAATCAGCCCCGGCGTCTGCGCCTGCAAGTGCGCGATGGCGGTTGCCACCTTACCCATCAGCACGCGCAGGGTTTCATCTGCGATTGGTTCGCCATCAATCTGAATCCGCTCGTTGAACCGGTTGATAAACGGTGAGGTGAACATCCCCACGTGAAGCCCGGAAGCGTGCAGAATGTGGGCGATGGCACAGGTGGTCGAGCCCTTGCCGTTGGTCCCGGTGACGTGCACAAACTGCCCGTGCTTTTCTGGGTGCCCCAGTTCAGCCAGCAATTGCTGCAATTCGACGCGTCCGTTGTTCGGCCGCAACCGGGGCATGCCGTGAATGTACGCCACCGCGTCGGCATATGTTGCAAATTCCATGATTCATCTTCCTCACATTTTCCCTAATAGGCTCTATTCTACTCTAATCCGGCCTGTTTTCGGGCACAAAAAAACGCTTGGTTACCCAAACGTTCTTTGTTTGCTAGCTTAACGAGCACTTTCGAGTTCGCTAATGCGCTGCTTGGCGGCAGTGAGCTGGGCGCTGTATTCCTCGCGCTTAGCCTTCTGCTCGTCAACAACGGCTTGTGGCGCCTTGGCGATGAAACCCTGGTTGCCGAGTTTCTTGTCGATGCGGGTCAGTTCACCGTTCAGCTTGTCGATGGTCTTATTGAGCTTGGCGATTTCAGCGTCGAAGTCAATCAGTTCAGCCAGTGGCACGTAAACCGTTGCGCCAGCCATCACTGCGGATGCAGCAGTCTTGGCCGCCGTCACCTCTGCACCAGCGGGCAGAATCTCCAGCGTCTTAGTGTGCAGGAAGCGGTCCAGCACGGCACGGTTGGCAGTGAATGCCGACTCCAGGTTGTTGTCATTCAGGGAAATGATGACGTCAATTGGCGTGGACAGTGGGGCATTCACTTCGTTACGGATGTTCCGGACGGCGCGGATGAGCTCGATGACGTTGCTCATTTCCGCAACGGCGGCATCGTTTGCGAATTCCGCGTGCGTTTCTGGGTAAGCGGCCGTCACGATGGAATCCTTGGTGTCGTGCAGACTCTGCCAGAGTTCTTCGGTCACAAACGGCATGATTGGGTGCAGGAGCCGCAGAATCTGGTCGAGCACGTACTTCAAGTTGGCGCGCTTTTCCGCCTTAGCTGCCTCATCTTCACCAGTGAGGGTTTCCTTACTGATTTCAATGTACCAGTCAGCGAACTCGCCCCAGATGAAGTTGTACAGGTCGCGGCCGGCTTCCCCGAATTCGAACTTGTCGAACTTAGCGGTCACACTCGCGACGGTCTTGTTGAGTTCAGCGAAGATCCACTTGTCGGCGAGGTCAAACTTCGCTGGGTTTGGCTGCGCGTCCGAGTTGTCATCACCGAGGTTCATCATGACGTAACGGGAAACGTTCCAGATCTTGTTGATGAAGTTCCACGCGGCATCGAGCTGCTTGTAGCTGAAGCGAGCGTCTTGACCAGGTGTTGTCCCGTTAGCGAGGAACCAGCGCAAAGCGTCAGTCCCGTACTTGTCGATGACATCGATTGGGTCAATCCCGTTACCGAGGGACTTACTCATCTTCCGGCCCTGTTCATCACGCATCAAGCCGTGAATCAAGGTGTTGGCAAATGGCCGTTGACCAGTGAAGTGCAGGCCTTGGAACATCATGCGTGCAACCCAGAACGGAATGATGTCGTAACCAGTGACCAGGGTGTTGGTTGGGTAGTACCGCTTGTAATCAGCGGCGTCTTCATCCGGCCAACCCAGCGTGGAGAATGGCCAAAGAGCGGAACTGAACCAGGTGTCCAGCACGTCTTCATCCTGCTCCCAGTTCTCGGCGTCCTTAGGTGCTTCCATCCCGACGTACATTTCGCCGGTCTGCTTGTTGTACCAAGCCGGAATCTGGTGCCCCCACCAGAGCTGCCGGGAGATAACCCAGTCGTGGATGTTTTCCATCCAGTTAATCAGGGTGTGTTCGAAACGTTCAGGCACGAAGTTAACCTTGTTGTCGGTCTTCTGGTTTTCAAGCAGCTTCTCCGCCAGTGGCTTCATCTTGACGAACCACTGGGTGGACAGGCGGGCTTCAACCTGTACCCCAGTCCGCTCAGAGTGCCCAACAGAGTGGACAATTGGCTCGATGGAAATCAGGTCCCCGGAAGCCTGCAGGTCAGCAACCAGCTGCTTACGGCAATCGAAACGGTCGAGGCCGTTGTACTTCCCGGCTTCTTCGTTCATCGTGCCGTCCGCATTCATACAGTTAATGCGTTCCAGGTTGTGGCGGTTCCCAACCTGGAAGTCGTTAGGGTCGTGGGCAGGGGTAATCTTAACGGCCCCAGTCCCGAAGTCCATGTCGGCGTGCTGGTCACCGATGATTGGAATTTCGCGGCCAACACCAGGCACAATTACGTTCTTGCCGATCATGTCCTTGTAACGGGGGTCCTTAGGGTTAACGGCCACCGCAGTGTCCCCGAACATCGTTTCCGGCCGGGTCGTCGCGATTTCAATTCCGCCATCCGTACCATCGGCGTACTTGTAAATCATGTGGTAGAAGGCACCTTCGTCATCCTGGTGAATAACTTCGATGTCAGACAGCGCTGTCCGGGCTTGTGGGTCCCAGTTAACGATGTATTCACCGCGGTAAATCAGACCTTCATTGTAGAGCTGCACGAAGACCTTGCGCACCGCCTTACTGAGGCCAGCATCGAGGGTGAAACGTTCACGGTCGTAGTCGAGCGAAAGACCCATCTTACCCCACTGCTTGCGGATAATTTGGCTGAATTCGTCCTTCCACTTCCAGACTTCATCAACGAACTTCTCGCGGCCCAGGTCATAACGGGTAATGCCCTGTTCACGCAGCTTGGCTTCAACCTTCGCCTGGGTGGCAATCCCGGCGTGGTCCATCCCGGGCAGGTACAGGGTGTCGTAGCCCTGCATCCGCTTCTGCCGGATAATCATGTCCTGCAGCGTGGTGTCCCAGGCGTGACCCATGTGGAGCTTCCCGGTTACGTTTGGTGGTGGGATAACGATTGTGTACGGCTTGGCCTTCTTGTCGCCATTTGGCTTGAAGACGCCTTCTTCGACCCATTCCTCATAGCGGCCGGTTTCGACTGCTTTAGGATCGTATTTTGGTGCTAATTCTTTGGTCATCTGACTCACTCCTCACTGAATTACAAAGCTATATTGTTGAACAAAAACGGGCACGTGGCTGGGCAAATAAAAAAGCCCGTCCTAAAAAATTAGGACGAGCTAGCTCGCGGTACCACCTAAATTGGGCAAATGCCCCACTCGGTACGGGTAACGGACGCAGCCGGCCACCTTACTAACTTCAGGGAGGCACTCACGAGCTACAATCGCCGGTTTGGTTTGGGGTTCACAGCCACTCCCCTTTTCTGCTAACGGCCACCGACGACCCTCTCGTTCAACATGTTGGCATAATTATAGCACAAGCAAAAAAGGTTGCGAATTCTTTTTCCAAAAATTCGCAACCTTTTTCTGAAATTCACGCATCCACCGTCACGTAATCCCGGCCGGCTTGCTTCGACTGGTAGAGCAACCCATCGGCACGCTCATAGACGTCTTCAAAGCTCATGTCGTGGTCCGTCAGCGCGGTAATCCCCATCGAGAGGGTCACGTGCAACTGCTGACCCTCATATTCGAACTCCTGGGCCCGAATGAGGTCCAGGATGTCAGCGCCCAGTTGCTTGACATCCCCCACCGTGGCGTTAACGAAAATCATGTTGAATTCTTCGCCGCCGGTACGGAAGAGCCCGCACGCTGCGCCCATCTGCCCGTGCATCTTGGCATCAACCAGCTGCGTCACCTGCTTCAGTACGAAGTTCCCGGCGGCGTGCCCGTACTTGTCGTTCACCCGCTTGAAGTGGTCAATGTCAAACATCGCCAGCGTCAGTGGCTCCCGCTTTTCCTGCGCCCGTACCATGAGCCGCATGCTGTCGTCCTTGAAGGCAAAGAAGCTGCCCGCACCCGTCAACGTGTCGCGGTTAACTTGCTCCACCAGGGCTTCCCGTTCACGCTGTTCGCGGCGCTCGGATGACCAGTACAGGACGGTAAATAACTCCATGAACGCGAACATCACCACACCCATAACGATGTTCATCCACATAAGCTGAGTCTGGGTCAACCAGAAGGCGATGGCGATCCACATCGATAACCCGACCGTGAGCACCCGACTGCGGTCAAGCAGGTGGGGGAATAGGTTGGTCACAACCATGATGGCCTCCAGTGCAATTAACGAGACCCAATAAATCGGGGCGGCCAAATTATTGTTGACCGTCCAAAAAATCAAGATCCCGCCAAAGCGCACCACGTTCTCCAGCCGCGAAACATCCCGGTCCAGCACGGGTACGAACAGCACATAAAGCGCCCAGTTCATGTACGCATCACTGTTGATGGGATTCCAGTTCTCGGCGAGCAAGCAAAACGCGGCCATCACGTAGGCGAAACACGTCAGCCCGATGCGGGTGTATTGTTTGCCACGCGCCCGATTAATAAATTTGTGCGTGAGCCAGCTATCCAAGGTGTTGTAGAAGACAACGAAGCCCGAGATGAAGAAGATTGCAATTACCAGTTCAACAATCCAGTTATGCCAATCAAACATCCCGCGCCCCCTCGCTGTAAAACAAATTTATCGATTATGTTTATTAATTTTAGAGCATGTTTTAAGATAATGGTAGTGCAAAGCTTGAAAAATTCTTAACAATATTCATTAGCAATATGCACGCGGGGGACCAACATGAAGACCGAAATCAAACTGGGCGCATTCATCGCTGCTGGCATTGCATTAACCATTGCCGGTGGCTGGTACATGCGCAGTCAACCAGGCAAAATCAGCTCAACGGCAACCACTAATAAACCGTTGCGGATCAGTAGTGACACCACTTTTGAAACACTCGATAGTACGCGTTACAGCACATTAACGGCGGCGAGCACCATTGGCAACTTGTTCGACGGCCTGTACGGACATAACGCCAAGGGCAACATCATCGCCGACGTCAGTGACGGCGCGCCGCAGATTAGCAAAGATAAGCGCACCTACACGTTCCACCTCCGCCATTACCAGTGGTCCAATGGCACGCCGCTAACTGCGGATGACTTCGTGTACGCCTGGCAGCGCCTGGCGAACCCCGCCGTTGAATCACGTAACGCCAGCCGCATTGACATCTTGAAGAACGGCGAGGCCGTGCGCATGGGCACGAAGCCGCTGAGTGCGCTGGGGGTTGCAGCTACCAGCAAGTACACATTAAAGGTTGAACTTGCCTCCCCTGACCCCTACCTGTTTGAGGCCCTGTCCTCTGCTCCGTTCATGCCCATCAGCCGCAAGTACGCGCTGGCTCAGGGCAAGCTGTACGGCAGTGATGCCAACCACATCTTAACCAACGGGCCCTTCACCATCCAGAAGTGGACCGGCAACAACGATAAACACTGGCAGCTGGTCAAAAACAAGCGGTACTACTTCAAACGCAACGTGCAGCTGAGCCAAATTGATTTTTCAGTCGACGGCAATTCCAGTAATGCCGCCACCCGGTTCACGCAGCAGAAGTTGGATTACACCGCCATCGATGCCGATTCAGTGCCCAAATACCTGGGCAATCGCAAACTGCACCGGATGACCACCACTTCCTGCGCCTACCTGATTTTCAACACCACCGCCGGCCCCACGAAGAACGTGCACTTACGCCACGCCATCGCCACCGCCTTCGACAAGCACCTGTTTGCGGCCGGTACGCTGCAAAACGGCGCCAAGGCGTTAAACGGCATCGTCCCGACCAACCTGGCGCGCAGTAGTACCGGCGCTGATTTTCGCGCAACTGGCGGAAGTCTCCTTGAATTCGACACCGCCTACGCCCTGAAGCAGTGGCACCTGGCGCAAAGGGAATTGGGTACCAGTCACATGACCGTCACGCTGAACATCGCCAATACCAGCGACGCCAAGCTCGCCGGCAACTTCCTCAAGGGGCAAATCGAGCATAATTTGCCCGGCCTTAAAATCGCGCTTCAGGCCACTGACCTCGAAAAGCGTGTGGCTCTGGAAACGGCCGGCAACTACCAGATGGTCTTCTCCACCTGGACGCCCGCCGACGTGGACCCCTATAACCTGCTGAGCTTCTACCTCACCGATAGCCGGCTGAACATTTCGGGTTACTCGAACGCGAAGTACGACCAAATGCTACGGGCCATCAACCAACTAGGCGATCAGCCCCAGAAACGCTGGCGTCAGGAACTGGCTGCGGAGAAATACTTGCTGACTGTTGACGCGCCGATGGCCGGCGTCTACCAGGCCGGTCTGGCCTACCTGCTCACGGACCGCGTGGAAACCTTCCCCGTTTTGCCCAACGGCATTATCAACTACGAATATGTGCGGCTGCACTAATCCGGGTCGCGCACGCAAAAATCCCCCAGCACGGACGCTAAATGTCCATGCTGGGGGATTTCTTTTTACAACAGGTCCGCGATGATGTCCTGATCCTGGTTCAGGAATTCCTGACCGGGGCGGATAACGTCGATGCTGAGGTTGGCGAGTGCTTCATCCATGAGGCCCTGCACGTCAATCTTAGTTTCGTAGTAGCGCGCCTTATCGATGCGGGGCTGCGTCTTTGGTGCCGGTGGTGCGAAGATGGTGCAGCAATCTTCGAACGGCATGATGGACAGCTCGTAAGTGTCAATCTTTTCGGCCTGGGCGATGATTTCCGTCTTGTCCATCGTGGCCACGGGGCGCACGATTGGCATCACGGAGACGTCGTTGATGGCAGCCATTGAGGCCAGTGTCTGGGACGCAACCTGCCCGACGGATTCACCGTTGAAGATGACCAAGTCGCCACGCTGCTTCGCAATCGCTTCGGTCAGGCGCAACATCATCCGGCGCTGAATCGTCATCAGGTAGCCTTCAGGAACCTTGGCCTTGATTTCTTCCTGCGTGTGCGTGAACGGCACGCCGATGAAGGTGATGCTACCCACGTACGGGGTCAGCTTGGCGGTGAGTTCCTTAGCCTTGTTCATCGCGTTGTCACTAGTGTATGGCGGGCTGAAGAAGTGCACCATTTCGATGTCCACCCCGCGCTTTAAGGCCAAGTATGCAGCAACGGGTGAGTCAATTCCCCCACTGAGCATCATTGCGGCCTTGCCGGCAGTCCCAACTGGCAGCCCGCCAGCACCCTTGATGGTGGTAGTGGACAGGAAGATGGCTTCGCGGCGGATTTCGACCCGCAGCGTAACGTCGGGGTGCTTCATTTTAACCACGAGGTCTGGCCGCTGGACGGTCAAAAAATCGCCCATTGCCAGATTCATCGCGTTCGTGTCGAGGGGGAAGGTCTTGTCGGCCCGCTTGGTTTCAACCTTAAACGTCACGCCATTGGCGGCCGTTGCGTTAACCAGCTCCAGCGCTGCCGCCTTCACCTTGTCCATGTCCTTTTCGACCTGAACACTGGGGGAAAATGACTGAATCCCGAACACCTTCTGCAGGCGGTCCATGATTGGTGTAGCGTCGGTGCCGTTGAGTTCAATGTGCGTACGGTCGCGCTTGGGGCGGATCGTTAGGCCCGGAAAATCGTGCAGAGTCTTGGCGATGTTCCCGTTAAGCCGGCCAATGAACGCCTTTTGGTTTTTCCCCTTAGTGGACAGTTCGCCGTAACGAACCATGATTTCTGAATACTGCATGTTATTCCTTTCTATGCCTTCAGCTTCTGGAAGTTGGTGTATACCTTCTTGAAGGCCTGCTTGAACTGCTCCGCTTCTGCCAGCGTGTTCGCTTCGTCGAGACTGACCCGGATGGCGGATTGTGCCAAGCTCTGCGGCACGTTCATCGCGGCCAGAGTGCTGCTTTCTTGACCGGAACGGCTTGAGCAGGCACTGGTCGTGGACATGTAGATGCCCTCATTTTCAAAGGCGTGGACGATAGTTTCACCACGAACGCCCTTGATGGCCATGGTCAAAACATGCGGGGCAAAGTCCGGAGTGAGTTCACTGAACAGGTGCACGTCATCAAAGGTGGACACGTAATCCGCAATTGTCTTGCGAATCGCATTTTGCCGCTGCACCTTTTCCGCCTCATTATCGAGGCACAAACGCAGCGCCTTCGCCATTGCCGCAATCCCGGTAGTGTTCTCGGTCCCACTGCGCAGGTCTTTTTCCTGACCGCCACCAGCCATGAGCGGCGCAATCACGCGGCCCGCCTTGGCGTAGATGAAGCCGGTCCCGCGCAGAGCGTGGAACTTGTGGCCAGAGAACGTGAGGAAATCAACACGGGGGTGGCGAATCTGATCCATTACCCCTTTGCCGACCGCCTGCACCGCGTCAACGTGGAAGTGCACGGTTGGGTAATCTTCGAGGATGTCGCCAATCTTGGCAATCGGCTGAATACTACCAACTTCATTGTTGACCGCCATCACGGAAACCAAGATGGTGTCCTTCCGCAACGCAGCCTTGAGGTCGTCGACGTTGATGAACCCGCGCTTGTCGACGGGCAGGTAGGTCACTTCAAACCCGAGTTCTTCCAGCTGCTTCATCGTCTCGCGCACTGCGGGATGCTCGATGGTCGTCGTGATGATGTGCTTGCCGAAGACGCGCTTGGCCATCGCGGTGCCCTTGATGATCCAGTTGTCCCCCTCGGTCCCGCCGCTAGTGAAGAAAATTTCCTCTGGCTTGGCCCGCATAATCTGGGCAATCTGTGCCCGTGACTGTTCGACCACCGCACGCGCCCGGTCACCGAGTTTGTGCAGTGAGCTTGGGTTGCCGAAGAATTCCTTGGCAACGGTTTGGTAGGTTGCTAATACGCTATCCAGCGGCTTGGTTGTCGCACTGTTATCAAAGTAAATCATTATTTGCCGTTCCTTCCGAAAAATAAGTAAGCTGGGAATATTATAACAGAAAACATTGGTGCGTCTAGCAAAAATTGCGGAAGCCAGACAATTTAGGGCGCTACGATATTTGGAGTTGATAGACATCTTGTCTGTCAGCTCCTTTTTCTA
>NZ_AYYO01000040.1 GCF_001436225.1 Lacticaseibacillus sharpeae JCM 1186 = DSM 20505 | reverse complement strand
CAGTACTAATCGGTCGAGGACTTAACCAAGTGGTTTTACAAATACGGTTCAACGCAGTAAAATGATGATATCCAGTTTTGAGGGCGTAAGTTGCTATTTCTCTTAGTGAGCGAAGCGAACTTAGAGAAATGCACAAACACGGCTTTGCTGCGTTTGTTCCTCAACTAAATAGAGTGTGGTGGCGATGGCAAGAAGGATACACCTGTTCCCATGCCGAACACAGAAGTTAAGCTTCTTAACGCCGATAGTAGTTGGTGGGAAACTGCCTGCGAGGGTAGGAAGCTGCCACGCTCAGATGAAAGACTCAAGCCTTGTGCTTGAGTTTTTTTGTGCCGTCAGTTTTTGGCCAAAGCAAAACCGCACTACATTAACCAAACGTTGATGCAGTGCGGTTGATTGGTTATCTACGGTTTAGAAGTAGTCGACCAGAGCGGGCGTGATGTTGGTGCCTAGCTGGTTCAGGACCGCTACTGCTGCGCTGGTGGCGGTTAGTTCACCGGTTCGAAGTAGATTCGTGGTGCTTTGAACGCCAAAGATTAACTTCGTCGCGGTTTGGATGGTCATGCGGGCGTCGGCGTTGGGCATTGGCTCGGCAGCAATCCGTTCGGGACCGCTGGCGCTGATACTCCAGGTGCCCTGGTTGGCGGTTAGCAGCGGATCTTCGATGGCGATGGTGATGGCCGTTTCTGGTAAACGTAGCGGCAGCCGGTTCAACACATCCTGCAGGTTCACGATGCGGGCCATCATGTACGGCACAACCGTGGCGGTCGCGATGCCGGGTTCTGGCAGCAGGTCGCCCGTGTAGTCGGTACTTGGCGCTTCATAAACGATGCGGGCGAAGCTGTTACCGTGCTTCAAGATGAATTGGCGCAGAGCGAGGTATTCGGCTTGCGTTGGGGCAATAAATTCCTTAATGGTGAGGGTGGAGGCGGTCCGTTCATAAATGACGTAGCCGGTTGCGAGACCATTTTCGGCGGTATAGATGCCTACATCCCAATCATTCTTCAGTACGAGGTAATCCCACCACCAATCGGCGCGCACTAAACCACCTTGGGTCGGCTGGTTGGCTGTGTAGACAGCCTTGGCTACATCCAGGTTGTCCTGGAGGCGCCCGCGGGTAATCTTACCAGCGGGCGTATAGGCGGTCTTAAAGCGGGGCAACGTACTTGTGTTCAGTTCATAGTGGATCTGGTTGAATACTTGCTCGTAGCCAAAACGGCGGTAGTAGCTGAACGCAAACGGGGCGAGGTACGACAAGGACGTGCCCTCAGCGTACATGTCTTGGAGCGCTGCCGTCATCAATGTGCCCGCACCGCCGCGGCCCGAGAACTCAGGGGCCGAGCAGACGACGCCGATACCGCGCATCTTGAACTCTTGCCCGGCAAAATTGACCGTAAACGGCAGGCTGTAAAGGGCACTCACTAGCTGCCCGCCGGCATGGATGCCGTAGTCGGTGGCGTGATTGAATCGTGCATCGAAAAATTCATGCCGCTGCACGGAGTCTTGCTTGTTGAACGCGTACAAGTATAGTTGGTAAAACGCGTCCCGGTCGGCTGGTGCACTGATTTGAAAATTTTCCACAAATACCCCTCCAATTAATGTTTCCGCTATCATTTTCATTTTACCGCACTTGGGTACCTGGTTGGGCAGAAAATGGCAAACAGGTGTTGCTGGAACGGGTAACAGTGCGGAATTCCCCGCGAAAAAACCGGTGCGGCCTGTGTTCATCGCGGATGGCTTTGTTATAATAAGTGAGATTAAAAATTCGGAGGGCCATTATGCCACGCAAAGTTACTGCAGATAATTTAGAAGAATTAACTAGCCACGGCACCGTGGTGATGGATATTTGGGCGCCTTGGTGCGGCCCGTGCAAGATTCTGAGCCCGATGCTTGCGGAACTGGAGCAGGAATTGGACGGACTCACCGTCATTAAGCAGAATGTGGATGAGGATAAGTCGATTGCGGCCAAGTACGGTGTGCAGTCGGTACCGACAATGGTGATTTTCCAAAACGGGAAGGCTGTTGAAAAGGTCACTGGAGCTTTTCCTAAGGCTAAATTGCGCCGGTATTTGGAAGGTGTGTTAGCGCGCACGGCGGAATGATTTTTTTAATGCGGGTCGAATAGCGACGCGCTGATGGGGTGACGACGTGGATCGGAATGAATTGCTGGATACGTGTCTACTGGCGGGGCGCATCATGATTGAGGGCGGGAGCGAAATGTACCGCGTTGAAGATACCATGACGCGAATTTTGAATAATGCGGGTGAAAACGATGCGGTGATCTTCTCCACGCCGACCGGGATTTTCGCCAGTATTCGCAACCAACCGTACATGCAGCTGCGGCAGATTAACGTACGCGACATCGACATGGAGCGGATTGCGCGGGTGAATCAGCTGTCACGCGAGTTTGCCGAGAAGAAGCTCACGCTCAGTGAATTGCACACACGGCTGGCGAATCTCGACAACAACATTCCGTACTTCCCAATGTGGATGCAAATCGTCGGGGCGGCGGTGCTGTCCGCGCTGCTGATGGTGGTGTTCACCCAGCAGTACGACTGGTTCGATATTCCGCTCGCCGGCGTCACCGGGGCGATTGGGTTCGCGGTGGCGGTGTATATTCGGCGCGTGACGAACATTAAATTTGTGAGCGAACTGACGGGGTCACTGGCGCTGGCGTTGTGTGCCATGCTCGGCGTGCGGCTCGGGCTTGGCCATAACTTGGATAATATCCTGATTGGGGCCGTGATGCCGCTGGTACCGGGGGTGGCAATCACCAACTCGATTCGCGACCTTTTGGCGGGACACTTGCTGACGGGGATTGCCCGCGGCATGGAAGCCATCTTGACGGCCAGCGCGATTGGCTTCGGGATTGCCGTTGTCATTTCGATGGGGTGATGGGATGAACTTTTGGCTGCAAGCATTAATTCAATTTAGTTTTTGTTACGTCAGCACCGTCGCCTTCGCCATCTGCATCAACGTGCCGCGGCGGGGGCTGAACTGTGCGGGATTGGCGGGCATGCTCGGCTGGGTCGTCTACTGGTTCCTGTACAAGGCGGGCGTGTCGGTTATGATTGGCAACCTGCTGGGCGCCTTTGCCATCGGGATTGCCGGCATTTTGTTTGCACGGTGGAAGAAGATGCCGGTCATTATGTTCAACATTCCGGGGCTTGTGCCGCTGGTGCCAGGCGCGACGGCGTACGAGGCGGTGCGTGCACTCGTGTCCAACAATATGGATCAGGGCATTCAGCTGCTCGTGCGGGTGATTCTGGTCGCCGGCTCGATTGCGGTGGGGTTCATGCTCGCGCAGCTGTTCGGCGACATTACCCGGCCGAAATACGGGATGCACCTGGTCGAGGATGAAGCGGAAATGGAAGCTGACGCCAAGCGCGCGGAAGCAGAACACAATGCGGCCACGGATAAGCACGAAAACGGCTAGTGTGTTTGCTCCCGGCCGTCGTTTATGCTATTCTATTCCCATGCGATGAGTCGAGTAGCGCGGTTAACGCGCGAAAGTTTGCAGCCAGTACGCATCACCCGCCGGATTTGCGGGCGCTGGTGGTCCCTCTGGATTGTGGAGTCCATGGGCCCGGTTCTTCGGAACTGTGCGTTAGTCCCCGTCAGTTATGCTGGCGGGGACTTTTTTTGTGCCATTCGGGTATCGACCAAGTGTGTGCGAAAATGCATATGCGCATTTTTCACCCGCAATCCCCAATGCACCAAAAGCGAATTTAACTTAGCGATTTTGCCCCACCTGTCTTGGCACATGTGTTATGCTAGGGCAAAAGGTACATGATGTGAATTATTGGGTATTTGGGTGGGAGAAAAATTATGCGCAGACGAGTTAGCTTTTGGGGCGCGCTGGTGCTGTTTTTGCGGAATTACCTGAACTTTATGGATAACAGCACGCGGGCGGAGTATTGGTACATGGCGTTGTGGTCGTTGCTATACAATATCGTGATTGAGCTACTGATGTTTGGCCGGCTGGCGGGCATGCTGGCGGGGGGCGCCCGCCTGAGTTTCAGCGCCGTTGTCAGTGAGCTGGGGGTGCCGCTCATCATTGTGCTGGTGGTGACCCTGGCGACGGTGATTCCGACGTTGGCCTTGCACGTGCGCCGGTACCGCGACGCCGGCATTTCACCGTTGGTCCTGCTGCTGACGCTGGTGGCGCCGGTCATTTTGTGCACGGTTGCGGCGATTTCAGGCAAAACGTGGCCGCTGCTGGTGGCCGTGGTACTTGCCCTCGTCAATTTGGGGCTGGCGGCACTGCCAAGCAAAGGCCTACATTTCTAGCTATAATGGAGTTGCGTGCATACGCAGCTCTATTTTTATACGGAAAGGTGATCGACATGTTTGACGCACAGCAGTTCCAGGTTATTGCCCAGTTATCCCCACGGGCGCAGCAGGTGGTCGGGTTCATCATGTGGATGGACAGTCCGGCCCGGGAGATTGTGTTGCCGCGCAGTCAGTTCTACGCACGGCTACATTTTTACCCCCGCAACGAAAATATGATGGCCATTCAAAAGGCGGTGGCGGATGTGGTGGAAGAAGTGCGGGCTGCCCTGCTGCCACACCTGAACATTCGCATCGGCGACAACGACCTCGGCGAGCAGGAACAGCTGTTCACCATCACTTACTAAGGGCTTCAGGCTTTCTTAATACTTTGGACCGATTCATTGCGGCTGGGTGCATGGTATCGTTAACCGTGTAAGAGATTAACCGCTTGTTTGAACCAAACAAGCCCAAATCCCGCGTGCATGCCGCGCGGGGAGGAGGCAGATATGGCTATTATTACTGCAGCGATTGCAATTGGATTGATTATTCTACTCGGTAGCGACGCGCCGTTTTCCTGGTTGGTGGAACGGATTCGCTCTTAGTAAGTACAACGAGCGTGCGCGGATTGGGCGGACGCTTGCGTAAGGAGGACAACATGGCAGTTGAGTTGAGCGTTAAGAACCTGCACAAGGCGTTTGGGAAGAATCAGGTGCTAAACGGCGTGGATTTCACCGTGGAAACGGGCCACATCGCGGCACTTGTGGGGCCGAACGGGGCGGGGAAAAGTACGATTATGAAGGCGGTGCTGGGCCTGATTCCGACCAATGGTGGGGACATCACCATTCACGGCAAGAAGGTTGGTATCACCAGTCACCAGGCCCTGGATGAAGTGGGGGCGCTGATTGAATACCCCGGCATCTATCCCTTCCTGACCGGACGGCAGCACTTAGCCCTATTCGTCACGGGCACCAAGAGTCAAAAAAAGGCGAAGATTGACTGGGTCGTGAACGCGATGCAGATGGGTGGCTACATCGACACGAAGGCCAAGTCCTATTCACTGGGGATGAAGCAGAAGCTCGGGATTGCTCAGGCGCTGTTGAACCGGCCGAAGCTCGTCATCCTGGACGAACCGATGAACGGGCTGGACCCCCAGGCGGTGAAGAACCTGCGTGACGTGATTGTGCAGCTGGCAAGCGGCGGCACGAGCTTCCTGATTTCTAGCCACATCTTGAGTGAATTGGAAAAATTGGCGGATACGGTGCTGATGCTTAACGGCGGGCAAATTGTCGAACAGACCACGATGACCGCGCTGAAGGATGCCGGCACCAAGGTCTTCACCATCCACACGGTGGACGACCAGGCGGCGCGGGCGGCACTGAGCAACCAGGGGATTACCCTGTTGCCAGATGCGACCAAGATTCAGGTGGCCCTGACCAGTCAGGACGCCTTGGATCAGGCTTTGCGCGCCCTCATCAACGTGAACGTGACGATTGTTGGCGTGGATCAAGTTAAGCACGACCTGGAAGGCACCTTCCTGGACATGATTAACCAGAAGGGGGCTAAGTAATGGGAACCTTGATTAAACAAGAGCTGTTCAAGCTGACGCACAAGAAGGGCACCTGGATTGGCGCCGTGTTAGTTGTGCTCGTGCAGGTGGGGATGGCCACACTGAGTAAGTTCCAGGGCCAAATTTTCCCCGCCGACATGATGATGTCCAGCAGCTTCCTGGGGTCAACGATGGCGCTGTTCGTGCTGATTGCCAGCACCGCCAGCATCGTATCCATGGAGTTCCAGTACGGTACGGTCAAGCAGCTGCTCTACCGCAAGTTCTACCGGAGTCAGGTGTTCCTGAGCAAAATCTTCGTGGTGGTTCTCCACACCGTGCTCCTGTACGCGTTGGAGCTGGCGATGACCTTCGCGCTCAAGTTCGCCATGTTCCCGAAGATTGATTTGGCCGGCAAGATCGACAAGTTGCCGCTCTGGGAGTACGTCCTGACGATAACTGGGGCCGAAGTGATTTCAGCGCTCCTGCTGCTGAGCTTTGTGCTCCTGCTCTCGACGTTGTTTAAAACCAACGCCGCGGCGATTGCTAGTGGCTACATCGGTTATGTGGTCGTCAGCATGGCTTCCACGCTCATTCTGCTGGTAATCGACCACTGGGAATGGGTCAAGTGGAACCCACTGACGATGCTGATGCTGAACAACCAGATGACAGTGCCAAGTTATGCCGACGCGACGCACCTGACGACGCCGGAAATGGCGATCGGTTCGGTTGTGTACACGGTCCTGTTTGGGTTCATCGCCTACATGAGTTTCCGTAAGCGCAGCGTTTAAGCCGCAATCAATAAATTAGTAACGACCTAAAGTGGCGATTTGCCACGGCAAAATCCCCGGTTATGTGCGGTAAAACGCCGATAACTGGGGATTTTGCATATTCGGCTTTACCTAAGCAGAACGCATATTTATAATAAAAGTAAATATGATACGGAGGGACTACCATGACTAATCACCGTCAAACCCAAATCAAGGCCCAACTGATGGCCGCGGACACTCCGGTTAGTGCCACAACGTTAGCCAAAAAATATAACGTGAGCCGGCAAACCATCGTCGGGGACGTAGCCTTGATGCGGGCGCTCGGTGAGAAAATCATCGCGACGCCCCGCGGCTACGAATATGAACGGCCCAGCAAGAACGAGGCGCTGCTCGTCTGCAAGCACCTGCCCGTCGATGCGGCCGACGAGATGCGCCGGATTGTTCACAACGGCGGCGTGATTAAGGACGTCATCGTGGACCACCCGCTGTACGGTCAGTTGCGCGGGACACTGCTGGTGCGTACCGACGCCGACATCAACATGTTCACCGCGAAGATGAAGCTGAACAAGGGGCGGATGCTGTCCGAGCTAACCGGGGGCGTGCACATGCACACGGTGGCGTACGACCAGCAAGAGGACCTGACGGCAATCAAGGCGGCCCTGCGTGATGCGGGCTACTTAGTGGAATAGCAAAGGGGAAGAATCACCTGCACGTGTGCGGGTGGTTCTTTTTTTGCCCGCTTTTTGTGGTGGTTTCAGAAATAATCCAGATAGTGTCTTGACACTTTCCTGAAAATACGGTTAACTATGTGTATTGACACGTGTCTTGTCACGTCGATAAATTTTTCGCTATTATTGGGCGGTACCGGGTTGGTGGTGCCGCTGTGTACGCGCATAGTCGCTGGAGGATTCATTAATGGAAAGTAGTTTGCGGCGTCAAAGCGGGCTCATCACCGGTGTCGGGATTGCCTGGTTGTTTGACGCAATGGATGTTGGTTTGCTGTCGTTCATCATCGCCCAGATTGAGGGCGAATGGCACCTGTCTGCGGGCGCCGTGGGGATGATTGGGAGTGTCAGCTCGCTGGGGATGGCCATCGGGGCCGTGCTCTTCGGGGCGCTGGCCGACCGGATTGGCCGGAAGAGTGTGCTGCTGATCACCTTGCTCATCTTCTCGCTGGGCTCATTTGCGTCCGCCTTCGCCACCGGGTACGCGATGTTCATCGCGCTGCGGCTCATCATCGGCGCCGGCCTCGGGGGCGAATTACCCGTTGCCTCTACGCTGGTTTCCGAGAGTGTCCCGGTCCAGCACCGCGGCCGCAGTGTCGTGTTACTGGAAAGCTTCTGGGCCGCCGGCTGGCTAGTTTCAGCCCTCGTGGCCTACTTCATCATGCCGCAGTGGGGCTGGCGGATTGCGCTCGTCCTGACCGGGGCCACCGCGCTGTACGGCCTGTACTTCCGGGAAGGCCTGCAGGAATCGCCCGTGTTCGCGGCGGAAGGGGCCAAGCAGAAGAAGCCATTCTTCAAGGCACTGGCCGAGATGTGGAACGCCAAACACTGGCGCTCAACGGCGATGCTCTGGGTTGTCTGGTTCATGGTCGTCTTTTCTTATTACGGCATGTTCCTCTGGCTGCCAAGCGTGATGGTGCTCAAGGGCTTCACGCTGATTCACTCCTTTGGCTACGTGCTCATCATGACCATCGCTCAGCTGCCCGGGTACTTCACGGCAGCGTGGATTATTGAAAAAATCGGCCGCAAGTTGACCCTCAGCATCTTCCTTATCGGGACGGCCATCACCGCCTTTGGTTTCGGGATGGCCAATGGCGTTGTGGCGCTGGTCGTCTGGGGCGCACTGTTGTCGTTCTTTGACCTCGGTGCGTGGGGCGCGCTGTATGCCTACAGCCCGGAACAGTACCCGGCCGACGTGCGCAGTACCGGTAGCGGGATGGCTGCCGGAATTGGCCGCATCGGTGGGATTGTCGGACCACTGCTGGTCGGCAATCTGATTGCTGGCGGCGTGGGTTTCCCCGTAATTTTCGGCATCTTCGCGATTTCGCTGCTGGTTGCCGTTGCGGCGATTGCCACCTGGGGCGTTGAAACCCAGGGGAAGCAGCTGGACTAAAGTAACGTATGCAAAGCTTCGTGCCCGCGAGTTGGCACGGAGCTTTTTTGCTGCCGGACAGACGCCGAACACTGTCACAGCGCCAATACATCATGACGTGATGCATATAAACGCAATCCTGTGTTAAAGTAAGTAGGTAGAAAACGTAACGGCGTGGGTTATCCGCGCTTAGGCATTGAGGTTTAGGCGGCATGTTAGTCGCCTAAATTTCCCAGGAGGCAAACTTGGCACATTTAACTAAGCTGACTGACACATACACCCTGGCTAACGGGGTGGAGATTCCCATCGTTGGGTTTGGTACCTGGCAGACCCCAAGTGGCGACGTTGCGGAGCAGTCCGTGCGCGCGGCCATTGATGCTGGCTACCGGCACATCGACACCGCCGCCATTTATGGCAACGAAGAAAGTGTCGGGGCTGGCATTAAGAACAGCGGCATCAACCGGCACGACCTGTTTTTGACCACCAAGCTCTGGAACAACCGGCGCGACTACCAGTCTGCACTCGGCGGCATCGACGAATCCCTGCAGAAGCTCGGCACGGACTACGTTGACCTGTACCTCATCCACTGGGGGAACCCTAAGGCCAGCCGCGACCACTGGCAGGAAGCAAACGCCGAGACGTGGCGGGCAATGGAAGACATCCTGAAGTCCGGGAAGGCCCGCGCCATCGGGGTGTCCAACTTCCGCGTGAAGCACCTGGAAGAGTTGTTCAAGACGGCCACAACCAAGCCAATGGTGAACCAGCTGTTCTTGAACCCAAGTGACATGCAGGAAGAGGTCACTACCTTCAACACCAAGCACGGGATCTTGAACGAAGCCTACAGTCCACTTGGCACCGGGAAGATCTTCGGCATCGAATCCCTGCAGAAGATTGCGGCCCGCTACAACAAGTCCGTCGCCCAGGTGGTATTGCGCTGGAGTTTGCAACACGACTTCTTGCCGCTGCCTAAGTCCGTCCACGCTAACCGCATCGAGGAGAACGCCCAGCTGTTTGACTTCGAGCTTAGCCACCACGACATGGAACTGATTGACCAGCTCCACGGCGCGGCCGGTTTGGCCCAGGATCCCGACACGGTCGGCTTCTAAAACGCGAATTAACGCCGGTCCGCATGCACGCGGGCCGGCGTTTTTGGGGGCAGGGTGCAATTCGACTTAACAAATATCGGATTATTTCTGACAGCCGCCTAGTTAACCCGCTACACTTAATTTGTGTAAAAGGTTAAACACTGGCGTAACTCCCTTCATAAGTTTGCCGGTTTACACGATGAATATGGGGTCACTGCAAATGCGGTGACCTTATTTTTTTGGCAATCCGCTCACTTTTTGTTAGAATAGAAGCATTGTTTAAGTGCGGATATGCACGGAAAGGACTCCACCATGTACGAATTAACCAAAAAGCGCCGGGTAAGTGACGCGGTTGCCAAAGTTTTCCCTGAATCTGTCCTCAAGAACATCTGGGACATCGTGACGCTCATGGCCAAGAACAAGGCCCTCGTGACCTCACCCGTGGCCATCGTGTTCGCGGACGACTTCACGTATGACGAGTTCTACGCGATGTTGCTGCAGGGTGAAGCAGCGCAGGGCCAGGAATTCCCGATTGCTTACAGCGGCGACAAGCCTTTCCTCGGCCACGGCTACATCCTGATCATCAAGGATCGCCCGCGGACCGTGACGATTGAGTTCTCTGAGGTGAACGACATGGGTGACAACCCCGAAGCCGAAGAAGAAGCGGCGGTCGACGAAGATAAGTAACGATACGCGGTGTGCAGTTGCAGCCGGGGAAGGTGCAAGATGAGCGAACCAATTTTAGCGGTTGATCACCTGCAGTTTGGGTTTCATGATCGCCAGTTATTCCAAAATGTGAATTTCGAACTCCAGCCCGGCAGCATGACGTCCGTGATTGGGCCGAACGGGGTGGGTAAAACCACGCTGATTCGGCTGCTCATGAACCAGTTGCAGCCGACTGCGGGCAGCATCAACTGGCGCCAGGACCCGGCCGTGCAGGTGGGTTATGTGCCTCAGTTCCGCAACCTGGATGACGAGTACCCCTTGTCCATCCGCTCGTTCGTGCAGCTCAGCCAGCTGGGCAGCCTAACGCCGTGGCACAAGGCGGCCGAGAAGAAGAAGCTCGACGCCGTGCTGGCGGCGACGCACCTGACGCAGCTGCAGCACCGGCAGCTGGGGATGGCCAGCGGGGGCGAGAAGCAAAAGGCGTATTTGGCGCAGGCGCTGATTGACGACCCGAATTTCCTGATTCTGGACGAATCGACGGCGAGTCTGGACGTGAACATCAAGGTCGAATTGATGGACCTGGTCAAGGAACTCAACCAGACCATGAACCTGACCGTGTTCTTCGTCACCCACGACCTGCAGCTGGCCAAGCGCTACACGGACCAGTTCCTGCTGCTGGACAACAAGGTGGGCTTCCTGCAGCCGATTGCGAACATGGAGCCGAACCAGATGCCAGAAGAGTTGCGCGGGGTCGTCGAAACCCCAGAGGAGGACTAACATGTTTCATTACGCATTCATGCAAAACGCCTTCTTGGCCAGTACCTTCATCGCCATCGCTTCGGGGATTGTCGGCGTCTTCGTTTTTGCGCGCGGCACCTCATTTCTTGCGCACATGCTGAGTGAAATCGGCTTTGCGGGCGCGGCCTTTGCCGTGTTCCTGGGCATTTCACCGCTTTACGGGATGTTGATTTTCACGATTCTGTCCGCGATTACGGTTGGCCGCATGTCGAGCAAGGCGTCGCGCCGGGAAGCATCGACGTCCGCGGTCTCGAGTCTGTTTATCGGGCTGGGGATATTGTTCTTAGCCTTGTCCACATCAAGTTCAAGCTACGCGCAGACGATTTTGTTCGGGAGCATTGTGGGCATCTCCCGCGGCGAGATTCGCCAGCTGGTTTTCCTCGCGGGTTTCGTGCTGGTAACGGTGCTGCTGAGCTACCGGTACTTGGCGTTTGATAGCTTCGACGCGGTCGGGGCCAAGGCGCACCGGTTGCCAACGAATTTGATTTCGATCTACTTCCTCGTCATTCTTGCCATCTGTGTGTCCACCGGGGCGCAGATTGTCGGCAGCCTGCTGGTGTTCATCTTGCTCACCTTGCCGAGTGCGGGGGCGAAGTACATCGGCAAGACCCTGCCGCAGATGCTGGTCATCTCGGTCAGCGCCGCGCTTATCGGTGTCTGGGCTGGCCTGACGCTGGGGTACTACACGAACTGGCCGGTGACCTTCTTCATCGCCGTGGTCGAGTGCCTGTTTTACGTGGGGGCACTGACTTACCGGAACCTGACTAAATAAGCACTAATAGCGGGCCGCAGCATCATTTTCGATTCGATGCTGTGGCCTTTTTAAAAATATTTTTGTAAAGCGTTTGCATTTTTGGGGGGGCAACCTGTTACGCTTAATATATGGTAAATGGTAAGCACCATCGGCAAGCAAAGCCAGGGTGACATGATTATGTTGTTTAAGCAAATCAGTTTGGCAGTTATGACAGCAATGACCATTGGTACCGCTGCTCTACCTGCTGCAGGCGCAATGGCGGCGACGGATAATTCCGCAAACACAAGCGAAGTGTTGCGTGCGGCGGAAGCAACCGTAGTGATGTGGGAGAGCGCTAGTGGCGTTGAACACACGGTGACCATCACGTGCACGTTGCCAATTAAGAAAACTGGTTCAGGACCATTGTCAAACGGTGGAACGTATTATGTGTACGAGGATGCTAACGGCACCGTATTTGATGGCAGCGATTACGTGTAGGTGAATGTTTTATGATACGCCGAATTTGATGAAGCTCAACAATTTTGTTGAGCTTTTTATTGTTGAATTAATTGCTCATTTGTAATGAACACAATATAATCATGCTAAGAAAGAACGAGAGGAGCGATGATAATGTATGCGCAGATGCTGTTGGAGTTAAAAAAACATGCATGGTTGTTTTACACTGTCTGTACGTTGCTCTTCTTTGGGCTTGTCGGTGGCACTAGTTTGTGGTCAATGGGTGATGTGTCCAACCACTGGGTTCAATTCCAAAATGGTGCAAGGATTACGGCAAATGGGACGATAACGTCGGAAAAGAAATTATACATATCTGAACTAAAGCACAATTTAGCACTAAGTCGGCAGCATCAAGGCACTTCGAAATTCCAGGAAACGGATGCTGAGTATCGAATCCGTCAGAAAGTATTAACTGCTGTTCAAGCAAATAAATATCTATTGGCGAACCGCATCACGGCCGATGCAGAGAATAAATATCCACAACTCATTACTGGAAATCAAATTCTGCCTCATGTATATTTTTATGGAACATTTAACACACGAAAAATTGCTTTTCATTATTCTAACGAATATCTTGTTGAGCACAAATTAAATTTTGTGTGGGATATTGAAGCACTGTCATCCGTTTTAAATCGATTTATGAGTGTAATTGGATTTGGAATGCAACCGGAACCTCTATTAGTTGGTGGGTTACCAATTGGTATTATTATTTTCAGCATTATTGTTTTAACACTATTATTTTTTAAAGACGAACGTTCAGGTACTGCTGAATTCATACAATTGGTGCCAGCAAATGGATTGCGACTGTCTAGTATTCGTGCATTGACGGGTATTTTGGTGATTAACCTAGTAATTGTGTTTTCTGTTGTAATAATAGTCGCACTAATGTGTGTGTATCCTGGTCACCCATTTGGTAGTTTTAGATTTCCGTTCACTGTCTTTGTCCTCGGTAGATACATTACCTATCCGCTTGGAGTGATATGTTTACAGTATCTTCTTCTATGCAATCTCTGGTTTGTGTTAATAGCCAGCATCGCCTTTTGCCTAAGCAACCTAGTGCACAACCAACTGATTGGCATGGCGGTGGCGGCAGTTGTTGCCTTCGCGCAGCCGCTGCACCTGCTCGCCTTGCTTCCACCAGCAGCGGCGCGCCTTATGCCGGGGTATTACACCAACTTTGTCCAGATCACCCTGCACAATAACGAATTTACGGACATCAGCTTGCCGACCATCACGGCAGTCTTCCTGGTGTGGGCCGCTGTCTTTTGGCTGATTGGTAGTGCGGTCATGACGCTGCGGCAGCACAAATATATTCCTGCACTGGGGTAACTTGCTTGCTGCAATGGCTCGGCACGTAATTTTGTGTCGGGCTATTTGTTTACCATAACGTGTTGAATCCGGTGCGCTGAGGCCTTACACACTTTTTTCACAATCTGTGCGCAGTGGGCCATTTTCCGCGCGTCCCGGCCGCAACTGGTAAGTGCATGGTACAATGTAAGCGTTACGAATTGCGTACCAGAGTCAGGTTGAGTCAAGGAGGACACCATGAGTTTCTACTATTCATTACGCTACACGCTGGATCCACGGGCCAATACGGCGGCAAAGGATGCCAAGCTGCTTGAGTTTTGCAAGGCCGGGCAGATTGATAACGTCACGTTTTTCATCAATTCAGAAGAACTGAACGCCGGGCATCTGACCTTGCCGCAGTCGCAAGTGTGGCTGGATGCCATTGCGCCGGTGCAAAAGCAATTGGCGGCCATTGGTGTGACCACGAGTCTGAACCCGTGGTCGACCATTATGCATAGCGACCGTGGGCCAACCGTGCCCGCCGAGTTGGGTTTTGACACGATGGTGGATGTGGACGGCAAGCGGGCAGCAATCATGGCGTGCCCGGCCGACGAACGGTGGGTGGACTACATGGCCGCCAGCTACGGGCTGTTCGCGCGCCTGCACCCGCGGGAGTTGTGGCTCGAAGATGATTTTCGCCACTACAACCACACGCCACTGCGGCTGGCGTGCTTCTGCGACCGGCACATGGCACTGTACGCTAAGGAAATGGGCGCTGAAGAGTCGCGCAGTGAGTTCGTCACCAACTTGCTGGCAACGGGGGCACCGACGCCAGAACGCAACGCCTACCTGACCGTGGCGCGGCGGGAAATGATCCACGTGGCGCAGCGGATTGAGATGGCCGTGCACGCGGTGAGCCCGGAAACCAAGGTGGCCCTCATGACCTCGTTCCCCGACTGGCACGCCGTCGAAGGCCGCGACTGGCCGGGCTTGCTGGACGCGCTGGCCGGAACGAAGCATGAACGCATTGCCCGGCCGCATTTGCCCGCCTACAACGAGCTGGCACCGAACCACTATGGCCGCGTGTTCGAGCAGTACACACGCACCACGGCGGCGTACCTGGGCGACAACGCCACCTTGCTGCCAGAGCTAGAGAACTACATGTACTCGCCGTTCGCCAAGTCCAAGGCCTTCACCCAGTTCCAGATTGAAACCGCGGCCTTGGTCGGCGCAAAAGGCATTTTGCTCAACCTTTTTGACATGATGGGCAACGGAATTGTGGACGATTACGGCTATGCGGACATGCTCGCGCAGAGCAAGCCGTTCCTGAGCGCCATTACTGAATCGCGGCTTAAGATGTCCACGACCACCGGCATCCAGGTGCTGGTGAACCAAAACTCGGCGGCGACCCTGCACACCGAATTCGCGCCGGGCGGCATTCGCGGCGGCATTACCCCGGGGGCACCGGCACATACGCCAGACCGGGTGGAACCGGCTGACCTACTGCCGCAAGAAACCCACTGGGCGGAACTACTCAGCATGTTCGGCTTCAGCACCACCATCACCCCGTGGACAGCCGGCACGCACTTTAGCGGTCAGACTTTAGCCATTAGTGGGCAGTTCCTGCGCAACCTCGACGATGCGGGCATTACGCAACTGCTGCACGATAACCGCGTGCTGCTGGATGCCGACTGTGTCCAGGTATTGTTCGACCGCGGCTTGACCGACCTGATTCATGCGCGCTCGGCGGCGTGGTTGCCCGTGCGCAGTGGCCACCAGACCTACATGGCGATGAATGGCCACACGTATGCGGGCGTTGCGGATCCACGCACCACACTGTTGCAGCACATCGGTGACTTGCTGCGGATTGACTACGAGCCGGACGCACACGTGCAGATTTGGAGTACCGCGTACCACCAGGACGGCACCGTTGTGGGTAATGGCATCAGCGCCATTGACGGCCATATTTTCATCCTGCCGCTGAACACCGACACCAAGTACCGCTGGGAGGCCCACTACAACAACTTCGAGCAGGAACTGTTCCAGCAGCTACTCAGTGAGAATGGCGACGCTGATTTCCTGCGGGGGATGCCGAACGTCAAGCTAGTGGACACGCCGGCTGCAATGCTACTGGCGAACTTCGGCCTCGATAGCTACCCGATTGTGCGCTGGCACCCAGGACGGAAGGTGCACGCCAAGACCGCGACCATCCGGAGCCGCAATGCGGATGGCTACGTGGAAACAACCGTGCCGCTGGTGCAAGACGGGAGCGACATTACCTTCGCCGTGCCGCTGGCGGGGTTGCAAACGATGCAGATTCAGCTGCATTAGGCTGATTACGGCGAAAGGCACCCGATTTACTACCTGCTTGGTGGTGAACTGGGTGCCTTTTTGGTGCCGTGGGGGCGTAAAATGGAAGTAACAAATAATTAATGGAGGATAAACACATGCAACGAGTTGGCTTTATCGGTACCGGCGTGATGGGGACGGGAATCATCAATAATTTGCTCCAGGCGGGGTATGAAGTAACGATTTACAACCGCACCAAGGCCCACGCGCAGGGCTTAATTGATGCCGGTGCGCGCTGGGCGGGCAGTCCCCAAGCAGTCGCGGCGGATGCGCCGGTGACGTTCACCATGGTCGGCTTCCCCCAGGACGTGGAGGATGTATACTTCGGTGACCGTGGCGTGCTGGCGGGCGCGCAACCCGGCAGTATTATTGTGGACATGACGACGAGCACCCCGACATTAGCGGGCAAAATCGCGGCGGCCGCAGCGGCACGTGGCGTTACGGCCATGGACGCGCCGGTCTCGGGTGGCGACATTGGCGCCAAGAACGGGACGCTGACCGTGATGCTCGGCGGGGACAAGGCGGTGCTGTCCCAGCTGCAACCCATTTTTGACGTAATTGCTGGGGCTGTGCACTACTTCGGTGACGCGGGCAAAGGTCAGCACGCGAAGATGGCCAACCAGATTATGGTGGCGGGGACGATGACCGGGTTAACCGAGACCCTCGTTTACGCGCAAGCCGCGGGCCTGAACCTGCAGGACGTGCTGGCAACGGTTGGGGGCGGCGCGGCGGCAAACTGGTCGCTGACTAATTACGGGCCGCGGATTCTGGCGGGGGATTACACGCCGGGCTTTTTCGCTAAGCACTTCCTGAAGGACCTGCGCATTGCCCTGGATGAGGCGGACAAAATGGGCTTGGACTTATCCGCAACGCGCACCGCCAAGCAGCTTTACCAGCAGCTGGTTGATGCGGGCCATGGTGACGATGGTACGCAGGCGCTGATTAAGTTGTATCAAGCATGGACGGAAGTTGCCCACTAGCGGTAACCAAAAAGGCCAGCCCCAAGCGCAATTATCTGCGCTTGGGGCTGGCCTTTTAATATGCGCTAAATTTTACAGCTTAGCGACGAGCTGTTCGAATTCGTTCAGCCGTGCTTCGAAGACCTTGAAGGCATCTTCCAGGTAGTCGGGCTTGGTCATGTCGACGCCGGCTGCCTTCATCGTGTCGATGGCGAACTTGGAGGAGCCGCTCTTGAGGAAGCCGAGGTACTTGTCCACCGCGCCGTCCTGGCCGCTGATGATGTGGCTGGTCAAAGCGTTAGCGGCAGCGAACCCGGTGGCGTACTGGTAAACGTAGTAGTTGTAGTAGAAGTGCGGAATCCGGGCCCATTCCAGGCTAATGGCGTCGTCGCGCTCCAGAGCGTCCCCGTAGTAGCGGGCGTTGAGGTCGCCGTAGAAGTCGGACATGGTGTCGGCCGTCAGTGGCTGGCCAGCTTGGTCCTGCTGGTGAATCCAGTGTTCGAATTCGGCGAACTGGGTCTGCCGGAAGAGGGTGCCCTTGAAGCCGTCGAGGTAGTAGTTGAGCACGTATGCGCGCACCTTGGGATCCGTCTGCGTCTTGAGCAGGTAGTCCGTCAGCAGCGCTTCGTTACTGGTTGAGGCGATTTCGGCAACGAAAATCGGGTAGTCCCCGTACATGTACGGCTGGGTGCCCCGCGTGTACTCAGAGTGCACCGAGTGACCGGTTTCGTGGACCAGGGTGTACAGGGCGTCAAGGGAATCGTGCCAGTTGTGCAAGATGAAGGCGTCCGTATCGTAGGAACCGCCGGAGTACGCGCCACTACGCTTGTTCTTGTTCTCGATGAAGTCGATGACGCGGTCGTTGAAGATGTGGTGGACGTGCTTCAGGTAGTCGCTGCCCAGTGGTGCCAGTGCCTTTTCGCCTTCCGCCTTGGCTTCATCAATGGTGTAGGACAGGGGTGCTTCACCTGTGATTGGGACGTACAGGTCGTAGCTGTGGAGCTCATCCAGGCCGAGAATCTTCTTGCGCAGGGCAACGTAGCGGTGCAAAAGGGGCAAGTGCGCGTTCACCTGGTCGATGAGCGTGCTGTAGACGGATTCGGGGATGTTGTTGCCAGCCAGGGCGGCGGCACGGGCGTTCGGGTACTTGTGGGCGAGTGCGGTGAAGTTGTGCGCCTTCACCTGACCGGACAAGGTGGCCGCGAAGGTGTTGAGCATGCCGTCGTAGGCTTCGTACATGGTGTCGAAGGCATTGTGGCGGACTTCCTGGTTGCTGGAGCGGATCAGTTCGCCATAAATCCCGTGGCTGAGCTGCACGAATTTGCCGTCTTCATCTTCCACCATGCCGAATTCAATGTCGGAGTTGTTGAGCTGGTTGAAGGTGGCGGCACTGGCGTCGAGCGCGTCGCCGGCACTGGCCAGCAGCGCTTCGGTGTCCGCGTCCAGCGTGTGGTCACGCTTGGCGGTAATCTTGGTCAGGAACTGGGTGTATGGCTTGAGGTTGTCGTCCTTGGCCAGCCAGTCCTGCAGGGTTGCTTCCGGAATGGCGAGAATCTCAGGGTCAGAGAAGGCAGCCGCGCTTTCGACCTTCACGGCCAGGGCCTTCGCCTTAGCACTCATGGCCTGGTACTGGCTGTTGGCCGTATCCTGGTCACTCTTCATGCTGGCGTAGACGTAGACCTTCTCCAGCTTGCGGAAAACGCCCAGAATCGTGTTCACGCCGGCGATGAGCGCACTTGAACTGTTGCCGAGGGTGCCGGCAACTGCCTTAATCTTATCGATGTCGCCGCCAACTTCCGTGAAGGCTGCCGCCCACGCGTCGTCGGAAGGAAAAACGGAGGACAAGTCCCAAGTCAAATCGGTAGGCACGTCGCTGCGTGCGGGTAATGCTTCAACCATACAAAATCGCTCCTTTTGTGTGAAAATGGCGTGAGCGAATCACGAAAATCAGCTGTGCGCCAAATTATTTTTTACATATTTGTCCTAATCTTAGCATAACGCGCAGATTTTAGAAATTCGTAACCTACCGCTTGCTTTTTTTTGCTAAAATTCATGTCATGGGGATTTCTCTATTGGAAGGTAAATAATGAATAATAAACGCAAAAAAATTGAACGGGTGACCGGCAAGCGTTGGGTGCAGCTGATATTCTTGGCTGTGATTGCGTTCGTCTTCGTCATCGGGGCGTACGGATTCCGGATGTACTCCGACGCGCGGTCATCGGTAAACAAAAGCTATGTGCAGTTGCAGGGTAAAAAATCTGCCAGCAAGAAGGTGAAGGCGACCAAGCCCATCTCCCTGCTGCTGATTGGGACCGACACGGGCTCGCTCGGCCGAACGAACAAGCTCGGGAACGCCGACACGCTGATGGTTGTCACGATTAACCCGAAGACGAACACCACGACGATGGTCAGCATCCCGCGGGACACCTTCGCCCAGATCCAGGGCGGGGCGTACCACTACGCGAAGATTAACTCCGCATTCCTGGTTGGTGCCAGCGACTGTGCCGTCAAGACGGTGCAAAAGCTGCTGAACGTGCCGATTGACTACTACGTCACGGTCAACATGGGCGGCCTGTCCCAAATCGTGGATGCGGTTGGCGGGGTTGACGTCGACGTGCCGTTCTCCTGGAGCGACACGTACCACGACGGCGGGACCTTCACCAAGGGCCCAGCCCACCTGAACGGCAAGCGCGCCCTGCAGTTCGCCCGGATGCGCTACAAGGATCCGGACGGGGACTACGGTCGCCAGCAGCGCCAGCAACAAGTCATTTCTGCAATTGTGAAGTCCGTCTTGTCCACCAAGAACCTGACCAATTACCGGTCCGTGCTCAACTCGCTGAACGGGAACCTGCTGATGAACCTGACCTTTGATGATTTGGTCAACATCGCGAACGGTTACCGCGGCGCCATCAAGAACTTCAATAAGTCGCAGTTGAAGGAAGTCGGCGCGTACGTCGGCAAGGCGTCCTACCAGATTCCATCAACATCCCAGCTCCAGTCGGTCAGCGACGAACTGCGGACGCAGCTTGGATTGCAAACCGAGACACTGAACAACGCGAACGTGAAGGAAAACGAACAGAACGTCGCCAATGGTTTCGACTTTGGCTCCGACGTGAACCAGAACTACCACATCTACTAACTTTCTTTGATAATTAGTGGCTGGTGAATAATTTGTCCAAGTTATCTGTAACAGCTCCTTAACCCG
>NZ_AYYO01000002.1 GCF_001436225.1 Lacticaseibacillus sharpeae JCM 1186 = DSM 20505 | reverse complement strand
TGGTGACTTTGACTCTAAAGTCTTTAATGCCAGTAACTTTAACCGTTATGAAGGCACAACAAATAGGACTTAAAAGGATGCGATTTTTAAGGCGAAATAAATATTATGCCGTTATTTGGTATATCCGTTTAAACATGTTTAATTGGTTGTAAAAGCCGTAACAGCCACGTTTTAGTTCTTTGATTTTTCGGTTAACCCCTTCAATGGGACCGTTAGATAGCGGACTTTTGGCCGCGATAACCACCCCGCGGAGGTTCTTACGCAAAGTGCTAATGGCAATATCCATGGCGTTGTTCTGAGCGAAGTATTCTTTGATGATGTCCTCTAGGTCTGCCGGCTTTCCGTTCATCAACGCATCGTGTAAGGTGACGTAGGTTTCGTATGCGTGTTTAAGTTCAGGAAAATCATTGGTAGCAAGGTCAATCACTTCCTGTTCAGTCATTTCTTCGTTAATACCAAACTTGAATTGTCGCTTTCGCGCCTCCGGATGAATTTTGTGGAATAGGCGCCAGCAAGATTTCAAAGCCTTGTGGACGCGAGTCTTCGAGTCGATACTCTTCATGCACTGAATGCGAATTTGATCGAGAGCACGGCCAAGCAATTGCACAATGTGGAAGCGGTCGTAAACAACTTCAGCATTGGGGAAGACTTCGTGTACTAGTGACGCATATGAAGCATTCATATCCATAACAATGTGCCGAACCATTTTGCGTTCAGCTAGTGAATATTGATTGATGAAGAAATTCTTGATAGAGGCATTGTAGCGATCACCCAGCATTGTCACGAGTTTATGGGAGTGAGCATCAACGCAGATGAAGGACATCCATCCGTGCGTGGTGCGCAATTCATCGAAGCAGAGATCAGTTGGTAAAAAGCGCGCCGCACGAAAGTGGATGGCATCGTTCAAAGTGCGTGATACAGTATTTGGTGATACTCCAGAAATCTTAGCGATTGCCTTCAAATTGAGGGATTGTTTAGCGAGCTTTAGTGCGTATTCTTTAGTTTTATTGGCAATGGAGTTTCCGGGCTTAACGACCGGCGTCGTAGCAGTAGAAGTATGGTGGCAATGGTCACACATCCACCGTTGCTTATTAAGATCAAGAACCACCGGTTGACCCTCAACTGAACGAAGTTGCACGTGGACTAGCTTGTGCCCGTTAGGACGCAAGGCGAGGAACTGGCACTTAGGACACTTGGTTAGCTGGTACGACAATTCCGCAAACAAAACAATGCATTTGCGCCTGCGGGCACCGCGACCACGGTACTCCTCTCTCGCTTCATATGAGTGGATATTACTGTCTAGAATTCCGAGCATCTTGAGTGTAGTATTATTAGTGGACATCAGAAATTTACCTCGCTTGTTTTTGGTTTGGA
>NZ_AYYO01000039.1 GCF_001436225.1 Lacticaseibacillus sharpeae JCM 1186 = DSM 20505 | reverse complement strand
AAGGACGAACTCCAAATGATAAATTTACTATTCAACACCGTTTGACATAGTTCCCTAAAAAGACCCCGGGACCAGACGGCTCGGGGTCTTACGTTACTATTCGAATGCTAATTGCACGACGTACTTGTGTTGTAGCGGCAAGTGGCAACCCGTGAACCAGATGATATCGGGCACTACCAGCGGTGCTGCGGGACTGATGAGGCGGGCCATCCATGCGACCAGTTCAGGCTGCGTGCGGATGAAGCCCTCATCCAGGGATATGGCGTGCAGGCGGTTTTCGGGGAACAATTCTTGGCCGTCCGGAAACAGAACGTGATCGGATACCAGCAACATGACCTCGTTCTTATACCGCATCCGGGTCGGCCGGTAGTTTTCCGGATGGTTCTTGAGATATCTGAAGACTCTTGTCAGCGTGACAGACTTGTCCATACGCGCACCTCACAGTGTTGATTAATACCTATATTTTACCACAACTGAGCAGCGTGCTGGGGTGGTGCTGCGCGCAAAATCTCGCGGGCAAAATGATTAAACGGCGGCCGCATTTTTTGCTGGCGCGTCGCTGAATTGAGCGCAGTGGTACCAATTTTGTGTAACCAGCGCATTAATTAACCCGCGCTACATGGGACTTTAGTCGGAAATGTCCATAAAGTTGCCTTAAATTGGTTGTGTTTTCTGAAAGCAAGCGTATAATGACAAGTTGTCACATGACAGAGTGTCATCGGTGAGCAGGAACAAAATGTGGGTCAATTTGGCAGCGCAGTTTGGTGCTATTTTGACCGCAGTCCAGTACATACAAGGCCCGAATGTAGTAATTGCATTGGGTTGGAAAGGAGCAAATTTATGCCGAAGAGTACTTTTTTCCGGTTACCGGAAGAAAAACGCAACCGGCTGCTGAATGCCGCGCGGACCGAATTCGGTCGGGCGCCATTTGCCAAGGCGTCGGTTTCGAACATCATTGAGCTGGCGGGGATTCCCCGTGGTAGTTTCTACCAGTACTTCGAAGATAAGCAGGATATATTCTTTTACATGCTTGAAATCGAAGGGGGCACCATGGTTGGGCGCCTGCAGCAGGAGCTGATTGATCATGATGGGGACGTGTTCGCCACGTTCCACGCGTTCTTCGATTGGTTGCTTCAGGCGATGTCCGAGAACGAACACCGGGATTTGTTCCGCAACATCATCACCGAAATGGATTTCCGGACTGCGGCGCACACGTCGCTCGGTGCGGATAACAAGAAGAACCTGCACATGCGCGATTTTCTTGCCACGCACGTTGATTTTGCCAAGTTGAACCTGGAACGCAAGAGTGACCTGGGCGTGCTCATGCACATTGCGTTCGGGAACTTCATGCAGACCATTACGCATTACTACAACGCCATTGGCACCGAGCGTGAGTTCACCACCGATGACGTTAAGCGCCGCGTTCACCTTGCCCTTGACTGGCTGGAGAATGGGGTTGCGCGCACGACGGCGAGTAAACAGTAAGTCGCCGGTCGCCATTAATTAGTTTGGATTTACTACTACAAATAAAGAAATAAAGGAGTTGCCCATGCTTAAAGTCGCTAAGGGCCGAATGTCACTGTGGGTGGTGTTCGGATCAGTCCTTTTCATGATTGCCCAGGTTATTTCAAGCCTGTACCTACCAAATCTGACGTCAGACATCGTTAACAACGGGGTTACGACCGGGGATATTGACTACATTTGGCGCGTCGGGGGCAAGATGGCTGTGTTCGCACTGATCTCTGTGCTCGCCGCCGTCTGCAACGTATTCCTCGCCGCCCGTGCGTCCCAGAAACTCGGGGCAAACTTGCGTAAGGATATTTACCGCAAAGTTATCAACTATTCACATGATGAAATGGACAAAGTCGGGACCAGTAGTCTGATTACCCGGACGACGAACGACGTTGTGCAGATTCAGAACGTGGTCATGATGTTCTTGCGGATGATGATTATGGCGCCAATCATGCTCATCGGTGCCAGTTTCCTCGCCTACCAGAAGAACCACACGCTGACCATGATTTTCATCGTCGTGATTCCAATCATGCTGGTGGTCATGGGGATTGTGATGACATTCGCTGTGCCACTGTTCAAGGCCATGCAGCAAAAGACCGATAACATCAACCTGGTGTTCCGTGAAGGTCTGACCGGGGTCCGCGTGATCCGCGCATTCCGGCAGGACCAGTTCGAACAGGACCGCTTTGATGGCGTCAACAAGGACTACACGAACAATGCGGTCAAGGTTTTCTCCATCATGGCCGTAATGGTGCCCGTGATGACCCTGGTTATGAGTGGGACCAACATCGGGATTATTGCCTGGGGTGGTAAGCTCATCGCCCAGCAAGCCATGAATACCGGGAACATGATTGCGTTCATGACGTACGCAATGCAGATTCTCATGAGCTTCATGATGCTCGCGATGATTTTCGTCTTCATTCCGCGTGCGCAGGCATCTGCTGTCCGGATTAACGCCGTGCTCGATCAGACCACAACGATTAAGGACAAGGATACAGGCGTTGAGCAGCTGAGTGATGGCGAACCCGACCTGCACTTTGACCACGTTGACTTCCGCTACCATGGTGCTGAAGAACCAGCACTTGCCGGTGTTGACTTCCACGTGCACGCCGGGCAGACGGTTGCTGTCATTGGGGGGACCGGTTCTGGTAAGTCCACTCTGGTTAACCTGATTCCGCGTTTTTACGACGTTGAAAAGGGTGCCGTGAAAATTAACGGCCACGACGTCCGCAACGTCGACCTCAAGGACCTGCGTGATGCAGTTGCCTTCGTACCGCAGAAGGCGAACCTGTTCTCCGGGACCGTGCGCGACAACATGAAGTACGGGAACGAGAACGCAACTGATGACGAAATTTGGCACGCACTGGAAATCGCGCAGTCCAAGGACTTCATCAGTGAGAATCCAGAAGGTCTGGACTACATCGTTGAACAAGGTGGGAGTAACTTCTCCGGGGGGCAAAAGCAGCGTTTGGCAATTGCCCGTGCCCTCGTGAAGGATTCCTCCGTTTATGTCTTCGATGATTCCTTCTCCGCCCTCGACTTCAAGACCGACGCCAATCTGCGTCAGGCCCTGAAGGATGACGCGAAGATTAGTGGCCGCGTTGTTGTCATTGTTGGCCAGCGTGTTTCCACGGTTGCTGATGCCGACCAGATTGTTGTCCTGGACGACGGCAAGATGGTCGGACTGGGCACCCACGCTGAACTGAAGGCAAATAACGAGACTTACCAAGAAATCGTTAAGTCCCAAATTCGGGAAGGGGATGAAGCATAATGGCAGAAACTAAAACTACACGTCCAGCCGGCGGTCACGGACCAATGGGTGGCGGCCGTGGTCCGGTTGAAAAGCCGAAGAACTTCTGGAAGACCACTAACCGTCTGATGGGCTACATGCACAACCGGTTGTTTGGTTTAGCAGTGGTTATCGTCATGGCGATTGCTTCAACCATTTTCCAAATTCGCACGCCTAAGATTCTGGGTCAAGCGACGACCGAAATCTTCAAGGGTGTGATGAAGGGCCAGGCTGAACAAAAGGCCGGCATTAGCTTCTCTGAATACCCAATTAACTTCACGAAGATTGAACACATCATCGTCATTGTTATCGCGATGTACCTGGCAAGTGCCGTCTTCAGCTTCCTTCAGCAGTTCATCATGACCCGCATCAGTCAGCGCACCGTTTATGACATGCGTAAGGAACTGAAGCTGAAGATGAAGACCGTGCCGATTAACTACTACGACACGCATAACAACGGGGATATCATGTCCCGTGCCGTCAACGATATGGATAACATTGCTTCCACGCTGCAGCAGAGTTTGACCCAGATGGTAACCAGTACCATGACCTTCATCGGGACACTGTGGATGATGCTGTCGATTTCCTGGCAGCTGACCCTCATTGCGGCGATTACCGTGCCACTGTCACTGGTGGTTGTCGGCATTGTCGCACCACGTTCCCAGCGTTTCTTTGCTGCGCAGCAAAAGTCGCTGGGGCTGATTAACAACCAGGTTGAAGAAACTTATGGTGGTCAAGTGATCATCAAGAGTTTCAACCGCGAAGACGACATGATTAAGCAGTTCGAAGACGAAAACGACCGGTACTACGCAGCTGCGTGGAAGGCCCAATTCGTGTCCGGGATTATCATGCCGCTCATGACCTTCCTGAACAACATCGGCTACGTCTTCGTTGCCGTTGTCGGCGGGGTGCAGGTTGCGAACGGGACGGTTACCCTGGGGAACGTGCAGGCCTTCCTGCAGTACACCCAGCAGTTTTCCCAGCCAATTAGCCAGCTGGCCAACTTGGCCAACACCATCCAGTCCACGATTGCTTCTGCCGAACGTATATTTGAAGTTCTGGACGAAGCGGACATGGAGAAGACTCACGTCGATATTCCGGACGACGAAAACACCGATAGCCTGCTGAAGCTGGACCACGTTCAGTTCGGCTATGGCGACGGGCCGTTGCTCATGACCGACTACAACCTCGACGTGAAGAACGGGCAGATGGTTGCGATTGTTGGACCTACCGGGGCCGGCAAGACCACCATCATCAACTTGCTCGAACGGTTCTACGATGTTCGTGGCGGCTCAATTCAGCTCAAGGGTCAGGACACGCGCAACATGTCACGTGAAGACCTGCGCAGCCACTTCGCGATGGTGCTGCAAGACACCTGGCTGTTCACCGGGACGATTTGGGATAACCTCAAGTACGGCCGGGAAGACGCCACCGACGAGCAGATTCTGAACGCGGCCAAGGCGGCGCACGTGGACAACTTCGTCCGCCAGCTGCCTGAAGGGTACAACACCGTGCTGAACGAAGAAGCATCGAACATCTCGCAAGGTCAGCGTCAGCTCTTGACGATTGCCCGCGCGTTCGTTGCCGACCCTGAAATCCTGATTCTTGATGAAGCAACCAGTTCCGTTGATACGCGGACTGAATTGCACATCCAGCACGCGATGCAGCGGCTGCTGAAGGACCGGACGAGCTTCGTTGTTGCTCACCGTCTGTCCACGATTCGCGACGCCGACAACATCATCGTCATGAACCACGGTTCCATTGTTGAAACCGGGAACCATGACTCCTTGATGGCCAAGAACGGGTTCTACGCTGATCTGTACAACTCCCAGTTCTCAGGTAACGTCACAATTTAAGCAATGAAAAATAGCAAGGCTGCGGCCCTGCTATTTTTTTATTGTCTAGGGAAAATCCGACTTTCGACTGAAGAATTGTGGGTATTTCGGCCCAATAACAGGGGTATCAAGGGTTGGAGGTAAAGATTATGAAACCAGTTCGGGTTAATTTTTTCACGGCGCTCGTGCAGTTTTGCAAGAAGTTTTTGAACTTTAGGGGGCGCAGCAGTCGGTCGGAGTATTGGTGGATGCTAGTGTGGGGCATCATCTTCGGCGCAGCGTTGATGGGATTGGCCAACGCCACGGGTAGTTTTGCGGCGTACACGAATAACCCGCTCCAAGCAATCCTGCACGGTAACTTGATGGTACTGCTGCTCAAGGGATTGTACTTCATTTTCAGTGTGGGGGACTTCAGCCTGACGGTCCGGCGCTTCCGCGATGCGGGCCTCAATGCCTGGTGGTCCATCGTCATGCTCATCCCATTTGTGGACCTCACGAATTTGATCAGTGGTTACGGGTTCGCGGCCCTCTACGCATTCGTTAGTGCGGCGCTGTTCTTCTTCATGATGTACGTTGGCTTGCGGCCGAGCATGGAGGATACCGAGGACTATTATGCTAAGCACTGAGGTGACAGCTGAATAATGGACACGAAAAAAGCCTTGGCAAAATGCCAAGGCTTTTTTGATGAACACCGAACCAAAAGAATTACAGCTTCTGGTGGTAACGGTGCAAATATTGTCAATCTGAATCAATACAAAATCAAAAAGAGATTGACGGCTCAGAATAAGGTGTTACAATAATATCAACAAGTTACTTATAAAGCAACTTGATTGATGTAAAAATTTGGAGGCTATTAACATGACAACATACGCATTAACAGGTGTTACGGGGCATTTTGGTCAAACTGCGATCCAAGTACTTACCAAGATGGTACCTACCGCAAATATTATTGCATTAGCGCGTAATACTGAAAAGGCACAGTCGCTTGTACCAGCTGGTGTGACAGTGCGACCTGGTGATTACGATGATCCTGAACAACTGAAAGCTAGTCTGGCCGGCGTAGATCGTCTGCTTTTCATCTCTTCGCAACCAGGCGGCAAAATCAGTCGGTTGCAACAACATAAGAACGTTGTCGATGCTGCCAAATCAAACAATGTCAGTTACATTGCATACACAAGCTTTCCAAAAGCTGATCAATCCACGACTCCACTTGCGGCTGATCACGCGGCAACCGAAGCTTATATCAAAAAATCCGGTATCAGCTATTCGTTTCTGCGTGACAACTGGTATCTAGAAAACGAAGCGGGGAGCTTGGCTCAAGCAACTAGCGGCAAGCCGTTCGTCTATTCAGCAGGCGATGGCAAGGCGGGCTGGGCCTTGGAAAAAGAATACGCCGAAGCTGCGGCCAAGGTATTGGCGAGTGAATCGACGAAACCAATCTACGAATTCGGTGGGCAAACTCGCACGTATAATGAACTAGCCGATGCAATCGATGCGCAGTTCGATGTTGTTAAGGTCGATGATTCCGCCTATGCAAAGGGTCTGGAAGCATCAGGGATCGACGAGGGCACGGCAGCATTGGTCACCAGCTTCCAAACGCTGATTCGTGATGGCCAGCTTGATGTCACTTCGTCTGATTTAGAAGATGTCCTGGGCCACGAACTAATCCCAATCGCTGATGCAATTCAAGAAGTTGTAAAGGGCTAATATCGTCTTAGCATAAAAAGTAAGGATGCACCGTAAAGTGTGTTAATAATGTCACCGTATGTTAGTTACCACTGCATACGGTTTTTATTTGATAACTCAAATTACTTAGAAAACTCAAGGAGGACTAATTCATGAAATATCTAGTCACCGGTGCCACCGGTCACCTTGGCCAAAAAGTGGTGAATAACATCGTTGACTTGGTCGGCGCCAGCGCACTGACCGCCGCGGTGCATACGCCAGCTAAAGCAACGGCGCTCAACGTACAAGGAATCAATGTCGTGCCTTGTGACTACCTCGATGTTGACGTCATGATCAAGGCCTTCACCGGTCAAGACGTCGTCATTTACATTCCCAGCAAGACCTATGATGTCTTGCAGCGAATCACCGAGTTTGAAAACTCGATCAAGGCCCTCAAACAAGCGCATGTAGCGTCTGTGGTGTTCGTCAGCTTCTACGCCGACCAAGAGAACAACCCGTTCACCATGTCACCGTACTACGCATACGCACCGCGCAGGCTTGCGACTACCGGTCTTCACTACGCCGTCGCCAAAAACTCGCTGTACGCCGATCCGTTGGTGCCCTACCTTCCAGAATTGATTGCGCGCAAAGCTTTAATCTACCCTGTTGGCGACCAGGCGATGAGTTTCATCACGCTAGACGACAGCGCAGCGGCTATCGCGACCTTGGCCACCAAGCCTGAACTGCGCGACCAAGGCCAAGTCTACACGCTGACGCAAACCCAAAGCCTGACCATGCCCGCGCTGGGTGACATCATGACTGCGGTTACCGGCCATGAGATTGGGTACGCCCCGGTGACGACCAAAGAATTCTGCCGAATCTACGCAGAAGAAGGCGACGGCGAAGAACTTGCAAGTATGTATGCTGCCGGGGCCTTAGGGCTGTTCGACCAGGTAACTGACGACTTCCACAAAATCACAGGCACCCAACCAGAAGACATGGCCGCGTTCCTGAAGCGCAGCTATCAACCAGAAGCCTGTGCAAAGTCATGATGACCATTTATCTAACCTTGATTGGCTCATTGCTTTCTCCGCACGTGCCCAAGCTTGTATATTAATGGCTGATTGCCATCGTCTTCGTCGGCCTTGGTGGTCAAATGCTAGTCACTCGGAAAAAGCAGTCTCATCAGTCAAACCAGGCCTTGCCCTATGCTTTTGGGGTGCTCAGTGGCTTAATGGTCGGTGTTGCTGGACTAAGCGGTGGGGGTCCCATCCTTGCTGGTCTCATCATTTTGGGACTGGATGCCTATCACGCAACGGCCACCTCGACTTATGTTTTGATCGGCATGAGCATTCTTGGTGCGGGTTTCGCACCACTTTTAGTGAAACGGCTTTATGCGTCTTCGATTGCGAAGTATATCCCTAAGCTGATTGCAATCCTGTTAATCGTGATGGGTATTAAGACCATTCTTTAACTGGCTTTCCACTGCTAAATGCCTTACGCTGATAATAAACAACCAAAATGAGGTGCAACCATGAAGTATTCGCATAAACTAAGCGACGCCGTGCATATTCTGGCCTTCGTCCATATCTATGCAGGTGGCGACTTGTCCAGTGCCGCGATTGCAACCAGCGTCGAAGCCAACCAAAGCGTCGTTCGTCGAATGATGGCTAAGCTAGTCAAGGCAGGCCTGCTCAACAGTCAGCCGGGCAAGGTGGCGCCGACTTTGGCCAAATCCCCTAAGTACATCACACTATTAGACATCTATCGAGCCGTTGAAGATAATCACAACCTCTTACACATCGACGAGAAAACCAATCCGCTGTGTATCGTTGGCGGCAACATTCAAGACACGCTTAACGGTATCTACTCGTCCGTTCAAAAAGATGCCGAAACAAGTATGGCAAAGCATACCCTGGCTGAAATTATCGATGATATTCTACTGCGCGAAAAGGCAAAAAAGCGTTAGGCCATTAGAATTTTTTACGAATCGAAGTAAAAAACCGGCACGACCTTTACGTATGTTTTGCGTGAGGGGCGTTCCGGGTCTTCTTTATATAGGCTAAAGCCTATATAAAGAAAAAAGCTTTGGCAAAATTGCCAAAGCTTTTTTGTATGAATCGATTACAGCTTCTGGTTGTAGTATTCAACAACGAGGGCTTCGTCGATTTCTGGTTCGAGTTCGTCGCGCTGTGGCAGACGAGTGAGGGAACCAGCCTTCTTGTTGTCATCGAAGGTGATGTATGCTGCGCGGCTAACGGTTGCTTCAAGAGCAGCGTTAACGATAGCAAGGTTCTGGGAACGTTCGCGAAGGCTAATTTCCTGACCAGGCTTAACTTCGTATGAAGGGATGTCAACGCGCTTGCCGTCGACCGTGATGTGGCCGTGGTTTACAAGCTGACGAGCCTGTGCACGCGTAGTAGCGAGGCCGAGACGGTAAACAACGTTGTCAAGACGCTGTTCAAGCAGGATCATGAAGTTTTCACCGTGGGTGCCTTCAGTGATCTTGCCGGCGCGAACGAACAGGTTACGGAATTGGCGTTCGTTAAGGCCGTACATGCGACGGAGCTTCTGCTTTTCCTGCAGCTGGGTGCCGTATTCGGAAATCTTCCGACGGCTGTTAGGACCGTGGTCACCAGGTGCGTATGGACGACGAGCAAGTTCCTTACCGGTACCGGAAAGGGAAATGCCCAAACGACGGGAAAGCTTCCAAGATGGGCCAGTGTAACGTGACATAAGAGTAATTCCTCCAAAAAATTTTTGTTTGGAGTAAAATATAGATTAATGGATTTAGTACACGGGCAGTTAAGCTAGGTTCACCGTTGCAGCACGGTTACTTCATCCGCATAGCTGGTAGGACAACTGAATGTCTAACTAAAACCATGGGTGCTTAACTGGAGCCGACCATACCGTCCACCGCTGCAATATTTTACACGCTAGCTAGTATACAGCATTTAACGCAGCTACGTCAACGTGCTGCGCAAGCGCGGCGACGAACTGTTTGAGCACGTTCTGTTCCGCGGCACTGAAGCGGTCCAGCAGGGGGGAGTCGATGTCCAGGATGCCGACGATGTGACCGTCAACTGTGACGGGAACGACGACTTCGGAGTTGCTGGCGGAATCGCAGGCGATGTGGCCGGCGAATTCGTGGACGTTCGGTACAATCAGCGATTCACCCTTACTGTAGGCGGTGCCGACCACGCTGGAACCTGGCGCGATGTGCATGCAGGCGACTTTGCCCTGGAACGGTGCGAGGTCAAGAGTGCCAGTTTGCTGGCTGAAGATGTAGAAACCAACCCAGTTCGTGTCCGGCATTGCGTCCGCGAGAATAGCGCTGGCGTTGCTCAAGACGACGACCGGATTGGTCTCGCCAGTGAGCAGTGCGTCGATTTGTTCGACGATAATTGGGTCAAGAGTGGCCAAATTTATTCCTTCCTTCACAAACTTTCACATAAGTTATCAAAAAGTATTTTAAGTTGCCCGTTTTTTTGCGATACTGGAGGGCAGGAGGAACAATGCAATTTTTGATTGTCCTGGAGGTATTGTAATCCGCGATTGTGCGTTTTTGCAACGGAGTATTTTACATATAAAGTTATAAGTTCCCAGAAGTGGGATACGGGGGTCATGTAGATGATAGCAATGTTAATCGGACTGGTGATAATCATTGTGGGGGCCGCAGCTGTGGTTCTATTTTTGCAGCGGCGCAACCGGCACGAGATTGCGGCGTTAGATCAGGAAGTCGGTAACCTGGGTTCGGCGCAGATTGAAAAGCACATTCAGGCGATGCGGACGCTGAACCTGAACGGCGAAAGCTTGAAGGCCTTCACCAAGTGGCAGCGTGAATACCAGAAGACAAGCGAAGAGTTCGCGGCGCAAATCGAAACGGCGCTCATGGATGCGGAGAACGCCAACAACCAGTTCCGCTTCAGCAAGACGAAGGCGGCTATTGTTGAGCTGAATAGCCTGATTAGTGGGGCCAAGAGTCGGTACAAGCAGGTGCTGACCGCACTGACCCAGATTCGGCAGGATGAAGAGCAAAACCGGACGCAGCTGGCCAAGCTCAAAAAGACCTACCAGGAGACCCGCAAGACATTGCTGGCCAAGAACTTTGCGTTTGGCGACAGCATGCCTGCGCTTGAAGGCCGGCTCAAGGAGCTCGCGGATGAGTTTGTTGCGGTTGATGAGGTTAGTGCCAGTGGTGATCACCATGCTGCCCACGAACGCATTCAACAGCTCGCGGGGCACGTGCACGACCTGGCGGACCTTACCGCACAGATTCCGCCCCTTTTGACCGAGCTCATCAAGGAATTCCCCGAACAACTGACCGAACTGCAAGGCGGCTACGACCAGCTGGTTAAGCAGAGCTACAACTTCGGCACGCTGGACATTCCGGCCAAGCTGACGGCGATTCAGGTTGGTATCGACAACAGCAAGACGGCCCTTGCTGGTCTGAACGTGTCTGCCGCTAAGGAACAAAATACGGCGCTGGCAGCAAGCATCGATGAATTGTACGACGCCATGGAGCAGGAAATGACTGCGCGCAAGCAGGTTGAAGCAGACTCCGACCGCATCACGAAGTTCATCGGTCACGCCCAGCGGCAGAATCACTTGCTGCTGATTGAGCTGGACCACTTGGATCAGTCCTACAGCCTGAACCACGACGAACTGCCAACCGCGCAGAAGTTACGCACCGAACTGGTGGAATTCGACAACGAACACCAGATTGATTTGCAGGCTATCGCGGACAAGCAGGCGACCTACAGCCAGATTGCTGCCCACTACGCCAAGGCCGACACCCGGCTGCGGGAGATCGAGCAAGAGCAGCACGACATTAACCAATCCGTCTCTGGTCTGCGTGCCGGTGAAGAATCTGCCAACCAGGCGCTCGATAACTTCGCCCGGGATTTGCACGCTATTCGCCGTGAACTGGAAGCAGCAAAACTGCCCGGCCTGCCAACGACCTTCAAGGAACACGTTGCCCACGTGGCGACCGAAATTGATGACATCGGCAAGCAGCTGGGCAAAATCAAGATTGACCTGGATGACATTAACCAACAGCTGATTGGGCTGCAATCGGACATGGACGACCTGCAACAAGACGCCACCGAGATTGTGGACGCAGTGGGGCTCATGGCGGCGCTGATTCAAGCGTCCAACCGTTACCGCGAAGAGCACCCCGAGCTGAAGGATGCGGCCACGAAGGCTAAGGCCCAGTACGCACAGGTGCAATATAAGGAAGCGGCCGACACGATGGCCACGGCCCTCGAAAAGGCGGTGCCGGGATCGTATCGGCACGTGGAAGATGCGTACCTGAACGAGAAGACTGCTACCGACGCCTCGGTTTAACTAGATAATCATCAATTTAATCCCCCGTTCTGCGCGCTGTACGCAAGGCGGGGGATTTTTTGTGCTTGACCAGACATACAGGCACCTAAATTGGGCTCTTCGTCAAGTAGAGTTGATAGAACTTTTTGAAAGCACTTGGACCTTAATTG
>NZ_AYYO01000038.1 GCF_001436225.1 Lacticaseibacillus sharpeae JCM 1186 = DSM 20505 | reverse complement strand
TGTGTAATTGTGTAATTGTGTAATTGTGTAATTGTGTAATTGTGTAATTGTGTAATCTTCCACGCTGCGCGGGAAGATTAATCTGGATTCTGGTAAGCTCTTCGATTGATCACTGATTCTGCGCAGAGAGCAGGCCGACAGCAAACGATGCCAGAAGCGCCTTCTGCTGCGCGGTGAGCGGCGTTCCGTTGAAGGTGAGATACGTTTGTGGGGTCAACAGTGATTCTACTCTAATCGAGGTTGTGGCGGTCGATTCGCCAGCCGCATCCAACAAGGGTTCCGAACTTCTGAGATCCACGCCGTAATAATTCGACATCTTGCGCAAACTCCGATCACTTGGCAGTGAATGGTCATTTTCCCAAGCACTGAAGCTAGCAGGTGAACTGTGAGTGGCTGCAGCCACTTGTTGGATAGTTTCTCCTCGTGCAATGCGAGCACGCCTCATACGTGCGCCGATGGTTTACTCAATCAAGTCTATATCCTCCAAATTATTGTCCTGACTACATATTATCCGTATACGACGACTAGTGCAATGTATTAATTTACTGTGGTCTGTAGCCTTGATTTAGGGAACGTGTGTTCGTATAATGAATTTAAAAGTCAAATAAAGAAGAACATCTATGACCCCAGAACAACTAACAGAATTCATCAACAAACACAGCTCAATCATCGAAAGTTTCCGCCGGAGTGCAAGCAACTTCCAATACGAAAAGAACGCACGGCGGCAGAAAGGAAAGCAATTTAGTGAAGCTCGCTTAGAACACGAGGTTGACCTGATGGTGGCAGCCTTCATAGATAACGTCTACACCAAGATTAAGAGCGGCGTTGCCGAAAAGAGGTTGCACCCATACGAATCCTGGGTAGACTTCATCGAGACAAAGAACGTCCTGGATTCATTGGAGGACGACGTTAGCACTATTGTTTTTGAGTAGTAGGAGGCATTACTATGGAAAGTAACGTCCCGCGCGAGTTATGGTTGTACGACGATCGCTGCATGAAGAAGTGGCAGGGGTGGATCCTTAGCGATCACTCGCAGTATATGGAAAATGAGACCGCTGCCGAAGCACCGGTACAGCCACTGGCTGAACAACCCTTTGCCGTGATCAATGAGCGCCTGCAGCGCTCCTGGGAAAATGCACTAGTGGTATCCATCCAGTCTAGCGACGTCTATGGTGGAAACTATTCCCGGCCGGTAGAAGGTGCATGCGTTGGCCTGTCTGATGGACAATGTTACCTGCAGGGAAAAGACGGAGCCATCCACGCATTTTCGATTGAAGATATGCGCCATGTTGACGTGGTTGAGGCCGACAAGTGGTGGGCAGCGTGAGTACGCCGCTGGACGACCCTAGAAAGCTCCCTGTGCATGACGTTATGTGCATCGACTGCAAGAGTTTCTACGCCTCCACCGAATCCATACGACGCGGAGAGTACCCACTAGCCGCCAAGATTGCCGTGCTCAGCACCGAAGAGACCGCCGGCGGTCTGATTCTCGCCACCAGTCCCAACACAAAACGCGATTACGGGGTGAAGCTCGGAACGCGACGCTACGAAATTAGCGACGACATGGATATTGAACTTGCCGAACCACGGATGGCCGACTATATTCGCAAGAATTACGGGATCAACCGTATCTACCGCCAGTTTACGGACGACGAGCACTGGTATCCCTACAGCATCGATGAGAGCTTCATCGACGCCACACACTCCCATAACCTTTTCGGGAGTAATGAAGAGATCGCCGCATCTATCCAGGAACGTGTTTTTCAAAAGTTTGGCATCGTCACGACCGTTGGGATTGGTCCGAACATGCTGCTGGCTAAGCTGGCTCTAGACAATGCTGCCAAAGTTCAGGAGCCGTGGCGCGCAACCTGATCTTACGAAGACGTCCCTGACACCATTTGGACAATAAACAATCTCACTGACTGCTGGAGCATCGGCCCTGGTTACGCTGCTCGACTGAAAAGCCTGGGTATCACTAATATGTACGAGTTGGCCCACACCGACAAAGACCTGCTGAAGGCCAAGCTCGGGATCATGGGCTTGCAACTCTACTACCAATCTTGGGGCATCGACTACTCAGATTTAACTCACCGTTATGTGCCGCGTATGGAAAACAAAGGGTATGGCAACTCACAGGTTCTCATGCGCGATTACTCGAAACTAGAGGACATTGAGACCGTGCTCAGTGAAATTGCTGACCAGGTAGCAACCAAGTTGCGAAAGCACAACGTACAGTGCGAGCTCATCAGCATTTCTCTTGGGTTTGCTGAGCCTGACGAGCGGAACCGCACACATTTTAGCGCGCAGACTCGCATCGATCCGACTAATCGCACACAAGATCTAATCGACGCTGTGAGGTACCTGGTTGAACAAAAGTGGGAGGGCAATGCGCTACGGAATGTTGGCGTGCGTGCAGGGAAAATTAGTACGGCTGCGGCTATCCAAACATCACTGTTTGAGCAGTTAGATGACAACCAGGTCCCCGGAGCGCTGGACCGTACTATCGACGCGATTAGGGACAGATTTGGATATAAAGCCCTCACTCGGGGTTACTCAAAGACTGACGGCGGCACAGCTATCAAGCGTTCTGGTCTTGTGGGCGGCCATCACGGCTAGAAAGGAAGCTGCAGTATGGATCCAGTGGCACGGCAACTAGAGGAAAACTACCACCGATACTTCATTAGAAAGTATAAGTACCGTTACTGGTTGGTGGTGGTAGACAACCATTTCGAAGACATCTACTCAATTTTCCTGTATACGTAAAAAATAAGAACCAGCCTGCAGCGTAGCTACGAGCTAGTTCATTTTAAACGAGATCCACAAAAGTACGAGGAGATCATGCAGCTACTGCATTCCTTCAGCAATCTATCTATTGAGTACCGGGACACCCGACACTTGATTCACCCAGGAACTGACATTACATACGATACCGCTCAAGGCCACTCAGCTAATACTCACTACTCGCTTGGCAACAATTAGTGACGCGAATATCTCTGTAATTCAATCTATTCATAAACAAAGGCAACTCGGTAAAATTACCGGGCTGCCTTTATTTGCTTGAGCTACCACTACCTTTTCTGCTTGCGCATCACAATCGAAGCGGCAACTAGCAAGTACACTGCATAGGCGTGCGGACGTTTTTCTAGACTTTCAACCTCAGGAACCTTGCTCTGACGGTATTCTTGCGGGCTCTTTCCTCCTAAAACTTTTTTTCTTCGTTTAGTGTTATACCACTCAATATACTGGTTGAGTTCCTTGGTGAAATCGTCAATAGATTTTCCTAGCCAACTTCTGTTATAAAAGAATTCAGTTTTTAGGTGACCAAAGAAGCTCTCTGCTTGAGCATTATCTGGGGTGCTGGCTTTCTTCGACATAGAACGTGTGAAGCCAAATTCATCCATCAACTCAATCCACCCCGGCCACCTGTAATGAGCCCCTCGATCTGAATGTACAACAGGCTTCTCGTCAGGCGCAAGGGTCTCTGCCGCAGCGCTAAGCATTGTGTTAACCAGTTCGGCGTTAGGACTGGTGCCGATTGTCCAACTTGTGATTTGGCCGTCAAAGCAATCAATTAGCGGGGACAAGTATACCTTCCCAGCTTGGATAGAAAACTCCGTAATATCCGTAACGAGCTTCTGGTTGGGAGCCTCAGCTTGAAAGTCTCGATCAAGGATATTAGGGACTGCCGGCGTGATTTCTCCTGCATACGAGCTATATTTGCGACACCGCGTAATGGTGACTTCCAGCCCCTCTTCAGCCATTAATCGACGGATCACTTTCTCCGAAAGATGTATGCCTTCATCATCTAATTCCATCTTGATCCGGCGGTATCCGTAGCTCTCGTAATTTTGTTTAAAAATAACTTTTAAACGTGGGCGGATGGCCTCATACTTGTCGCCTTTAGCGATGGCACCACGTTGATAGAAGTAGCTACTCTTCGACAGTTGAAGTGCTTTGAGTAACGTATTGAGTGAGTGTTTGTCACGCAGGGCATCAATCACCTGAACCTTTTCTCGGTTGGTTAGATTGAGATGGTTGATGCCCAGATCTTTTTTTAGAAGGGCGTTCACCTGGATGAGGATATCATTTTGAAGCTCAAGTTCTTTGATACGAGCTTGAAGGCTTGAGACTTCTGGGGTAACTTTTTCTTCGGCGCCTCCTTCTAATAAGCCGGGCGCCTGCTTTGCCGGAAAGGTCTCTCCAAGCACCTCTCGTTTCCAACCATAAAGCGTTTCACGGCTGACCCCAAAGTCCTCTGCGATTTCTCTGACTGGAGCCTCTCGCTTATAAAGAGCCTCTACAGCCTTGGCCTTGACTTCTTCAGTCGCGGCGGGCTTAGTCACAACTGTACGGCTCCGCAACGTATCGTCGCAACGTGGGTCTTCGAGAAGCCATTCGCGAAGTAGTTGACGCGAAGGATATCCAAGTGCCTTGACTGTCTTAGTAATAAACTGCCCGTGCTCAAAGAAGTGATCCACTGCGGCCTGACGCTGAGCACCAGAGTACTTGGATTTTCGTTTTCGAGGAGTATCGTCAAGCGTTGCCTTGGCGTCTTGTTCGTAATCTTTGACCCACCGTTTTAAGGCACCCAAAGACGGATAACCTAATTCTCGGATTACAGCACTCCATGAATGATGATATTGGTGGTTCTGGTGCAAAGTTGAAATTAAGCGTAGATCAAAGTGACTGTTTTTAGTGGTTGTAGCCTATGCCGCTAACAATTGGTCGACTTCTTGATACGCTGAAAAGCCTAAGAGGCCTAGCTTCTTTCGGCTTTCTTTGTGTATCGCATGCATGGTTTCAATGCCGTATAATGTCCTAGCTGCTGTCCGAGTGCTCTGATAACTTGCGGAACGAACCTGTTGCCGCTTAATAAAACGGTGATCTTGCTCAATCAGATTATTGCGATATTT
>NZ_AYYO01000001.1 GCF_001436225.1 Lacticaseibacillus sharpeae JCM 1186 = DSM 20505 | reverse complement strand
TGATTGATTGAATTGCCGTCCTTTAAAATGATCAGTCATCTGAAAACCTCCAGTTTAAATTCATGATACATGATGCACTCTCCCTAAGTAAACTTTGCACCAGAACCACAAATTAGTTTCCCGAGTAGTCACGGATTCTATAAACCTGCGACCTACTCAAGCCAGCGGTTCTGGCTATCTGGGCGATGGGAGTCTCCTCCTCCAGCAGCTTAAGGACTTGCTGGTAAATGAACCTCTTCTTACGATCAGGTGAATCAGGTGCATACAAACGCGGCTTGCCTTTATAGGCACCGCGTTTTTTTGCGAGTTCAATACCCGCCCGTTGCCGTGCCTTAATCTCCTTGCGCTCATTTTGCGCGATATACGACAGGATGGTGACGAATAAATCCGACATCATCTTATCGAGATCCTCGTTACCCGTTTTTGAGGACAGAAACGGGGCGTCGAGCACGTCGAGCTTTACACCTTCGCTACGTAATTGGCGGATCAAGTTACCCGCATCGTCGTAATCACGACTTAGCCGATCAAGCGAATCCACTACCAGGACGTCGCCCTGGCGAACATAATCTAGGGCCTTCAGTAGTTCTGGGCGATGTTCGACGTCTTTCCCCGAAACCTTCTCTTGAAATATCTTCTCAGCCCCTGCCTTCTGTAGATGCTCCAGCTGCCGAGCAAGGTTCTGATCAATGCTGCTGACACGTGCGTAACCGACTCTCATCATAAATCCTCCATTTCAAAACGTGTTTCTTCTATAGAAAGGCGCTTCTCCGTGTGCCCCGGAGAAAGATATTCGGTCACTTCATCATCTCCGTGATCGAACTGCGCCTCATAATGCTCAATGGGACACTTAAACGGTACACTTGTTTTGCCTATCATACCACGCTTTTCGATGTGTATAAATAGGGTACACCCAAATTGAACACTTAGCACTGAATCAACCCAACTCTCAGTGCTATACCCCGAGGGAGTTCCTCATCGCTATGTGAATAGCAAGGCCGTTACCTGTTTAAGTCGGAAAATCGTTTTTTGATAACCTTTTTGCTATCGACTTTTGATAACATTTGTGTTATCATCTATTTAAAGTTAGGTATTCAGAAAGCGAGCAAGGGCATGTACAGGATTGATTTATACGAGGACAAGGATGGCTACAGCGACGTCGATGAGTACATTCAAGAACTCACCCACAGCACCAATAAGCAAGACATTGCTATTCTAAAAAAGATCCGTTATCAACTAACTATGCTTGAAAGCCTTGGACCTGCTCTACGTGAGCCTCCCGTTAAAGAGCTTAAAGGCTACAAGTACAAGTTGTTTGAGTTACGCCCTCAACCTGAACGAATATTCTTTGCATTTTGGGATACTGACAGATACGTTCTTCTGTCGCACTACACAAAGAAGCAGAACAAAACTGATTCCAAACAAATTGATCGCGCGCTAAAGCGCCTTGAAGATTGGCTTAAACGAAAGGGGAAACTATAATGCGTAGCTGGACCGATTTAAAAAAAGAAATGGATGCCGTTTTACCCGCAGACGAACTGGAAGCAGTCGATGCGCTTGCTGCATTACACGTTGAACGTATTCGTCAAGGACTGTCTCAGAGAGAACTAGCTGAGCGAATTGGTATGAAGCAGCCTCAACTAGCTAAATTAGAACGCCTAGACTCCACCCCCTCGTTAAACACCCTTAATCGTTATGCTGCAGGTCTTGGCCTAAAGTTAAAGCTGCTGGTAACTGCATAAATTCAGCAATTTCATTAAAAAGTAAAATGCAAGAGCAACCCGCTGGGTTGCTCTTTTTTGCATGTCTTGCATTTTATGTTGCATGCTTGGCGCCGGGCGTTGTATACTTTGCCTGCAGAGGAAAGGACTGATCAGATTGAACGATTTTGACAAGGCAAAAGCGTTGATTGATACCGAACAGCCAGCAGATATTGCTAAGTACACCGGAATTGCAATTCGCACCGTATATAACTTGCGCGACGAAAAAACCGCCTACGATAAACGAGCTTACAGCGTAATCGCCTCTCTGGCACACATGTACGACGACCTACACCGTGAGGAGCAGATCCAGGAGCGCATGGATCTATTGCAGCGCGTGACTCCAGACATGCCAGACCAAGTCGCAACCAAGTTTGCTACGGGTGCCTGGGAGGAGGATCACGTGGAGTATATTTCCGCACACGTCGCCGAGCAATTTCTCAGTGACGATCAGAGCACCGATCAGCTGGTTATGCTACGAGGAAAAAGTCGCCTGCAGTACCACAAGCGCGAAACTGCAACGCTTGATGGACAGACCTACAACCGCATTGGAGACGCCCCTGTTGGTACGGACGCCATCTGGGCGCAACGCGACGATGAAGAGACACTCGAATTCGTTCGCTTCACCGACTTTAACGGTGTACCTGGCCCCTTATCGACGTCGATTGCCGCTGGCCAAGAACGTGATCAGCAAACCTTCTATCACCTCCGCAGCCTCGCTAACCAGGCACTGGTCGCTAATGGCGAACCCGAATGCCAGTATCCGTGGGAGCACATCGATGACGTGCAACGTCGACTCCACGATGCCCCCACCCCTACGGAGATCACACAACTAACCAATGCGGTCAATATCCTACGAGAGTGGACCGCAGCTCTAATCATCCTGGGCAACACTCCCACTGCAGAGTCGGAGCAATTTCAGCATGACTGGTTTACGGACAACTGAGGAGGATTAGCATGGCATTAACGGTTGATGATCTAATTGGACTCTTGGAACGCTACAAAGCCACACATGCTGGGGGAGCAGATGACCAGGTATTCTTGCAGGATCCAAACCCTTTTGCAGTGACGAACCGCACTTCTTTTAGTTCCGATGTGAGATGGAGCACCTCACTTGAAACTGGAGCCCGCAGCCTAATTCTCTCAACCGACACGCCCGAACCATCAGTTCCGTCAGCAAACAACGTGGGTGAGGTCGACGGGCTGCATGAGGACGGCTGGCCAACAAATAAAGACTGCTACTCCTTACATGAAGTAACGGTCCCCCTGCTTGTTGGCAAAACCCTCGACAACACAACATTCATTGAACGCGAATTGCCCGCTGGTACCCACTTCCTAGTCAGGACGTTCCTGGATGCGCAGCAAAACGATCATGTTGCAGCCGACGATGAGTCATACCTCGTCATAAGGGTTCAGCACGAATTGGAAGAATATCAAGTTGGGGTCACTGATTTTCGCAATCACGTGATATTAATACAAGAATCAAAATAGTTTTACTCCGGAGCACACCAGGGATCCCTGATGTGCTTTTTTGCTGCAGCAGATCTGGTTTTACGTTGGCCTGCAGGGCGTGGGCTGTCGTGCAAAAACCACGCCCGATAGCCCACTTCGCGCTGGGGCGGCGGGCCCTCGGCCGACCCGCTCGCCCGGTTATGGCGCTGCACTCAATCTAATTTGTAGATACGGATAGTCCTCAGACAAAGTTCTTGTGCCCCTGCAGGGCACGTGCTTGCAGCACATTGCGTCCGTTCCGGCCGCGCGCCGCAAGCGGTGCAAGTACCCCCTACCGCCCAGGATTAGCCCTCTCGATTCCAGCATTAGACCAGCAACAAGGGCACTAAGGGCTAAAGCCCCAAGTGCCCCTAACCCAGATAGCAAGGACCGCAAAAAACTTTTGAAACCCCGCGCTGATCGCGCGCAAAACTTTTTTGGCTAGCTGCGCTTCCTTGCTATCTGGGCCTGCTGCTGGTGCTAAGCCTCCGTCGAAAGGGCAAAACCAAGCCTGGGCGGTAGGGGGCCGACCTCGACAACTTATCACAAAAAAGGAGCAGAAGATATGACAACGACACAACCAGCAACTATCAAGGCCGTTGACCCAGCGCTGTTCAACGCGTTTGGCGTCTACGTTTACAACCACCAGAGGAACATTCTCGGCAACCGCCGACCAGACACGCTACAAAACTTCATGCACTACCTAATTTCATTAAACCGCGACGCGGTGCGCAACATGTACCCGAACGACCCGACCAAGTGGCTCATGCTCGACGGGTTCGACTTTAGTATCACCCGCGCCTTTGCACTGGAGGTAACACGTCACGCCCCACATTTCAACCGTTTCAACGCCGTGGCAACGCTTGATTTTATCCGGCGCCACAGCGGCCCCGTGGGCAAACGCGACAACGTTATCCTAGACGACATCGGCGAGAACCTACTCGGCAATAACTACATCAACGACTACGTACTTACCAGTATCAGCAAGGTAGCCTAGGAGGATAGAAAATGAAAATAGACGAACTTGTAGACGCAGTATCACTCTACCCAATTTTCACGATTTCTAGTGAGATTGGTGACCCTTCTTGGTCATTAAGCACCGTTGACGAAGCATTTTCCGGCGGTGGCTTAGCAATCATGAGCGGAGCCTCCACACGCAACGAGGCCGTGAACACCGACAACGTAGACGGCGAAATTGACGACAACGCCGTGTATGCCTTTGATTGGGAAGAGAAGACAGTTTACGCAAAGCTTGGGTGTAACATGGAGGATTGCCTTCAAATGCTGGAAGACATTTTCATTGACTGCGCCTACGTGAACGACCCCGATTGGGAACACCGCTTAGTTCCTGCTGAACTGCTCCCAGCATACCAAGTGCTAGCCAAAAAAGGCACAGAATACACTAGAAGATTTTCAATCAGTCGGGGGTGACCACATTGGCAAAAGATACCTTTGAAACTCAAGTTGAGAGCTATCGCGAGCGCATCGCAACAATGCAACGGGAAAACTACCGCGCCTTTGTTTTCGCACTGGTTGCCTGCGAAGACGGGTCAATCAGCGAAGAAGATTACGATTGCTGGTACAACAGCGACTTCCCACTGCTAGATGAAGGGCTACTAAACCCAGAGGAGAACTAACCATGAAGACTATGTACGATGAAGTATCACACCAGTCCTGCGACACGCTTGCCCAGACCATGAGCGATTTCACGTATCGCTTCAATGAGACCAAAGTGCCAAAGAAGCACTACAAGGCATTGCTTGGCAGGCAGATTGAGGAAGTTGTTTCTGACAGCGTGGCCTTGTCTATGGTCAATGCGTACTACAAGACGTTGGCAGAGTTCAACAAGGGCAACCGCCAGTGGTTTGTGAGCGCAATGCTCTACGTCGAACTTGGAGTAAAGCCCGACAAGGCAAGCCAGCAAACCATTGATGCCGTCAGTAAACTCACCAATGCGGTCATCAACGGGACAGCCATGCTGAACCCCGCATTGCTGGACGCATACACCGACCTACTCAAAGACTAACCCGTGAAGCGCCACAGTCCTACACCATGGACTGTGGCGCTTTTTGTGTGGAGTGATTTTGGCGCGCGAGAGTAGTCGGCTTACCGGCGAGCCGGACACCGAGGCACGGCGGGGGGCCTGGCCCCCCCTTGCCGTGCCGGGCAGCTGTGGATCACGAAGCAAGTATCCATCAGGTGGCAGCCTTGGTGGCAATGGGTCGGGAAAAATCACCCTCCCTCATCGCCAGCTCGCATCGACGCACAGTAGTCTGTGGCCGGCCCGACCACGCGCTAAGAACCACAGCGCAAGTGCTTGTGGCATGTCGCCACAGCCCGTAACGGGCTAAGTGCCTCCTACCGCCCTGGCTTAGCCCTCTCGATTCCAGCATTAGACCATCACCAGGGGCACTAAGGGCTAAAGCCCCAAGTGCCCCTAGTCCCAGATAGCAAGGACCGCAAAAAACTTTTGAAACCCCGCGCGGATCGCGCGCAAAACTTTTTTGGCTAGCTTCGCTTCCTTGCCATCTGGGACTGCTGCTGGTGCTAAGCCTCCGTCGAAAGGGCAAAACCAAGCCCGGGCGGTAGGAGGTTCCCTCGGGGGCCACAGGATAATTACACAATCAGGAGGACACAAATTATGTTCACAGAAGCCACCACAAACGTCACCGTTGCTACTACAGATGGAAAACTCATCACGCTACATCAGGGCGATCAATTCGCCTACGTCGGACTGGAACGCTTCTCCAATTCTGACCCTGTTCACCAGGAGCTTTACCTACCTCAGGCCGGAAACTTCTACGAAAACCGCATCGACGTCCTGAAGAACATCGACACCGGCGACATCATCAAGTTAGCAACACCGGTCGTAGATGCATTCATGGTAGCGGCGGCTGAAACGCCCGAATACCGAAATTACCAGAATGAGGTTGCTGCTCTAGCACTCGCAAACAATTAGGAGGAAACCATCATGACTCAATCAATTCACCCATTCTTCATCAGCAAAGCCGCTGCAATTCTGGCAGCTGCTAAAGCGCCTAACCCTAACCCCGATCCCTTAGCGGCCTGGGCCCAGAACGCCGAACGAAAGGCGGTTGCTATCGTCGCCGCTTCCGGCGAAGTCGTGGGCACCGGCAGCTACAACAACGGCACGGTTGTCACCTACGCGTACGTAGACGAAGAGACCCGCAGCCGCTACGGACTAACCTACGGTGTCCTGGACATGGCCGTAGCGGAGCTAAGTAACAAGTTAGGTATGCCGCTGATTACTGTTAAGCGTTCCCAATTTGGAGGTGCACGATGATGCAACGAGATTACCACTTCACGCTACTACACAAGACGGAGGAAACTCCAGAAGCGTTTCAGGGTAAGGTTGAACGCAACCTTGAACGCCGCGGCTTCCACTTCACCGCAAACGAGGTGTACACCATGCTGGCCGCAACTCGGGCCCGACACGACCACACTTACCAATCTCCAGCAAATGACCTCGGCTATACAGTCGCCATTTACCGCGCACCAAGCGTGACCGAAACCGTCGCATACGAATTCTACGCCAGCCGCTTCGACGTGCGGCACATTTAGGAGGCAACATCATGAAACTCAGCAGTCTAATCTACAACCACTACAATGAACTGAAAATCAGCAGCTACTTCGATGGCAACACCGCACTAATCCTGCGAGATCCAGAAGGAGACGAAGAGGTAATCAGCGTAAATATACCGAGTGCAATGCACTACCCTAGCGATCAGACAACCTTCTGGGCCGACGTCAACAACTGCGACCAAGCCATCGACGCACTGACCGCACTAGGAGTCATCCGGCTCGGCATGGCTTCGGCAACCAGTGGTTTTGTCACCTAACCTGAATATGAAATTGTGGAGGACTAAAAACATGACTCAAGTAACCATCAATGACGAGACACAACAGATTTTCACCGTGAAGCTCGTACGGGTGCAACCGGGCATCTACGGAGGTGGCATCGAACTTCAGGACACACAAGACGCCGCAGAACTGCTGAGCGGCTACATCCACGACGACGCCAGCGAAACGCTGGTGGCCCTATTCATGGATACACAGAACCGAGTAATCGCATATCGCCGTATGTTTTCCGGAACCATAAACGCCGTGGAATTCTCCCCTCGCGAAATTATGCAAACCGCACTGCTCTGCAATGCGGCCCGGATTCTGGTTGGCCACAATCACCCCGGTGGAACTACTAAACCGTCACCGGAGGATTTGCACTCAACAGACGTACTCATCGAGGCGGGCCAGGTGCTCGGCATCGAAGTAGTAGACCACATCATCATCAGTTCTACAGGCAAGTTCGCCAGCATACTAGACCAGCGGCTCATTGAAGCGGGCTACACGGGGGTAGCATCATGAAGATAATTACTGCACTGTCTATGCTGGTAACAGGTTGCCTGCTCATGGTGGGCGTCGTCTTTGCACCGCGGTTCACCGGCATGATTCTACTCAGCATCATCACGTTTCTTGGAGTCAAGGGCACTTACCAGCTTTGGTTTGAGTGCCACCCATCCGGGCACGTGGCCCGCAAACATTGAACTCAAAAAGGGGGAGTACGCCGCAACGGACGTACTCCCCCTTACGCATCAGCTGCGACCTAGCCCCATCGACATGGAGCGGTGCGCTCGGGCCACCTTAACCGCTGGCTTAGGTGCAGCGGCTTGTGCCTGCTGTTCTGTCGCTTGCGGTCGGGCAACACTAAGATCCAGCGAGTTAGCTTCTCCCAGTTTTACCGTCATGCTTGCCGACTCATCGCCTGCCGGCATCGCACTCAGTAGCTTGTTGAAGTCGCCTTGTTGAGTCACCAAGTCATTCTTTTCAATCGAGATATGCGTCCAAGGCTGGCCATCTGGATTGTATTGAGTTAGCTGTACCAGGTTCGCTTTGCGTGCCGATTTTGTCAGTGTCGCTACGGTGCGCTCCTTCCCAGTCTTCTCACTAACTGCCAACACTTCAAACTCTTTCCCGGTCTTCAGTACACTATTCCAAAATGCCTTCGCTGTCTTCAACTCCGCCCTACCTTCGTCGGATCCAAACGGCGCGGTCAATCGCGGCACTGCAACTTCCTGCGTAGCTGCCTGCTGCCGGTCCTGCACGTCGATTGCCTTCACGCCGTAGTGGCGCATCATGTAAACCAACTGCTGCGGGTCGTTCGACTCAAAGAATAGCTCGCCGTTTGGTTCATTGACGGGCCGAAGTGCAAAGCTCCGCTTCTCGGCCCCGGGCACCTGTGCAAGCTCCAGTTCCTTGTCATTGTAGCGATACTTGTAAGACTGCAACTGCTTCAGTAGTGGCATACTCGTTTCCGTCTTCAGGCGTTCGTTCCAGTCTTTGACGAAGAACCGCACGGGACGATACTCACGCATCTGGTACTGCTTGTCGTAATACTCCAGTTTGTGCGCCACATCCTGCAGCGTATCGAGTGACGCGCCGTCGGTCACCGTCCGCACGTACTCTACCCAGTCGGTCTTAACTCCGGTCGTGGCCCGCGCGATTGCGTCGGCCGACTGCCACAGTCCCTGCTCGTAATCGAACGGTTCATCTAGCACAGCGGTCAACTTAGCCGCAAATCCTAGGCCATTACCGTGCCGGTGCTGCGCGTCAAAGTTCGTCTCCACCTTCTCGGCTGCCGCAAGTTTGGTCCACGTAATTCCCGCTTCTTCAGCAACCGCAGCGAGCTTCTTTTGCACGCCCTGACTAATAGCATTGTCATCAGGGACGTTAGCTTTAAAGTGCACCGCTTGACCATCAGCACTTACATAACTCGCCAGCTCCATTTTATCCACCAGCGAGCGGCCGGCGTGATCATTATCAACGCCCAGATAAACTGCATCCGGGGAGACTCCCTTGGACTGCAGCATGTAGTCAGTCATCTCATAGACCGACTTCTCCTTGAGTCCATCAACCGCCGCAAACATCGCATTCTCCATATCAGGGTGCGTTGACCAGTAGCTCAGTGCGTCGATTGGCGCTTCAAAAATGTAAAGTCGGTTCGGTTGCCCAATCGAAAAGTTAAAGCCAAAGTTCTGCTCTGAATCCTTTGCAATGTGCTTAAAAGTACCGCGCTTGCCATAACGCTTATAGTCAATCGTAGTGCCCTGAATTGAAGCACCCACAGTTTTGCCCGACTTGGCCCACTGAAAAACAACGTCCCCATACTGGTTCTGTTGGATGTAACCTTTCTTGTGCAGCGCATCGATCAGGGTGCCGTTCAGTCCCCGGGCCCCGACCAGGTACTGGCGAGCTTGGGAAAAATCGTCAGCAACCTTAATTCGATTTTCGTAAGGAAGACGTTCCTTTTCTTCGTAGACTGCTTGCGATACATTTTCGTCCAGGATAAAGCGAACTGCCTTTGTAAAACTGTCCGCGTCACTGAAGTTTTTCACTAATTCAATCGGCCCGCCACCCAGACCGCGACCATTCCAAATCCACAGATTAACTTTTGGGTTGACCACGAGGGCGTCATGTTCGGCCCACCGATACATTCCACCGTCCTCTACCATCTGCATACCTAGCTTGTCAGCAAGCTCAAGTAGTGACGCGTTGCGCGCCGTGAAGATTTCATCATCCGTCAACCGGCGGTGTCCTTGCTGCTTCTTGTGCTCACGGTTAGCTGCGACTTGCCGGGTAAGGTCTTCATCAATCGAGAGATTTTTTGGATCATAAACAGCGACCTCAATCGCCTTATCCGTTACGGTGCCGGACCAAATACGCCCGGCGCGGTTCAATGCGTGTGTCACGTATTCCGCAGACTTGGAATCACCTCCCGCGGATTGCTGCAACTCCTTGACGATTTCGGTATCCGACGTTGCACCCTTCATCAGGTTCTTAGCAATCGTGTTAGCGTCAGTGCCCAGGTCATCACCATGTAATTCGTTGGCCTCAAGTAACGCTGTGGACCCATCCGCACGTTCTTGGATGAGCACACTTTGCACGATGTTGGTCAGTTCCTGCTCAGTGAAATTCACCTGATTGCCGTAAAGTGCGCCCGTCAATTTCGATGTATCGACCTGATAGACGTGCCCCCCTTTACGCATGGCCTTCATTGCCGCGTCCCGACTAGTTGTCAGGTAAACTGCAGCACCTAACTTGGCATCCTCACTACTGCCCTCGCGTGCCGAAAATTTACCGTCCGCTTTTGCTGTATAGTACAGCGGCCGATCACTCGGCCATTGATTATCTGCCATTATTCTCACCTCAGTTTGGCATCAAAAAAGGAGCCGAGATTAACCGCGCTCCAGTCCTTGTTGCTGATTTTGTTTTGTCTCAGTATTCGCTTCGAGTGCCTCTTGTTCCTGCTCAGCCTCTCGTTCCATTCGCTTATGCTGCTGTTTTGCGAGCCGCATGTTCTTCATGTCGGTTGCGAGCAAGCGTTTAAGCCCGCCCATGCGTCCCAGTGTTTGGTGCAGCGGGGACCCGCCTTCAGCAAGTCGCTCGTCAAATTTGCCCGGCGTTTTGTCGTGATACTTCGCCTTTAGTTCCGCATCAAAGTTCCGCATGTCACCCAGAACGCTGTTCCCCATGCGTGCCTGCAACTCGTGGAATTTGTTATCGGCATAGTCTTCGTAACGCCCTAACTCCTTCCCCTCTTGCCCAGTACCGTAAACATCGCGACGTACTTCTACTTCTTCAGCGACTGCCTTGCGAAATTCGGCAAGCTCAACTGGCTTGTATTTCTCCATATATATAGAAGTAAGCCGGTCAATCTCAGGGCGAAATTCCTTCATTGCATTGTCGTTATATCGCCAAAGCTGTTTGTTGCGGGGGAGCTTTTTGTAAATCTCTTGGTACAGCAAATTCATTTGTACGGTCGGAGCAGCGCGCCAAAGTTTTGTGTCGGGCGGCATCCGATCACGAATCAACGTACTAATTTTTGCGAGTTCCTGGTCACGCTCCAGAATTTGATTTGCAAATTTTGACTTGAATGCGGAGAACGTCGAGGGCTTAAAGCTCCCCCGGCGGGCCCAATACTTTTCGTGTGTGTCGGGATCATTGAACGGCTGGAGCGGGCGACTCGGTACCGGTTCAACCGTTGCAATGTGCACATGAATGTTATCAGTATTGCGATGGATGGCTGCGGTCCACAGCGCGGAGCTACTCATACCCTCCCGCTTGAGCATCTCCTCCATCGCTATCCGGGTCGCCGCGCGAATTTTTTCTTCGTCCAAAACGTCCGTCTTTGAGTTGTACAGACCGTACTTTTCGAGGAACGGGTTGTCGAAACTAACCACCGTCTGCCACATATTGCTGCCGGCTTTTTGCGCTTTTCCAAATTCGAGCGCAACCTTGTGCCGCTCATCCTTACCCAAGTGGTCAGAGAACGAAGCGAAAAGGCCGGTCGATTTTTCCGGATTACCCATGTACTCGTTGTACCCATCGCGTTCAACGAAGTTCCATTTGTTGAAGTATTTGACCCGAGTCGCGTCGTCCCGATCAATGTACTTTACGTAGTCGCCAAACTTTTTGTTCGACGCTTGCTTAAAATGAGTGACCGAAACGATACCCGGGGAACCCGCTGCGTGTTCCATTAATCATCACTAACCTTCCGATGACGGCGCATTTCGTTCGTTGCCTTTACAACTTGCGCCGTGTGGATTTGAGCATCCACAATCTTACGTGACTCAGTCAGTGACGGATTTTCGAAGTTCTGGCTGAGCGGCAAAGCATCCAATCCATAATTTGTGAGTAACCCATTGGCGAGCTGAACGAGCACCTGCACGTTCTTATCGACCTGGCCCAGGCGCACATTCATCTTTCTTGCTGACGCCAATTCCCCACTGTTGTTGTGTTCACCAATCAAGTAATCGACTACTTCAGTCGCGTTACCAAGACCAAGTTCAGCACCGATGTCATCCAGTGCGGCCCACTTTTCTTCCGACAAATAAATTCGCTTGCGTAGTTTTTCCATTCTATTTTCCTCCTAGAACTTGATTAAGCTCGTCGATGACGGCTGTGTTCTGTTCGATTACTTCCACATTTTTCTGTGCCAACTCCGCGAAATTCTGAAGTTCAGGACTCACGTACAGGTTCACACAGTGCTGGTGAATGAGCTCAGTAATATATGCTGAACGTGTCTTGCTTTTCGCGGCCGCACGCTCATCAATGATGGCGATGTCCGCACTTGGCACTGTCTTGAGTTCTACACGCTGCGTCTTTTGCATCTAATCACTCTCCTTACTATTTCAAAGCGGCGTTATTTAGATCACTTTTGGTGCCGCCATTTTTTGCCGATGTGATACGGCATTTTTTTACATGAGCGAAAATCCAAAAAAACACTCAAATAATGGAAAGGGCATAAGGGAAACCTGCCGTCCAAATGGACGGAAACCGCAGTGCGGTTGGGTTTCTGTAGCCGCCTCTTCGAGGCGGTTTGGGACACTTTTGGGACACTATTTTTTCGTCGTGTCCCACAGTGGGACGTGCAAAAACCTTGATGTAGCAATTCGGTGTCCCATCGCGGGACACTTTTGGATTTTTGGTGTCCCACGGTGGGGCCACTTTGTCCCGACATGGGACACCCCTTTTCTGACCTCACTGGTCACCGAATTTTCGCTTGATAATCGCTTTGGATTTTTTGGGCGTTCTTTAATGATCTTTTGGCGTCCGCAATTTGCTCGTTTAGATCATCAATCGTGGACTTAGTTGTGTCCGCATTCTCTTTCGCATCGTCACGCTGTGACCCCGCCAAGAGCTTCGTAGTTTTCTTTTGGCGACGGTAGGTCGCCTCAGTTTGGTCGAGCTTAGCCTCCAGTTTTGCCAACTTAGACTTCCGCTTAGCAACTTTTTTGGACTGCACTAGGACAAGTGACCGGTAATATTCGTTGATGTACTCGGCGTCATTCAGCCGAGTATTCGAGGTCTTCTTAGTGACCATCAGCGATCTCGACGAGAACGAACTGTACTGACCAAATACCTCATTGTGATACCCCATCTTCAGCCAAACGGTTTCCCCAGTCATCAGTTTGGGGATCCGGATAACAAAAAAGTCATCCGTAACTTGAATGACTTGTGACTTAATCTTCGACTTTGTTGTACCCTTCAAGGACACTGCAGCTTCAATTTGCTTGTCCGGTTCAGATGACTGGACGTCATCCTTGGTCATGTATACGTAGAGCACGGTGGACTTTTGATTAGGGTAATTGACGCTGCTTACGTACTCGAAAGTGCGGTTGCCCTGTTCAAAAGTGCCACCGCTTGTGAGCTGCTTTTGCGCATTCGATTGCGGCCAAATAAAAAAGAGCAGTAGCAACACTACCGCTCCTAGTCCACAAACCAGTGCACTAATTTTGTATTTCCGCGACACCTTGTTTCTTCGATCAAGGTGCAGGTCGTTACCAACTAGCGCCATAGTTCATCTCACCTCTTCTTATTGATCCGCTGTTTTACCAGGTACGTACTTCTCTTCTTCACCGGTGTACTGTCGGAAGGTGTTTACCTTCGTCCCCTTCATTTCGCAAAGGTAAGCGACATCGTGGACTTCATGTTCCGTATCCATAGCCAGCGTGAACGTGAACCGCACCATCACTTTACGATTAGTTCCGGTACCTGGAAGGACATAGCCCTCCATCAATCGCCACTGGGTGGTGTATGGACTGAAGGTGTTGTTCTCTTTTTCCTCATCCGACATGTTTGTCGGAATGATTCGCTCGGTCTGACCAAGCGTGGCCACCTTCAAATAATCAGACCGCTTTTTGTCCAAATCCTTGTAGTAGGTGTAGGACAACTTAGCGAACTGTTTGGCGTTCTTCAGCATGATTGCGTCGTGCTGCTTCTGCTGAAGCGCAACAAGCGCGTCCCCACTCACTGTGCTGGTCTTGCTCGTAGTGGACGTTGAGTTGCTCTCGTCCTTGAGCTTGATCACTCGCGTCTTGGTGACTGGTTCGCTTGCGCTACTCTCCTGCAGGTACATGTAGCCAAGTCCTCCAGCCGCGATAGTAGCTGCTGCAGCCCACGCAATCGCGACCTTTGTTCCAACTTCTACTCTCAATTTTGTTCAACCTCCGCTCCATCTTCGTGCTTAACCCAGGGCACACTTTTAGCGACAGCGGGTAACGCCGTCTCCAAATTGTTTTGTCCCAAGGCGTCAAGTTCATACATCGCCATGCGCGACTTCGGGTACATGACGTTGATATTGTTCATCATTTGACTCACTTCCGCCTGCAGTTCTTCCGGCCCAATATCGTCCGACCACTGCAAGACAATCGTGTGATGTTCCATCATACAAGTCTCCTTTACCGTGGGCTACCATAGCCCAAAATTTCCCGCGAGCTACGTGTGCGTACTTTCCGTGCGACCATGTTGCTCGTGTTTCCTTCTATTGTGTATACCTTGCTTGTGTCGGCAGATTCAACAATCCCGACGTGCATTGCCCCGCTTCTGGTTCCGGTCCAGTCGTAGTAGATGATGTCACCCGACTTCGGAGTGTATCCATCGGGAGCGTGCCATTCGTTGTGCTTCTTGAACCAGGCTACCCCGACAACTGTACTTGCGGTGTGGGGAATCTGATTGTCCATACCCGCTTGGTGCGCTACCCAAGACACAAAACAGGCGCACCACTCGACGTGCGAACTAAAACCCATGTATGACCAGAACTTGTCGCCCCCGGTGTTACCGAGCTGCGTGGCGGCAATGCTTGGCATCTTACCACTACCGCCGCCCCCGCCGCCGGCACTAACCGTGTTCAGAAAACCAAACGTAGTCAGGAACCCACGGACGGTAGGAATCCACCCAGCATTCATGTTGTTGGGATCATTGCTGGCGCCAACAGGTGCATACGCACTCCCGAGACGATCGAGTGTTGTCAGTCCGTTCTTGTAGATAAGATTGTGCAACGTCTTGCCCGTGGCATCGATGCCGGCCGACAGAGACGAGAACGGGAGGATTGTTGACCCGCGCATTTGTCCGGATGGGTTGTTCTTTTCCCGGATAGCGCGGCTCGTCCCCCAACCGGACTCGTTACCCATAATCGCTGCAATCAGTGCGGGACTAACCTGGTACTTCTTCGCCGTCGAAATCGTGTCACCGATCGAATCAGCTAACACGCCGCGACTGAAATACTTCTTCCAAGCCGCCTCAAACTTTGCTTGGTCGTAACCCTGACTGGTCATGTTCCACTCGCCAGCAACGACGATGAAGTTATCTGACGAACCACCATCGTCATTGCTGAGAACCGCGCCAAAGAACACGGCCATGAGTGAAATCAGAATTAACCCGCAAGTTAAACCAACACCAAGCCATGAAACTAGTAGTGATAGGATCCACCGCAGCAAGCGAGCAACGGCCTTGCCACCAGCCGCCATTCCTCGTGCTAGTAGTCCATTCTGCTGTTGACTATTCTGCTGCTGCTCGTCCATATCAGGCACCACCACCGAAGAGCTCTAGTTCGTAGTCGGTAACGTGGAAGTGCATGTGCAGCTTCTCTGCCCCAATCAGTAGTTCCGCTTCCCCTTTGTCGAAGTATGGAATCCGTTGGAACTCACCTTCAGTGAGAATCGTTCCGAACATTCGCCGGATGACGCTCGGCGCGTCCGGGGTTCCGATGGTGGAAATATCATGCCGCAACACAATCTTGTATTGGCAAAGCGTGTAGATCTGATTGATGGCGTTGATAGCGCGCACGGTCTCCTTGTCCTGCGCGTTGGATCCACTCGGAAACATGCGCTCCATCCGTTGCGTGGCCAAAGCCACCGAACCGAAGAACTTTCGGTCTTCAGACATGATGCGCACGAACCATTCGGCCACGTCCGCATTCTGAATATTGATAATCGTGTGACATTCGTCGGCCACCCACAGGAAGTGCCGCACCTCTTCAAGCGTAATCTTGTGCTCGTTGTAGAGCCGCATCTGTTCACGTCCCTGACGGATACATACCGTGTAGGTTGCGTTCATCGCATTGTAGATCTGGAGGTTTTGAATTGGCTCATCCAAGGTTTCAAGTGCGTGCAGGTCGTAGGAAACGAACTGTACGTCGTCGAGGTTGGGCAACGTCGTGTAGCCGTCGAACAAGTCACCATTCTGCTGCTGCAGACTCTCCAGTGCCATCGAAATCGTTTCGTACTCACGCCTATACTCAGCCCGTTCCTCTGAACCAATAATCTTCCGCAAGTATTCGATGATGTCGCTTAGCACCGGATACTCTTCAGCATCGAACTGAGTAGGATGCTCAAGGTACCCGTGCGCCCGATAGTATTCATCACACAACGCACTGAACCGTCCTGCCGTCCGCGCTGTTGCTTGCGGATCAAACAGCCGGTACTTAGTGCTCAAGTCCTTCAGGTGGTTCTTGTAGCTCCCAGCTTCATCGACGTCACCAGTCTTCTCGTTAAATACCGTTGCAAAGATCTGGAACATGTTGATGATTCCATTGGAGCCGTCAAGCTGAACAATTTGCCCATTGAACTTCCGCGCTAATCCGCTAAATTCACCAACACGGTCAAATACTCGCACCAGGTCGCCGCGCAATGCGCGTTCCAAGACGACCTTCTTCAGCGTCGTAGACTTACCAGAGCCCAGGTCACCGGTCAAAAACAGATTGTAGTACGTGCGCTGCTTATCAACATGGAAGAGGTCCCAGTATACCAGTCCACTGGTTTGAGTGTAGCCGAAGTAGGAACCGAAAGGATCGGTGAGCGACGTCTGATTGTGCGCGAATCCCAACCCAATAATCTGACCGGAAAGCGGAATGCCTTCCCGGTGACTCGATAGCTTGTCCTGTTCACTTGCTGGCAAGAACATGGACTTGTATTCATCGACGTTCTCTGCCAGAAAGACCGTAGCCTTAAACCCTTCATTACGAACACGAGTGAGCACTTCATTGACCTTGCGTTCCAGCTGATCCAGCGTAACCCCGTAGCAATATATCCGTAGATACAGAGGCTTGATGATTTCCCCATTCTTCCGAAGAGCCAGTGACAGTTCACGTAGCGGCATAATTTCTTCGTTGATTGCATCATAATTAGTCTGCGACTTGGCTTCATTTCGTTGCCGCGTCAGTTCATCGACGGCCTTGGTGATATTCTCTTGGTAGTTGGTGTTGTTCCGCTGCACCGTATCCACCACCACTGTCACGTCGGGAATTCGGGTGAACTTCATTAGCCAAAAGTCGGAAAACTGTGACGGAATATCGTACACGTGAACGCAGGTACTGTATAACGCACCGGTCTTCAGATACTGATCGTTCTTCGTGCTAATACCACCGTCTGGCTGTGTGTCCGCTACGAACCCCTCGTTTACCATTTCACGTTCATTCTGCTTCAACGTAAGTCACCTCCGGATTATTCATAAGATGGAGCATCATCTTCTTTTCTGCCACGGTGATTTCTTGTAGCCCGTACACATCAGCGGACTTACGGAACGTGTCTGCGTTCGATTCAAGCTCAGTTTCAGTATCGCCAAAGACCCAAATCCAACTACTCAGCTTTCGATAAGTCTTCTCCAGCTGCTTCAGGCGATTCAACTCTCGCTCCTGCATCTCCAACAACGTGGGCGACGAGGTCCGCTCAATCAATCGTTTAAAATACTGCTGCTGCTTCTGATTGTTCTCGGGGAAAGACTGAAAGATCTCCTTAATCGACCCCGTGTAGGCCAAATGCGTGGCCCATGCTCGGGCTTCCAGCGCATCGGCATCATCAGTCGTTAGTTCATCCAGGTCATACGTGCGTGGCTGGAAAATTTCGGCGTAGATTGTGAACCGCGAGTTCACCAGCTCGATATAACCATTCTCAGTAATTCCGCGGACTGGATAGATTGCTCTGGTTGAATTTCGACGTTCCCGCCACGATTGGTTCTTCTCTTTGCGCTCCTCTTGGCGCGCGGCTGCTGCATTTAATGCGGCCATCTAAGTCACTTCCTTTTGAATACGACAGCGTTCTTAGGTACATCGACTGCTCGGTAAACCCGTGAAGGTTTCCTCAGTATCTGCACTAAGGTCTGATAGTTCTTACGTTCCGGAACCCCGGATGGCTGTAACAGGAAATACGCAATAGCCACAACACCACCGGTTTCCAGTATTGCCATCAGCGTGGGGAATAGGAGGAAGGTCACAAAGCCAACACCAAACCCAATACCACCAATGATCATGACATCCTTCAGCGTGAACTTGTCGCTATACTGAGTCTTAACAATGATTCGTTTAGAGTATGTTACTTGCATTAGTCTTTCGGTCCTTTCCCAAGGCGCTTCTCACGCATTGCTGCCCCTGTTCCTCGGCCTAATTCAAAGCCACGGTTAGCCGCTTTAACGGTTGGAATTTCGGCAAACCGCTTCTTCAGCGCGCCACCAATAGTTGATGGTGTTGGGGCATCTACCCGCGCGTTAACCTTACCGGCACCTTGTGTTGGTGTTGCCTCAGCCAACCGTTCTGGTTCTGTCTGTGGGCCACTGCCTACAGCGCCCTGGCTATGCTCACCAGTATTCGGCGCAGGTTCAGTACCAGCATCGGGCTTGCTTGTTTCTCCGACCGTTAGTATCTGTACGCCGCCATTAATCGGCTTCACAGTCCCACTAGAAGGACCATCTTCAATACCCGGTGCCGTTGGCCCTGCCGACTCGGGAGCACCGTTGCCCAAGTCATTAAGTTCAGGGGCTGACGGTGTTCCAGCATCGGGCCCGTCTAGATCCGGTGCTGTTGGTTGTCCTGCAGCACCATCATCTAGTGCTGGTGTTGGCGGAACCCCATCGTCGAGATCTGGAGCATCCGGCCCACCAGTATCTGAACCAACTCCAGTCCCACCAGGATTGTCGCTAACATCAGGCTCTGCAGGCTTCTTTCCATCTGGCTTTTGACCATCATTCAGTGCTGGCTTGGTTCCCTTTCCTGTCGGGTCACCAGCACCACCCTTTGGATCTAGTTCAGGAGCTTTAGGGGCACCGCTAGCCAGTCCTTTGCCCAGACCCGCTAATGCGCCGACACCTGCGGCACCACCTTGTGCAGTCTTGCTGGCAAGGTTCTTCCCCGCGTGTGCGATGCTGGAGGACGAGTGGGTGAGACTGCTCCCCATCCGAGTAATTCCGCCTAGCGCCATCAGGCTCTGACTGATACTGCCAACACCGGCGTCAATCTCAAACAGCGCCACTACTGCATTCGGCCCATTTAGTACAAAAAAGGCACCCCCGATAAAGGCGAGTGTCGTAAGTAGAGGCCCGGGATTCTTTGCTGTCACAAACGTAATCCAGAACGTAAACATCTTGACGATAATGGTCTGAACCGCAATCACCACAAATGTGTCACGTAGCTTCTTGACAATCATGAGGTTACGCTTGCCGGAGTCGAGGTCTGCCATTGCAGTCAGCGACCCAAACACTCCCAGAAAGCCAATTTCGTTCTCCAGCATAATCACCTTCACGATGGAGAACAGAATTGCCATAGCCGTGGCCCCGACCCCAATAATCAGCAGAAACGGATGGAAGTCGTACCGGTAGTAGTACGAGTCTTTCCCAAACCACGTCTTCATGTTCTTAGTTGCGGCCTTCCCGTCCTTGTAGGTTAGCCGCTTAGTCAGAAACCCTGCACCCTTGTCCGACACCTGCGGACCCGAGAATATGTCACCGGTATCCACCGTCTCGTTAATATCAATCTTCTTAACGTCTGCGGCTTTAGTCACATCTACCGTTAACTTTGGCATGACGGGCTTATTATTCTTGGTCTTCCAACCTGCACTGTCTAGCTTGTACAAATCAGTTACGTTCCCCCGCACAAGCTGTACCGATGCCGGAATGTTATTAATAGTAGAAACAGCCGCGGCGGTGGAGATTTTCGTCAGCAAGGTCAAGCTGCCGGTCAGCCCCCCGACCATCATCATTGCGACGAGGAGGTTGCTGAACTTCTGCTTAACGTCACTTTTCGGCCGCCAAATCATCATCATGCCGACCCATGCTACTGCCACCGCCGTCACGGCAATCGCTGCTGGTTTATATTTGCTGATGAAATCCTGTACCGCCTGATACTGCCAGAAGTCCATCAGCGAGTAGACCTTAGTGTAAGCTGCCGTCAGCATGGTCATGAGGTTAATGCACTGCTGGACAATCCACCAGCCAATCGACCGGAACGTGTCCGAGAGGAATCCGTTGACGTGCAGATAGTCGCTGAAATTTTGGAGGTACTTAATAACGTCTGCGTTAGACACTACTTGTCACCTTCTTCCTTCTTGTATTCTTCAAAGCGTTTAATCACGAACTGGGTCCGACGGTAGAATTCTTGTCCCTGGTGCTCATTGATCCAGTTGACCAGCTGCTGCATGGATGTAATCTCGCAGTAGTAGCGCCACTCACTGCTGGTAGTATCCTGAATGATGGCTTCCAGCGCCTTAATCTGCGACTGCGTGAGGACCTCTTTAATTGGGTAGACAACAGTCGGGTCTCGGAAATCACCATCATCAAAACTAACCTCAGCGTCGCGCCGACCCCGGAGAAAATCACTAAATGCCGCTCGCTTCCGCTTGGCTGCCTCTTCAGGGCTTTCTTCATGACCACTTTCAGGTTCTGAAGGAGATGTAGCAGGCGCACTGGCCGCTGGTTCTGCCTCAGCTTCCTGCCCCCTATTGTCTTGCCCGGCAGCGCGCCGAGCGGCGGCGTCAAAGCGTGCATGCCGTTCAACGTGCTCAACCTCGGACGAAGTGAGATCCATCTGTTGCCCATCAACCAAGATTGTTGTGGTTGGATTTTCGCCTTCAACTTGTGGTGGCGTAACCCGCACTTCAATCTTCAGCTGTAGGTCTTCAAGGTCAATATTCGCGTGTGGCGACTTCTTGCCGTTTGCGAGTTCCTCGAACGTCTGCGGGTGATAGAAACGATTGCTCAAATATTCGTAGGTGAACGGCATCTCAGTACCATCTTCCAGCGTCGCATGTATTGGCCACGGAACGATTTTGGTTCCGTCCAGCGAGTGCCGCTGTTTGTTACGAATGACGACCCATTCGCCTTCCATCATTCGACTCAGTTCATCCGGCGTCATCAAATCACGGCTATCTTGCGATTCACCAAACGACTTATCGACGTCCATCGGGGCCCCGTGCCGTGACGGTGCAATGATCGTCTTCTTGCCCAGCAACGCGGAGAAGTAGTTGGCGTCGTCTTTGTCATCAGCGAACACGTCATACTTGTAACCACATGCCGAGAGCAGTGCTTTAGCGACGTCCTTGCCGTACTTGTCTTCTAGCTGTGCGATTGACTGAAAAATCAAATAGACAAGAATCCCTCGGCCAACACCAACGTTCATGTACCGAGACAGCCCATCAATCGCCGCGATATTGGCAATTTCTTCACCAATCAGCTTCACGCGCCGTGGCAGCTTTGAATTGGCGGACAGTGTTGCTTCCTTAGACAGCACATACATTGCCTGCGAAATCAGCGTGGCCACCAGCGTCCCATACGAGTCGTCGTAGTCGGGGTACACAATGAACAGCGCAATCGGTGTGTCACCAAATGCCAAATCCTTGAAGTCGATGTCGTTTTGCGCGGTCATCTTCCCGACGTCGCTCAACAGGTAGTCCTTCAGCTTCCCCATGGTCCCGGTGTAGATCCCGCTCCGGGTAATCCCCTGCGAGAAGTTGATTGTCCCGTACTGCAGCTTCGCGGGTTCTGTGGGGCTCATGCTGGCAAAGAATCGGTCCAGCGCCGTGTCCCCATTCTCATCCGGGTTCGCACCAAGTTCGTTCAGCATTAGCGACAGAGTGTACATGGTCACCCGTTCAGGAGTGTCACGCTTCTTGCAGACCATGCAGACTGCCAAGATTAGAGCATTAACCAGGGCGATGGACGCCTCTTCCCACATCGGCTCCTTGGCGTTGGGATTATGGAACAAGGAGAACGAGAAGGTGTTGGCCAACTTGGCCGCGTTGTCATAATCGCCTTTCCAGTAGGCTTGCTTAACCAGCTCAAGTGGATTATAGGCAATGGAGTACTCAGTCGTAACCAGGTTGAGCACCTTTACATCGTACCCGTGCGCCTCGAATTCGGCCTTGGTGTTGCGTACCATATCCCCCTTAACGTCGGGAATGATGATAGAGTCCTTGACGGAGGCCCGCATGATGTAATCTAACACGCGATATGTGAAGATTTGAGTCTTACCAGATTGGGTCCCGGCATCGATGGCTGCGTTCTTGTTCTCCGTATCAACCAGATCCACGCCCCACTTGAAGTCGTCATCGTCGGGGAAACTTCGATAATCGCCCTGAAGAGACTCCACGCCTGACGCCTTCTTGACGACTCGCAACGCCCGTTCTGCGGTGCTTTGGGCAATTCGTGGCATCCGTATCGTGCGTGACTGAGTTTCCCGAATCTTGGTAAACGGCACCACATGCGGGTTGTATTTGTGCATCGCTGTCTTCGTCAGGTGAATTTGCGGAATCCCCGATGGTCCCTCATAATCCTGCCCATTGACGGGAATCGCAACACTGTCTTGCACTAGCTCCTCAATCTTCGCAAACCGAGCCGTCCCTTTAGCGCCATGGTTCAAGCTCTCGAACGCGCGCCGCATGTTGTACGCCTTCCAGAATACCTTCCAGCCAATAAAGGCGAGAATCGCGAAGTAGGGAATCAGTAGGATTGGGTATCTAAGCGACGGGAAAATGAAATTACGGAGGCGAAACAGCCCCACTAGCGACACCTTGAAGAAGCCGTCAACCGCTTTAGTTTGAATGTCTGCTGCATCAGTGCCGTCACCCGGATTAATCATCTGATTTAGGTAGCTGCTCTGCAGAAGGTCTGGCACGTGTGACAGCAAGTTCAGTAGCATCACAAACAGGATGAACACCGACCCCCACAAAACAATCAGAAACTTTTTGTTGGCCAAAAACTCACGTTTTGGCTTGTACTCTTCATCCATCTGAATTTTCACCTCCTAAAGCGATGGTTCTTTGCATCGAATTTCGTCGTGTGCTGGTTGACTAGTCGTCCTGCCATCCGGGCGACAAACCACAGCACCGCCCCAACCAATCCCAAACCGATTAGCTTAGGCACCGCGGCCACCGCATCCGTACCAAAAACTTGCAGACCAACGATTACTAGCGTCACATAGATCCACCAGTTGAATGTGTCCTCGCTCGGAAACATCGACTCAACGGCCAGTACGCCTACCACGACTCCCGCCGCCAAGAGCACAAGCTCGCCTAACTGCAACAAATCATTGGGGAGCAATAGTCCTTTCGGCAGCCTCTGATAAAGTGAGTAGCCCAGGTACGCGGCCGCGAATAGCTGCAGTACCTGCAGTAGCCTTTGCCAGCGACTAACATGCTGCTGGTAGTTGGCGGGCATATCGCAAACAATGGTGGCTGTCTTGATTAACCCACCAGTGCACTGCACGTCCGTCACGTGGTACTCGTTGCTCGCACTGGTAATCAGGCGAATCTTCGCATTGACCCGTGCATCCAGGTTGCGCGCGGATAGACTGCTTACTGTTAGTATTGCTTTCAATCACGCCCGCCCCATTCCTCTTGCGGAATTTACCGCAGCTGCGCGGCCCGCACTCTTAACTGTGTTCTTGGCTGCCGTTTGGGTCTGCGTTTGCCCCCTACTGACGCTCAGGTTGTCATCTATTTTAGAGAGCAAACCTTTGGAGACGCCCTGGACGTCATTGAGCAGTTCCACTTGAAAATCGTCATTGCCTTTACTATCCAGGTCAATACCCTTAGTCCAGTCATGGATGTACGGCATGGCTCGCTCGGTCGTGTCGATACCGACACCCTTTGCCACAACATAGCTAGTGAGCTCAGCCTGCAGCTCCTTCAGCCCGCGCACATCCTTGTCGCTGATTTTCTGGTTAGACCAGAATTTCGACGTGCCCATGCCCTCGGCGCTGTGCAACTTGGCGTGGGCTAACTCATGGATCAAAGTTGCCGTGTACTCGGCGTCATTAACCCGGTCACTCATGACAATGGCAAACGGCTTGTTCTGTGGGCCATACAAGGTAACCCCTTTGGCTGCGCCCAGGCTATCAGGATACTCACTTTCCTTGAGCAGCTTAATCCCCATGTTCTGGATCTCCTGCTGCAGCGTCTTCTTAACGACTTTCACCTCTTCAGGATTATCCGCGTGCATGTCAAACGGGCGGTTCGGGTAGAGCTTCGGGTAGTCCTTTGGTTCAGCCTTGGTTTGAGTAATATCAAATACATAGCCCCGACCGTAGAATGGCACCTCATCTACCGCCTTGTTCGCAATGGCTGCCGCTCGTTCAGCCTGAGAAAGCCGCGAAAACGGAGTCCGCTGTCCATTCGGTTCCTTGCGGTACTTAATTGGTGTATACACACGAATCATTTCGCCGTGCTGGCCGGACGCCACCGGGAATCCCTTAGCCTTCCAGCTCGCAAAGGATCCGACAAACAACGCCCCCTCATACTGTGACTTGATCATCGCCATGTTGGTCGGTGAGTAATGGTACATTTTGCTCATAAAGTCCAACATCTCAATACGCTGTTCGGGAGTCCGTTGATCCATCCGAATTAGCGGCATGGCCTTCTTAGTCACTTCATCAAGTTCCTTAGCGGCCTTCTCGGCACGCTGCTTCTTCTCTTCTGCGCTATACGACTTTTTGTAGGTGGCCATTATCCCAATCCTCCTTGCGAATCATCAGCGTATCGAACTCGCTGGCTTCAGTTTCCTCATCAATTTGCTTGAGCAAACCCTGTACGGTGAGGGCAACGCCCCAATCCACCGTCTGCTGCACATTTTCACCGGTGCTGACGATAACGCCTTTGACGACGTTCTGCTCGCACTGCGAAATCACAACTAGTTCATCCATCAGTAACCTCCTTGATCTTCAAAGTCACCAAGTGAGCGGTAGGCATTCTTAGCCGTCTGCTCAAAGTTTGGGTCATTCATCTGGCCGCCGGGTACAGCTCCTTCAGCTGGTGGCTCCGGCGGTAAATCAGCGTCGTCATAGTTTCCAACGCCGCCGACTTCTGGCTGCGAGTTCGCGGCCTGCCCCGTACCCATACCAAAGCTCGGGTGCCCCGATAGGTTTACGAAACTCTCAACACGCACCTGATAGTGATTCATCGTATTGCCGTCAAAGGACGTCATTGTGTAACTGTCAAACTTCCCCTTGATCAGCACCTCATCGCCAGTGCTGACCTGCTGAGCAAAAGCCGTCGCGACGTCACCAAAAAAGCTCAGCGGCACTACCGCCTGCTGAACCTTCTCCTTGCCCTGACTTCGGTAGCTTTGTCGCCACTCCATAATCGTCGAGAGCGTTGTGTAGCCATTGCGCTGCTTTAACTGCACGGCATGGATGATAGTGCCTTGGATCTCAACCTGGTTGATTGTGTTCATGTATGCACTCCTTACAAAAAAAACCCGAAACGTATGAACGCTCCGGGCCTAGCCTAATTATTCTACAGTTACGGTGACCGTCTTGGTGACCGTCTGCTTGAACTTGTCAGTGGCCGTAAACTTGACTTCGTAACTGCCTGGTTGAGTCGTATCGACGTCCCCGGTCGTGGTAACCGTAGCGTCACCGTGCTTAGAGGTTGCCGTCGCATGGCTATGCAGAGCAGCGTCAGCTCCCACCGCAACCGTGAAATCATCAACGGTCAGTTCTGGCTTCTCAGGTGTTACCGTGATTGTCCGCGTAGCACTGGTCGTGTGACCCCACTTATCGGTGTGGCTGTAGGTCAGAGCCTGCTTGCCCAACTTTGCCGGATTAATGGTGCCATCTACACTGAACGCGGTATTGGTTTCGTCGTACTTATCAGCGACGCTCACACCCTCATTTGCATCAAAAGACGTGCCTGCTTCAATCGTAGTGTCAGAAACCCCAGAGAACTCAGCGTCCTTGATGGCTACCGTAACTTTTCGGTGTAAAGTGCTGGTCGTGCCATTGGTATCCGTGACCGTGTAGGTTAGTTCGTAAGTACCCGCTTTGCTGGTATCTACGCTGCCAGTAACCTTGACCTTGTCGGTCAGGTTACCGTCCTGTTTGTCATTGGACTTAATACCCGCCATTGGATCAAAATCTGAACCAATATCAATCTGGTTGCTAGAACTATTCCCCAGCGTTGGCGCGGTGTTGATGACGGTAATCGTCCGGCTAGCCATGACCTCACGTCCCTGCGAATCAAAGACTGAGTAAGTCAGGTTGTAGGTTCCTGGCTTGTCCGTGTCGAGCTTGCCGTCGACAACGACGCCACCGTTCAGGTCCCCGTCTTCCGCGTCATACGCATTAACACCATCAAATGGGTCAAATGCGGACCCGGCAACGACGGTCTTATTCCCTGGCACTTGCAAGATTGGTCGCATGTTGGTGTTACCACTAATTGGTGGCGTGACCGGTGTATCCGTACCAGAGCCGGTGTTACCACCATCATCTGGTGTACCAGTGGTGCCCCCGTTAGAACCAGTGTTGCCGTCGCCGTCTGGCGTTGCATTTGTGTTCGTGTCAACGATGCTCGTATCAGTAGTGGGTGTATCTTCCTTAACAGCCTGATCCGCTAATGCAACGAGTTTGTTGGTCTTGCCACTAGTAAGCAGCGCGTCAGCCGCCGCGAGCTGATTGTCCAGGTCTCCACCAAGAACTGCCAATCCATTATCAGTATCTCCATCGCCGCCGAGTGCGGTCTGGATAATATCGTCGATGGTCTGGCCGGACTGACTGCTGCTGCCAAGAGCCTCATTTAACACATCATTAGTCGCGTCGTCTTTGGTCTTATCAGCTTTCTTTTCAACAAATCCGGACGACTTATCCGACTTCCGTACGCTTTTCGACTTGATGTTCATTTTGAGACTAGACTTGTCGTGATGCGGTTGGCTGTCTTTCGAGCAGCTATACAAGCCAACGCCTGTCCCTAACACCGTGACTGCAATAAACAAGTATGCGAACTTGCGCTTGTTGCTGCGCTTTGGTTCCGGTGTTTCTTCGTTATTCACGTGATTACCTCCTAAATGATTTGAGTTGCTGTTCAAAGGTCGCGACATTCTGCTTAGCCTCGGCACGTTCAGCCGCGGTGCGCTTCGAATCGCTCGCTTGCTTCTTATATTCGACAATGGCTGCCTGGTACTTCTTTCCTACTTCAATAGCTTTGCTGATGGTTGGATCCTTCAGCTGCGTATTGAGCGCGGTAGCTTTATCAAACTGAGCATCACTCACGTACCCCAAGGCAATGAGCTTGCTAAACTGTTGACTGCCAAGCTGCTCGTTGAGTAGCTTCGCCTGATCATACTGACGCTCCTGGTAGTACGCCACCGCAAGTTTGGCCTTTCGGGTGTTCGTCATGCTGGCCTTCTGACTAGCCGTGACGACCCGCGCGTACTGCTTATAAATAAACGCCAGATCAAAACGGCCATCTGCAGTAGGATACTTGGCCACAAACCGCTTCAGGTCGGATACCTCATTCTTCTTCACTAGCTTGTTCTCAATCGCGGCGCGCTTATCCGGGTAAAGATTTCCCGCCTGCAGATACTTCCCTTTCTCAATGAGCGTGGCATAGGTCGGTGGCGCGGGAGCTGGTCTTGTCTTGGCATAAACCACAATACCGATCAAGGCCGCAGCAACAACTAGCGTCGCTAATACAGTACCAATAGCTTTTACGGGAACGTGCGGCAGGACAATGTGGGGTAAATGGAATCGTGGCAAGTGCCAGCTACGTCTTGGCTTATGCTCTTTTTTCTTAGCCACCGGCGTATGTGCCGCCTGCAGCACCACTTCCTGCGGTTCCACGTACTCATCTGGTTCTGCTGGAACAGGATCACCTTTGGGCGCATTCTCAGCTTCAATCGCATCACGGATTTGCTTCTGCAACGCAGCCTTTTCCTCTTCTGTTGCAGCATCTTTCAAAACCGTGTCGAATGAATGCTGCACAATCAGTTGCAAATTACTGAGGTACGTGTAGTCGTGGCCAAACTCCAGCACTTCGGAATAAACCAACGCGCCACTGTCTTCACACAGATTAATTAGCGCCTCGTCCTGCCAGCCCTGTTGCCGGGCCACTCGCTCCGCTTCAACTACCTGCGCCTGGGCATCATGCAATGAGAAATGCTTCTTGGGCAACATGCGCTTCAACCGCCGCTTTGCATCGAACTCGACGTACATCAGTAATCGCCCCCAAGCTAGAAATGAATTTTAGTCCAAACGTATGACGTGAGCGCCTTTGCGCCAATCAGTAGGATTGCGCCAATTACCGCGTGCTCCATACCCTTTTTCGCGCCTTCAACATCATCACGACCGCCCTTCATCAGCTGAAAGGCTCTGACACCGAAAAACACACCAAACGCGGGCAGCCCAATCGCCAGCATCCACGTCATTGCCTGATTAAATGCATTAACAATACCGTCCATTATTCCGTTTCCTCCTTAACTTCACTGCTTCGTGCGAGTAGAGCTTTAACAATCAGTTCGGTGTTCGCTTCAATCTCTGCTTGCACCTGCTGATCCAGCCAATCCTCGTACGTCACGCCCTTCAGCTTGAGCACCGCTGTCAGTAGTTCGCGACTCTCATCCTGCCGCGTCCTGGGCTTTTTCTTTACTGCCATCCTTGTTCCTCCTTCAGCAACGCAAAAAGGCCGGCATTCGCCGACCCTCTATGTAGTTGCTATTAATATTGATTGTGACGCTGCGTACCGCCGCTCTTATTCCGCCCAGCGATCAACCGTGATAGACAATCCGCGCTTGGACACTGGATGGACCTCTGTGACCACACCTAGTTTGGTCCGTGGCGGGTAGAGTTTCCAGCCCTTACGCGCTAGCACGTATAGCGACACACCCGCTAACTGGCTCGGCTTGCGTTCCAGGTTTTCACGGCGAATGAGCACCGTGATTGAGTTATCGTCACTATGCAGCACGCGCATAAACGGGCGGGGCACAACTTCACTTGGCTTGGTTGTTAAATTAAGTCCGGTCATCCTTATCACCTCCTTTCACCCAGCTTTCTGGGTATCCTTGTACCTTGTATGCTTGTATGTGTAAATCCCCCCGAGTCGTCACCTGGCACCGGTGCACCTCTAGTAGTAGCTGATGCTTACGATCCTCGCTCACTACCCTAATCATGCGTCCAGGAACAAAGTTGCTGGCAACCAGATACTGCTTACCCACGTACTTCGCGCGAACTAGCAGGCTTATTTCTTCAACCGAAACGCCGTTATGTCCCGCAGTATGTGAGGGCAACTGTTTTTGCACCAGAACACTCTCAGGGATTTCGATACCGTGTAGGTTCGCCATCCTAATTACCTCCATATATTTCAATCCCTGTCACGGGAGCGGTTGATATACCTCCAATCGGTTGACCCCGGTTCACCGCACCGAAAGTCCATATATTGTGGCTAAACGCCAACGCCGCCTGCAGGAATCGAACCCGCATAATCCTTTGCGGCTACTGCTTATGAATCAGCTTGGCCAAATATCTAGTCATGCCATCAGCATCAAAGTGATACTCATAGCCGAACGTATCAGCCAACGCTTTAATATCGTATTTCAATCTTGGATCGTTCATTCGTGCGTTCTTGTTAAGCTCAGCGTATTGCCGCGCGGCAAAGAAAACCGGATAGTGATACGGGAGCTTCTTCCCGTCATGCTCTGCCACCCGATTACGGGCAACGAAGATCTGTGCAATGTACAGCAGGCGCTTCGCGTAGAGCTTATGTTGCCGTTTAGCTAGGCTTCTGAGTTCCAACATCCGGAACTCATCTTGATCGACCTCTTCCAGCTCAACGTCGTCATTTTCAGTCATAGACTCATTTCGTGGCTCCGGCGGCACCACCGGCTTAATTAGTTTCCGACACCCACAGTATGGACAGATCCGGTACTTGCCCTCTTCTAGTTCTTGGTATTCCCACTGCTCCACTACCGCCATGCATCGCCTGCAGGTATCCGCCTTTGGCTCGTCATACTCCTTCAGTCCGTCTAGGTTCCAGGCGTGGGCGGTATCCGGAAGACCGTGCAATAGGTAGTTACCTACATGGTCAATAATGATTGACGTTTTGCCGGGCCGGTATCGCATCCCGCGCATTGACTGCTGCACGAACAGCGTCAGCGACTGCGTGGGTCGTAGAAGGATCACTGTATTGCAATCAGGCACGTCGAATCCTTCGCTCACGAGATCCACATTGCACAACACGCGATACTTGTGCTCGCGGAACCCACTCATAATCCTGTCTCGTTCAGCTTGTGGCGTCTTTGCATCGACGTGGATTGCTGGAATCCCGGCATCACTGAACATCTTGGCGTACCGCTGCGAATACTCGACATTATGCGCATACATAATGGCTTGCTGACCGTCGGCCTTGTTGCGGTACGTATCCACGACACTACCGAACACGGTCCGTGTCTGGGCTAGAGCCATACTAATTGACTGGTTCGTGTACTCACCACGTTCATTTTTGAGCTTGCCGCGATCAATCAGCGGTAGTGAGTAATACTTGAAGGGAGCCAAGAAATGGTTATGCACGAGCCACTCAACGGTTGGGCCCTCGATGATGGCGTCATACACATCACTAAAGCCTTCACCATTAAGCCGTACTGGCGTGGCAGTGAACCCAATTCGCGGAACATCACTAAAATAGTCGTACACATTCATGTACGACTTAGCCTTACCATGATGAGCTTCATCTGTGATTAACAACGCGGGGGCCTGAATCTTCGTCAGTCGATGGCTAACCTTCAGCACTGACATGACCGTTACTAACTCAGGAGGAATACCTTCAGCATCCATGCTGCCTCGAATCTGATCCAACAGTTCGCGTTTGTGCACCATGAACAGCACATGTTGCCCCCGTTCAGCGTACTCATGCACTAGGTGCGCAATCATTACGGACTTCCCCGAACCGGCAGCCGAGACAATCAGCAAACGCCGCTTCCCTTCATCAAAAGATTTTCTGACTTGTACCAGGATCTGTTCCTGGTACGGATATAATTTGTAGGACACGGCTACACCTCCTCGTCCCTACTGCTTGTGCCCGGGCATGAACCCCGCTCGAATCAATAAAGCCTCCTGCTGAATCAACCGGCGAATGAGTTCTGATGTTCGCTCACCCGTTGCTGCCTTGATTTCATTCAACTGCTGCTGTGCTGTATTAGTCATCGTTATTTTCACCTGGTGGTTCTCTGGACTAATAATCTTAACCAACCTCTCCCAAAAAGTGGGGTAACTTTCTCGCTGAAGTAAGGACAAGTTACCCCACTTTTCATATTAACAATCGGCTTGTTAGTTGCTGCTGAGTGCCCGCAATAGTACGCGGAACGTAAAGACGCGAATTTGATTTTCAAGTTGGTAGAATCTCCACACGCTGGTTAGTCAGCGAACAACAATGGAGGTGATTGAACCATGAAAGCACTCAAGAAAATCACTGCAAGCTTTGTGATTGTAGTCGGATTGAAGTTTTCTCTCTGGCTTGATAATTTCAAGTAAGATTAACTGTTCTACTAAGGTCATCGTCTTCGGACAACGGCCTTTTTCATTTATCAGTTTATGCTGAGCGTACCGCTGTGGTACGTGGTCTGCGTCTTAGTCGTCAGCGTCATATCCACGCCCGCCCGACGTCCTGCCGCAGTCGGCTGCACCTTGATCAGTGACCCTTGGACCACGTAGCGGAACGGTGGGTGGTTAATGTGACGTGGGCAAGTGAACACATGAATCTGCTTGGCACTACCTACCGCTGAATCCGAAAGAATGCTGTCATCATTGCCGCGCACCGTGTACGCCTTGTCCGCACGATACGTGTACGTGGCTTGCTTGGTGTAAATGATGATGTTGCCAGGCTTGCCCGTACCCCCCTGGTAGTCGTTGGGGCGATACGGGGCGCTGGCGTTCCGCACATAACCGTTAGCGGTCGTGAGCTTGAACATAGGACTCAGCCAAACCGTTGGCACGTAGGAGGAGTGGCCCGCCAAGACGTAGTTGTTGTCTCCTGGGGCCGTTGATGGCTTTTCATCAACCAGTTCTGTGTAAACACCATAGTTGAGATCTGCGCGTGACTTGTAGATTGGCAACTCAAGCCCAACCGACGGCATCGACAGCACAGCACCCACGGGACGCTTCTTGCCGCCGTGATGGTACTGCTTAACGGCAGCGGCGGCTTCCTGCTTTGCCCCACCGCCATTCCAAAGTTCCTGGGCCGGTTGCAAAAAAATAAGTCCCACACCAATCAGGAGTAGGACAACTGCTGCCAACCATTTTAGCCTGCGTTTCATAGCGCTGCCTCCTTACTTGGCCTTGCTAGCCTTCATCACTCGGCTTGTCATAGAAGGATTTAACGATTCCCGTATTCCTCATTAGGCGCTCAAAACTGACGTCACATATTTCGCCTGCCGCAATTCGTTTCACCTTTGCCTCGAAGAGTTCCTTGTCAGCTTCCTTTAATTCTTGATCTACCCATTCCAGTTGCCCATCTAAAATCTGTTTTTTGTTTTCCCAAGTAGCCAACTCTGCTCTGAATTTTTCAACTTCATTTGATTCCATCATTTCACCTCATTAAAAAAGCAGCCTGATGGCTGCATTCTAATTGCTATCTACTTTCCAAAATGCCGACTAAACCAGGATTTCTTGCTTTCTTCAAGTTCCGTCATTAACTGCTGTATCTTGGTTGCCTGCTTATTGTTACTCTGTTCAAGCCTAGTATTGCTCTGCTCGAGTTGTCTCTTACTTTGTTCTAAACTATGTTTTGTTTCCTCCACACTGTTTTTGCTGGACTCAAGCTTGCTACACTTATCAGCCAGCCTTTCCACAGTATTGTTCAGTTCGCCATTACGCCTCTCAAGTTGATCATAATGATCAATGTGCTGTCTGTACGCCTTCCAACGTTCCTTCTCAACCGCAGTTGCTTGACGTTGCTTCTCCAACTGCGATGAACGTAAGCGTAGCGCTTCTTCCTCTGCAGAGCACTCTCTTTTCAGATTTGCAATTTTACCCGTAAGTTCTCGAATCTGGTCTTCATAGTTTTTCAAGGTCGTATACTTCTCCAAATTTTCTGGTAACGTGTAGATTTCATTGACAAACCTTCCTTGTAGCCTATAATTCCGGTGTTCGTAAGTGTCTTGAATCTCTCGGGCTATAGCACTAAATTGCTGATCCGTGTCGATTATGTCTGGAAGTTGAATATATTTTGGTATTTGCGCTTTCGCCAGAAAAACCGGAATTCCAACTTCGGCTAACTCTTTCCTTTTTATAGGAGTGGGCTTGCTGGTTACTATTAATTAAATTCCAAGTCTACAATTATAAAGATACGCGTTAGAGTATGGCTGTGTTTCCCCGATTTCAACCAGGAATTTAAGAACATAGAATGACGATCCTGCACTGACAGAAATTAGTTTTCGCATGTTAGATGGAAAAATGTAGACTGGTGGCTCATCATATTCTTCAATCTGGAATTTGCTGATATGCTCAAAAGCTCTGATAAACAGTTTAAGCTCGTCACTCCACTCAACAGAATTGGCTAATCCTTTTAGTGGACTATCCTCATTCGGATAAAAACTAAAGTACGGTAATCCCCGATCGTTTTTGGTCTTTCGCCCAGTAAACGGACGCACCCTTAATCCAGTTTCAATGTCGAAAAGGGTTCCTTTTTCCTTAGGTTTCGTAAATATCTCCGCGCTATCCACTAACTTCAGTGCTTGAAAAGCGTCAACAGTTTCCCCACCGTTTGGGTCATCATTAGCACTCTGCGTTAATTTCGCATAAAACTTTTTTACCAACGCCTACACCTCCTACGTTGTTATCATTTTAGGGCCGACCGCCATATATATCACCCTTTTATAAAGAAAATTATTTGCGATAAATGCTGCCCCGGGGAGTCGAACCACCGACGTCGATTTTGGAATCGACAGAAACGTTTACGTGGTGATGTTGCTTACCGACTGCAACGACGACCCGCTTTGCCCTACCACCATTTCAAAGCTCCTGAATTGGTTGCAAAAAAGTAATCCTCACGCCAATCAGGGGTAAGACAATCACTAGAGTTATTCACATTTCGCATTTCAACTCTCTAATCTCCGCTCGCATGTTTCTGGCATGATTGAATCACAGTGTCGAGAAGACGTTCACGTGTCACCGTTTTCTGCCCGTCGGGTGTCATGAAACCAATTTTGGCACTGGTATAATACAAATTGTTGAAACGGCTGACAGAAACATCACGCGCAAACGAGAAATTTGTCAACTATTTTCCCATAACACAAATCACTAAAGAGGTCCTATTGTATGAACAATCTAAGCAATTCAGCTTTCGTAGCTTACGTTTCATTACTCGCAAACATTGCTACTATCATCACCTTTTTCACCATTTTTAAAAAGTCACAACCAGCCACTGACAATTCTGTGCACATCGACAACAGCCGCACAAATATCTACGCAACACGGTCAAGCACTACTACTCAAAAAAGCGATGCTAACACTACCGACCAAGATACTATGCTGCAGGTATTTGCCGTTCTGGTTGGGCTAGCTATTTTCATTTTCTATCCATTAATTGCGTTTGTACCTTTGATTACAAGTCTCCTTTATCTTGTCATGTCCCTATACTTGCTATACAAGGTTAATCACGGCTTCAGTATTGCCCACGAAGGGTTCTTTGTAACCATCAACACGCTTCGGATTATAAGCTTTATTGTGATTTTTTGGACCATATCCACACCGGCTGCATTACTGTCAAACATTGTTGATGCCGGTGGACGTGTGCGTTTTACAAATCTATCCACGTTGTTATCCGGTGTTTTTCCACTTGTTGAATCACTTTGGACTTCACTTGCACGAACTCCAGAAACCTTTGTACCTTTTATTTTGCTGCTGATAATTTTAATGTACGTTGTTTTTCAAATTATTGATGGGTTCAAGGCACTTAAATATTTATTCCGCAAGAGGATTACATTCTTCCTGGCTCCGCAAACAGCTGTATCCTTCTGGAAGCAGTTTTTCGGTACGATTGCAATCATGGCGTTATCCATGTGCTACAAATTTCCAGAACCGTTAATTCATGTTTTTAAATTAATGATCGGTTTTCTTAGCTCCTGGTTTAAGTAACGCGAAATTGAAAGGCATTATTTTTTAAGATCAGGAATTAGCGAATCGTAAACGAACTTTCCTGTCATAACCAAACCACCTATACCAAGTCCAATAACACCCGCGCTTAAATCTAGCGCAGTGGTAATTACAAGCGCAGATGTCAACCCCCACAATATTGGTTTTAAAAGTACAAACTCTTTGCAAATATCATTAAACTTCATAATCATGTTCCTTTCATATTTAGGATAAATACCGCCCCGGGGAGTCGAACCGCCGACGTCGATTTTGGAATCGACGGAACCGTCTGCAGCAACCAAAAAAGACCTCTCGCATCAATTTGCGGGAGGTCTTCTCATTCTTGAACCAGATTTACATTGTACCATTTAGTTCGTCTTCTTCTTCCGGAAGAAGAACAGTGAGCCAGCCAGTGCAACGATTGCAGCCCCGATGACGCCGAGGATCCCGTTGTACTGGTGGTCGGTCTGAGTGAGCTTCTTAGGCGTAGGCTTTGGAAGCGTGTTACTCTTAGGCTGAATCACCATCTTGTCCGGAATCTTACCCTCTTCGTCAGCGAGCGGTGCGATCACCACGGCGTTGTCGGCCTTAGTGGTGTACTCGGGCACCGCCGTGTTGACGAACAAGAACGCCCGGTACTGGTGGGCCGGAACGGTGACGGTCGTCTGGAAGACCCCGTCGGTCCCGTCCACATTAGCGGTCGTCCCTGAATCAACGAGCTTCAGGCTACTGGTGTCGTAGTTTTCACTCTTGAGCTTCTCGTAGACAGCGCTATGAACGCTTACTGCATCCAGGTTACTCCCTACTTGCTTCATGGCCGCCTGCAGCTGGTCTGTAATTTCGTAGACCCGCCACGTTGAACCGTTGACGCCCTGGACGGACGTGTTGGCCATCGTGCTTGCAGTCGAGGACTGTTTACTAATGACCTGGTGAATCTCCAGTGTCTGGGTGCGCGCCTCTTCAGTGCTTGTCGGCTGAGCTTCCACGTTCTGAGTTTCACCCTTGACCACTTCATCAACAGTCTCATCATCGGGCGCGGTTGCGGTAGTGTCACCGGCTGTGTCCTTGTCGGACGTCGATGACGCCTGCTGGGCTGTCGGCTGCGCGTCGTCAGTCGCCGCGCTCACCTGCAGCACCGGCCCGGATACTAAAAGTGCCGTACTTAGCATAGTGACTAAGCCGGCATTCAAACGTGTTTTAATCACGCTTTTCCTCCTTCCGCTTGGAATGGATCCACGTCAGTAGCACTACCAATGCAGCAGCAAGTACGCTGCCAAGCAGTGCGGCGTGGTCAAAAATCCAAGCAAACCATGGTTTAGCAACAGCAAATCGACCATCATAAGCAACACGCTTAGCGTGGACGTGCATCCGGTGAGTCAGCTGTGGGTAGGGGTAACAAGTATAGAGCGTCAAGAGATCCTTACCCGGCTCGATCTGTAAGTCAGTATCGTCGCGGGGGCTCCGTGTCGTCTTGCTTGTCACCTTGTACTCCAGCGTCTTACCAGATGCCAGTCGCAGATAAATTGGGTCGCCCCGCCGCAGCTGCGGCACGTTGTCGAATAGCGGTTCGTACTTGCCGGTATGCCCGGCGAGTACCGTGTGCGATGGCACCCCGCCAACGGGCGACTTGGTGCTCATCAGCCCCGCGCCAATATCCAGCGCAGCATTCGTGTCCGTGCTGAAGACCGGCAACGTTACCTTGATTTTCGGAATAACCACCGCAGCGATCACCTTGAGCTGCTGATTTTGCAGGTCGATGTTGGACTTGCTCCCCTTCAGCTCCTGGTTACTACCAGTGGCGGTCATGTCGAGCTTCGCCAAAGCCGTTTCTTGCTGTTTGTAGGTCGAGTACGTCTTGTACCCGGCCCGGCCAAGATACAGGGCGGCGGCCGCTGCTACTACCAGACAAATACCAATCAGAATTCGTACAATCCACGTTCTCGCGCGGTGCTTAGATGTCGTATCTGCCATAGCTAGTCAGCTGCGTTCTTGCGCTTCTTGATGACAACGTAAGTCCCGGCACCTGCCGCTACAACCACAAAGGTCACTGCAGCAACTGCCAGTGCGGTCCGTTCGTTGGACCCGGTAACAGGCAAGATGGTCTTAGCATCATCGCGCGCGGTGTAAACCGTGTTGGTGTAGGTCCCCTTCTCAACGCGGAACTTGAGGTCCTTGGTGTTGAGCTGGTAGTCCTTTGGTGCCTTGATTTCGTGCAGTACGTAATCGCCAGTGTGGAGACCCTTAATTTCAAAGCTACCGTCTTCGCCAGAAGTCAGCACGCCTTCCTTGACGTCGCTGAGCTTATCGACCCACTGCGCTTCAGCCGTGGAGTCATCGTCGGCCCCGTCAGCAAACCCGTTGAAATACTTACCATCACTGTTTTGCACGACGTACTGCGCGCCCTGGAGCTTGGTGTCGGCAACGCCGGTACCAAACAGTCCGGTAGACTTCTTCACGAATTTAGCCCCGTAGGTGTATACGGGCACCTTGTGGATGATGTGACGGACGTGCTGCTTACCAATGTTGGTTGGGTGGTTCTGGTATGCCAAGTCAAAGGTGTTGTAGAGCGCCTTGTCGATCACAGCGTCATTGTCCACGACCATCTTGTAGGTCAAGGTAATCTCCTGACCCTGGTACTTGGCCACGGTGTCGGAAACCTTGCCATCTTCACGGATGAATTGAATATCGTAGCCGCGGCCGTTGTCCTTGTCGGTCAACGTGTAGTCGGTGCCTTCCTTCAGTACGGTACCGTCTGGTTCGACCGCCTGGAAGTCACTTTCGGACCGGACCCAGGTCAGACCTTCGTCTGCCGTATCAGAGCCCTGGAACACCCCGTAAGGTTCGGTGATGTAGGATTCGCCGCCGATTTCACTACCTTTGCCGCCCTTGATGTCGTTTGGCGTGTGAATGGTGGTCTTGAAGCTGGCGAGCGTCCCTTCAGTAAAACTGGAGTTGAAGTTGGTGTCACTAGCTTCCAAAGTCTTGTGCATGTCAGGAGCGTGGTAGTTCATCATGTCGGCGTGCAGCGTGGTTGGATCCACACCGGCATCAGTAATCGTGAAGTTGAGCTTGTTGGCGCTGTCGTTCCGCGCGTCGGCCCCCATCAGGTAAGTGCCTTCCTGGTCAGCGTCGATGTCGGCCACGTCGCCGGAAGCAACTTCGACGAAGTAGTAGCTGCCGACGGTAAGACCGGAGACGGTCAGTTTCCCGTTAGCATCCGTGGTGACCTGGGTGCCAGTTGGGGTACCAGAACCTGGCTTACCGCTGTACAGCTGGAAAGCAACACCCGGCAGGAAGGTGGTCTTGCCGTCGCCGGATGGAGAATCACCGTGCTTGATGAGGCTGAAGGTCAACTTCTGCACGATGTTCTTAGGGTAGAGCTGGGAATCCGTCTGGAACTTGTTCCCGGCCTTGTTGGTCAGTGGCAATGCCGCAACGATTGGCGCGGAGATCTGGGTAACCAGGCCCTTCGCGTGCGTCGTTTCCACGAACGCCCAAACATGGTGTTCGGACGTGTCATCACTAGCGGCCAAGTTCTGGAAGGTCGTGGTGTTAGTGGTCGTCATGAACTGCTCTGGCATGACCTTGGTTGCACCCTTGATGTACTCGTTATCCGCGAGCTTGCCAGCAGCCTGTGATGCCTGAATTGAGGCCCCGATTGCTTTGATGCCATCCGTGGTAACGTCCTTCGCTACCGCCGTAATGTCATAAGCAGTGTAACCAACCTTCCCATACAAAGCGGGATTGTAGTTCTCAGTGTCGTTATTCCAGTCCTGCGTTTCGCCGTCAGCTGTGATCGAGCCCTGCTTGCCGTTTTTGGTAGCCGATGCAGAGATGTTGTTGCTCTTGGCGTCGGCAGGGGTCTGTTCGGTCATTCCCTTGTGCAGCGTGACGTTGACGGTTGCGGGTGCAACGCGGGTGAAGTCACCGTCTGGTGACAGTTCCTGTTCGGCCGCCGCGTGGACCGGGGTGCCGGTGATCAAGCTGGTTGTCGTCATCACAGAAGACCCAGAAACGATAATCAGCGCGCCTACAACGATTGCTTTCTTCGTGAATTGAGTGAAGCGTGGTACTACTCGAAATTTCTCCATTTTGTATCCCCTTATTCCTTTTCTTCGTTGCGGCCGCCCATGTACAGAGCGGCTGCGAGTGCTACAAGTGCCATCGCAACCAGTGCAACAACCTTCGCGGTGCTTGCTTCGTTGGATCCAGTTACAGGCAGTGGTGTCTTAGGCGTGTTAACGACCTTGGTAGGTACGTCGCGGCCTTGGTCGCCGGCGGTGATTGCTGGAGCCTTGGTCATCAGCTGGTGATCGGTGTCAGTGCTGATTTCCTTGAAGAAGTAGTTACGGTCGGTCTTGCTTTCAGGCTTCAAGATGTTGACCCATTCGGCGTTACCATCTGCATCAGTCGTAGCAACGTAGTCCTTGGCAGCATCGTAACCGGCCTGAACTGGGAAGAGCACGGTCTTGCCGTCAGCAGCGAGGCGGAGATACTTACCAGCAATCAAGTCAGCCTTGCTTGCAGCAATGACGAACTTAACGCCGGAGAGGTTTTTACCGTTTGTATCAACCTTGTGCAGCTTGATTTCATCAACTTCGTAGAAGTCAAACGTTTGGCCACCGTCATCGATGTCCTGGTGAGCTGCGACTTGCTTGCCGTCACGAGACAGAGTTTCAAATGCTACGACAGTCTTGCCAGAGAGCAAGGAAGCGTCGAACGTGAATGGCACGTCGATGGTACCGTTGGCCTTGGTTGCCGTGAACGTGATTTCCTTCGTGACTTCTTTGCCGTTGTCATCGAGGAGCGCCTTACGGGTGGACTTGTCCATCAGCACACCGCTAACCGTGTACTTCTTACCAATTACGGCATTTTCGTAAGCAACCGTGTCAGTGATGGTGACATTCTTCTTAGGCATTTCCTTCTTGGTGCCTTCGTCCGTGGTAACTGTGGTGTGCACGGTTTCTGGCGTCAGGTTGTTGTTAGCCTTGAGGGTAATGGTTTTACCAGCGTCAGTCGCCTTGACGGTAAACTTGTGCACGGTCTTATCAATCGTGTATCCAGCAACTGTCGCGGTTTCCTGGTAGGTCCAGTTACCTGTTAGAGTCTTGATGTCTTTCTTGAAACTGAAATTACCTTTTGAATCGGTAGTGTAGTCACCGTAAGACTTGCCGCCTTTAGTCAGGTGGAACTTAACACCCGCTAACGCCTTACTAGTACCAGTTACGGGGTCAGTACCTGTCTTAGCCAACTTGATTGTGGCGTACTGAATTTGCTGTTTGAAAGCGACCTTGAAGGACACCTTCTGAGTAGGGTCAGTCCACCAGTGCCCGTAACCTAACACTTGCAATCCACTACTTGCTGGTTTAGCGAGTAATGGTTGATAATTCTTTACCGTTCCTGCCAGTGACCCAGAACTAAGCGATGCAGAAGAAGAAAGAGCGGCTTCAAAATGGAACTTTTGCCCCCCTTTTACCGTCACTCTTTTGTTCGTAGCAGTCGCTTTGGTAGTTTCATTCACAAACTTCATACCGGAAGGGACTTTAAAGCTGATACTGTTGGCTGTCGATGCGTTAAAAGTTGCAGTCGTCGACTTTTGAACACTACCGCTCAACTTAGTAGTCAGAGTAACTGTGGTTCGCTTGCCGTTAATCGAAATATTGTCATCTGGTGCATCCTTTGCATTACCGTGCTTAATTAGAGTGAGTGCACCTTTGTGGGATCCATTCGCACGTACGGTTGTGCCAGAGTAGAAGTGACTCAAAGCTAAGCTGGTCTCGACAATCCCTTGAGTCTTGTTACTGAAGATGTTCTTTGGGCCGCCCCAGCCGTAGTAAAGTACTGCCTGAATGGATGGGTTGTCGTAAGGGCTCAGCGCACCATACTTGGCCCCCGTTCCAGGAGTTGTTTTACTGTGTTGCATACAGAAGGCTTGAACCCCGTTTACAGTGAAATTACCAACCGTGGTACCCAAATACGATGCTTGCCCATTATTAACAATCTTTGGCGCAGCAGCTTGCGTAGCATTCGGCTTTGTTGCTGCCGTTACTCCCGCGAGCACTGCCGCCGCGATCAGACCCCATTTCGCCATTTTCCGAAACGGAGCTGAATGTAAAATCTTCATACGTTTCTCCTTCTTTCAAACGTGAGTTACGTCGCGCTTCCGGTCATGTGTCCCCCCGCCCCGTGGGGTGTAATATGTTCCTGAACGGTTCAACCAGATTTGTTTTCGCATTTACTTGCCTCCAAATAAAAAGGCACGTAGCTACCAGTGATTCTGGTTGGCTACGTGCCTGAGTATTTTTAGATGATTTGTTTCTGTTGTGTGCTATAATTAAGGCATAAAAAGAGGACGTGCTAGCACACGTCCCTACAGCCGCTTTAAGAGCGGTGGCCAATTAGATTAAGAACAGCTCAACGCCGCATCTGACTTGCCAAAGTATTCAGCGGCGTTTTTGCTTGTCCTCATTCCCGAAATTTCTTCCAGGCTTGCTTGACTGCGGTGGCTACTTCTAGTAATCCAACTACTACGGACAACGTCCGCGTAGCAGATTTCAGAATCCGCCGAGCACAGTACAAGCAAACAAGTACGAACGCTGTTACCAGCGCTACGACATGCAAAGGTACACTCCTTTCGTTTAGATTTAGGCTGCTTCTGGTTTACACCATAGCGACCACCCTCTTCACTTAGAAAGTACCACCGCTCATATTCACTTCTGCTCCACTAGTATAGCAGAAATTCTCTTAGCTATTCTCGCGTTTCGTCGTTGTGTGCTATAATTGAGACATAAAAAGAGGACGTGCTCGAACACGTCCTCCCTGCAATCCGCTTTAAGAGCGGTGGCTCGTTACGTTAAACTACTTCTAGCTGTCCCGAAACTCGCCAAAGTTTCTAACGGGGCGGCTTTTTACTTGTCGTTTTTGTTGAGCGCAGCGATCAACAGACCGAACGTCAACATCAGCGACAATGCCTGATAAACAGTCATCGACTAAAGTTCCTTTACAGTATTTGTTCCATGTTCCCATAGAACCACCACCTTACGGGTATTCCTTAGCCACCGCCCTTAAAACTTATGCACCAATTATTATACCAAAAAAGGCGTAGCTTTTAACGGCTACGCCTTGGTTATTTAGTTACCAGATGGATCCCAGGTACCACCTTCCCATGTGTGTCCATTACCCACATCGCCATGTTCAGTGGCGTCGGAAGCCGTTGCTGCTGCGCTTGCTACTGCTAGTTGTCTTGGTTGTAGCGGGCCGTGAAGGAGCCATTGAGTGCGTCGTGCTACTCGTGGTGCTACTCGTGGTGCGACTTGTCGCCCCAGTGCTGCTGCGCCGAGTTGACGTTATACCCGTTGATCCGGTACCACGAGATGTCGTGCTGCGTGTAGACGTCGTACCCGTCGAGCGAGTAGTCCGTGCGGTACTCCCAGTAGAGGTTGAATGCGTCGTGCTACTCGTGGATCCAGTTGAGCTGTTCGTACCCTGGTTGCTTGCTGCGACCGTGCCGGTTGAGCTACCGCTGGTGGTCTGCTTACTGCTATCGGTTGACGTTGCCGCAACCTTTGGCACCTGCTTCAGGTACGCGTCCTGGAACGCCTTGACGCTAACCGTCTTGACTGCCTTGTTGGCCGCGTCAATTTTCTTGGCGTCAGTCTTTGTAGCCTTCGCGGCATTGACCGCCTTGATAGCAGCCTCTTCAGAAGAAATGGTCTTGAGACTGGCATCAAGTGACTTTACGAACTTTGGTGCATCCCGCTTCAGGTCAGCGACCGCCTTCTGGAGATCAGCGTCGTTGTACTTAGCATCGATCACCTGCTTGTCGCCCAGCGCGGTATTAATTTCAGTGTTCACCGCCAGCATGGCCTTCGCGGTTGCGATACGCTTCTTGGCTACCTTCAGGGTGTGCTTCTTAGCCTTGCTGAGGTCCCCGCGGAGCTTGTACGTCTTGGCGTACTGTTTCGTGGCCGTCGCGATTTTGGCATTGCTAAGCTTAACTGCAGGCATCTCGTACTTGGTAGACGCATAGAGTTCGCTGACGTCTTTTGTAAGCGCCGTCAGCGACTTTTTAGCATCATCTTGTGTAGTTGGCTTGGCTGCCGTCTTCGACCCGCACGCGACCAGCAGGAAGCTGCTAGCGATAGTCAGTGTCCCGGCAATAATCTTCTTTGCAATCATATTTTCTTCCCCATTTCTCAATCCTCACGGCTACCCAGTGCCGCGAATCCCAACAACAGCGCCACGGCTGCTAAATACCACAGCAAGCGACCACTGAACATCTTCACCATACAGTAAGCACTACCCATCAGCAACAGCACTCTATCCGAAACTAGCAATGCTTTGCGGATAGCATAGAAACTCTTTCCGTTAGTCATTACTGGTCACCTCCAGTGCCAGAATGTCTCGCTCCTGGGCTGTGTTGATGGCCCGCACGAGTTCTTGAACTTGCTGATCAAAGGTCGCCTAGTCAGAAATTCGGTGGATCATCAACGTCAAAACGTCGCTCACCGTTTCTTGAGTTGCGTCGCGCGCCGGTATGCCGAGCGCCTGCTGATACGTGGCGTTTGCCACCTCAAGGGAAGTGGCTGCAATCACCGCGAAACGCGGTTGTGTTACTCGCCAAAACTTCATCGATCCACCTTCTTTCTAATTTGGCTAACGTGTCGATCGAGGATTGAACTCGCATATCTAGGATGTAGCGCCGCATGTCACCACGCAGCGAGTTAGTCGTCTTTTCATCCTTGCTCTACCGATTGAGCTACCGACACAGGAATTGATCCGGATTATTTTGGGGTAATTCGGATCAACGGGAGACTTTAAGATATATCCGGCGGTCATGGATCCGCCGATGGCTCTCGCGGGAGTCGAACCCGCTCTGCTGCTGGGACCAGCTGTCTTACCGCAAGACCCGAGAACCACCTGATTTCTGGGAGAAAATCAGGGAGTAAAAATTATGAAGAAGAAGATTTTTCGACAGTGTATTGCGCACTGCCAACGGCGTTAGTGGGAGTCGAACCCACCAACGTCAGAGCGGAAGGCGTCCAACCTTCCGTTTCAAGTGATTGCCTTAACTCGTATAATTGATTGCGATAGTCATCATCAATCAACCCAAAAGCCTCACTCATCGAGCTTTTTGGGTTTGCTATAATAGTTTCTTTTCCACCCCCGCATAACCTGCTCCTCCACAGAGACTAGGTAAATACTCAGTACCGCAGTACAACTGACAAATATAGCCCAACTGGGAGAGTTGACAAATGCCAAGTCACAAACCAACAGTGACAGTTGTATAAACGTTAGCCAGCAAAGAGTTATCACCTTCTGTTTCATAATCTGACTGTAGCTTTTCTCCATAGCACTCCTTATTGAGGTACCAATATGCACAATGTAACGTTACGTTTAAACCACTTTCTACGCAGACACACCACCTTGTCGAAGACTCTAGCAATCGCTATAGAATTTACCATATGCCTATTAGTTTTCATCCTACTGGTGCGGGCCTATACTATTACCAAATGGCCAAAGGAAGCATTACTAGTCGCCTTTTTCAATGGATTCAACGAATCCGAAGTAGCATACTTCTTCAGCGAATTAGCCGTAATGTTTGTTACGGTTATTGGTGTTTTACTGTACTTGTTACTAAAGAGAATCAAACTGAAGAACGGTCTACCACTGTGGATTCCATTTCTAAAATCATAACCGTACTCTGACTCAACGGGTATGGTCATTTACCTTGCAATCTTTTTTGGAGCATGTTTTACAGTTGCACTTACCGTTGATCAAGCGACCACAATACTGATCCCCGTAACCATATTTCTCAGCATTACCAACATCCTTCAGCTATTCATCAAGCCAAATGCCTTTGAAAACTCTCGCCAACGGCATCAATCTCAAAGCCGACACACCCGTCGCAGCAATAATCGCCCACGTCGCAAGCAGTTCCACCACCACAACTAGGGAATTCGTGGTGAGCCCCCGCAGCATTTGTGACCAACAGATTATTAGAGCAACCACATTTGTACAAACATTTAGATACACCAGATACTTGGCCCATCGATACCTTCTAACTGTCCGCATTTTTACATCTCTCAAACACTGTAGGTAGTCACTATGCGTCCACCCACTGCACTCTGCATCACCCTAAGATCCTCGCAACCGGGTCGCAACGTAATCATGACCCGCTGCTCCGCAGTCGTTAGTTCGCGGCCCGCCGCTTGGCGATGGGCCTTATACATATCAATCGTCACCGGATTACTACGCTCGCGACAAAAATCTCGCAGATCCGTGACCAATTCTCGGTAGGTGGCCGGATGGCCCGTATTCCTTACTGGCGCTTTCTTTTTCATCTCGTCACCTACTGATGTTCTTCACGGTCGCGTGCTTCCTGCTCTTTAATCAGCTCAGCAGCGCTCGGCAACGGCTCATCTGATATTTCAAAGGTATGTCCCGTTGTGATGCCCTCAATCTCCAAGCCCAGGTACTCAGACTGCTCAAACCAATCCGTGGAACCTAGTACGTGCACGCTCCAGCCTTCTAGTTCGTACTGCTCCCGGGTTTGGTACTTGACCTGATCTTCATCAGCACCAAATACATAGCGTTGTTCACCATCTTTTTCATACCAACCGGTGGCAAACGTCGAAGCAGTACGCTTCTGGTCCCCATCAAACCCACCAGGCAAGTCATATCCATTGTCAATCACGATTACTACCTCACATTCGTAAACTCTGCACGTTTAAGTCTAACAATTCGCCGCCACCGACGATCCTTCACTATACGCCGGAATGCCATTGAATCAGCCTTATAGCCTTGCCGATCACTCTTTCTCATTCCCGCTTACCTCCTACAACAACATCCGTCTGGAAAATATGCCTACGCCAAGCAATCTCGGCGTAACCAGAGCTTTAATGCCCATCACTTTTTCAAATCTTAGTTCTGCACACAAGGTGCAAGGTATCTTTCACTTGGCTTTAGTGCCTGCCAAGCTGACTGTAGGGTCTATGACCCATCACGCGGAAGTTTTTGGCTTTATCCTTCCGACCAACCCTCCGGGACTTTCTTACTCTCGCCAATGACGCTCGACCTTCTTTCATGCCGACTAACGCAACGGCTACCGAGACGCATCTCGGCGCGGCTACGACAACGCCTTGCCCTCATCTTGCGACCGACGAGGACTAGACCGGTGCCCTGCAAACTCTAATCCGGAGCTTATTAACTGATGCTATCAGTCGCCGGCGGATACCAAACGCGCAGAGCTCCAGTGAGCGCGCTACCGACTAGATCTATTGCCTGGAAGTGTACTCCAGACACCACGCGGAACCACCCGCACCCGCTACTCCTTGCAGCGAACCAGCAACACTGGCGGAAATTGACAAATAACAAACTTGAACTCGGTTTATTCAAGCGTGCATGGCGCACGCAGATTTTTCAGACGTTTCTAAATCCTAGCCAAGCAACCGTGTCGCCTTTCGCGCTCGACAAGCAATTACTTTGTGACGTGAATCAAACACCTTCCGGATTCGGGGATAGATGACTGCTACCTGCAGCTTCGTGCCGCGACTACGATCAACCAAATATCCATTCCCGTGATTAATCAACAACTTACGATCAAACGTGACCACCGAATGTGCTAACGCGACAACATCCTCTTCGTCAAAAATGTGCCGTTCCAATACTGCCACCTCCTAGGTTCCACCAACCAACCCGACGCTACTGACCTACCCAAACAAAAAGACCGAGGAGATACACTTTGAGACGGACTCACGTGTATCTCCCCGGCCAGAAAGTACAATCTGGGTAGGTCACCGTTCGCTCTAAATTCCTGCAATTTGTCACTTGCTAAGTCATGGACTTATAGCAACAGAATGCGTAAAATATAGAACGGGTCGAATGGCCCGGACGGAGGAGCTGCTACGTGGTGTGCGTATATCACATCTCGCAGTGGCTGCAGCCAGTACGCCAATACTGACTGCAGCCCCTCTGTTTTTTTGTACACCCAGGAAATTCAACCTAGATGGCACCTGAGAGCGATCCTGCATAAGCTGAACCGTATTCCCCGATGACTTAATTTTGCCACGGGCAACGTTCGATTACAAGAAGAAATCGAACACTTGTTCCCGTTTCTTTTCGTACCCTAAATCCTGATTACTCTGGATCATGCTGTGAAAGCGTTAACTATCACCTGGCTACACTTGCATAGTACGCTATGAATATTCTGATGTCTATATAAATTTCAAGGAATATCAAAATATTTTTCACAATTTGAACAAAAAGTATTGACTTAACAGAAGACAACAACTCGCAGTTTCTATATACTGCCATAAAAACAAGCAACCGAATTCACACCTCACGTAACAGTATCGTAATGTGCTAAAAGATCAGGGAACATGCTACGTTCGCGAGCGAACGTGGGGAGACCCGGCACCTCCCGGCTGAGCATCGACGTGGGGAGACCCGGCACC